>CAKTWK010000084.1 GCA_934630735.1 uncultured Collinsella sp. | reverse complement strand
ACGCCATCCAGGCCCTGTGCAAGCAGGGCGACCACATCGTGGCTCAGAAGACCATCTACGGCGGCACCAGCAACCTGCTGGCCCACACCCTGCCCGCCTTCGGCATCACCACCACCTTCGTGGATGCCCACGACCTGGCAGAGGTAGAGAGCGCTATCCAGCCCAACACCAAAGCCATCTACATTGAGACCCTGGGCAACCCCAACTCCGACATTCCCGATATCGATGCCATTGCCGCCATTGCCCACCGTCACGGTTTGCCCCTGGTCATCGACAACACCTTCGGCACCCCTTACCTGATCCGTCCCATTGCGCACGGTGCCGACATTGTCGTCCATTCCGCTACCAAGTTCATCGGCGGCCATGGCACCACTCTGGGCGGCATCATCATTGATGCCGGCACCTTCGACTGGGCCAAGAGCGGCCGGTATCCCTGGATCTCCGAGCCCAACCCCAGCTACCACGGCGTAAGGTTCAGCCAGGCCGCCCCCGCCGCGCCCTTCGTCACCTATATTCGGGCCATCCTCCTGCGGGACGAGGGTGCCTGCATCAGCCCCTTTGCCGCCTTCCTGCTGCTCCAGGGCACCGAGACCCTGAGCCTGCGGCTGGAGCGCCATGCCGAGAACACCAAAAAGGTCGTGGAGTACCTTGTGAAGCATCCCAAGGTGGAGAAGGTCAACCATCCCTCCCTGCCGGACCATCCGGACCATGCCTTGTACGAGAAGTACTTCCCCAACGGCGGCGCTTCCATCTTCACCTTCCAGATCAAGGGCGGCCGGGACGAGGCCTTCCAATTCATCGATCACCTAAAAATCTTCTCTCTCCTGGCCAACGTGGCCGACGTGAAGAGCCTGGTGATCCACCCTGCCTCCACCACCCACTCCCAGCTGACCGATGAGGAGCTGGCCAATGTGGGCATCTACCAGAACACCATCCGGCTGTCCATCGGCACCGAGCACATTGACGACATTCTGGAGGACCTGGAGCAGGCCTTCAGCGCCGTGAAGTAATCAAAATGACCCTCCAACAGATCCGCTACTGCCTGACCATTGCCGAAACCGGCTCCATGAACCGGTCGGCGGAAAAGCTCTATGTGACGCAGCCCGCCCTGACCGGGGCCATTCAGGAGCTGGAAACAGAGCTGGCCATTACCATCTTCAACCGGACGAACCGGGGCGTGACACTGACCAACGAGGGGCGGCGGTTCCTCCATTACGCCCGGCAGATCTACCAGCAGTACGAGCTCATGGAGCAGGAGTATCTGCGGCCCAAGAAGCGTGTTTTCGGTGTCTCCACCCAGCACTACTCCTTCGTGACCAAGGCCTTCGTGGATACCGCCCGGCAGTTTGACGCCAGCCGGTTTGAGTATGCCATCCGGGAGACCCGGACTGTGGACGTGATCCACGATGTGGCCCAGGGCCGCAGTGCCATCGGCGTTCTCTTCCGGTCCAGGCACAACCGAATGGTGCTGAACAAGATGCTGTCGGAAAACCGGCTGGAATTCCATCCGCTCATCCAGTGCAGCGCCTATGTCTACCTCTGGCGGGGCCACCCTTTGGCAAAGAACGCCTCCATCTCTATGGAGGAGCTTCAGGATTACCCCTGCC
>CAKTWK010000083.1 GCA_934630735.1 uncultured Collinsella sp. | reverse complement strand
CCGGTTTCGGCCATGGCGAGATCATCAATCATCCGGCACTGCTTGTGTCGGAGATGGAGCACTTTCTGGCAGACGGCGAGACAGTGGCAGATGCGCAGCAGAATCAGGAAAGTGAAATACAATGAAAGTTACAACATTGGACGAGAAATCCATCCGTGATATCGGCCATGCGTTCGGCTACTATGACTACGGAGAGGAAACGGGAATGGCCGCTGCCTTTTCCGGGAAAGAAGCCACTGCAAACTATATCTGTGCTTATGTGCGCGGGGTGCTGCGGGGCGGCTTTCTGCACACTATCAGCGAGCGGGGCGAGGGCTATATCGCCTATAAGCTGCCAAAGGAGAAGATGGGGCTTAGGACGATGTGGCCCATTGCCTGCGGAATGCTGCACAACTCCACCCTGAAGCGTCTTCTGCAATTTGGTATCGCCATCAAGCGGGGCGGGGCTTCCCTGCAAGACCGCATGGACAAGGAAAAGAAACCCTACATTTTCGTTGGACTTGTCTGTGTGCGGGAGAAATATCAGGGGCAGGGCTATATGCGAAAGGTGCTGGACATTGCCTTTGCCGAGGGCAATCGGCTGGGCGTGCCGGTGATTCTGGAAACGGATGCCAAATCTAAGTGCGAAAAATACGTCCATCTGGGCATGGAACTAGCAGGAACGCATGATCTTGGCGCATTTGGCAAGATGTATGACCTGATCAGGTACCCGGATCTGACCGATGAGCTTTTGAAGGAGGTTCTTTCGTGAAAAAACAGTCCGATCTTTCCCGGCTGATGGGTTATGCCGGGAACTACCGATATTTTACCTACGCCTCGTGGGTGCTGTCTGCGGTCAGTGCGCTGGTGGCACTGGTGCCCTTCGTATACATCTGGAAGATCCTGCGGGATGTGCTGAACGCCGCGCCGGACTATGCGCAGGCGGTGAACATCCCCTATTACGGCTGGATGGCAGTGCTATTCGCGGTGCTGTCTTACCTTATTTATATTGCAGCGCTGATGTGCTCCCATCTGTCGGCGTTCCGGGTGGCGACCAATCTGCGGCTGGCAGTATCGGAGCATCTGGCAGTGCTGCCGCTGGGCTTTGCCGAGAACTTCGGCAGCGGTAAGCTGCGCAAGATCATCCACGAGAGCACCGGAGCCGCCGAGACCTATCTGGCCCACCAGCTGCCCGACCAGTACAACGCCATCGCCACCCCGGTGGGGCTGCTGGTTTTGCTGCTGGCGTTCGACTGGCGGCTGGGGCTGCTGAGCCTTGCGCCGGTGGTGCTGGCTTTCCTCATTATGACGACCATGACTGGCAAGCGGATGGCCGAAAAAATGAGGCAGTATGGCAACGCACTGGAATCCATGTCCAACGAGGCGGTGGAATACGTCCGGGGCATCCCGGTGGTCAAGACCTTCGGGCAATCGGTATTTTCCTTCAAAAAGTTCAAGACCACCATTGATGAGTATGAAAAGTGGGTCATTTCCTACACCAAAGACCTGCGCCTGCCCATGATGTTCTACACCGCCGCCGTCAACGGCGTGTTCGCCTTTCTGATCGCGGGCGGGCTGCTGTTCACGACACACGGCGTGACCCCGGAATTTCTGCTGAACCTGCTGTTCTATATCATCATCACGCCGGTGATTTCCCTGACCTTGA
>CAKTWK010000082.1 GCA_934630735.1 uncultured Collinsella sp. | reverse complement strand
GTCCCGGGCTGCGCCCGGTCCACCTTCCCCGATGGGGAAGGCTGCCTCCGGCGGGGAAGGCTTCCGTCCCACACCCGTCAGGGCCTTTGGCCCTGACACTCTCTCGTAAGGAGGCTTTTTTTTCTCGAAAATTCTCTATTTTCACCCAAAACAGAAGAATTGTTTTGACAAACGGATAGAAAGAACTTATAATAAATACAATGGCACCGAATGGGGCTGAGGAGTGCCTCTTTGGTGCCGGTCAATGGCAATTGATTATTTTTAAAAGGGTGGTTGCGTTATGTATAAGATCGTTCGAAAGAAAGAGCTGAACGATGCCGTTACGCTGATGGAGATCGAAGCTCCCTTCGTCGCCAAAAAAGCGAAGGCCGGTCAGTTCATTATTTTCCGCATTGACGAGCTCAGTGAGCGTGTTCCCCTGACCATCGCCGGTTACGACCGGGAGAAGGGCACCGTAGAGATCATCTTCCAGAAGGTTGGCTTCTCTACCAAGGCCCTGGGTGCCCTCAACGAGGGGGACTACATCCGGGATTTCGTAGGCCCTCTGGGCAAGCCCACCGATGTAGAGGGCAAGAAGCGGGTCTGCGTCGTCGGCGGCGGCGTGGGCTGCGCCATCGCTCTGCCCGCTGCCCGTGCCTTCAAGGAGGCCGGCGCCATTGTGGACGTGATCATCGGCTTCCGGAACAAGGACATTGTCATCCTGGAAGACGAGTTCCGTGCCTGCGCGGATAACCTGTACCTGATGACCGACGACGGCTCCTACGGCGAGAAGGGCTTCGGCACCGTCAAGCTCCAGGCTCTGCTGGAATCTGGTGTGCAGTACGACGAGGTGCTGGCCATCGGCCCCGTGCCCATGATGAAGTTTGTCTGCAAGACCACCGAGCCCTTCGGCGTGCACACCATGGTCTCTCTGAACCCCATCATGGTGGACGGCACCGGCATGTGCGGCGGCTGCCGTGTCACCGTTGGCGGCGAGACCAAGTTCGCCTGCGTAGACGGCCCTGAGTTCGACGGCCACAAGGTGGACTATGCCGAGCTCATGAGCCGGAACGGCACCTACCGGGAGCGGGAAGCCGAAGTTGCCAAGGACCATGTCTGCCGTATGGAAGCAATGGGCAAGGCCCTGATCAAGTAAGGGAGGAAACGAAAATGGCGAATATGACTCTTACCAAGACTCCTATGCCCGAGCAGGACCCCAAGGTCCGTGCCCGCAACTTTAAGGAAGTAGCCCTGGGCTACACCGAGGAAATGGCCAAGGAAGAAGCCGGCCGCTGCCTCAACTGCAAGAACCCCAAGTGCGTGGAGGGCTGCCCCGTCAACGTGCGGATCCCGGAGTTCATCCATCAGGTGGCTGAGGGTGACTTCAAGAAGGCCTACGAGATCATCACCTCCACCAATGCCCTGCCGGCCCTTTCCGGCCGTGTCTGCCCCCAGGAGAGCCAGTGCGAGAGCAAGTGCGTCCGGGGCATCAAGGGCGAGCCCGTTGCCATCGGCCGTCTGGAGCGCTTCGTTGCCGACTGGTACCGGGAGAATGTGAATACCAAGCCTGAGAAGGCCCCCTCCAACGGCATGAAGGTAGCCGTGGTGGGCTCCGGCCCTGCCGGCCTGACCTGCGCCAGCGATCTGGCCAAGAAGGGCTATCAGGTTTCCGTGTTCGAGGCTC
>CAKTWK010000081.1 GCA_934630735.1 uncultured Collinsella sp. | reverse complement strand
ACATAGCCCTGATAAAGCACGCCGTCCGCCGTAAGGGCAATCTTGAAATTGCGCAGCTGCTCGACCCTGTTGCAGCACACCACACGCCCCAGTAAGTAATCCATATAGCTGCGCGCCAGCGGATTCTCTGTCTCCACTTTCTTCGCAAGACTGTCGTCCCGAGGACGGATCGTCTCTCGTTCACGGAGCTTACCGATATCCACCAGTCCAAAGGAAGCAGAGCCGAAATCTCTTTTGATCCGGTCAAACACAGGCAGCGCTCTTTGGTAGTACGCCGGATCGATCAGTAGGTAAAACTTCTGCGCATGAAGATAGCCCTCTACCGCTCCGCGCCAACGTTCGTCTGCAACCTCCAACACGTCCGCCAGAATATCGATTGTAACCGGGCTTCCCAACTGATGCTCCAGCTCGTCGGCCAAGCTCTCCTTAAATTGCAGCAACCCTTTTGGGTAGTCTTTGATATTTTTCCGGAGATTCGCAAGGGCAACGCGTTTCTGGTCCTGCTGCTCTTTCAATTCCGCCAGACGGTCTTCTATTTTGTGTCGGGCGTCCCGGACCGCCTCCGAAAGCACAGCAGCCGCCTGCCGGGCATTTTCAAAAGGCGCCAGGGAATGAGAAAACATCTCATGGTTTTCCGACGCAAAAACCGCATATGCCTTCAGGACGCCCTGGGCCGCATCCTGCACAGGCAAAAGATTTTCTTCCGCTTCCTGCTCCAGTATCGCACTGCACAGGTTATTCAGCCGAAGCGCTTCCTTTTTGATTTCCTGAGCCAGGGATCGCATTTCCCGATGCAGCTGTTCCCGTTCATCCAGCAGGGCCTGTTTCCGGCCGCGCAGCTTCTCCTCCTCCTGAAATACGCTGCTCTGCGCACAAGCCAATTCAAGCTCGCGCCTGCGGTCCTCTTTCTGCGTGATCTGCGTTGTGATTTCCCGGATCCTCTCGCCGGCGGCGGTTAAATTTGCGGTACACTCCGCCTTTTCCAGCTCGAGACGGTGAATCTGAGACTGCTTGACCTCCTTCTGGGCCCACAGCACCAAAAAGGACTGCACCTGCCAGCGGTCGATCGCCTGATGCATCTCGCGATATAGTCTGCCAATCTCCTGCAGGGCGGCTAGTTTCTCCTCCTGCCGCTGCGCCAGCAGCTCGTGGCGCTTATAATCCCGGATATTCTGCTGCATGGCCTCAATATCAGGCTTATCCGGTATGTCGCAGATGTTCTCCGTGATAAATTTTTGAATATCCACTATCGGCCGGAAAGACACCGCTTTTTTCATCATCCGGAGGACCTGTTCATTGTGAACATTCCAGCGGGAGAGCATGTTCCGGCGATATTCCTTCTGCGTATCATAGATTTCCGCTTTGGCATAGTTTTGTTTCAGATAGCGGCGCAGTGCAGGAATCTCCATTGCCTCCCCATTCTCGATAAAGCAATTTTCCGGCAAAGTCCCCACGTAAATGAAAAAGCGTTCCTGTCTGCTGCCATCACTGCGGCAATCGAAAACAACACCGGTGACGAAGCTGGTCCCTTCCACCTCGTCCTGAAATTCGCAGGCGATATAGCTGGAAAAATCCTTTCCGCGGCGGGAATAGGGGTTATTTTCATCCATATCCGCCCGAAGATAACCGTCAAGCGTGCGCTGGGACTTTTCATTGGCCGCCTGATTGAAATTACGGGCATTCGTTTCGCCCAACAGCACAATCTGAAGTGCGTCGATCACCGTTGATTTTCCTGCGCCATTCTTTCCTGTCAGGAAGTTCACGT
>CAKTWK010000080.1 GCA_934630735.1 uncultured Collinsella sp. | reverse complement strand
GAATACAGCCGCTGCAGGATTGGGGCCACCGTCAGCTTTGGCCGGGTCCTGGTCTGCGGGGAAAACCTGGAACTGGCCCGGATGACCCAGCGTCAACTGGTGATCACTGGCAGGGTAGAGGGTGTCACCCTGATGCGGAGGGGAAGGCCATGACTTTTTGGCGGTCCCTATCCGGGGAGGTCCTGGTGGAGCTCATCACAGCGGACCCTGCCGGTAGCCTGGCAGCCATTGCCCAGATGGGGCTTTCCATCCGTCAAGTCCTACCGGAGGGAGAACTGACCCTGTCCTTCCGGATCCGCCGCCAAGACCTGAAGGCCATGAATAGTCTGGCGGTCAAAAGAGGCGAAAAGCTGACCGTCCTGCGTCACCTGGGGCTCTATTACACTTTCCGAAGCCTGGTCCGTCGGAGACTGCTGCTGATGGGGGTGTCTTTGCTTCTGTTGTCCGCCTTGCTGATCCCCACCCGGATTCTCTTCTTCCGGGTCACCGGCAACAGCCGGATTCCCGCCGGAGAAATCTTGGCGGCGGCTGAGGACTGCGGCCTCCGGTTTGGCGTAAACCGCCGGGGCCTTCGCAGCGAGAAGATCAAAAATAGTCTCTTGTCCATCATTCCGGAGCTTAAATGGGTAGGGGTCAATACTTATGGCTGCGTTGCGGAAATACGAGTGGCGGAAAAGCCCCCTTCCGTTCCCATGGAGCAGCAAACCAATGGCCTGAGCCACTTGGCAGCCGCCCGGGACGGAGTCATCCAGGATGTCACCGTGACTCGGGGCACCGCCCTCTGCGCCCCGGGCCAGACGGTTACCCAGGGAGAGATCCTGATTTCCGGCCTCATGGATTGCGGCATTACCCAGAAGGCCACCGTCGCCCAAGGAGAGGTCACCGCCCTGACAAGCAGGTCCTTTTTCGCCGTGACCCCGGAAAATCGCCTTGTGCGGGACGGTCTCTCGAAAAAAATCACCCGCTGGAGCCTGGTCCTCGGAAAAAAACGGATAAAATTATGGATTGGTAGTGGAATTTGGGGTACCGAATGTGATAGAATGTACCAGGAATACCAGCTGACCCTGCCCGGAGGCTTTCGCCTGCCTGTGGCATTGGCGGCAGACCGATTCTGTATATCGCCATTGCGTGAAGAGGCAGTTCCGGAAGCGGAAGCCGGAGCTCTGCTTCGCATTCTTTCGGAAAGTTCTTTAAAAACGGACATGCTGGCAGGGATGATTCAGAAAAAGCAGGAAGCTCTTTCCCATACCGCTGGACGATACTGCCTGACAGGTGCGTACACTTGCCGGGAGGTCATCAGCCGCCGAATCTGGGAGCAGATAGGAGATACCAATGAGTAAAGAAACAGAACGAATCGTAAATGCTGAACGTGTAGAGGATTTGATTGCCGTATTCGGCTCCTTTGATGAAAACGTACGCCGGATCGAAGAGGCCCTTGGCGTGCGCATTGTCAACCGGGGCACGGACCTGAAGGTCACTGGCGATGAGGAAATGGCAGACAAAGCTGTCCGAACCCTGGAGGGGCTGCTGTCTTTGGCCGCCCGGGGTGAAACCATCGATGAGCAACGGGTCCGCTACCTCATTACCCTTGTCAGCGAGGGAAATGAAGCCCAAATTGCCAAAATGGCCCAGGATGTGGTATGTATCACAGCCAAAGGAAAGCCCATCAAGGCCAAGACTGTGGGCCAGCAGACCTATATGAAGGCCATTGCCCAAAATACAGTCACCATTGGCGTAGGCCCTGCCGGTACCGGCAAGACCTATCTGGCGGTGGCAGCCGCCGTATCCGCTTTTCGGGAACGGACGGTGAACCGGATCATCCTCACC
>CAKTWK010000079.1 GCA_934630735.1 uncultured Collinsella sp. | reverse complement strand
GTCGGAGTGTCGGGCGTGTCCTCGGGGTTCTTGGTCATAACCCAAGCGTCGTCGAGCGGCTCGTTCCAAGGATCCTCCAGGTGACCGCACTCGATGGCACGACCCCACAGGTTATCATCGATGGAATAGGGGTTGTCGTTGGCACCCTCGGGAACCGGCACGTTGTGGGCGTGGGCATAGGCGACCTCGTCGGGACGGCACTTCAAATCCCACTCGCGAACCGGGGCGATAACCTTGAGCTCAGGGTCGAGGGCCTTGACGGCAGCCTCAAAACGAACCTGGTCGTTGCCCTTGCCGGTGCAGCCGTGGGCGACATACGTGGCGCCAAACTCATGGGCGACCTCGACGAGCTTCTTGGCAAGCAGAGGACGGGAAAGAGCGGAGAGCAGCGGGTACTTGTTCTCGTACATGGAGTTTGCGGCGATGGCCTTGGTCAGGAACTCATCGGAGAACTCATCGCGCAGGTCGAGGACCTGGCAATCAAGAACGCCCAGGTCGAGCGCCTTCTGCTTCTTGGCGTCCAGGCCGGTCTCCTCCTGGCCCACGTTGCCGCAGACACAAACGACATCGAGATTCTTCTCGTCCTGGAGCCACTTGACACATACGGATGTATCAAGACCACCGGAATATGCGAGAACGACTTTTTCCTTGCTCATGGCTGTTTCCTTTCGCCCTTGGTAGCTAGTTAGAACATCGGTCAGTTGCAAGTCATTTCGAGGTCAAAAACCGTGCAATATCAGGTTAAATAGCAAAAAGCAGCACAACATGCCCTAGAAACATGCGTCTATGTCGTGCTAAAACCCAACGACCTCAAAATGACTCTGTTGGGGCATTTCACCCCATACGAACAGAGACGATTGTTATCGTCGTCGGGAAATTGCGCGCTGGCGTCGGATGGCATTGTCTGCAGTAGTGATGATCTTTACGAACTGCATCTGCCTCTCCTTTCACCTATCGCCGGGCGCAATTCTAATATCGTAAACGGTACCTTTTCCTCGGTAAGCGGCTCATTCGCCGTCTCCGTTTTCGATGTTCGCTATATTACAATAAAGTGCTCGCTGCGCAAGCGACAAATTCAAATTTCTGAAAAGTTTTTTCATTACTTTGTGAATCCTGATGCAAATACGCACCAATCCTGCGAAAATACGCCCGATTACCAACCGGAGGGTTATTCCGCCCGAAACAATTAAGAAACGGAAAGGCGTGCTTTATGCAAACGTACGAATCAGACGCCAACATCGGCAACATCAAGATTCTCGCCGTCGATATGGACAAGACGCTGCTGACCGACGAGCGCGTCCTGCCCCAGGGCCTCGATGAGCGCCTGGACAAGCTCGCCGAGGCGGGCATCGTGTTCTGCCCCGCCAGCGGACGCCCCGCCCCCAAACTCGAGGAGATGTTCGAGAGCATCAAGAACCGCCTCGCCTTTTGCCCCGATAACGGCGCGTGCGTGATTTGCCGCGGCAACTATATCTATAAGAGCACGATCGATGTGGCGCTGTATCAGAAAGTACTTGCTCGCGCCTCGGAGGACCCGCGTGCCGTCCCCGTGCTGTGCTGCTTCGACGAGTTCTACGTGCTTGCCAGCGACCATCAATACCACGACGAGATCAGCGTTTACTACAACACGATCAACTACGTCGACACCTTTGAGGGCATTGATATCGAATCCAACAAGATTTCGATCTTCTTCCCTGGCTACGATGCCGAGCCCGCGTTCCGCGAGACCTATAACCCCGCGTTCTCGGATCAGCTCTATGTCACCAATGCCGGCCGCGAGTGGATCGACTTTATGAACCTGGGTGTCGACAAGGGCGCCGGCGTCGCGCATCTGTGCGAGCAGTTGGGCATTGATATCGCCGATGCCGCCGCCGTGGGCGATACCTACAACGACATCCCCATGCTGGAGCGCGTCGGACACAGCTTTATCGTGGACAATGCCGAGGAGCACATGAACGCGCATGCCAAGTGGCGCATTCCGAGCAACAACGACGGAGGCGTACTGACGCTCATCGACGCCATCTTGGCGGCTCGGTAGCCGTCCCATCGGGCCTGGCCGGGCGGCACGGGTTAGCTTTTCGCTCGGTCAGGTCC
>CAKTWK010000078.1 GCA_934630735.1 uncultured Collinsella sp. | reverse complement strand
TGGTGTGTCCATCCTCGCAGTATCCGGTTCTCAAGGTGCACGCCCCGCGGCTGATCCGGTCCGACCGGGCCGCGCGGCAAGGAGATATATTGCCAGACCGGAGGGGCCCCGTGGGCGGGAATCTGGGCGTACACATTTCCTACACATATAATGACTCTCGGCTGGCTGGGTAAATATAAGAGGGGACCTCGTTTCCGAGATCCCCTCTTTCGACTATCTATAGTAATAGACTTTAAATACCTTATGCCAGCAGCTTGCGACCGGACTCTTCAATCGCGTCAAGTGCTGCATCAGCCTCGGCGGCATCCGCGCCCTTGGCAAAGATATACAGCTTGATCTTGGGCTCGGTACCAGAAGGGCGGACGATACCCTTGTTGCCACCCTCGAGATCAAACTCAATGACATTAGCCTTCGGCAGGCCGTTCACGCAGGTGTTGTAGTCCACGACGGCCTCAATCTTGGACCCAGCAAGCTCCGCAGGCGGGTTCTCGCGCAGACCGGCCATGATGCCGGCCATCTTTGCCGCACCCTCAGCACCCGGATAGCTCAGCGAAATCGTCTTATTGTGGTAGTAGCCATACTTCTCGTACAGCTCGTGCATCGCGTCGGCAAGGTTCTTACCCTGCAGCTTGTAATACTGCGCCATCTGGCAAATCAGAAGCGAAGTGCTCACCGCGTCCTTATCGCGCACGTGGTCGCCAGCCAGATAGCCGTAGCTCTCCTCAAAACCGAAGATAAAGCGATCGACTTCACCAGCATCGGAAAGCGAGGTAATGATGTCACCGATGTACTTGAAGCCCGTCAGGCAGCGACGGAGCTCAAAGCCATACTCCTCGGCCAGAGCATCGACCATGGCGGAAGAAACGATAGTAGTAACGGCAACCTTCTTAGTGAGGTCCTCACCGCGGGCAGCACGGGTCTTGCAGATATAGTCGAGCAGCAGAACGCCCATCTCATTGCCGGTCAGCAGCAGATAGTCATCACCATTCTTAACGGCAACGCCAACACGGTCGGCGTCAGGATCGGTTGCAAGCAGCAGATCAGGATGAACCTGCTCGCAGAGATCGATGCCCTTCTGCATGGCCTGTCGGATCTCGGGGTTAGGATACGGGCAGGTCGGGAAATCGCCGTTAGGTTCCTTCTGCTCGGGAACAACCGTGACATCGGTGATGCCAGCGCGCTCGAGCACCGTGGTGACGGGAATGAGGCCAGTACCATTCAGCGGCGTATAGACAAGCTTAAGCGGAGCGCCAGCGATCTCCTCGGCAGTAAGATTCGTAACGCCGCGCGCGAGAACGGCGTCGTAATAACGCTCGAGGCACGAGTCATCGATCCATTTGACCAGACCCTGCTCAAGAGCCTCATCGAAGTCCATGGACTTCACGCCGGTGAACGTATCTGTCTCGGCAATAGCCTTAGAAATTGCATCGGCGGCCTCGCTGGTGATCTGGCAGCCGTCGGGGCCATAGGCCTTATAGCCGTTATACGGCGCCGGGTTATGACTAGCAGTCATGCAAATGCCACCGGAGCACTTAAGATCACGGACGGCCCAGGAGAGCGTCGGCACAGGAGAAATCTTGGGATACACGAGGGCAGTCACGCCGTTTGCTGCAAGAATGGCAGCCGTCGTCTTAATGAACAGTTCACCCTTATTGCGGCTATCGCGAGCGATGGCGACCGTCGAATGCTCGAAGGTCGCATTAAGATAGTCAGCAAAACCCTGCGTCGCGCGACCGACCGTATAGATATTCATACGGTTGGTGCCTGCACCGATAGTGCCGCGAAGACCGGCAGTACCGAAGGCGAGATCCTGGAAGAAAGCGTCGGTGATGGCGTCCTCATCACCCTGCTTCTTCATCGTGTTGAGCTCTGCGAGGAGCTCCTCGTCCTTGACGTTGGCAATCCAAGTATCAAGCAGCTCATGAACATCTGCCATGTGAGTCCTTCCGTCACAATCAATAAAACGACCCGTGTAAAACAGGACAAGCGCAGCAGTGCGCTAAAGCAAATATTAGTCCATTGAGAACAGAGAACCGACCAAAGAACGGTGAACGTTTATATTCACCGGTGGATGATTGGATTGATTTAATTGCTTAGAGAATGTCGTCTATAACGCACAAAAAAGGGGAGGCCGCGAGGCCTCCCCCTTCTAAGTTCAATGACGGCTCGGTGCCGTCCACCGGTCAGCGGCGCCC
>CAKTWK010000077.1 GCA_934630735.1 uncultured Collinsella sp. | reverse complement strand
CTGATCACCTTGGGCGTAGCGGGGGTACTGCCGCCCGCAATATCCGCGCTGCTGCACAATACCTCCACATTGGGCATCGGTTTGAAAAACATGACCGATCTGCTGGAGGAACACGAGGGTGCGTAATTTGTTTTCCCATCGAGAGAAGTACACGCTCGGCATTCATCAAAAGAGCACACTGCGGCTTCACTGGACGCACGGTTCTGATGAATGGGACAGGGCGCTGGTAGGAATAAAAATTCTATGCGACGATCCGCAGCTTTGTCCTGAAATTTGAAAAGCTGGGACTGCTCAAATCGACGCGGTACAGGAATCGCATGAAGTATGCGGTTCGTGTATGCTGAAAGCGGGAGCGGCTCCATCAGATATCATGACCTGCGGGGCGCACAGACTACTATTTGACTACTACCGTGAAAAGTCTCGAAAGCCTTGCGCTGCAAGAGGTTCCGGCTTGACGGCCTGATAACCCCGATCATTATCCTATATTCAACTGAACTGAAGTCCCCAAGCCGTTGTATCACAATGGCTTGGGGACTTCCTGCATTTGTGCGTGTAGAGTGTGTATGTTTCAGCTGCCATCCCTGACAAAAGATAAGCACCATTACCCCATCATTCTTCTGCCGCATGATATGTGTACCCTTGGGTGTAACTTTGGGAACCATACCCGACCTGCCACGGATGCTACGGCAGATTATCCGAACAGACAATGTCGATTTGACGGTTGAAGCGGGCAGCGTCCGACGCTGCTTTTCTCCGCAGAATGTCCCGCAGGAGGATCAAGGGGCCGTAGCCCTGCTGCCGCAGATTTTGAGGAATCGTGAAGTCAATGCTGCCCCGTAGCAGCAGTTGGCGGACGCTTTCGTTCAGATCATGGCAGATGAGCCGGATGGCCCCCTTTTTCCCAGCCTGTTCAATGGCGGCGGCACATCCGGAAACGCTGAGATTCGCCATGTAGATACCCCGTAGCCGGGGATGCCGGTCAATGGCCTCCGTCACCACCCGGAAGGTGGTCTCATAATCGTTGAAGGTCTCGGCCACCACCAGATCCTCCATGGGGAAGCCCGCCTCCCGGATACGATCCCGGAACCCGGCCAAGCGCTGGCGGTGACCGTCAAATTTCAGATTGCCCACCGTGGCTAAAAGCTGGCTCCCAGCGGGAACGCACCTGCTCATAAGCCCTCCGGCGACCCGGCCTGCCTTGTAGATGTCTTGCCCAACAAAACACAGGCGGCGGCTGTCCGGCAGATCCGAGTTGAAGGTGACGCAGGGGATCCCCTCATCTGCCAAAGCGGAGATCCGCGCGATGATGGAGGGATCATTGGCGGCGCAGACCGCCAGACCGGCGGCACCTGCCTCCGTCAACTTGTCCAGCAGCTTCAACGCCTCTGCGGGGATGTCAGTTTCGCATCGCCGGATCAGGATCTGGATCCCGGTGCTCTCCAATTCCGCTTGGGCCTGGGCAATGCCCTCGTCTACCTCCGTTCGGAACTGCCCCTCCCAGTTGGGCAGCAGCACACCCAGCTTCATAGGGGGGTATGCCTGCTGGAATTGGCGCTGGTGGGTATCCCGGGGGGAGACGTATCCGCTTTGGCGGATGGCCTCCAGCACCCGGAGCCGCACGTCCTCCCGGACGTGCGCCCTTCCGTTCAGCACCCGATCTACGGTACCGCGGGAGACTCCAGCCATCTGGGCTACGGTTTGTATCGTTGGTTTGGAACCCATGAGATCACCTCGTTCGTGTGTGATGTGCTTTTGCACAATTTATCATAAAACAGGAACCGCCTCTTGTCAATCCTGAAAAAGAAAACGGTGGAATTTCAGGCGTTCCGCTGAAATATATTTCATTTTCCAAAAGCCCTTGACGGTGGATGCTTGACTTGCTATATTATGTGCGTAAACACAAATGTGCAAAGCACAATAAACGAGAAGGAGGGGCCTATGATTTTTCAGAAATCCGCCTGCATTGAGACACTGTACACGGAACTGCCCTTTTTAGAGCGGTTTCGCGCCGCCAAGGCCGACGGCTTCGATTTTGTAGAATTCTGGAGCTGGACCGACAAGGATCTCGCCGCCGTGCGAGATGCCGCGGACGATGCGGGGATCGGCATTTCCGGCTTCAACGGGGACGCGGAGCTGTCCCTCATCGACCCTGCCCAGAAAACGGCCTACAAGGCCTTTCTGCGGCGTTCTCTGGACGCCGCTATGGGAATAGGGGCCAGGTCCGTCACGGTCCACTCAAACGGTCTGGGGGAGGGAGGACGGGTCCTTTGCCCCTATGACGACCTCAGCGACGC
>CAKTWK010000076.1 GCA_934630735.1 uncultured Collinsella sp. | reverse complement strand
GTGCCGGACTGGGTAGTCTCGGTCTGCCCGGCCGTGGTATCAGTCGTGGCGCCCCGCTTGTTGAGCATGCCCGACACGATGGCAAACACAACCGACAGGGCAAAGAAGATCGCCAGCACGATCAGGATTTTCTTGATCACGCTCGACGAACGCGACGGCGTCTTCTCCTCGTCCTCGCCATACTGAGGGATGGACTTGGGATACTCACGATACGGCTCGCGCGCATATCGGTCGCGTAACTCGTAGCGCGGCTGTGCCGTGCGCGGCATATATGTCGTCTGCTGAGGTTGCGGAATGGGATTTTGCAGCAAGTCATCATAAGGGTCTGCCGCCGCGTTGCCGTAGGGGCTCTGCGACGAGGCACCATACGGGTCCTGCGCTGCGTTTCCGTAATTCACAACGCGCATGGGATCGGCCGACGTCTGCGTCGTATCGGGGGCAGCGTAGCCGGGATTCGGCACGACGCGGGTCTCATCGGCGCCATTGCCCGTCCGCGAGGAGCCGTAGCCACCCATTACGGTCGTCTTATCCTGGTCCATGCAACGATTCCTTTCCGTCGCCCGTAAGCATCAAGTTATCCATGCATTCTACCCGCGCAAAAGCCTATGATGGGCAAAGGTCGTCGGTATCTACAAGACATGCGCGGCCGACGGTCGCAATCGAATCGAGGAACGTCATGGCAAAAAGCAAGCTCATCAAGGACACGACGCGTGCCGAGCGTGAGGAGATCATTAAGCTAGCGCTCGCTGGCTGCGGCAATGGCAGCTGCGACAACTGCGGAAGCTGCAGCTTGGGAGCCGGCGATCCATATGGCACCTACCAGCCCTACATTGACGGCGAGATGGAAATCGCCGATATCAACATGATGGTCGCCGAGCGCAACGCCAAACTCTTCGGCCTCCAGCGTGGCTAATGATCTCTTCTTGGGCTGTGCGCCACAAAAAGCGCCCATCTACTACGTTTAACCCAAGGGTGCCGACCATAGCCATATTTGTGTTAACAAAACCGCAGGTAAACGTCTTGCTGTATTGTTAAAAAACGCTCCATGGTCGGTCCAACCCTAGCAAACGTAGTAGATGGGCGCTTTTTGTGGCGCGGCTGGCCCAGATAGCTTATTTCGGAGCCAATTTGCATCAAAAAGTCCCCGGTGGCGCTGTGTTTTGCGCCACCGGGGGACTTTGTAATTCGCTTCTTGCGGCTTTACTCTACTCGTTGGGTACGTACGTGGCCTTGGCTCGCTCGGGCGTTACATCCTGACCGCAGGAATAGCTCGAGTCGAAGGCGTGCGCAACCAAGTCGTGCGTATCCCATGCCATGCAGTCAAACTCGCCAGTATCGAGGACAACGATATAGCCCTTGCCGTCGTAGTAGAAATGATCCTCGGTGTAGTTATCGTCATCGTCGATGTTGTCTTCAGACACGGAGTCAATATTCGGCTTTGCCGTCTTAATTGCCTGCTTGGCCTCGCTCTTGAGGGTGTCGAACGAAAGGCCATGCTGCGCAAGCGAATCCTCGAGCGAAACCTGCTCACCCGTCTTGAGGTTGTAGTACGCCGACCTCGTCTTCTGCACCGATCGATACGGAGGCTGATAACTGTTGGTGAACGTACGCACGCAGGCGATATCGCCATCGATCGAGACGATCTCGGCAGTGTACATCATGGTCACGCGACTGTCCTCGTCGTCCATCGAGGCCTGCTTGCTCGCGTCGAGCGTATCCGCGACCAGCTGAACCATATCCTTGTTGAACTTGGCGACACCTACACCCTGGCCTTTTACCTGAGGATAGGTCCACGTAGCCGAAATCTGGCACGTATCATCGGGGGACGGATTCAGCGGGCCTTCGCCAACCGCAGCCGTAAAGTTGACATCCTGCGTGGCAGAGACGGCCTCGTAGCTCGCCTGCGCATCGTCAGCGTCCTTCGACTTCAGCTGCTCCAGCGTCGTGGCGACCGTTGCAATAGTTTCGTTTATCGAGTCCTTATCGGAAAATAACACGCCATAAACGCCAGAAAAGCCAGAGTTGAATTCCCTCAGAGGAATAAGGTCCGTCATTGCCTTGAATGATTGGCCATCATACCCGATGAATTTAACTTGGTATTCATGAGCAGAAGGGCCACTTTCGCCAGAGACATCGCTTTGTTTAATTTCCGCTCCATGGTCAAACCACTGCACAAATCCAATCTTACCCGCATATTCAGTAGGACCGAAAGTCACACACGCCTGCTGAGTGCCCACAACCACCTCCTTGATTGGCAACTTCATCCGAACACTTCCCACATTCATCCGTACATGTACGGATGAATGTGGGAATCCGATACCC
>CAKTWK010000075.1 GCA_934630735.1 uncultured Collinsella sp. | reverse complement strand
CCTCTTCGATAGGAGCTTTTCCCACATGGCAGACATCGCATTCGAGAAGGACCTCTCCGTCACCGAGACCGGCATCGGGGGCCTCAAGGTCGTCGACCTCGCCGTCCACGGCGACTCGCGCGGCTGGTTCAAGGAGAACTGGCAGCGCGCCAAGATGACCGCCCTGGGCATCCCGGACCTCCGCGTCGTCCAGAACAACATCTCCTACAACGACAGCCGCGGCGTCACGCGCGGCATCCACGCCGAGCCCTGGGACAAGTTCATCTCCGTGGCCCGCGGCTCGGTCTTCGGCGCCTGGGTGGACCTGCGCGAGGGCAGCGAGACCTTCGGCAAGGTGTTCACCTGCACGCTCGACCCGAGCAAGGCCATCTACGTCCCGCGCGGCGTTGGTAACTCCTTCCAGGCGCTGGAGGACGGCACCGCCTACACCTACCTGGTGGACGCCCACTGGTCGCTCGAGCTGAAGAGGACCTACACCTTCGTGAACCTCGCCGACCCGGAGCTCAACATCCAGTGGCCGATCCCGCTCGACCAGGCCACCGTCTCCGAGGCCGACCTCAACCACCCGATGCTGAAGGACGTCGTCCCGATGGCGCCGAAGCGTACCCTCGTCACCGGCTGCAACGGCCAGCTGGGCCATGCGGTGCGCGCGCTCGCCGAGGAGCGCGGCGTGGCCAAGGACTTCGACTTCTGCGACATCGACACCTTCGACATGTCCGACCCGGACGCCTACTCCAAATACGACTGGTCGCTCTACGGCGCCGTCATCAACTGCGGCGCCTACACGGCCGTGGATAAAGCGGAGACCCCCGAGGGCCGCGTGACCGCCTGGAAGGCCAACGCCACGGGGCCGGCGCTTCTCGCCCGCACCTGCGCCGGGCACGGCATCACGCTCGTGCACGTGTCCTCCGACTACGTCTTCGACGGCACCGCCGAGGTCCACACGGAGGACGAGCCGTTCTCCCCGCTGTCCGTCTACGGCCAGACCAAGGCCGCCGGCGACACCGCCGTGGCCGGCTGCCCGCGCCACTACATCATGCGCAGCTCCTGGGTCATCGGCGAGGGCCACAACTTCGTCAAGACCATGAAGGGGCTGTCCGACCGCGTAGCCGACCCCGAGGACAAGCTGGACAAGGTCACCGTCGTGGACGACCAGCTGGGCCGCCTGACCTTCACGCGCGACATGGCCGAGGCCATCTTCCACGTGCTGGGGACGCACGCCCCCTACGGCACCTACGACTGCACCGGCTCCGGCGCCGTGAGGTCCTGGGCGGACATCGCACGCGCCGTCTTCGAGGCCGCCAACGGCAACGGCGACAAGGTCGTGCCGGTATCGACCGCCGACTACTACGCGAGCGCCGCCGGCCCCGTCGCCCCGCGCCCGGTCCACTCCGCGCTCGACCTGTCCAAGCTCGAGTCGGTCGGGTTCCATATGCCCGACTGGGAGGAAGAGCTTACAGGCTATATTGGGGCGCTGATGGCATAGTGGATATCAGCGATCAAAATAATCCAATCGTTATCGTTAGCGACTTCGGCTATGTCGAAGGCGGTGCTGTCGCCGTGGCAGTGAAGACAGCCCTTATCCTTGCCTCCGAGGGACGCAAGGTTGTCTTCTTCTGCGGGGAGGGGCCTGTTTGCGAAGATTTGGCATCATCCGATGTCGAAACGGTCTGCCTGGACATGCCGTCCATCAACAGCAACCCCTCGAGGCTCGATGCGATCCGCAACGGGATTTGGAATTCGCACGCTTACGAGTCTTTTCGTAGACTTCTTAAGCGCGGCGACTTGAAGGATGCCATCGTCCATGTACATACGTGGACCAAGGTTCTGAGCAGTGCAGTGTTCGCTGCGGCGACCGAGAACGGCAACCCGATTCTACTGACCGTGCATGATTACTTCTCCGTTTGCCCCAACGGCGGTTTCTACGATTACAACGAGAAAAGGATCTGCGAGCGGAATTCCATGTCGGGTTCTTGCATCTGCCGCAACTGCGACAAACGCTCCTATGCTCAGAAGCTCTGGCGCGTGGCGCGTCAAGCCCGACAGGACCGCTGGGTTCGCAACAATCCTAAGGTTCACTACGCGTTCGTGTCCGAATACTGCCGCGATATCCTTGTTCCGTTCCTGCACAGCGAGTACAGCTATGAGGTCCTGTGCAACCCAATTGACCACTTGAAATGCGGCGATGATAGACATGAGCGCGACGCCTTCCTTTTCATCGGGCGGGTTAGCCCGGAGAAGGGCGCAGATCTTTTCTGTGAGGCAGTTACGGCTATAGGAGCAAAGGGGATTGTTATTGGCGATGGCGAGATGCTGACCGCTCTTCAAGTGAAATTCCCCAATATTGAGTTTACAGGTTGGGTCAAGCCTGAGGAAATGCGATTGCACGGGACGAATCGTGCCATCGCGACGGTGCAGCCATCGCGATGGCACGAGACTGCTCTTCTCACGCCTCTGCAGATGCTTGAGCAGGGCGTGCCATGCATTGTACCTGATCGATGTGCTGCTCGTGATTATGTAAAAGAGGGCGTAAATGGCATGTTTTTTAAGACTGGAGATGTCAAGGAC
>CAKTWK010000074.1 GCA_934630735.1 uncultured Collinsella sp. | reverse complement strand
GCCCTAATCAGTCCCTATTTCACCGCAACTTATATTGGGGCTCATTGTTGCGCAACTTTGGTTGGGGATATCGCTTTACAGTTGAGTTAGATGGATGGTTCTAGACTTGCTGGAGGTTGGTATGGTTTGTCCCTATTGTGGTGCTGAGCTTGCTGATGGTGCTCGGTTTTGCGTGGGATGTGGGGCTGCGCTTGACGGGACACAGGCTATGCCCGTAGCCGAGCCCGCGGTTGCGCCGGCACCTGTGGGTTCGCCCGTCCCCAGCAAGAAGCCCAAGAAGGGCATCGTGATCGCTATCGTCTGCGCGGCGATACTTGTTGTTGGCGGGGGCGGTGGGCTGGCGTACCACCTGTATCAGCAGCATATCCAGGAGCAGGAACAGTATGAGTCAGCGCATTCCAAGCATGCGCTCGTGGTGAGCGTAAAGGCTGAAGGGTGGGACACCGATAACGGCGCTTCGCGTGTGCCGGTGCGCGTAAAGGGCAAGACGGCCGACGGAAAGAAGGTCGACAAGGTCGAATATGTCGCTTCCGACGGCTCGGGCATCAAGCTTATCCAGGGCAAGTACACGCTCAAGGCGGCCGGCTCCCCCATCGCCGCCGACGGCACTATCTACCAGGTGCCTTGCACAAAGGCTGAACTCACCCTCGACGACGCCTTCGCCAAGGGCGAAACGATTGACCTGGGCGAGCTCGCCGAGCAGGATGCGATTCTGGACTTCACCCCCATCGACGCCGCCGAGGTAACCGACGACGAGATCAACGACGCCGTGGCACTCGCCATGGCATATAAGGGCAAGGACGCGCCCAACGTCGACGCACTGCAACATGCCGCAACGAACCGCCGCGACACCGCCGTCGCCGCCAAGAAAGCCGCCGAAGAGGAAGCGGCGCGCCAGGCCGAGGAACAGCGCAAAGCCGCCGCACGCCACATCGAGGCCCAAACCTTCAGTGTCGACCTGCCCGAGTATTGGGATGGCAGGGTGACAGCAGAAGTCGACGGAGATGTGATAGGGCTGTACTCGACTGCCTTTCCAGATAAAGAGCTTGGATATCTTGCCATGAAAAATGAACCGTATGGAAACGCGGGAGATATCGAGTGCGGCCGTATTCGCGACATCAAGCTCGACGAAAACCACTATGTAAAACTAGTAATTTATCGTTGGGCCTTTGATGCGGGGCAAGACCATTTATCAAAAGCTGAATATCGTCTTAACTTGTGTTCAGATGATGCCGCACGCGAGATAGTCGACCTCCAATCGTTGGGGACAATCTCCTACGACTCCATTCTTGCTGATATGGTTGCGGCAAATGACGCTAATGTCGCAGCGGTATGCTGGCCAGACGACATCTTTGCCAACGCCCTCGCCCCGACCGTGAAGCCCCTCTAACCGTTCCCCCCCCCAAACGCAAAGCCGGGGCGCCTCCACATGGAAGGCACCCCGGCTTATTTCTGCCCAATACGGGAACGACACTCAAATTAAGGCCAACGCAAAACGCCTTAGGCCAAGAACTCCTTGGTGGTCGCCACGATGTTGGCGGCGTCCAGGCCGTACTTGTGCAGGAGCTCGGCACCCGGGCCGGACTCGCCGAAGGTGTCGTTGACGCCAATCTTCTTGAGCGGCGTCAGGCACTGCTCGCACAGAACATCGGCAACGGCGCTGCCCAGGCCACCGATCACGGAGTGCTCCTCGACGGTCACGACGTGGCCGGTCTTGGTGGCGCTCTTGACGATCAGGTCGGCATCGATGGGCTTGATGGTGTGCATGTTGATGACCTCGGCATCGATGCCCTCGGCAGCAAGCTGCTCAGCGGCCTCGAGAGCCTCGCCGACCATCAGGCCGCAAGCGATGATGGTGACGTCGGCGCCCTCGCGCATGACGATGCCCTTGCCTACCTCGAACTTGTAGGTCTCGGGGTCGTTGATGACCGGCGAGGCCAGACGGGCAAAGCGCATGTACACGGGGCCGTCGCACTCGTAGGCGGCGCGCGTCACGGCACGGGCCTCGACGTCATCGGCGGGAACAATCACGGTCATGCCGGGGATGACGCGCATGAGGGCGATATCCTCGCAGCACTGGTGCGTGGCGCCGTCCTCGCCCACCGAGATACCGGCGTGCGTGGCACCGATCTTAACGTTAAGGTGCGGATAGCCGATGGAGTTGCGGACCTGCTCAAAGGCGCGGCCGGCGGCGAACATGGCAAAGGTGCTCGCAAAGGCAACGCGACCGGTGGTTGCGATACCGGCGGCAACACCCATCAGGTTGCTCTCGGCAATGCCCACATCGAAGAAGCGGTCGGGGCAGGCGGCCTTAAACTTGCCGGTCTGTGTGGCGGCGGCCAGGTCGGCGTCGAGGACCACAAAGTCATCGTGCTCGTTGGCGAGCTCGACGAGGGCCTCGCCGTAGCTTACGCGCGTGGCGATTTTCTTGACGTCTGCCATCCTAGAGCTCCTCTCCGGCGGCCGTGAGCTCTGCCATGGCCTGCTCAAACTGTTCATCGTTGGGGGCCTTGCCGTGCCAACCCACCTGGTTCTCCATAAAGGAAACGCCCTTGCCCTTGGTGGTCTCGGCGATAATGGCGGTCGGCTGACCCTTGGTGGCGCGGGCCTCGGCAAAGGCGGCG
>CAKTWK010000073.1 GCA_934630735.1 uncultured Collinsella sp. | reverse complement strand
GAGCAGGACTGTTTGAGCATGGAGCAAAACCTAAGCCCCGCGGCGGAAGAGGCCGGTGGGATCTACTCCGTCTCGCCCGGTCGAGCGCCGCGGGCCAGGGCGTCCTGGTACTCCTTGACTGCCTTGAGCCTCTGCATCGGTTTGAGTCGCTCAAACATGGTATTGCCGTGCAGGTGATCGATCTCGTGCTGCAGGCACACGCAGAACAGATCGCCCGAGGCCTCGTAGCGAATCAAGTTGGCATCCAGGTCGTACGCCTCGACGACGACATGGTCGGGACGCTCGATCTCGCAGCTAATGCCGGGGATAGACAGGCAGCCCTCGCTAAACGGCACCAGATGGTCGCTCTGCTCAACAATGACAGGGTTGATGAGTACGTACGGGTCATAGTCGTTCTTGTCGCTGTAGTCGCAGTCGATGGTGACGAGCTGAATGAGCTCGCCGATCTGCGGGGCGGCCAGGCCGCAACCGCCGTTGTGGAACATCATCTTCTTCATCTTCTCGGCAAGCGCCTCGATCGCAGGGGTGATTTCCTCGATGACGGCACACTCCTGGCGCAGACGAGGGTCAGGGGACAGTACGATTCCGTTGGCTTCCATGGCCATCCTTTCGGTTTGTTACATCAAATCATAGGCATCGACGTCAACGCTCACGCTCACGCCGCGCACGGAGCCCGCCTCTTTGAGGCAGGGGTCGATATCATCAGAGACATGGTACCCTACCGGCGACTTCACAAGCAGATGGAAGCGGTAACGGTCCTTGGCTCTCTCGATTACACACGAAGCCGGGCCCAGCACCTGCGGCACGGCGCTCCCCGCCCGCAAAAAGTCGGGCGCGGCGGCGTGCCAGCGGCGCTTGAGGAGCTTTGCGATGCGCCCGATATAATCCTGCGCATCGTCGCGGCTTGCCGACCACACCAAAATGTTGACCAGGCGCACAAACGGCGGATACAGCGCGTCGCGACGCTGGTCCAGGTCATAGTCGGTAAAGATCGAACGGTCGTGCTCGGCAACGGCGCGAATGACCGGGTCATCGGGCAGATAGGTCTGGATGATAACCTCGCCGGGGCGATCGCCGCGTCCGGCACGGCCCGCGACCTGCTCCAGCAGATCGTAAGCGCGCTCCCCCGCTCTAAAATCGGGCAGCTTCAGCGCAAAGTCGGCATTGACCACGCCCACGAGCGTGACCTCGGGAAAATCGAGGCCCTTGGCAATCATCTGGGTACCCAGCAGCACCGCGCAATCGGCAGCATCGAACTGCTCGAGCAGCTTTTTGTGCGCGTCCTTGCCGCGCGTGGAATCGGCGTCCATGCGAATGATGGCGACGTCGTCGGGCAGCATCTGGTGCAGTGCGTCCTCGATCTGCTGCGTACCCAGCCCCATTTTTGCCAGGTAACGGCTACCGCACTTGGGGCAGCGACTCGTGGGAGCAGGATACGGCTGCACGCGCCAAGACGAACCGCAGGTGTGGCACTGCAGCGTATGGGTGCGCTCGTGGTACGTAAGCGCCGTGGAGCAGTGGTTGCAGGTGGGGACGCAACCGCACTCGCGGCACATCAAAAAAGGCGCAAAGCCACGGCGGTTATGAAGCAGCACAGCCTTCTCGCGGCGCTCGGCCACGCGCTCCAGGCCTTCCATTAGCGGTTTTGAGAACATTGAGCGGCTACCGTGCGAGAACTCGCGACGCAGGTCGGCAATGCGAACGGTGGGCAGCACGGCGTGTCCCGGGCGCTCGGGCATCTCGACGCGCGTCCAGGTGGCACCGTTATACGTGCCGCGGCGGCAGCGGTCGAGCGCTTCGGCAGAAGGTGTGGCCGAGCCCAGCACGAGTGGGCAGCGATAGCGACGCGCCATCTCGGCCGCTACCTCGCGCGCATGGTAGCGCGGGCTGGAACCCTGCTTGTAGCTGGTCTCATGCTCCTCATCGATGATGATGAGACCGAGGTCGCTGATCGGGCAAAAGAGCGCCGAGCGGGCACCAACGACCACGCGTGCGGCGCCGCTGGCAACCATGTCCCACTGGTCCAGGCGCTCACCAGCAGAAAGACGCGAGTGGAACACGGCAACCGTCTCGCCAAAGCGCGAGCGGAAACGGCCGACGGTCTGGGCCGTCAGCGAGATCTCGGGCACGAGCACGCAGGCCGAGCGACCGGCCGCGAGCACGCGCTCGATAGCGGAGAGATAGACCTCGGTTTTGCCGGATCCGGTGACGCCATCGACAAGGACCACGTCGCCGTGCGCATCCAGGCGAGCGCGCTCAATCTGAGCAAGCGCCTGCTGCTGGCCGTTGGTAAGTGCGACCGGCGCTTTGCCGCTCGCGGAGGACAGCGTGGTCTGCTCGCTGCAGCCACGCCACGCACGGCGCTCCTCCACCACCACGACGCCGCGCTTTTCGAGCGCCTTGATGGTCGCCGACATACTGTTATAGAGAAGGTTGAGGTCGCGCGTCGTGACCGGTCCGCACTGGAGCGCCTCGATGAGTTGGCGCTGGCGGACCGCGGACTTGGGCGGCGTGTAGTCAAAGCCTTCGGGCGTAAGCATCACCCAGCGGTTTTGAATAGGCTTGACGGCGGGACGCTCAACCGACCATGCGCCGTCATCGCCCTTAACGACGCGCGGACTACCGCCCGGAGGCAAAAACAGGCGCAGGCACTCGGAAAGCGTTGCGACGTACTCGCGGCTCATCCAGTGCGCGATGCGGGCAGCCTCGGCGGTAAAGAGCGGTTTGCTGAGGATGGCTTCGACGGGCTTAATGCGCGAAGGATCGAGGGCGTTGTTGCCTTGCAGGTCGCCCAGCTCG
>CAKTWK010000072.1 GCA_934630735.1 uncultured Collinsella sp. | reverse complement strand
GCTGACGGCGACTATGTCATTGGCGAAGCTAAATTCCATGACGTCCTTGGCGGCGGCATTCACTCCGCCTCTGCTGCGGGCGAGGAGTTCGTCATCGACCAGACCGCTCCTAAGTTAAACGTGTCCTGGAACACTGAGGCTGCTCAGAACGGTAAGTATTACAACGCTGCTCGTACGGCTACCATTACGGTTGAGGAGCACAACTTCGATCCGAACCTGTTCAAGATCGAGGCTCCGGTCTCTGCCGGCAACGGTGACGAGGCTACTCCTGCCCAGATCGGTGGCTGGTCCAGCAACGGCGATACCCACACCGCTACGGTGACGTTCCCGGGTCAGGGCGTCTACACGCTCTCCGTCTCCGGTGAGGACCTGGCTTCCAACAAGTCCGAGTCCTACACCTCGCCTGAGTTCGTGATCGACACCATCAAGCCCAAGATCGACATCCAGAATGTCGTCAACCGCACGGCCTACGCCGGTGAGGTCGCCCCGACCGCTGCCGTTCACGACACCAACCTTGCCGATGGCACCTCCATCGAGGTTTCCAAGATCAGCTACCCGCTGTCTAAGGACGATCCGAACCCCTATGCGGGCGCCGCGATCAACACCTCGGCTACCGACAAGTCCGTGAGCTACCTCAACCCGGCCAAGACCAAGGGCAACGACGGCGTCTACACCCTGACCGTTCAGGCTATCGACCTGGCCGGTAACACCGAGTCCGAGGCTGTCACCTGGTCTGTCAACCGCTTTGGTTCGACCTACGTCATCTCCGATAACACCGGCAAGATGCTCGACCAGTACCTCAAGAGCTCCAAGACCACCGATGTTAAGGTGACCGAGATCAACCCGTCCGGCCTTGATGACAACAAGACCTCTGTCGAGCTGACCCGCGACACCAAGAACACGACGCTCAAGAGCGGTGACAACTACACCACCGATGCCAACACCGCGAGCGGTTGGAGCGAGTACAACTACACCGTCAGCAAGTCCAACTACGACAAGGACGGCGCGTACCGTGTGCTGTTCCACAGTGAGGACGCTGCTGGCAACTCCTCCGAGAACACCATGGAGGGCAAGAACGCCAAGAAGTCCGGCGCTGCGGCCGAGATCAACTTTGCCGTTGACGACACCGCGCCCATCGCTTCCTTCGTCGACCTTGCCTCCAACGGTAAGTACGAGGAGTCCTCGCACAAGGCCAAGGTGAGCTTCGAGGACAACCTCAAGCTCTCGAAGGCTCAGATCAAGGTGAACGGCAAGACCGTGGCTACCTTCACGGCCGACCAGCTCGAGAAGAGCCCGATCCGCGAGTTCACGCTCGACGGCAGCTCCTCCAAGCAGGACGTCTCCGTTGTCGCTTGGGATGCCGCGGGCAACAAGTCCAAGGAGCTTAAGGCTACGGGCGTGCTCGTCACCAACGACTCCTTCGTTCTGTGGATGAACAACCTGCCGCTTATGGTTGGCACCATCGTCGCGATCGTTGTCATCGCTGGCGGTATCTACATGGTCGTCGCCAAGAAGCGCAAGGAGAACGAGGAGAAGTAAGCTCTTCGCAAGACGCTTGTGCATCTGTGAGCTTTACGGCGCCTTGCCCCACTGCTGGGCGGGGCGCCTTTTTGTTAGGAAAGGATTGATCGATGAGTTCCAAACAGGCACTGTGCCCGTTTTGCGGACAGCCGGTCGATGAGGGAATGCGTTGCTGCCCGTTTTGCGGGGCGCCGCTGAGTGCGGGCGAGGATGCTGCGGTGGATGTTGGGTCGCACGCTGCCGGCACTGACGGGGCTGCCGATGTTGCCACGCATGCTGCTGAGCCGGCCGCCGAACCGGCCGCGAAGAAGCCTGGCCGTCGGTTTGCGAAGACTTCCGCGCCGGCCGCAAGCCCTGCCGCACAGGCTCCGACGGGGGAGGACGCGCTGTTCTCGCTCGATAACCTGGATGGCGATGCGGGGGTCAACCCCAATGCCTCTGCTGGTAAGGGCGCTGCGGCCCCGCGCATGACGCCTCATCTGGATAACGCTCGCGCTGCGGTCCGCAAGCCGCTGGCGAAAAAGATCGCGATTGCCGTGGCTGCCGTTCTGGTTGTTGCGGTGGTCGTGGGCGTTGGCGTGGCTTGGAAGGGCGATCAGGATCTTAAGCGCGAGGCGCAGCAGGTCTCGGCCCAAAAGAAGAAGTCCGAAAGCAAGCTCGACCTTATGGGCGGCGACCGCAAGATTAAGGCGCAAGCCAAGGCGGGCCTGGGCGGCGACGCGATGGTGTGCGACGGCTCGTATCTGTATTGGGCGGATGGCTCGCATATCCTGGCGCGCAAGGCTTCGGGCACCAAAGCCGTGGATGCGACCGTGCTTACCAAGGCCACCGCAAAGCACCTGAATGTTTGCGATGGCGATCTGTATTATGCGGACGGCGCCAGCGTCATGAAGATTGAGGACGTTGCCGAGTGTGCCAAGCAGGCGGGCGGCAAGGACAAGTCCAAGGTCAAGGTCAAGACGGTGGCGACACTCGAGGGCGATGTTGAGGGGCTTGTCGTGCGCGATGGCACCGCCGTTGCCATGACGCTCAAGGACGGCAAGGCCTGTGTGTGGCGTCTCGACAAGGACGCGGCGCACCTGGTGGCCGCCCAGCCGGCATCGAGCGCCTGGCTGTTTGCCGATGACACCCATTGCGATGTGGTGGTTGCCACCGATACGGGTTGGACCGTGTGCGAGGCGACGCTTGCCGACGTTTCGTCTGCTGCGGAGATTACGCTTGAGCAGGAGAATGCCGAGGCTGAGGCAGAGCATCCGCAAGAGACGCACGGTCCCTTTGGTTCGTACGTTGCCGGCTCCGAGCAGCTCAAGAATGCCTTCTTTGGCGAGGGCACGCTCTATGCCGTGCTGACGGGCACCGATGGGCACACCACGCTTTCGCGCTGCACCCAGGGCGGTACGTTTAGCTCGTTTGACGCTTATGCCGATGCAGGCCGCCTGTGGGCCAATAGCCACGGTTGCGCGCTCGTACTCACGGGAGGCGAGCTCGGTTGGATCGATGCGAGCTCGGGCCTTTCG
>CAKTWK010000071.1 GCA_934630735.1 uncultured Collinsella sp. | reverse complement strand
GATATAGGGTACAGTTACAGCTGTTTGAATTTATGCGGGCAGAGCGATCTGCCCGCTTTGTGCTGAAAAGGAAGTATTATGGCGCGCTACGATTACAAGTGCTCGAGCTGCGGCAACGTGTTTGAGGTTGAGCATCCCATGTCCGAGACCCCCGAGGTCGTGTGCCCGAGCTGCGGCGCTCCGGCATCCAAGACGTTCTCGGCCAGCGGCATCAAGTTTGAGGGCAGCGGATTCTACAATACCGACCAGCGAAGCGGTGGTTCCAGCACCAGCGCCACCAACGGCTGCTGCGCCAACTGCCCGCATAACCACTAGCGTCAAGCGGTCCCGCTACCCAGATTTCCCTATGAGTTGCGGTGAAATAGTTCCTGAATCAGCCCATTCAACGCCCAAACAGGAACTATTTCACCGCAACTTTTCTATAGATTTGATTTCGGAATGATGCTAGGTTTGTAACATTTCAAAACTCTACCGGATTACGGGGCTGAATTGGCAACCTCTATCCATTACAGTAATTTGCAAATTTCAACAAGCCATCTACCTGCGGTTTTATTTAGATCATTTTTACTGTGGTCGGGCATCACCAATCTAGCCCCGTAATCCGCCCTACTTTTGATAACAGCAAGTATGAAACGGGGCTATTTTTACCACTCTTTACCTCTATTGCGATCTCCGCTCGCATGACCTCCTGAGTTGCGGTGAAATAAGGACTGTTTGGCGGGTAGATGCCGCTATTCAGTCCCTATTTCACCGCAACTTAGTAGTTACTTGTGGACCAAGCGGGCGCAGAAGTGGCCGTCGTAGGAGTCCGCATTAACGGGGACACTTTGGAAGAGGCCTCGAGCGTTTTGGCGCAGGGTGACGAGGCTCTTGGCATGATCGTACTCGGGGAGCTGCAAAATCTGGGCTTCGGAGAGCGGCGCCACGGTAAAGCCGGCGCCCTCAGGAGAGGCCAGGAAGGCATCCACGACCTGCGTGTTCTCTTCATCAAAAACCGAGCAGGTAGCATAGAGAAGCTCACCGCCAGCAGCCACGCGCGCGGCTGCTTCCTTGAGCATCGTCAGCTGCAGGCGGGGCAGCTCGGTCGTAACGTCGTTCTCGGTCAGGCGCCACGGGATCTCGGGATGACGGCGCATGGTGCCAGTGCCAGAGCACGGCGCATCGATAAACACCGTGTCGAACAGGGCGGGCTCGCCGAGCATGGCATCAAACGACGTAAGCACCTCATTGAGCTCGCAGGCATCGCCCGACACCGTACGAACACCCGAGATGCCCGCCTTATGCAGGCGCGCGAGATTCTGATCACATTTACGATCATGCAGATCGAGCGCGGTATGCTGACGCTCGTACCTGGCACGTTTGGCCTGGCACATCATCACATAGGTCTTGGTGCCGCGGCCGGCACCAATCTCCAGGCAACGCCCGGGACGTGTCGCGGCAGTAGCGATAAGCTGGGCGTTAAGGTCCGAGGCAACCGCGGCAGCACGCTCAAACACGCCCGACGCAACCGTGACCTGCGCATCGACCGGAGCATGACAGCCCGGAAAGACTGGCGCAACGAGCTGCGAGATATACGGGTCGGCCTTGGTCGCAAACGCATTCTCGTGCAGAGCAAGCGGCGCGGGAGCAAGATTGCCAGCAAAGTTGAGCGCGCCCTCGGGCGTATCGAACGACGCCATAATACGGGCGCACAGCCAGCGAGGGAGACCCATCAAACGAGACAGGCGAACCAAACGGCGCTCGGACTCATCCACGTCGGATGCCGTGGCAAAGTCCTCAACGTTGTCCGCGACCTTGTGCAGCACCGCGTTTGCCAGGCCCGCAGCAGACTTAGCACCGCTGCGTACCAGCTCAACACCCTGGCTCACGGCAACGCGACCCGGCGTATGCAGGTAGAGCATCTCGAAGGCCGAGATACGAAGCGCCATGCGAACGCGCGGCGCGACCTTTTTGGGCTTATCGAGAAACTGATCAAGCAGTTCGTCCAAAATGCCCTGCGTGGCGGCAACACCGAGCGCCAAACGAGCGGCAAAAGCGGAATCGCGCTGGTCAATGGCCTTAGCGGAAGCACGGGAGGACAGCACGTCGCGTGCGTACATGCCGCGGCGATCGGCCTCCATCAACACATCGAGCGCAAGCTTGCGCGCGGGAGACAACTTGCTCATGACAGTACACCCCACCTAAGTTCGGCACCCTGCAGACCGGCAGCCCAGGCAGATGCGGCCATGGCACGCTTGCCATCGGGCTTAACCTCGAGCAGCTCGACCGCACCATCGGACAGGCCCAAGTAGACACGCTTGGCCTTAACGAGAACCTGACCCTCGCCAAGCAACACATCAGCCGGCGAAGCATCGAGCACACGCACGGTCTTGCCGGCAATCACACAACGAGCGGGAGCGGTATCAGACGAGGCAAGCACATGACGCACGCAATCGAGCGCCGCCATCTGAGGATCCAGACGCATCTCCTGCTTAGAAATTTTGGCGGCATGGGTAACAAGCGACTCATCCTGCTCAGTCCACACGGCGGTGCCATCGGCAAGAGAAGGAAGCGTATCGGCAAGCAATTTACCGCCAAGCTCACCAAGCTCCATCGTGAGCGCCTCGGCATGCTTACCGGCAACCGACGTGGAAATCTGAGCACAATAAGCACCAGTATCCACGCCATGTCCAATGCGCATGATAGAAACGCCAGCAACCTCGTCACCAGCGAGAATCGCACGCTGAATAGGAGCAGCCCCACGCCAAAGAGGCAGCAGCGAAGCATGAACATTCACAATACCAAGCGGCGCCATATGCAGCACCTCATCAGGCAAAATGCAGCCATACGCAGCCACGCAGAAAATGTCAGCCTGGGCAGCCTGAAGTGCCTCAACAACCTCAGACGTCATACGATTAGCCTCAACAACCGGCAACCCCAGCTCAAGCGCCTTGGCCTTAACAGGAGACGGCTCCAACTTCTTACCACGCCCACGAACAGCATCGGGACGAGTAACAACAAGCGCAATCTCATTCCCAGCCTCGACAAGCGAAGTCAACGAAGGCACAGCAAAATCGGGCGTACCCATAAACACAATACGCATAAAAGTAAGTCTCCTCTCAACAACGAGCCGAGACGGCTACAAAAGAAGCGTTCCAGGTCACAAGCGCACCCAGCCGCCAGAACAGTCCAACAAAAACAAATATACCCAAAACCAAAGAAAGAGCCGCAATAAAAGCAGCTCTTCCAACAAAGCAATTATCAGCGAAGACGTTCTTCCCTGGCCCGACGGCACTCGGGCGAAAAGGAGCACGAAAACGCAGGCCCCTTCCGCCGCGGGGCTTAGGTTATTGCTCCACGCGCAGTTCCGCACGAGCCGAAGAGCACTTAATG
>CAKTWK010000070.1 GCA_934630735.1 uncultured Collinsella sp. | reverse complement strand
GTCCGCGAGATCGGCCAGTGGCAGCAAGCCGCGGCCGGTGAGCACGAGCTCTGTGGTGGTCGGTTTCATTGCGATCAACGCTTCGACATCTTCGCGCGTCACAAAGCCTCGGCGCATGGCTTCTCCCAGCTCATCCAAGATCAGCATGTCTACCTGGCTAATCTGCTCGCGTGCGAGCTCCATGATCTGCGCGGCGCAAGCCTCGGGCGTGTCGCGATCGGCCTGCACAATGCGCAGTCCCAGGCGCGGCGCGGCATCGTGTTCGGCGCAGTGCAGCTTCTTGGCAAACTGCAGCATAAGCACGTTAAGCCCATAGCCCGTGGCGCGCAGTGCAAGCCCCAGCGCAGCCGTCGTCTTGCCCTTGCCGTCGCCCGTGTAGATCTGAACCTTGCCGACTTCCAGTGATGCCATCTCTGTCCTTTCGTGCCCGGCGTCGGTTTATCGTCGCTCGGGTTGGGTATTCTAGAAACCATTATCAACCCCAGTAGATGGAGTTCAAGCAGATGGAGATGGATGACAACAAACGTAGACGGAATATGATCCTCTACGTGCTCATCGCCTTCGTCGTCTACCTCGTGCTCTCGACCGTTCTGTTCCCCAACATCGGTCACACGCAGCAGATTACGAAGACCGATTACTCGACGTTTGTCAAAGCGCTCGATAAGAAGAGCGTCAACAAGGTCGAGTACAACACGGACGATTACACGATTTATTACACCAAGAAGGGCGAGGACGAGAACATCGCCTACAAGACGACCGGTGTGCCGAATGATGCGGGTTTTACCGATCGCGTGCTTGAATCCGGTGCGTCCCTGGAATCGGTCGTTCCCGACAAGAACTCGGGTTTGATGACCTACTACCTGCTCACCCTCATTCTTCCCATGGCGATTTTCTTCCTGATTGGCTGGTGGCTCAACCGCCGCATGAAGAAGGCCATGGGTGATGACGGTCCGTCGATGAACTTTGGCGGCGGTGGTTTTGGCGGCGGTGGACTGGGCAAGTCCGGCGCGCGCGTGATCGCCTCCAAGGACGTGGGCGTGACCTTTAAGGATGTCGCCGGCCAGGAAGAGGCCAAGGAGTCCCTCAAGGAGGTCGTCGACTTTCTGGAGAAGCCGCAGCGCTACGAGGAGATCGGCGCCAAACTGCCACGCGGTGCTCTCCTTGTCGGCCCTCCGGGTACCGGTAAGACCCTGCTTGCCAAGGCCGTGGCCGGCGAGGCGGGCGTGCCGTTCTTTAGTATTTCTGGTTCTGAGTTTGTTGAGATGTTCGTTGGCCGCGGCGCCGCTAAGGTTCGCGATCTGTTTAAGCAGGCCAAGGAAAAGGCCCCCTGCATCGTGTTTATCGACGAGATCGATACCATCGGTAAGAAGCGCGATGGCGGCGGCTTTAGTGGCAACGACGAGCGCGAACAGACGCTCAACCAGCTGTTGACCGAGATGGACGGCTTCGATAACCACAAGGGTATCGTCGTTCTTGCTGCTACCAACCGTCCCGACAGCCTTGACCCGGCCCTGCTGCGCCCCGGTCGTTTTGACCGTCGCATCCCCGTTGAGCTGCCCGACCTGACCGGACGTAAGAACATCCTCGAGCTGCATGCAAAGAGCGTGAAGACGGAGCCGCCGATCGACCTGACCGCGATTGCCCGCGCCACGCCCGGTGCCTCGGGCGCCGACCTGGCCAACATCATCAACGAGGGCGCGCTGCGTGCCGTCCGCGAGGGTCGCAAGCGCGCGACTCAGGATGACTTTGAGGAGTCGGTGGAGGTCGTCATCGCCGGCCAGCAGCGTAAGTCCACGGTTCTGTCCGACCACGAGAAACAGGTCGTGTCCTATCACGAGATCGGCCATGCCATCGTTGCCGCCCGCCAGAAGGGTTCTGCGCCGGTTACCAAGATCACCATCGTGCCGCGTACGAGCGGTGCTCTGGGCTACACCATGCAGGTCGAGGAGGATGAGCGCTTCCTGACCACGCGCCAGGAAGTCCTGGACAAGCTCGCTGTCTATTGCGGTGGCCGTGCAGCCGAGGAGCTTATCTTTGGCGAGATGACGACCGGTGCCGCCAACGATATCGAGCAGGCCACCAAGCTCGCCCGCAACATGGTGACGCGCTTTGGCATGTCCGATGAGTTTGGCATGATGGCGCTTGGTACCGTTCAGAATGCGTACCTCAACCAGGATACGTCGCTCACCTGCGCCCCCGGTACGGCCGAACGCGTGGACGCGATCGTCGCCAAGCTGATCGAGGATGCGCACGACCGCGCTCTGCAGATCCTCAAGGAGAACAAGTTTAAGCTCCATGAGCTGGCTCGTTATCTGTACAAGAAGGAGACGATCACGGGCGAGGAGTTCATGAATCTCCTCACGCGCGAGAATCCGCTGATGCCAAAGCAGCAGTAATACTGGTTGCGCAGTGTCTATCGCCCCATTTGAGTGTCCATCTCAAATGGGGCGTTTTGCGTGGGGAGAGTTGAATATGAAAATCGTGGTAAGTGCCTGCTTGATGGGCGAGAGCTGCAAGTATAACGGGCTCGATAACTACCATCGCGAGCTGGTCGAAGCGTGCGAATGCACGGGGACCGAGGTACTCTTGGTGTGCCCTGAGGTCTTTGGCGGCCTGCCCACGCCGCGCAAGCCGTCCGAGATTGTGAACGGCGAGGTCCGTACCTGCGAGGGCATTTCGGTCGATCGCGAGTTTCGCCTGGGTGCCCAACGTGCGCTCGATATGTGCGAACAGGCGGGCGGCCCGTCCGAGATTGTTGCGTGCATTTTGCAGGATCGCAGTCCGTCGTGCGGCGTGGGCCATATCTACGACGGATCCTTCAGCGGCACGCTCACAACGGGTAACGGTGTCTTCGTTGACCTGCTCCTGCGCCACGGCTACCGCGTGATCCCGGCAAGCGAATTCGATCCCAGCATGCTGGAACATTGTCCATAGCACTCGAACCCAACACTTCCTCACGGGTGACCGTTTTGGCATCATCCGTGAAGTTGATATTGAGTACGACCCGGTCATCAAAGACGTAGACCGAGTTGACAGGCGCCGTACCCAGGCAGCCCCTCCCCGCGGCCCTCGCGCAGGAACGCGCACACGGCCTTCCCGTCTCTTGCGCCCCTCCTGGAACTGTCCACATCAGTGTAGCCAATTCAGTCCGCCAAGGGCTGAAGCCCGGACAACGCGGCGATGGAGGGCTTCTTCGGCCTGCTCAAGAAGGAGTTCTGGCACGGCAGGGACTGGTCGGACTGGACCCCCGCCCGCTTCATCGAGGAGCTCGGGGGCTGGATCGGTCGATACAATACGGAGAGGCGCAGCGATGCGCTCGGTGGCCGCACGCCGGCCGAGTTCCGCTCCGCGCTGGGAAGGGCCGCGTAACGGTCCAAGAAATCGTCCGCAGTCCCCATTCTTGCCCCTTTGGGACAGCTTCTTGTTGGGGCGTGCCTGCCCCAAACCCTGCTAGGAACGAGTACAGCAAACTG
>CAKTWK010000069.1 GCA_934630735.1 uncultured Collinsella sp. | reverse complement strand
ATTGTGCAGCCCGGCGATCGCCTGGTGGTCTTTGCGGATGACTTTGCCGATGCGTTTGCCTGCGGCTTTGATGGCTGCGATGTTGCGCTGGTGGGGGAGCCCGCGGCTGCGGCGTTTGCTGCTGCGTCCGAGGGTTTTGATGCTTCGTTTGATGCCGAGGGGCCGCATCTGTGGTGGTTCGTCAACTCCATCGGCGGGTTTGGCCTGCGTGTGCCCGACCTTCGTGCGCTGGGTCGCGCGGCTCGTGAGTTGCATGCGCTGCTCGTGGTTGATAACACTGTGTCGGGCGTCTTTGGGTGCGACCCGCTGCGTCTGGGCGCCGCGCTTTCGCTCGAGGCGCTCGACCGCGTGTGTGCTGGCGTTGCGCCGCGCAAGCTCGTCGCCGCTTCGGTGGCGCGCTCGCAGCTTAAGCGCCATCGCGTGGATGCCGCGGCCGAGTGCGCGCACGCCCTGCTCGAGGGGTGCGGATTGGCTGCGCTCGACTTGTCCTCCGATGAGGCCGAGATTCTAGAGCATGGGCTCGACACGATCGACACCCGCATGCAGGCGCATTTCGACCGCGCCCGTGCGCTAGCCGAGTATCTGGCCGCCAACGAGATGGTACGCAACGTGCGCTATCCCGGGCTGACCTCGCATCCCGACCATACCATCGCGACCGGCATCCTGGAGCACGGCTTTGGCCCGGCAGTAGAGTTTGACCTGATGGACTGCACCGCGGGCGAATTCTTTAACGCACTGCCCGACAAGTTCCGTATATCGCCCGCCGGCGGCGCAACGACGCGCCTCTCTGCTCCGCGAGGCAAGCAGGGGAGCACCATTCGCCTCTTCGCCGGCGCTGATGATCCCCTGGTAGTGGCTGCCACCCTAGACACCGCCCTCCGGAACTAGCTAGTATTGGGTCTGTGCCACGAAAACGGCCTATCTACTACGTTTAACCCCTAGGGGTCAACCATACCCGCCATTTTTGAAAAATGGCAAGCTGTCTACCAGCGGTTTTATTTTCACGAAATCTGGGGTGGTCGAGGGTGTTCAACTAAACGTAGTAAATGGGCGCATTTTATGGCGCGCGTCTTAATTCGTTAGTGCGGCGGACCAATAATCAGCCCAGATAGTTTACTTTGCGTTAATGCTGGCGATGAGGTCGTTGGCTTTGGTGGCAATGACTTGGTTTATGTCGGCCTGCAGCTCCTCGTAGACCGCGATGGCGCGCTCGCCGGCCGGCGTGAGCGTGGATCCGCGGGCGCCGTCGCGCTCGATGAGCTTGCAACCCAGCTGCCCTTCGGCTTCGTTCACAATGCGCCAAGCCTTGGAATAGGCCATGCCCATGCTTTTGGCGGCGCGGTTGAGCGAGTGCTCGCGGGCGATGCCTTGCAGCAACAAAACGCAACCATGGCCGAACACGCCCGGCAGGTCTTTGTCGCACGCTTGAATGACCAACTTTGCCGTCGTCTTGTACTCCATGTGCCTTACGTCTCCCCGCTAAAGTGTTTGCTGGGCAAACGCATAGCCTGCGTCAAACCCTCGTGTGCTCTTCTTAAATCATGCATTGTAGCAGTCAAAGTGCGCTAAGATACTTCCCCAGTATTGGGCGCCCAAGGTTGGGCTGGGTCCTACGAGGCCTGCAGCCGACCGGTCGCATGGAAAAAGGAGAAACATGGCTACGTTCTTTCCCGGTGAGTCCCACACGTTTTCGGAGTATCTGCTGGTCCCTGGTTACTCGTCCTCGCAGTGCATTCCCAACAACGTCTCTCTCAAGACGCCGCTAACCCGCTTCAAGCGCGGTGAGAAGCCGGCAATCACCCTGAACATTCCCATGGTTTCCGCCATCATGCAATCCGTCTCGGGCGTCGACATGGGTGTCGCGCTCGCTACCGAGGGCGGCCTGTCCTTCATCTACGGTTCCCAGACCCCCGAGTCCGAGGCTGCTATGGTCAAGGCCGTCAAGGATCACAAGGCTGGCTTCGTTCAGTCCGATTCCACGCTGACCCCCGACATGACCATGGAGCAGGTCATCGAGCTCAAGGATAAGACCGGTCACTCCACCATGCCGGTTACCGACGACGGCACTCCCAAGGGTAAGCTCCTGGGCATCGTCACCAGCCGTGACTATCGCCCCAGCCGCGATGATCACCAGAAGAAGGTCTCCGAGTTCATGACCCCGCGTGAGCAGCTCATCGTGGGCGACAAGAACATCAGCCTCAAGGTTGCCAACGACGTCATCTGGGACAACAAGCTCAACGCCCTGCCCATCGTCGACGACAACGATCACCTCATGGGCATCGTCTTCCGCAAGGACTACGATAGCCACAAGACCAACCCCAACGAGCTGCTCGACGGCGACAAGCGCTACATGGTCGGCGCCGGCATCAACACCCGCGACTATGCCGAGCGCGTGCCGATGCTCGTCGAGGCCGGTGCCGACGTCCTGTGCATCGACTCTTCCGAGGGCTTCAGCGAGTGGCAGAAGCGCACCATCGAGTGGATCCGCGCCAACTACGGCGAGGACGTCAAGGTCGGTGCCGGTAACGTCGTCGACGCCGAGGGCTTCCGCTTTTTGGCTGACTGCGGTGCCGACTTCATCAAGGTCGGTATCGGCGGCGGCTCCATCTGCATTACCCGTGAGACCAAGGGTATCGGCCGTGGCCAGGCCACCGCGCTGATTGACGTCTGCCGCGCTCGCGACGAGTATTACGAGGAGACCGGCGTCTACGTGCCCGTTTGCTCCGATGGTGGCATCGTCTACGACTACCACATGACGCTCGCCCTGGCCATGGGTGCCGACTTTATGATGCTGGGCCGCTACTTCGCCCGCTTTGACGAGAGCCCGACCGAGCGCGTCAACGTCAACGGTCAGTATATGAAGGAGTACTGGGGCGAGGGTTCTGCACGTGCCCGCAACTGGCAGCGCTACGACCTAGGCGGTGCTGCGAAACTCAGCTTCGTCGAGGGCGTCGATTCCTACGTTCCCTACGCTGGCTCCCTCAAGGACGGCGTGGGCGGCACGCTCTACAAGGTCAAGTCCACGATGTGCAACTGCGGCGCCCTCTCGATCCCCGAGCTCCAGGAAAAGGCACGCCTGACCCTGGTCAGCTCCACCTCCATCGTCGAAGGCGGAGCCCACGACGTAGTCGTGAAAGACTCCCAGCAGTCTGTGTCTTATCGATAAGCGGCTTTCCCAAGCACCGTACCTTGGACCTCAAACCGTCGCTCGCGTACCAAAGTACGCGTCGCTCCTCTTTCGGCCCAATCTGCGGCACTCGGAAAACCCGTTCATGCTAGGACGGGTCACAAACAAAGGTTGAGTATCAACCACGTTATTTAGATAAAGCGAGATGCCTGCAAGTCGCAGGCACCTCGCTTGTCGTATTTGCTATCATCAGTCAAGTTAACCTTAGGGTCGGTCGGCTTGGCTTTGTTCGCTACAAGTTCCGCACGCAAAGAAGAGCACTTAATGTGCTCTTCGTCTTGCGCAGGAC
>CAKTWK010000068.1 GCA_934630735.1 uncultured Collinsella sp. | reverse complement strand
GACAGCACGCATCCAGACTCGCCGGCGGAGACCGCCATGGACTGGTCGAGCGCGGACGCGATGCGGTACTCGCCGTCGGCCACGGCCCTGGGCGCCGCTGGCTCGGAGAGCGACCACGACTGGGCGACTGAGCTGTTTTGCTCGTAGAGCCAGACCAGGTTCCCCTCCGTGGTGATCCTCGAGAAGTCGTCGAGCGCGAGGCCTGAGGACGATACGATCTCGTAGCCCCCGGCCGCGGCCGAGACTCGCCACAGCTGCGATGGCGAGCCCGAGGGCGCGGCCAGGACCGCCTGGCACCCGGACTCGGTTAGGAGCATCCCGCCCGAGGAGATCCTATAGAGGCCCGTGGCCCCGTCGCGACAGAAGCGCATCGCCGCGGCATCCGCCGACAGCACGCATCCAGACTCGCCGGCGGAGACCGCCATGGACTGGTCGAGCGCGGACGCGATGCGGTACTCGCCGTCTTCAATGACTCTTTCTAGTATTGCTATTTTATATTTAGCCTTTAGTTCGTACCTTGCACTCCATTTGCCGTTCGATTCTTTCGTAACGTTAGATGCCACCGTTAGATCAACCTTGGCGCCTTGGATTTTCCACTCCCTCTGATTCATCGCAAACGCAACGATCCCATTCTGAATCCCCGAGATACTTGGCGGGAACGACTGATTGTCGGCATCGATGGAAAAGCTCTCTTCCTTGGCATCCAGGTGCTGCTGAATGCGGTCGGCATACTTCTCGGCCCATTCGTCGGCTTTGCCATTTCGCACAAAGTAATTGTTGGACAGATCTGTCGAGCGGTAGGCGTAGTCGGCCTTCTGGTAGTTAGCCGCGTGGTCGGAGTGGGCGATTGCCATGAGCTCGTCGGTCAGGCCAAAGTACAGATGGCGCTGGTCCAGGTCCCCGTACCAGTTGTCGCTGGTGTCGTCCCAGGTTAGGTCCATCTGGCACCATTTGCCGTCGATCTTTACGGCGTTCCAGGTATGGCCGTTGCCGGTGATGCGGCCGTTGGCGATGCCCGCGGCGTCAAGGAGCTTGGAGTAGATGCGCTGGTAGCTCTCGCAGGTGCCCTGGTGGCGCGTGAGGCCGCTTTCGGCCGAGCACCAGTTGAGGCTGTGGTCGTACTCCAGCTGGTCGAGCGTCCAGTCGTGGAGCCACAGCGCCATGTCGTATTCCGAGCCGTTTGTCTCTTGCCTGCACAGGTCCACGGCGCCGTTGACGAGTTGTGTGACGCTCGGGCGTGCGGCGTCGTTTACGGTCACCTCCGCCGTGGTGCGCAGGTAGTAGATCCCCTTGTCGTTTTGGGGGTCGTTTCTGTCGTTGTCCATAAAGTAGAAGCAGATGCGGTACGTGCCCGATGCCGTGAAGTCAAAGGTAAAGTCGTGGCCGGTGGCGCCCAGGTTGTAGTAGCTGCCCCATGCCGCGCGCGACGGGTCGCAGACGCTTTCATGGCTGCCGCCGTCCCAATAGGTGGGCACGTCCATGCGCGCCTTGGCCTGGGACGAGCCGTTTGTCTGGGTTACGTGGAAGGTCGTCGCGGTGCCCGCGGGGGCGTCGTTCCACGAGACGGTGAAGGTGACCCCGTTTTGGGTTGCCGTGGCGGAGTGGGCGTAGCCGGTTTGTGACGTGGTGGAGATTGCGGCGGGCGTGGGATTGGCTTGGGCGCGGAGGGATGGGGTGGTGGTTGTGGCGGTGGTGGCCGTGGGGTTTGCGGTGTTGGAGGCGGTGGCGCCGGCCGTGGTGTTTGCGGTGGTGGTGCCGCCAGCGCTTTCCGTGTTGACTGTGCTGGTGCCGGTGGATGTTGCGGCGCTGTCCTCTGCGGTATCTGCTGCCGCATTTGTGTTGGTGCCGTCTTCAGCCTTGCCTGTGTCGCTGCTCGTGGCGTCGGCTTGCGCCTGCTGCTCGGCTGTTGCTCGAGGCTGCATTGCTTCCGCAATGGCTGCCGCTGGCAGCGTCGCGCCGACCATGGACGTGCACGCGATCGCGCAGAGCATGTAGTAAAGGGGTCGTTTCATAGCGGAGCCTCTCCGTGAGCAGCCAACAGGGTCCGAAGGCAGCTCCAGGCCAGCACTCCGCACATATTTTGTTGGGGTTTATTTTACGGGAACCCCACTCAACATCAGCGAACTTTCTGGGGAATGTTGGGGAGGGGGAGGAGTTGGTCCTCTGCCTCGCTGTGCGCTGATGTCTTCGCCCTCGGCGATGCGCCCGTCGGCGAGGAGTGCGAAGCGGCCATGCTGAACAATGCCACTCCACCTGTCTGTGCATCCAAACTTCTAGATTATGCATATCGGGATTATCACGGTGTTGTCGGCGATTTTGTCTCGCGGACCGTGTGCATGCATTAGATGAGGAGGCGCTTGTATCCGTAGAGACGCATCGGCATTTTCGATGCGACCGCCGTCAAGACAATTGGGTGTGCATCAAGGCGCTGTTAACTGCATGAGCCGATTTCTTATAACCTGTTTAAGCAAAGCAAGAATGGGGAATAAAGCTTGGTGCCCATCGCGAACTGGCGATGGGGTACGCTACTGCCGTCAATATCGCAAACGACGAAATTCCGACGTTCGCAACATTGACACCAGCGTTGCCTGCTGCTAGCTGGATAAGAGCCTCGATGGTCATAAGTACCAATTCCTCGCTTTCGTCTAGTATCGCATAGGCAAGCATTGTTTTAGGTGGCCGCGAAAGCGTTGGTTGCACTTGCTGCGCCTTTGATTAGCCTGTCCGGGGAGGGTTAGCCGCCGCTTGTTGATCCGGACAGGTTGATTTATTTGGGGGTATTTTGGTCGAGTTCGATGTCACTCGTATTCCTCGATATAGTTCCAAAAGTTCATATGCCCATTTCGATCATAGGGTCTCTTTTGCCGAAGTTCAGGCCAAGATTTTAGATTCAGAGTACGTTTCCAATCACGCGTTCTACCCTTTAATTTCCAACGAGATCATTACTGTTCGGTATCGTGGAGGCAAGCGAAGCTGCAAGGTTCGTAATATCGCTTATGCCTCGCATTTCGATCACCGCGTCTTCCAGTACTACTCTTATCTGTGGTCGGACTTATATAACAAGAAGGCTATTGCCGAAGAGTTTGATGAGGTTGCCGTAGCGTACCGCTCTTCGCTTTCATCAGACGGCGCCGTAACTGCTGGTAGCAATATTTCCTCAGCTAAAAAGGCATTCGACTATATGCGTGTGCAAGATTCGGCTTTTGTGCTTACGGGTGATTTCGAGAGCTTCTTCGACAACTTAAACCATGTCCATCTAATGGCGTCGTTGCGTTCGTTGTTTCCCAGTGGACGCTTGCCGGACGATCACTATCAAGTCATTAAAAATATCCTCCGCTATTCGTGCTGGCCTATTGCCGATTTGGCTGCTCGACATGAATTGCCATGGCCAGCAATCGATCCTACTCGGGAGAAAATGATCTGCGATGCAGCTATCGAGCTCCGGTTCAAGTCTATTCGCGAACTTAATAAGCTGGATGTCATCTTGCCAAAGTCTGAGTTTCTTGCAAACAAAAGTAAGGTCATCACCAGGCCGTGGAAGCGAACGGGTATTGGGCTGGGAATTCCTCAGGGTCTTGCCGCAAGCGGAGTGCTCGCTAACATCTATATGGCCGATATCGACATGAAAGTCAGGCTTGCCGTCGAACGGGTTGGCGGTTTGTATCTTCGTTATTGCGATGACTTTATTATTGCCGTTCCAAAGTCTGGCTTTGATGCACTTGTAGAGGCCATCAATCTCATGGCCGATGTTGATTCCGTTAAACTGCAGCCTGAGAAAACCAAGGTGTTCCGGGT
>CAKTWK010000067.1 GCA_934630735.1 uncultured Collinsella sp. | reverse complement strand
GGACTGTCCGCAGTAGCGAACAAAGCCAAGCCGACCGACCCCAGCTAAGATTAAAGGAGCTGATATGTGCGATTGCACAGATCATAAGGACGAGATCCCTGCCTACGACGCGCAGGCCATTGAGTCCAAGTGGATGAAGGCCTGGGAGGACTCCAACCTCTTTGCCGTCGACACTGACGACAGCAAGCCCAAGAAGTATGTGCTCGAGATGTTCCCGTATCCGTCGGGCGACCTGCACATGGGCCACGCGCGCAACTATACCATCGGCGATGCCATGGCCCGTCAGGCCCGCATGCGCGGCTACGACGTGCTGCACCCCATCGGCTTCGATGCCTTTGGCCTGCCCGCCGAGAACGCCGCCATCAAGCACAACACGCAGGCTGCCGCCTGGACGTATAAGAATATGGATCAGGCGCTTGCCACGATGAAGCGCATGGGCTTCTCCTACGACCTGGATCGCACCGTTAAGACCTGCAGCCCCGACTACTACCGCTGGGGTCAGTGGATCTTTGAGAAGATGTGGGAAAAGGGCCTGGTCTACCGCAAGAAGAATCCGGTCAACTGGTGCCCCACCTGCAAGACCGTTCTGGCTAACGAGCAGGTGACCGAGGGTAAATGCTGGCGCTGCGGCACCGAGCCCGAGAAGCGCGATCTTGAGCAGTGGTACTACAAGATTACCGAGTACTCCCAGGAGCTGCTCGACGATCTGGAGAAGCTCCCCGGCTGGCCCGAGCGCGTTAAGCAGATGCAGGCCAACTGGATCGGCCGCTCCGAGGGCGCCGAGGTCGACTTTACCCTGTGCGACCAGGATGGCGAGCCCATCGAGGGCGACGAGGGTAAGATCACCGTCTTCACCACGCGAGCCGACACGCTCTTCGGTGTCTCCTTCTTTGTCCTGGCTCCCGAGTACGCGCGCCTGCACGAGCTCGTCGAGGGTACGGAGTACGAGGAGGCCGTGACTAAGATCGTCGAGGACTCCAAGCATATCTCTGCCGTCGAGCGTGCCCAGGGCACCCTCGAGAAGCACGGTGCCTTTACCGGCCGCTACGTGGTGAACCCCGTCAACGGCGAGAAGGTCCCCGTGTGGGTTGCCGACTACGTCGTGTCCGACTACGGCACCGGTGCCGTCATGGCTGTTCCTTGCGGCGACCAGCGCGACTTTGAGTTCGCCCGCAAGTATGACCTGCCTATTGTGCCGATCATCCTGGACGATGACGACCGCGCTGCCGTCGAGGCCAGCGGCGAGACCATCGATACCTTCCATGCCGAGACCGTCGACTGGGATTGCGCCCACGCTGCCGAGGGCACGCTCGTCCAGTCCGGCAAGTACACCGGCATGCGCGGTGGCAAGCACTCCGAGGGTGAGGCTGCGATCGTGGCCGACCTCGAGGCGATGGGCTGCGGCCGTCGCAAGGTCGAGTTCCGTCTGCGCGACTGGCTCATCAGCCGTCAGCGTTATTGGGGCAACCCCATCCCGGCCATCCACTGCGAGCACTGCGGCATCGTGCCCGTGCCCGAGGACCAGCTGCCGGTGACGCTGCCCGAGAACCTGGACCTGGGTGCCGGCGAGACCCTCGCCGAGTGCAAGGAGTTCTACGAGACCACCTGCCCGGTCTGTGGCCGCCCGGCCAAGCGTGAGACCGATACCATGGACACCTTTACCTGCTCCAGCTGGTATTACCTGCGCTATACCGATCCACACAACACCGAGCTGCCCTTCTCCCGTGAGGCGGCCGATCGTTGGATGCCTGTTGATAACTATATCGGTGGCATCGAGCACGCCATTCTGCACCTGCTCTACAGCCGATTCTTTACCAAGGCGCTGCGCGACCTGGGCCTGCTGAGCGTTGACGAGCCCTTCACCAACCTGCTGTGCCAGGGCATGGTCAAGGACGAGAACGGCGACACCATGTCCAAGTCCAAGGGCAACGTCGTGCCCCCGAGCTCGGTCATCGAGCCCTACGGCGCCGACACCATGCGTCTGGCGATCCTGTTTATCGCCCCGCCCGAGAAGGACTTCGACTGGGATCCCAAGGCCGTCGAGGGCGCCAACCGCTTCATTAAGCGCGCCTGGCGTATCGTGTGGCAGCTCGTCCAGTCCGGCGAAGCCAACGTGGCCTTTGACAAGTCCGCGCTCGACGAGGTCGCGATGAAGCTTTATCGCGAGCGTCACCGCACCATTGCCAAGTGCACCGAGGACTTTGACCGCGGCCAGTTCAACACCGCGATCTCGGCTGTCATGGAACTCGTCAACGCCGCGAGCGCCTACCTCAACGCTACCGAGGGCGCTTCCCGTGACAAGGCCCTGTGCTACGGCGTGGCCAAGGATATCGTGAGCGTCCTTGCCCCCATCTGCCCGTTCTGGGCCGACGAGCTGTGGCACGAGGCACTCGGCTGCGAGGGTAATGCCTACACCGCCGCCTGGCCCGAGTTTGACCTGGCCGAGTCCATCGAGGACACGGTGCAAATCGTCGTACAGGTGCTCGGCAAGGTCCGTGGCCGCATCGACGTCGCCCGCGACGCCTCCAACGAGGAGATGCAGGCTGCCGCCGAGGTCGCCGTTGCCAAGTGGCTTGAGGGCAAGACGGTCGTCAAGGCCATCTGCGTGCCCGGCAAGCTGGTTAACCTGGTGGTCAAGTAAGCGCTGCGCGCATAGCTGACGCGCTTTAGACGAGGGGCGATCCGACTGGGTCGCCCCTCGTTTTTCACGTACCTGTCCTGGTGCCTGCGGTTAATTGTTCTATTCTTGTGGAGAACCTGTGCTCAGGCTGACCTGCGGTTTTGTGTTGTGGTTGCACGTTTGTGCAGGTATTGGTATAGTTTGCTTGCAAATGAAGTTGTAATTGAAAGAAGTGGGGTTTCGGCCCCGCTTCTTTTTTGTATGGATGGAGGTGTCGCAATGGTCAAGACCAAGACCGAGCAGGCGATCATCGACGCGCTCGAGGCCGTCGCTCCCCAGCACGATGTCGACATCGTCGACGTTGAGCTCGTGGGTGCCACCAAGGCCCCCTGCGTGCGCGTGCGTATCGAGGGTGCCGAGGGTCAGAGCCTGTCGCTCAATGACGTCACGGCCAACACCAAATGGGTCGGCGATGTGATTGAGGAGCTCGACCCTATCTCTTCGAGCTATACGCTTGAGGTGTCGAGCCCGGGCATGGCGCGCCCGCTGCGCCGCCCGTGCGACTTTGCCCGCTTTGTTGGCGAAAACTGCGAGCTCACCTCCACCGCTACCGAGGGCCGTCGCAAGTACGCCGGCAAGATTGCCGCTGCGACCGAGACCGACGTGACCCTCGAGCTCGAGGACGGCGAGTCCGTCACCCTCGATTTCTCTGATGTTAAAAAGTGCAAGTTGAAGCCCACCTACGACTTCAAGCCCGCGAAGGAAGGAAAGTAAGATGGCAGCATCCGACATGATGTCCGCCCTGATGGAGCTTTGCCAGGAGAAGCACATCGACCAGCTCTACCTGATCGACCGCCTGGAGCAGTCGCTCGCCAAGAGCTATGCCGAGATCCTGCATCTTGAGTGGGGCGCCAAGGTGACCATCGACCGCACCACCGGCAAGATCTACGTCTACCGCCTGGAGCCGATCGACGATTCCATGGATGAGGAGGGCAACTTCACCGAGTTCGAGGAGATCGACGTCACCCCCAAGAACACGAGCCGCATCGCCGCCCAGCACGCCAAGGCCGAGATCAACGCCATCGTGCGCAACTCCGCCCGCGAGCAGATCTACGAGGAGTTCTCCGGCCGCATCGGTGACCTCATCAGTGGTACCGTGCTGCAGTCCACGCCCGACTTCACGATCGTCAAGATTCGTGAAGGCGTCGAGGCCGAGTTGCCGCACTTCGATCAGCGCCGTTACGAGAACGAGCGCAACGAGCGTCCGATGGGCGAGCGCTACCTGCACAACCAGCATATCAAG
>CAKTWK010000066.1 GCA_934630735.1 uncultured Collinsella sp. | reverse complement strand
GGCGCTGCTGCCAAGATCATCTGCAACCTGATCCTTGGCCCCACCACCGCATCCGCCCTGGTGGCTGATGCTGCTCCCTACAGCGACGTTCCTACCAACCACACCTTCGCTGGCTACATTGCTTACTGCCAGAAGGAAGGCATCATCTCCGGTTACGCTGACGGCACCTTCAAGCCCGCCAACTCCCTGACCGGCTATGCCTTCATGAAGATGCTGCTGGGCGCTCTGGGCTACAAGGCCGAGCAGGAAGGCTACACTGGCCCCAACTGGTCCATCCAGGTTGCCAAGCGCGCCATGAACATCGGCCTGAAGGACGGCCTGATCGGCGACTTCAACGGTGTCAAGGCTGTCAACCGTGAAGAGGCTTGCCTGTATGCCTTCAACGCTCTGCAGGCTACCATGGTCGAGTACGAGAAGAACTCCACCGTCACCGTCGGCAACATCACCATCAAGGACACCTCTGATGCTAAGGAAATGACTTGCGTCAAGGGCTCCGGCAATGATGGCAACATCGATCTGGACGGTAAGGTCCAGTTCGCTGAGAAGTACTTCACCGACCTGAAGCTGGAAGATGGCTCTGACGACTTCGGCCGTCCCGCCAACACCTGGAAGGTCAAGAAGGACGAGGTCGGCACCTTCGCCAACCGCGGCGATCTGGTTGCTACCTACACCAAGAAGGCTACCAAGGCTGACATCTACTCTGCTGTTGGCAAGACCGTTTATGACGATCTGACCGACACCAAGGATCCCGCCACTCTGACCGTCTGGTTCGACGGCGTGAAGACTGTTGTTAAGACTGCTGACGTTGATTCTTACATCGAGAAGAACAACTCCGGCAAGTCCAACGGCACCGCCAACGGCGACCTGACCGAGGTCTATGTGGATGATGACAACAACGTCACCATCGTGACCGTCCGCACCTATGTGTTCCAGGCCGCTGCTGATTATGACTCCAAGAAGGAGCAGATCAACCTGACCACCGACAGCACCAAGTACGATACCGACATCACTCTGGATGACCGTACCGTCTCTCTGGATGACTACGCCGTCATCAAGGACCTGAAGGAAGACGACTATGTCCTGGTCACCGCTGTGGTGAACAAGGCTGGCAAGTACGAGATCAAGTCCGTTGAGAAGGCTGAGACCAAGACCGCTGAGGTCACCGGCTACAAGTATCAGGACAGCGTCACCGCTGGCTCCGATACCTACAAGTATTCCGCTACCGCCAGCGGCATCAAGGATACCCAGTACAATGTTGGCAAGCAGGCCACTCTGGTCTTCGACAAGTATGGCTACATCATCGCTATCGAAGAGTCCGTGGTTCTCTCCGACTATGTCTTCATCGAGGACTTCGGTTCCACCTCCGGCCTGAATAAGAAGGCTGTTGCCAACGCTGTGTTCCCCGACGGCACCGACGCTGAGATCGTTGTCAAGGAGGCCTTTGACGGCACCAAGCAGGAGACTGTCAAGAGCACCATCGCTGGTTGGACGATTGCTTCTGGTAATGACCACTCCGGCTGGTACACCTACAGCAAGAACTCCAGCAACGAGTACACCCTGTATAACATCGAGAGCAAGTACGCTCCCACCAATGATAAGACCTATAAGTATGATAGCGGTGACCGCACTGTCTCTGTGAACAGCAGAGTCAACCCCTTCGAGGCAAGCGCTGGTGCCGGTGACGTGACTGGCGTCCTGGCCAACGATGATACCGTTGTGGTTGTCAATGATACCAAGGGCGATTACACCGTCTACACCGGTGTGAAGAACTTCCCCGGCATCACTCTGACTGCTGCCGGTTCTACCGCTAAGGTCTACACCATCCACAAGACCTCCGGCTATGCTTCTCTGATCTACATCGATGTGACCGGTTCTGCCACCATCACCGGCGACAAGAACTCCAACCTGGTGTATGTCCTGTCCTATGACGGCAAGTATGTCACCACCGACAACGAGACCCTCTACAAGTACACCGTCCTGGACGGCGAGGAAGAGGTCAAGGTCGAGGCTGATAATGTCATCCAGAGCAAGCTGGGCGACGTCTATCAGGTGGCCAACTACCTGACCAAGAACAAGGATCGCCTGACTGACTTCCAGCTCCCCACTTCTGACACCGGCGTGGTCATTGGCGGCGTGAACAAGAATAGCACCGCTTCCAACATGGCCATCGCTCAGAGTGCCGGCACCCTGATTGTCGGCGGCCAGAAGTATCTGGTGGCTGAGAATGCCAAGATCACTCTGGTCACTCCTGTCAGCAAGGCTCTCCACTATGATGCTTCTGTCATGAACAAGGATAAGGATGCCGGTTACGAGGTTTCCGCCAACATGACCGCCTCCGGCCTGATCGATGCTCTGAAGGGCTACGATTACACCTACGACTACACCGGCAAGGTCTCTGAAAACGCCGGTAACGTCATCACCGAGCTGTATGTGACCATCCGGACCGCTTCCGAGATCACTGCTCCCTCTGACGATGCTTCCATCACCAGCATCAAGTTCAAGGGTGTTGAGGTCAATCCCACCTATGTTGACGGCACTACCTACAACCTGAAGCTCTCTGCTACCGAGAATGCTAACAGCAAGGTGAAGGCTAACATCACTGTTGCGGCTGGTGCTTCTGTTAAGGTCCTGTGGGGTGCTGGTACTACCGACGTCTATGAGGGTAATATGGATTCCAACAATGGTGCCATTACTGGTCTCCCTGTGGCCCTGACCGTCATCTGCACTGCTGCTGACGGCGTCCACAAGACTACTGTGAAGATCAACCTCAGTGTTGCTGCTTCTGAGGTTATGCCCACTCTGACTAAGAAGACCGGTATGGCGATGATCTCCTTCATCACTGATCCCTCTGATGCGGAGATGGCGAACAAGGGTACCATCACTTTCGACGGCGCTTTTGTTAGCTGCACGGCCGGTGAGCTGAAGAACGCTTTCACTGTGAATGGCGGCAGCAATATCGCTGTTGTTACTGCTGGTGGCCTGGGTGGCTACACTGCTGTTGCGGATGATTGCAGCATTGTGAAGGCAGATCTCGTCAAGTACTTTGTGACTGTTGTTTCTGCCGAGACTGGTGAAACCTTCTACTGGGAGTTAACAGTTTAATCCCATCTAAGATTAGCCTGTCAACGCTCATCTGAGCTGAGATAGAACCGCCCCCGCGCCGTAAGGCGCGGGGGTGTTCTTTATGCCTCGCCGTACAGCGATAGCTTGCCGCGGGTCACCGTGCCGCTGGAATAATCCTTGCAGAAAATACTGATTTTCTTTAAATCCCCCACTTTGGTGTTGAAGCCGCTTAAAAACGGCGCGCCGGAACCGAATTGCACCCCGCTGAGATAGGCGTTCTTCTCCCGCATGGTCCATAACGTCAGGCAAATGGAGCCGGATGTAGCCGGGAACGCATGATCCTGCAAATAGTCACTCTGTACCGCCAGAAACAGATAACCGCGCCCTTCCACATCCGCGCGAATGTGCAGTGCAGAATACTGGCTCAGGTCTATGCCGGAAAGATCCAACTGAATGTGGTTACCGCCGTCCGTCAGGATCTGAGTGGTGCTTTTCAGAAGCTGCCAGCCCATCTTCTGCTCCAGCGCCGTGGCCGCCGCCAGCGCCGCCGCGGCCTTGTCGGCGCTGCCCTTGATGGCCGTGTCGATCTTGTCCCAGTTGTCGTTGAACTCTGTGTGCAGGATGCGGTCCTCGCCGTCCCAGCGCTTCAGACCGTAATTGCTTGTGTTTTCCATACAATTCCTCCTTGTTATGCAGCCGTAACGAATTGCGTCCGCCATATTCGCCATCCCCCACCACCGGAAAAAGTTGTACGGAACCGTGCAGCAGCCCCTTTTTCTCCTAAAACACGACAAAAAAGCCCCGAAGGAAAACCTTCGGGGCTTTTTCAGTCGATTGATTCGATTCAGCTGCTTTTAGTCGGTGACGTAGGGCAGCAGAGCGATCTGACGGGCACGCTTGATGGCCTCAGTCAGCTCACGCTGATGCATGGCGCAGGTGCCGGTGGTCCGACGGGGCAGGATCTTGGAACGCTCAGAAATGAAACGACGCAGCTTGGCGGCGTCCTTATAATCAATGCACTCGCACTTCTCGGCGCAGAACTGGCAGACCTTACGGCGCTTGTTGCCGCGTGCGGGACGGGCGGGACGAGCTTCACGATCGAAAGCCATGATTGCTTCCTCCTTATAGTAATATCAGAACGGCAGTTCGCCGTCATCCTCGCCGATCTCGGCGAAGTCAGAGCCGC
>CAKTWK010000065.1 GCA_934630735.1 uncultured Collinsella sp. | reverse complement strand
CGGGGTGGCTCGAGATTAGGTATGGCACCACGTACTGCTTGAGTCCGTATTCGCGGTTCAGGCGTTCAAATTTACGGCAGAACGCATCGTAGACGGCGCGGCTCGGCTTGCCCATCACACTCAGCACCGCGTCGCTCACGTGCTCGGGCGCTACGCGCAGCTGGCCCGAGACATGATGCTCCAGCAGCTCGCGCAAAAACTCGTCCGAGGCGTCGGCCATGGTGTAGTCAAAGCGGATGCCGCTGCGGACGAAGACCTTCTTGACGCCCGGCAGCTGGCGCAGGTCGCGCAGCAACTGCGTGTAGCCGCTCTCGTCGACCACCATGTTCTTGCACACGCTCGGCCACAGGCAGCGCTTGTTCTTGCACACGCCGTGCTTGAGCTGTTTGTCGCAGGCGGGGCGACTAAAGTTTGCCGTCGGTCCGCCCACGTCGTTGATGTAGCCCTTAAACTCGGGATCGCGCGTGAGCAGCTCGGCCTCGCGCATGATCGAGTCGTGGCTGCGCATCTGCAACACGCGACCCTGGTGGAAGGTGAGGGCGCAAAACGAGCACTCGCCAAAACAGCCGCGGTTGGAGCTGATGGAAAATTTGATCTCGGCAAAGGCCGGCACGCCGCCCGCCGCGTCGTAGTCAGGATGCCAGTCACGTGCGTAGGGGAGCTCGGCGACCTCGTCCATCTCGTCGGTGGTGAGCGTCGCCGATGGCGGGTTCTGCACCACATAGACGCTGTTGGGGTAGGGCTCTACCAGGCGATGACCGGTGATGGGGTCCATATTCTGCTGCTGCACGTTAAAGCTGCGCGCGTAGTTGAGCTTGTCGGCGGTAAGGTCGTCCCAGCTGGGCAGCAGGTCGTAGTCGTAGACCTCGTCGAGCGAACCCGTGCGGTAGACGGTACCGTTGATATAGGTGATCTGGTCGACGGGCAGTCCCGCGTCGAGCGCGTCGGCGATCTCAACAATCGCGTGCTCGCCCATGCCGTAGATGAGGATGTCGGCGCCCGAGTCGAGCAGTACCGAGCGCTTGAGCTTGTCCTGCCAGTAGTCGTAGTGGGCCAGACGGCGCAGGCTCGCCTCGATGCCGCCGATGATGATGGGAGCGTCCTTGAACGTCTGGCGGATGAGGTTGCCGTAGACCGTGACGGCTCGGTTGGGACGGCGCCCCTCCTCGCCACCAGGGGTATAGGCGTCGGTGTGGCGGCGGTGCTTGGTCACCGAATAGTGGTTGACCATGGAGTCCATGTTGCCGGCGCTGACGAGAAAGCCCAGGCGCGGCTCGCCGAGCACCGTGATGCTGGCGGGGTCGGTCCAATCGGGCTGGCAGATAATGCCCACTTTGTATCCGTGCGCGTCGAGTACGCGGCTGATGATGGCCATACCAAAGCTGGGGTGGTCCACGTAGGCGTCGCCGCAGATGTAGACAAAGTCGCACTGGTCCCAGCCGCGTGCATCCATGTCGGCGCGGCTGACGGGGAGGAACTTATCGCGGCCCGGGCGCCAGGGACGGGCGGGCGCTGCTGGGGCATGCGCGGGACGCGAGTCCTGGGCCTTGCCGCCGCGCTTTTGCTGCTGGCCTTGTTTGCCCTGCTGACTGCGCTGGTTGTTCTGAGCGTGCTGAGGCTTTTTTGCCACGATCCCTCCCGGTGTTTGTATGCTGCACGTAATTGTAACCAGTCTTTTTGGGACGGGGCTAAAAAGACTAGTGGAGAACATGAGCTGGCGGATCGGCGCGTCGGTACGGGTGTCGTTTGTTTCTAGACTGTGTATCCCTGCGCTGAAGGGTTCGTCTCGCGCGCACGCCATGTTGTCAATGGGTTACAGTATGAACGGCGGCTATGTCTCCGCCAACGCACGAGAGGGTCGTCAACAAGGAGGATGCACGACGATGCAGCGTGCCAAACAGATATCGGAGTCCATCGAGCTGGGCATTATCCTGGCGCTCGCCGGTGGCTTTATGGATGTGTATTCGTACATTGGGCGCGACCATGTTTTCGCCAACGCGCAGACGGGCAACATCCTGCTCGTGGGCGTGAGCATCTCGGAGGGCAACTGGGCGCTGGCGGGGCGCTATTTCTTTCCCGTGGTGTCGTTTGCCGTGGGCATTATGCTTGCCGATCTGGTTCACGAGCGGTTTGGCAGTGTGATTCACTGGCGCCAGGTGACGGTGTTTTTTGAAGCCGTTATCTTGCTGGGCGTGAGCTTTATCCCGGGCGGCAGTTTCAACCTGCTCGCCAACTGCCTCACTTCGTTTGCCTGCGGTATGCAAGTCGAGAGCTTCCGCAAGATCCACGGTCACGGCATCGCTACGACCATGTGCATCGGCAACTTGCGCAACGCGCTGCAAAACGTGGACGATTACATCATCACCCACAAGCGCGGCTTTTTGGAAAACGGCCTGCTGTACTTTGGCGTGATCTTTACCTTTGTGTTTGGCGCCGTGTTGGGCAACTGGTGTATTGAGCGCATAGGCCTGCACGCCATCGTCGTGGCGAGCGTGCTGCTGTTTGTCGCGTTTGCCATCATGTTCATCGACCGCGAGCGCAACCTGCGTTTTCGCTGGAAGGTTGCGGCCGAGGCTTGGAAAGAGGGCTGTCGAAAGTAACCGAATGCGGCAAAGGGGCTGTCCCTTTGTCGCAATATTTTTCATCATTTGTTGAAACGCTTTAACAATTTTGACGTTCTCACGTGTTTTTTGTTTCAAAAGCGTTAGGATGGGACTCATAGCGTGGGGCGTAATGGGTGCCCCGCACACGATGGGAGGCTATCAATGGCTAATCGTTTCGTTCTCAATACCATTTCTTATCATGGTTCCGGCGCCATCAAGGAGATCCCCGGCGAGCTCCAGCGTCGCGGCTACAAGAAGATCTTCGTCTGCTCCGACCCCGATTTGGTCAAGTTTGGCGTTACCGCCAAGGTGACCGACGAGCTCGACGCCGCTGGCATCGCTTGGAGCCTCTACTCCGAGATCAAGCCCAACCCCACCATCCAGAACGTCAAGGACGGCGTCGAGGCCTTCAAGGCCGCCGAGGCTGACGCTATCGTGACCATCGGTGGCGGCTCCTCCATGGACACCGCTAAGGCCATTGGCATCATCATTAACAACCCCGAGTTCGCCGACGTCCGCAGCCTCGAGGGCGTTGCTCCCACCAAGAACCACGCCGTGTTCACCATCGCCGTGCCGACGACCGCCGGTACCGCTGCTGAGGTCACCATCAACTACGTCATCACCGACCCCGAGAAGGTCCGCAAGTTCGTGTGCGTCGACACCAACGACGCCCCCGAGGTCGCCGTCGTCGACCCCGACATGATGGCCTCCATGCCCGCCGGCCTTACCGCTTCCACCGGCATGGACGCTCTGACCCACGCCATCGAAGGCTACACCACCAAGGGTGCCTGGGAGCTCTCCGACATGTTCCACTTTGAGGCCATTAAGCTGATCAGCGAGAACCTGCGCGACTCCGTTGCCGAGGCCAAGTCCGGCCAGCCCGGCTCCGGCCGTGAGGGCATGGCTCTTGGTCAGTATGTCGCCGGCATGGGCTTCTCCAACGTTGGCCTGGGTATCGACCACGCCATGGCTCACACCCTGTCCGCTCACTACGACACCCCGCACGGCGTCGCTTGCGCCATGCTGCTGCCGATCGCCATGGAGTTCAACAAGCCGGTTTGCGCCGAGCGCCTGGCCAAGGTTGCCGTCGCCATGGGCGTTGACACCACGGGCATGAGCACCGACGAAGCCGCCGATGCCGCCATCGCCGCCGTTAAGCAGCTCTCTGCCGACGTGAACATCCCGCACGTCTGCGAGGCCATGAAGGCCGACGAGATCGAGGTCCTGGCCAAGGACGCCATGGCCGACGCCTGCTTCCCGGGCAACCCGCGCGAGGCGACGCTCGACGACGTCATCGAGCTCTTCAAGAAGATCTGCCCGGCTGCCTAGCCCAGTTTGGTGGTCCTTCGCCCGTAGGCGTATGGTCTTTTGACTTGCTGCTGGCCCCGCCGTGCTACGCACGGCGGGGCTTTTTGTGCCGCGCCGATGCCCCGATATGGGCAAAACCAAGGCATGCTTCCCGCTGCGGATAGGTGGTGCACTTCCCAGCGTGCATTTTTGGGAGTATTCAGCAAGCTCTGAAAAATGCATAACGTTGTGAATGGGCCGCAGTGGCCCGCAGACGCCCATCGACAACCATTGCGGGTGGGCTATCGATGAGCGGAGGGGCTGCCACCGCGTTTTTGGTTTGCGACGACCTGCAACACTGCTGTAGCCGCGTCGCTTTGCCGTTTGCGATGGGGCTGACGGGGTCCACGGTGCTGAATACTCCGTATTTTGCACGGTCCAAGGTGGGGTACCCT
>CAKTWK010000064.1 GCA_934630735.1 uncultured Collinsella sp. | reverse complement strand
CATCAGGAACACGGCGTCGTAGCCCTCGTCGGCGACCTTGTCGGCGAGCGCGGTCATCTTCTTGCCGGTCTCGTAGAGCGCCTTGCCGTCCTCGAGGTAGCCCTCCTGGTCGAAATGCATGATCTCGATCTTCTCGGTTTCCTTCATTTGTCTCTCCTTTCTGGGGCTGTCTTCACATCCCCCATGCCAACGGGCATCAAAGCCCGCTTACATTCCGTAACACTCGGCCGCTTTGGCCTTAAGCGCATTGACTGACTCTTCGTAGCCCTCTGCCTTGACCTCCATTTGCTTGGAGACGGCATCGAGATACGGGTGCACGTCCCATGACTTCAGACGCTCGGCAATCATGGCCGCAATCGTCTGGAAGAACACAAGATTGGGAATTGCGCTGAGCAGCGGAGCCACCTGAGGCACCGTGACCTCGTGAGCCCTACCCCTGGGATGGGCCGTGAGCAGCACCGTTTTTGTCGTAACGTTCGATAGCGCATCGGCGATATTCGCAAGACGCTCCGACCCCTGCGGGTCGTCGACGATAAACACCAGGTAGCCTGGGGTTATCTGCATCTCGGGACCGTGGACGAACTCCTCGCCCTCGTGATGCATGGCAGGAATCTTGATGGTCTCGCTCAGCTTGAGAGCCGCCTCTTCGGCAACGCCATAGTTGGGGCCATTGCCGACGACCATGGCGGGCATGTGCTCAGAAAGCTCGAGCATGTGGTCTTGCACGTAAGTCTCGGCCGTCTTGCACATGGCGGCATTGGCGTGAATAGCCTCGCGCAGGTCGTCAAGACGTTGGGCAACGCCCTCGGCATCAATCGTTCCGCGCGCTTGGCCACCGTAGATGCCAAAGAGCACCAGGTACTCAACGAGAACCTCAACGCCCAGCGTCACAAAGTCAACCGACTCGACGCCCACGCCGTAGTCAAGAACGATGTCAGTGTGCTCCTTGATGGGTGCCTCGACGTTTGCCGTGAGCGCAACTGCAGGCATATCGTGCGCGCGCATGTAATCGAGCGCCGCAATCGTATTGGTCGAATAGCCACTCTGCGAGACGGCGATGTTGAGCGCATGCTGCGGATAGGTGTGTTCAAAATCGACGAAGGCCTCGGGCGTCACAACGGACACCTGCATCCGCAGCGCATCTCGCAGGTAATCGCGGGCGCAATCGGCGGCATGGCGCGACGAACCCGAAGCAACGATGCGCAGCGCGTTAAAAGAACCGGACTGGAAAATATCAACGAGCTGCGCTACCAGCTCAGACGAACGCTCGAGGTTCTCCCCCATACGCACATGGGCAAGCTGAACGTAATCGAGCATCTTCATCGTCTCACCTCGTAACAAATCATTAGTATTTGATACCAATTACGGTTACAGGTTACGGCTTTTTGATACCTCTTTGTCGATTAATTTATCCCCTTCGGCGAACGGTCGATTTTGAGCCATGTAAGGTCGTGTATACAGCTGACTCAATAGTCAAAATCGGTCAGCTTTCCCAGCCGTTATGCAAAAAACACCAGCTAGTACGTATAGGTATAGCCGCCTGCGTCGCCGCGGTTAAACGACTTGACGTACTCGATCGCCTGGCCGCTCGCATCGTAGCTCACGCATTCCAAAAGCAAGGCAAGATCGCCCTGCTCTAGCCCAAGCAGGCCGGCATCGCGCGCGCCCAGCGCTTCGATATCGAGCTTTTCCTGTGCCATGACCGGCTTTCGGCCCAACATCTCATAGGTCTCGTACAAACTGAAGACCGACACGTCAATATCTTCGATTGTGGGAAACAGCAGGCACGGGATGAACGCCATCTCAATCGATACGGGATCGCCGTTGACGCAGTTCAAACGCCGAATCGAATACAGCAAATCGTCCTCGGCAATGCCAAACAGGTTGGCATAATATGGGCCCGCATAACGCTTGGAACGCGCGAGGATGCGGACGGACGGCTCGCCGCCCGAAGCACGAACCGACTCGCGAAAGCCTCCTGTTCGCTCGTAGGCAACGGGCACTTTCTGAGCCACAAACGCGCCCTTTCCGCGGACGCGTCGAATCTGCCCGCGCCGAACCAACTCATCGACAGCGCTTCGGATGGTCAAGCGTGTCGTGCCAAATTCCTCGGCGAGGTCTTTTTCGGACGGAATCATGGAACCCGTGGGATATATACCGCGCTCGATGCGCTCTTCAATGCGACGTCGTATGCGCATATAAACCGGGGTGGCATCTACTGTTTCAGCCATTGTTCACCTGCCACGCTCCTCATGCCGTTCTTTTCGCCGTTGTCGGCAAAGCGGAACTTCGTGGGCAAAATCACCGATTTGCAATGCTCCACAAAACGCATGTCCTTATCAAATTCGATCGTGCTCTCATAGAACACCGGCGTTCCCTCTTTTTGCTGGAGCAGTTCGGCCTCTTCGGCGTTCAAACGCGAGATGGAGATATGCTCACGTCCATGCTCAACACGCACGCCACCTTCTTTGAGCAAGACATCGTAAAGGCTCTCACACTCAAAATCGTGCTCGGGAAGCGATGGGCACAGGGACAGGTTAACGTGAGCGGTCTCAATTGACGCCGGCTCGCCCTCAATAAGTCGAACGCGCTGCATGCGGAGCAAAGGAGCGCCTACAGCCACCCCAAGCTTGTCGGCAAGCGCCCCATCCGCCTCGATGGTCCCGGTGGAAACCAGACGAGAAGAGGGGTGCAGGCCGGCAGTCCGCACAGCATCGGAAAAGTTATACGTTTCCTGGAAGATATTGAGCGGTTTGGGAGGACACACATACGTACCCGATCCACGACGGCTCTCGAGCGTTCCACACGAGATGAGCCGCGTGATACCGGCGCGCAACGCCGTACGCGAAACGCCAATCTCTTCGCACAGCACGCGCTCGGCCGGCAGGCGATCGCCGCCGCCAAGCTGATAGTGCTGGATATACCAAAGAATCCCCTCAACAGCACGATCTTTGGGGGGAATTGCATAAGATTCGCCTGCCATTGTACAGACTCCTCATTCAATATGTACGCCGGCAGAACTAGGCCAGGCCTCCCATGGCGTCGAATTTGGCCTTAATCTTCTCGGCGACATTCCGATATGACTTATACAGGCTTGAATCGCGTTTGACTTCATCGGTCATAACGGGAATCTCCAATTTAGAAACCTCGTCTTTTCCCGTCTGAACCGCCACAATAACACCCATACCAAGACACATATTACGCTTTGCCGCATTTATTTTCGCCGCCTTGGCAGGATTTGCCAGAATACGCTGGGCAAATTCCTGTTTCGAGGCCACTTCTTCGGCCTCCGGATTGCCGGCTTCTGCCACATCGCACTGCAGCACATCCGCGTAGTCAAAAATCTTTGGCTGCGCTCCACGCTGATGAACGGCCCACTTGCGGCGCGTGGCATCCTGGTAAATGGCCGGCAAAAACGTAAAGCGCGGCGGATCCAAAATCGTATCCGTGATGGTAAACACATCGGGATCAAAGGCATCCTGCGGGTTTTTCTTCTTGAACAGCCCCATATCAGCCTCCCGTACTAGCATTAAACAACTCAAGCCGAATATAGCACCAATTTCAAGCCGTCACTTTACCGTATCGGTGCGCGGCGTCTATGGCTCGCTCAGCGGAAGAACATACGGACGAGGGCCGGGGAGCCTGTCTTGTTTTGAGAAGTGGGCTTCGCGAACTTCTCAAAACAAGACAGGCTCCCCGGCCCCGGCTATGTAAACTTGGCTGACCAAAGGAAGATGCGCAGCCCCAAGGCCGCAACAGCAAAGTCCCCATTACATTAAAAAATATCAGCCCCCGCATATCGAAACGGTCGAGAGGGCCTTGCCCGGCGGGGCGGCCTTGCTCCGGGAAGTTCGCGAAGCCCACTTCCCGGAGCAAGGCCCCAGCGCGAGACCGTCCCGGATGCCTACCCGCACAGCGTGGTTACGAGTGGGATAGTCAGAATGGAGCAGATGATCGACAAAAACGTGCACTGCATCATGGGACGTGCATCCTTACCGTATTGTAGGCAGTACAGCGTACCGTTGCTGCCCACCGGCATTGCCATCTCGAGCACAAGCGTCGTGATAAACATGGGCGTCATGCCGGGCCACAAGCGCGCGACGGCAAGACATGCCACCGGCACGACAACCAGGCGAAACGCCACGGCGACATAGGCACGCCAGTTAGTGAGCATCTCGAGCGGACGGTACTTGGCGATAGACGACCCCATGAGCAACAATGCCGCTGGAGTGGTCATGGTGCCAACGATGGAAATCGAGTCGCCCAACACGCCCCAATCGGTCCATCCGGTTAGCACGATCCCAAGTACAACAGCACTTGCAATGAGACCAGGACTCTTGCAGCAGGCGGCAATATTGCGCATCTGCTTTTTAAGGCCACCATCCATTCCGCTAAATAACATGGCACCGACGGTAAACATAAGAAGGTTTAGGGGGATAAGCGCAATCGATGCATACAACAGCGCTTGTTTTCCCAACACCGCCGAAATAACCGGAAAACCGATAAACCCGGCATTACCGAAAAGCACGGCGAAGCGATACGAGCATTCCGTCCCTTTGGGAACGCGAAGAGCAGCGGTGACGGCAAACGCAATAACGATCGCCACCACATACATCACAAAGGACAGACCCATGAGCGAAAACGTATCGGCAATGCTCGGAAGCTTCACATCATCGCCCAGCGCTGACGAAAGCACCAAGCACGGTAGCGCCACCTGCAACAGCAGATGCGACAGCTCGCGCTCGAACTCCGCTTTCATAAACCCCAGCTTGGCGATACACCACCCCAACAAAATAGGCAACGAAACCGTCAACATCTGAAGCGCCACACTCGTAAAGCTCATCTACTCCCCCTCTTATCTATCCCACGAGGGCCGGGGCGGGG
>CAKTWK010000063.1 GCA_934630735.1 uncultured Collinsella sp. | reverse complement strand
AACCTTGGCAGAGAGCTCCTGCAGACGACGCGGCACGCGCACACTCCAGCCCTTGTCGCGGAAGTGGCGCTTAATCTCGCCCAAGATGGTGGGCGTGGCAAACGTCGTGAACTCGAGTCCGCGCTCGGGATCAAAGCGATCGATAGCCTTGAGCAAGCCCAAGTACCCGACCTGCAAAAGGTCATCGAGCGGCTCGCCGCGGTTCTTGAATTTGTTGGCAAGAAACCTTACCAGGTTCATATGGGACATGACGAGCTGCTCGCGGGCATCCGGATCACCAGTCTCCTTATAACGACGAAACAGCTCGCGGGTTTTCTCCTTGTCCCAAGCGGTCTTACCGCTCCGGGAACGTTCAGTCATATTAGATATCCGCCTTGAGGTCGAGGGAAAGCGTTAGGGGCGCCGCAGTCTTTTCGTAGGAATCGCACACGCTTGCAAGAATGAGCTCGGCATACACGGCAGCCTGGTCATCCTCATCGACAGTCGCCTGGTCGCCAAAGGTAAAGGTCATTCCAACATGGGTCTCGTCTACATCGAATGTAATGGTTATGTCGTCGCAGTCGACCGCGGTGCACCCAAAGATAAAGGCTTCCTCGGCAGCCATGCGGATATCCTCGATGCGATCGACGGACATAGAGCACAGTGCGCCGACGTTGGCGGCCGTCATGCGCACCAAGCGCGCGAGACGCGGATCACCGGCAACGCTCAGCGTAATGGGGCAGGTTGCTTCGCTACTCATCGCAGGACTCCTCAGAGGTCTCGGCGGGCGTATAGGTGTAATACTGAGCAGGCTTAGCAGCGGGCTTCTGAACATCATCGTCGTCAGCAGCGGCATCGTCATCGCCAATCAGAACGCGCTCAGTAGGCTGCTCGGCCTCGGCGGCGGCAGCGGCGAGCTTGCGATCGGGGTCGGCTGCAGGGGCCTTCACCTTATTGAAGAGCTTCTGCACGGCGCCAGCAGCAGAATCAGTCACGCTCGATACGGCATTGCTGGCCTCGGCCACGCTGCCCGTGACCTCGGAGATGTCGCGAACGACCGCCTCAACCTCAACGAGGTTAGACGTCAGAGCATCAACGGCAGTCTTGCTCGACTTGAGGAGCGGCTCAACCTGTGCCAGCGCGGGGGTGAGCTCATCGACAGCGCCATCGAGCTTTGCCACCACGGGCTGTGCCTCGGCGAGCGTATTGTTAAGGTCGCTCACGGTCTTATCGAGCGAGTCAACGACGGTGCGAGTCTTACGCAGTGTGAGTGCAAGCTCAACGACGGCCCACACGCCGACAACAGCAAGCAGCAGCAGGGCGATTTGAATGGGACTCATACAAGCCTCCCAAAGGAATCGAAATACAGACGCTGTTCATGGTACCCCAAAGGGGACCGAACATGCCAAGCGTGAGATCCTGGGACAAAATAATCAGCAGTTACTTCGGAGCATTCCCGCTCCGGTCGCGTTCGCTTTGTTCTACGCGCCACTCTTCCCAACCACGGCCGGCAGGATGCCAGAAGGCGCCACGCTCCAGCCCCTCGGGCAAATAGCGCTGCTCGACCCAGCCTTCGGGATAGTCATGCGGATACTTATACACACCGTATTCGTCGCTGCCCGGACGATGACGATCGCGCAGATAGCTCGGTACCTCACGCAAGCCACTGCTATGGATATCGGCCAGCGCCGCATCGATCGAAGCCTCGCACGCGTTGGACTTGGGCGCCAGGCACACATAGAGTGCAGCCTGAGCCAGGTTAATACGACACTCGGGATACCCAATGACCTCGGCAGATTTAAACGCAGCGTGCGCTATAAGCAGGGCCTGCGGATCGGCGTTACCGACGTCTTCGGAAGCATGGATCATAATGCGCCGGGCGATAAACTTAGGGTCCTCCCCCGCATCGATCATGCGCGCAAGCCAATAAATCGTAGCATCGGGGTCGCTGCCGCGCATAGACTTAATAAACGCACTGATAATGTCGTAGTGCATGTCACCGTTTTTGTCGTACGAAAAGCCACGACGCGGGTTGGCAATCTTGACGTCATCCACGGTGATGGGATAGCGCTCCCCCGCCGCCGGCGCTGGCGTTCCCTCGGTATCGGGACGCGTTACGGCAATCTCGCTTGCAAGCTCGAGCGTCGTGAGCGCCGAGCGAGCATCACCCGCGGCCAGCGCGCAGATGGTCTTAACCGTATCCTCATCGGCCGAGAACTTGCCGTTCAGACCCTGCGGTGCCTCGAGTGCACGCTCAATCAGCGTGGCGATATCCTCGTCCTTCAGGTGCTCAAGCTCTACCACGCGACCGCGCGAGAGCAATGCCGAGTTGACCTCAAAATACGGGTTTTCCGTCGTGGCGCCAATCATAATGACGGTGCGGTTCTCGACCGCATGCAGCAGGGCATCTTGCTGCGACTTCGAAAAGCGATGGATCTCATCGATAAACAGAATGGTGCGGCGGTCGTAGGTGTTCAGACGGGTCTTAGCCTCGTCGATCACGCGACGCAGGTCCTTCACGGTACCCGTGACGGCGCTGACCTCGACAAACTCGCTCTTGGTATGGTTGGCGATGATATGCGCCAGCGTCGTCTTGCCCGTACCGGCAGGTCCATACAGAATCACGCTCGATAGCACATCATGCTCGATTGCCGCACGCAACCACGAACCCTTGCCCACGGCCTTTTGCTGGCCCACGTACTCGTCGAGCGAATTGGGGCGCATGCGCACCGCAAGCGGCGCATTTTTAAAGGAGCGCTCGCGCGTCGAGGCAGAAAAAAGGTCGTCCATAGCCATCCCATGCATCAATCAAAAGCTTTGTTCGTCTACAGTATACCGAAAGGATACGAACTACCGTTCGTTAATATAGGTACGATGCGGAAACTCCAGACCAGGGAATAGCTTGCTCGTCAGCTCGCAGAAATAGCCGTCCGTCATGCTCGCGATGTAATCCACCACCGCTTGATCCTTATCGTCCTGCCAGGCATAGGTGCGATCGTAGTAGGAAAGCTGCTGCTCAATGCGCGAAACATGATGCTTAAAGATGTAAGAGGACTCGTCGCCTTTATTTAGATCCTGCAGGCAACGGTCGTAGAGCTTTTCGAAGGCCTCACGCAACTCCGCCTCGGAATCGCCTTCGATACCGCCCTTGCTATAGATCTTCTCGTAGTTCTCGCGCTTCGCCCGGCGGATCTCCTCAAACAGGTCCTCGCTCATCTCGATACGCGGTTTGCCGTAGCTATGCTCAACGATATCGATGGAAGCGTGCGTGAGAATCCAGCTGTTATAGGCGCCGCCCCGACCATCGTCAAAAGCGTCGGGCGACAGCAGGCCCGCCGCAATGGCGTCCTGGCGATCGCGCCCAACGTAGGCAAGGATATCCGAGATGCGAACCACGCAACCCTCGAGTGTCATGGGACGCAGGTGCTCAATCGCGCTATAGCCAGTGGCAATGCAATCCTCGACAGTTCGGTCGAACTGGTCAAAGGAACTCATGTCCGAAAGCTCAAAAACACGCTGTTCGTACTCGCCGTTATGGCACAGGACGCCGTCGAGCGTCTGGAGCGACACGTTGCGGCCATACAGCGCATCGAGCACGCGGACCGACTGCACGTTATGGAAAAAGTAGCGACCCGTGCGCTCGTGATAGATATCGTTGAGAAATCGCTCACCGGCATGGCCAAAGGGCGTGTGGCCCAAGTCGTGGCCCAGGCCAATCGCCTCGATCAGGTCGCAGTTGAGCCCCAGGGCGCGGCCGATATCGCGTGCGATGCGCGAGACAAGCTGCACGTGCAGGCCACGACGCGACAGGTCGTCGTTGCTGCGAAAACTGAAGACCTGTGTTTTGCCGGCATAGCGAGTGTACGCCGGAAGATGAAGAATCTTTTCGGTATCGCGCATAAACGCCGGACGCATGAGCGTGCCCTCGTCTGCGGCTCGATCAACGCGACGGATGACCTGGTCATCGTCGCAACGGTACGGGTTGACATAGCCCGAAGCACGATCTGCGGCAATGCGCTCGACAAGTTCGGGCGATAACGCCGAGGGAATACGGTCCATGCGCGCCTTAATGACGGCCGTTTCTTGATTAGATGCCATGGCATGCTCCTTAAGAAGGATGCGCAATCGGTTACAATGTGCAGCCCACGACCTCGATTATGGCAAAAATCGGCACCAAAAACGGCAGCAAAGGCAGGGAGCGCGATTTTGTGAAGAGGCAGGAGAGGGCAAGGGCCAGGAGCGCGACGGCAAATGCCACGATGCCGCCCATAGGGTCGAGCGTGCAAAGCGCGAAGAGTGCCTTGGCATCTCCCATGCCGATGCCCGTGGTTTGACGGAGGCGCCGCCATAGCGACTCAGTCAGCACAAGAGAAAGGTACACGATGACCGCAAGGCCAGCGTGGTCAAGTGCCGTGTTCAAGCCCGCATCCAGCCACACGCCCGCAAACGCCGCCACCGCACACGCGCCGGCAAGCTGATTGGGAAACCGTCGTTCACAGGCATCAATCGCCGCACCGGCAAAGATGCAAATCCAAAACGGGAAATAGACCATCGAACTCCTCCTTGGGCAGCAGCTCAAACGCAAAAACCACCACAAAGGTGCTGTCCCTTTGTGGTGGTTTTGGTGGTGGTTATTTGGCGCCTTGCATGACCTCGTCGAGGGTGACGTTTACAGCATGCTGGGTGGGAACCCAGTCGACCTTCAGGAACAGCGCGGCCACCGTGATGGGGATATAGCTGAACATAAAGATCGGGAAGGTAAACAGGTTAGTCACCAGGCGCCACTTTTGCGCGCAGTGAATATGCTTGTACTCAAAGATAGTCGTGAGCAGCGCAAGGCCAAAGAACGTCTGATACATCATAACGAAGGTCATAATGAGCGAGGCGGCACAAGCCTGCATCTCGACCTCGGTGGCCAAGAAGCCATGCGAAAGTCCGCCAACGATGAGGAAGGTCGCGTTGGCGAGCATGGAGATCAGGGACAGCAGCATGCCCGGAGCGATGGTCATAAACATGTCATATGCGGCAAAGCGATGATAGCAAAACGTCGATTTGACCAGATGTTTACCGTAGGTAAAGAACACCTGGTAGAAGCCCTTGGTCCAACGCATGCGCTGTTTCCAGGACGCCTTAAACGTCACGGGCTGCTCGTCAAAGAACTCCGCCGGCGCATAACCGATGCGAATGCCGTGAATGGCGCAGAACGTGGTGAACTGGATGTCTTCGGTCAGTGTATGGA
>CAKTWK010000062.1 GCA_934630735.1 uncultured Collinsella sp. | reverse complement strand
AGCCGAGCCGAGCCGAGCCGAGCCGAGCCGAGCCGAGCCGAGCCGAGCCGAGCCGAGCCGAGCCGAGCCGAGCCGAGCCGAGAAAAGTCGCTGCATTTCCATTCGCCATAGTCAAGCCCTCCTTCCCTATTGTAATTCTCCACTTATGATTTTACCTGCCAATTCAATCATAAGTGGGGGATTATAAAAGCCGAAAGGGAGAGGACTTCCTTACGAAGCCTCTCCCTTTCGGGGCCTTCTTTGTTTAGAGGAATTCGCCTACTCGGTGGACTTCGGGTTCTAGGTCTACGCCGAACTGCTCTTTGACGGTTGCTTGAATGTGGCGGATGAGTTCGTCGACGTCGGCGGCGGTGGCGTGGTTGGCGTTGACGATGAAGCCGCAGTGCTTCTCGCTCACCTGGGCGCCGCCGACGGCGTGGCCGCGCAGGCCGGCGTCCATGATGAGTTTACCGGCAAAGTAGCCCTCGGGGCGCTTGAAGGTGGAGCCGGCGCTCGGCATGTCGAGTGGCTGCTTGTCCTCGCGGCGTTGGCGGTAGCCGTCCATGTCGGCCTTGATCATCGCGGCGTTGCCCGGGGCGAGGTTAAAGGTGGCAGAGAGCACGGTAAAGCCGTCGTCGGCGATGCGGCTCTTGCGATAACCCAGGTTGAGCTCGTCGACATCGAACTCGATGATGCTGCCGCTGCCGCGGGTGCCGTCGTCGAGCACGCGGGCGGGCTTATAGACGCGCACGGACTCCAAAACATCGGCCATGCAGGCGCCGTAGGCACCGGCGTTCATATAGCAGGCGCCGCCGACCGAGCCGGGGATGCCCGAGATGGGCTCCATGCCGGTAAGACCGGCCTCGGCTGCTGCCGCGGCGACATCGGAAAGCAAGGCGCCGGCTGCTGCCGTGACGTGCGTGCCGTTGACCGTAATGCCGGAGAGGCCCTCGCCCAGCGCTACGACGACGCCGCGGATACCCTTGTCACCGACGAGCAGGTCGGAGCCGTTGCCCACGATGGTGAGCGGCAGATCGCAGCGGTAGCAGGTGTCAAGCGTGGCGACGAGTCCCTGCTCGGTATCGGGCGTAACAAAGACATCGGCCGGGCCGCCGATCTTAAACGTGGTGTGCTCGCGCATGGGCTCGCTCATGAGCACGTTGTCCTCGCCGGCAACGCCAGCGAGCGCGCAGAGCAGGTCCTCGTTAAAAAAGTCATTCTCGTGCATACGAATATCCGCCTTATGGTGGTCGTTTTCATCAATCGAATGCAATATACCCCACCCGGATGGATTTGGTGCAAAGTAACCTGACCCCAATGCGTCACATGGTGCAAAGGGGTCAGGTTACTTTGCGCCAATCGCGGCGATAAAACAGCCGTCTACCGGATTGGTAAAGTGTTTATCATCGAGGTAGAGGGACGGTCGCTATACTTTCAAGAGATTGCGCGAATACTCGAAAGGAGCGAGATGGGCAACAAAGTTACTCTCAAGCAGATTGCCCAGGAGGTGGGGCTTTCCCCCTCGTCGGTCTCGCTTGTTCTCAACAATCGGCCTTGTCGCATCTCGGAAGAAAACCGCAAGCGCATCAAAGAGGTCGCGGCGCGCAACCACTATGTTCCTAACCAGATTGCGCGCAGCCTGGTCATGCGTGAGTCGCGCACGCTGGGCCTTATCGTTCCCAACATCGAGAGCCGCTTTTTTGCCTCGCTCGCCGGCAGCCTGGAAAAGCGCTGCCGCGAGGACGGCTACGCGCTCTTTATTACCAGCTCGGGTGGAAGTGCCGAGGACGATCTGGAGCTCCTGCGCCAGCTGGTGACGCGCGGCGTCGATGGTGTGTTCTTGGTCGTGGGCGACGAGTTCTCGGACGACCGCGCCCTGCGCGAAGAGGTCAGCCATTTGCCTATCCCGGCTGTAATGGTCGACCGTGCCATTGAGGGGCTCGAGTGCGACAAGGTGATGTTCGACCACGAGATGGGTGGCTACATGGCAACGCGCTATCTGATTGAGCAGGGGCACCGTCGCATTGCCTGCCTGGTCAACGCGCGTCGTTCCAATACGGGCCGCAAGCGACTTGCCGGCTATGAGCGCGCGCTGCGCGAGGTTGGCCTGCCGATCGACGCGCGTTTGGAGTTTGAGAGCGAGTACTACATTTCGAGTGCCTACGAGGCCTCGGAGGCGGTGCTCGCAACTGACGCTACCGCCGTGTTCGCAAGCTCGGATAACATTGCCCTCGGTTTGCTCAAGCGCTTGCACGAGATGGGGAAGAGCATTCCGGACGATATCTCGGTTGTAAGCTATGACAACTCGGCGGCCGACGTTCTCTTTGAGCCGGCGCTGACCGCGATCGAGCAGGATCCTGGTGTCCTTGCGGAGCATGCTTTTGGCTGCATGTCCAAGCGTCTTGCCGGTAGGGGCGGTAGGCGTGCCGAAGAGGTCGTTCTGGAGCCGGCGCTCATCGTAAAGGATAGCGTGCTCGAGCTTACTAAACACAGCTAAACACGTTTATCAATTCATGCAGATTGAATATGGAGTACCTGTGACAGATAATGCCGCAGGTGAATGTCGCGTTTTGCCGATCGATGGGATCGATAAAGATGATAAAACGTTTTTTCACCATGATAAAACGTTTTAGCAAATATACTAGTCCCAACGAATGGTTGCCGTATCGAAAGGCGACCGCGCAGCGAAGGGACATAAACAATGGCTAAAACACTGGGAACGCCGTGGCAAAAACTGGGACATGAGGTTCCCGCTTCCGAGCTCGAGGGTGTCGACCTGTACTGGCGCGCTTCGAACTACCTGTCCGTCGGCCAGATTTACCTTCGCTCCAACCCGCTGATGCGCAGCGACTTTGTCGACGAAAAGACCGGCGAGACGCGCGACTTTGGTCGTCCAGACGTTAAGCACCGTCTGGTCGGCCACTGGGGCACCACGCCCGGCATCAACTTCCTGTTCGGCCACGTCAACCGCCTTATTGCCGACCACAACCAGAACGCCATCTTCCTGATGGGCCCGGGTCACGGTGGCCCCGCCGGCACCGCCCAGTCGCTGCTCGATGGCACCTACCGCGAGATCCGCCCCGACATCACCAATGACGAGGCCGGCCTGCAGAAGTTCTTCCGCCAGTTCTCCTACCCCGGCGGCATCCCGAGCCACTTTGCGCCCGAGACGCCCGGCTCCATCCACGAGGGCGGCGAGCTTGGCTACACGCTCAGCCACGCCTACGGCGCTGTCATGGACAACCCGAGCCTGCTGGCCGTGGCCGTGGTGGGCGACGGCGAGTCCGAGACCGGTCCGCTTGCCACCTCTTGGCAGTCCAACAAGCTTGTGAACCCGGCAACCGACGGCATCGTTCTGCCAATCCTGCACCTCAACGGCTACAAGATCGCCAACCCCACCATCCTCGCCCGCGTGTCCGACGAGGAGCTCACCAAGTTCTTTGAGGGCATGGGCTACAAGCCGCACTTCTTTGTCGCCGGCTTTGACGACGAGGGTCACGCGAGCATCCATGAGCGTTTCGCCGCCCTGTTTGAGCAGGTCTTTGACGAGATTTGCGACATCAAGGCCACCGCTCAGGCCCAGGCAGCCGCGGGCGAGACCGTGGTCCGCCCGGCCTATCCCATGATCGTGTTCCGTACGCCCAAGGGCTGGACTTGCCCCAAGCACATCGACGGCAAGAAGACCGAGGACTCCTGGCGCGCGCATCAGGTGCCGCTGGCGAGCGCCAAGGACACCCACGAGCACTTCCGCGTACTGCGCGAGTGGCTGCGCTCCTACAAGCCCGAGGAGCTCTTTACGCCCGAGGGTCAGGTGCGTCCCGAGGTGACGGCCTTTATGCCGACCGGCGAGCTGCGCATCGGTGCCAACCCCAATGCAAACGGCGGCAAGGTGCGCCGCGAGCTCGAACTGCCCGATATCCACGCCCACGAGATCCCCGTCGCAACTAAGGGTCACGGCTGGGGCTCCACCGAGGCCGCCCGCGTCTTTGGCGAGTACACTGCCGACGTCCTGGCCAAGAACATGGACGATTTCCGCATCTTCGGTCCCGACGAGACCGCGTCTAACCGCCTGCAGGCTGCCTACAAGGTGACCAAGAAGCAGTGGGATGCCGGCTTCTACGAGGACGAGGCCAACGACGAGCTGCTGGCCGGCTCCGGTAAGGTCGTCGAGCAGCTGTCCGAGCACCAGTGCGAGGGCTTCCTCGAGGCCTACGTGCTCACCGGTCGCTCGGGTGTGTGGAGCTCCTACGAGAGCTTTGTCCATGTGGTCGACTCCATGGTCAACCAGCACTGCAAATGGCTCGAGGCCACCAAGCGCGAGATTCCGTGGCGTGCCCCCATTAGCGGCCTTAACATTTTGCTGTCGAGCCACGTCTGGCGCCAGGACCACAACGGATTCTCGCACCAGGACCCCGGCTTTATCGACCTGCTGCTAAACAAGGCCAACGACACGCATATCGTGAATGCCTACTATCCGGCCGATGCCAATATGGCCCTTGCCGTGGCCGAGCGTGTCTACCAGTCCACCGACTGCGTCAACGCCATCTTCTGCGGCAAGCAGCCCGCCCCGACCTTCCAGACGGTCGACGAGGCCAAGTCCGAACTCGCCGAGGGCGTCGCGACTTGGGAGTGGGCATCGACTGCCAGCTCGCTTGCCGAGGCCGACATCGTGGTTGCGACCTGCGGTGACGTGCCGACGCTCGAGGCCCTGGCTGCAACCGATATGCTGCGCAAACTGGGCATTAAGGTGTGGTTCGTCAACGTGGTCGATCTGCTCAAGATTCAGAACGTCTGCGAGAACGACCAGGCCATCAGCGACGAGCGCTGGGCTGAGCTGTTCGGCTGCGGCGAGAAGCCCGTCCTCTTCGCATTCCACGCCTATGCCGGCACGATCCGCCGTCTGATTTGGAACCGCCCCGGCCACGACGCCTTCCGCGTCCACGGTTACGAGGAGAAGGGCTCCACGACCACGCCGTTCGACATGCTGCGCCTGAACAACATGGACCGCTGGGCGCTTGCCGCCGACGTGCTGCGCATGGTCGACGCCGATAAGTTCGCCGAGCAGATTGACGAGTGGGAGGCCTTCCGCACCGAGGCCTTTGAGTTTGCGTGCGACGAGGGCTTCGATCACCCGGCCTTTACCGACTGGGTCTGGCCCGACGCCGCTGCCGCAACCGCAGCCGACGGCGCGCTCTCCGCAACGCAAATGACCGCGGGCGACAACGAGTAGGTAGGCATCCGGGACGGTCTCGCGCTGGGGCCGCCTCCGGGCTGGTGCCCTTCCTCGGAGAAGTGGGCTTCGCGAACTTCTCCGAGGAAGGGCACCAGCCCGGAGGCGGCCCTCTCGACCGTTTCGATATGCGGGGGCTGATATTTTTTAATGTAATGGGGACTTTGCTGTTGCGGCCTTGGGG
>CAKTWK010000061.1 GCA_934630735.1 uncultured Collinsella sp. | reverse complement strand
TGTCCCTTCTCTGCATGGTCATCTACATAAAGGAGGAGTCAACCATGCAGATCAGCGTGTCGTCCACCCTGACCGTATATCACGGCGGCCAATTTTGGGTCGGGCTGGCGGAGCGCATCGAGGACGGCAGATACGGCGTCGCCCGCATCGTCTTCGGCGCGGAGCCGTCCGATGAGGAGATTCTGCGATTCGTTACAAGCGAATGGGAGAAGCTCTCGTTCTTCGGCGACAAGGCCACTGAAACAAGCAAGCCCGCGAAGAACCCCAAGCGGCGCGCTCGCGAGGCAGCGAAAGCCCTTAAGCGGCCCGCGGTGAGCACCGAGGCACAACAGGCGCTCGCGGCACAGCGGGAAGCGATGAAGCGGGAGTCGGCTCAAGCAAGAAGCCAGCGTCGCGCGGATGAGGCGGAGGCGCGCTTCGAGCAGCGAAAGCTGAAGCGCAAGCAGAAGCATCGTGGGCATTGATCGCCATTTGCAGCAAGGCAAACCATATACAGCAGCGGCGCCAGTTCCACTTGAAGCCGACGCCGCGTAGACGCTGATGGTGACGGCTATGCACGGGCACGGGCGCGCCACTGCACTTCACAGCTTGTTTCTCAAGTATTTGGGACGCACACGCGGCGTTCGAGAATGCGGAGCGATTCCGCATGGCTCGAGACTGAGCCGAGGTGCCCTACTTCTCGCCCTCCGGCAGCCCCACGATGCGGTCGATGTCGACGGCAAAGCGAGGCCTTCCCTCGCGCTCGTAGCGGTCGAGGTACGCCTGACACTCGGAGACAATGCGCTTGGTGTTGCCGTCGATGATGCGCTGGAGCGTCTCGTAGTAGGCCGAGCCCTCGGTCCTGAAGCGGCGCTGGTAGGCCTTGGTTATGGGGAACATCTTGATGTAGTGGATGCCGTGGCGGCAGCCGGGGCGCGTCGTGGGGCGGGGTGGCAACGCAAAGTACTGGTCTTTGGGCACGTTAGGGGCGATGTTGGAACGCAGCGGCACGGCGAAGTCCCTGCGCTTCCCGCGGAAACGCAGCCTCACCACCACGATGCAGGGGCGATTGTGCTTAAGCATGAGCTCGCGGTCGTCCTCGACGAGGTCGAAGAAGCCCTGGGGATGGATACGATCTTCATCGGTTGCGCCCCCTTCATACAAAGCGGGGCCCGCATCGCTGCAGGCCCCTACAGGTGGGCGATATTCTACGCCTTGCGGCACCCCGTCGCCCACGGAGGTTAAACGTACACGTAAGCCGTACTCTGAAAGCCGCGGCTTCCGGCGAGTAGTTTATACCACGAAAGGTCGCTTTCAATGCGCATAGCTCGCAAAATAACACTCGCTGGGCCGTCACCCCTGGCTGTTACCCTCCAATCTTCATTGGAGTCAGCAGGTCAATTCATATAGTTATGGGGGTTTATCCTAAAGGGAATCAAATTAATACCCCCATAACTAAGGAATTTTCTATTCCCACTCGATGACTAGAGCCCTGGTGTAATTGGCTGGACCACCGTTCCGGGAACCGGTATCGACCTACCTGTCCGCCAAGCTCCTTCTTCAGCTCCAGCCTAGTATCTGACTCGCGCCGCTATAAGCGAAAACCGAAGGGATGCGTCTTAGCCAAGAAAAGAAAGTTAGCCTCATCTTACTGCATGATTCGTGTGTTATAGTTAGATGGCTCTAACTGTTTGGGGGCGACAGCCATGCACGAACGCGAGGGTTTCTGGGACAAGAACGCCGGTCGGTATAACCGTTTCATGCGAAACGACCGGGCGGCGTATGAGAAGATGTATGGGCTGATCCGGCCGGTAGTGAAAGCAAAAACCGTACTGGAGGTCGCCACCGGCACGGGGCTTATCGCAAAGAGCATCGTGAATGCGGCGGCGCACATCGAGGCTATGGACGCCTCTGCAAAGATGATCCTTGAAGCAAAGCGGGACAATCAATCCGCAAAGCTGCACTTTTCCGTACAAGATATGTTCCGCCTGCCCTATGCACAGAAGTCCTTCGAAGTGGTGATCGTGTCCAACGCGCTTCACATAGTGCCGCATCCGGAAAAGGCCCTGCAAGAAATCAGGCGGGTGCTGAAGGACGATGGCGTGCTCATCGCTCCAACCTTCACCCACGCGGGGAACTCGGTTTCCGGCAAGGCAAAAGCCTTTTTCATGAGTATGGCGGGATTCCCTCTCCACAGCAGGTGGACAAGCGAGGAATACCTACGTTTCCTGCGTCAAAACGGCTGGGCGGTGCAGAAAAGCGCGGTGCTGAAGGCCTCGTTCCCGTTGACATATGCGGAATGCACAAAATCGGAGGGGCCAGATGTCGTTCTTTGAAAACACCCGCAAGCCCGTGGGCCTCGGCGGAAAACTTATGGTTGCCATGATGAATCTGGGCCACAGCCCTGTGGCGCGGTGGGGACTTCGATTTCTACGACTTACGCCAAACGCAAAGGTGCTGGATTGCGGCTGCGGCGGCGGGGCAAACATAAAACGGCTGCTGAAAAAATGCCCGTATGGCGTCGTCAAGGGCATCGACTATTCGCCCGTCAGCGTGGAGAAGGCTAGAAAGCTCAACCGAACTGCAATTCATGAGGGGCGTTGCGCCGTTCTGCAAGGCAGTGTGGCGGATATGGCGTTTGAGGATAGCTACTTCGATGCTGCCACGGCCTTTGAAACCGTCTATTTTTGGCCTGATTTGCCCCGATGCTTCCGTGAGGTCTGGCGGACGCTGAAGCCAGGCGGGACAATTCTTATCTGCAACGAGAGCAATGGCGATACGGACAAGGACGAGAGGTGGACGCAGATCATCGGCGGCATGACCATCTACAAGGACATTGAATTAAAGGCATGTCTGGAGCAGGCGGGTTTTCACGAGGTGCATATACACAAAAAGAAAAAGTTGCTCTGCGTCACGGCGCGGAAGTAGGGGTATCAAGCACGGGTATTTTTGCATCCATCCTGCACATGGCGATAGGCATGACGGTCATAGCGGCTGTGCTGGCGGCGATTATGACAGTTTTTATTCACTGAGGAAGAAACCTATGAAATGTAAAATTGAGAAAAACACCGTGCAGGAGACGCTGATCCTCCCGCTGTATTCCCGGAAGCTGTGTACGGAGTTGTACCCGAACCTTTACAGGGATGAAACAGCGGTTCGTCTGCTCGACCAGATCGACTACGACTTTTCAGAGGCAGAGAAAAACTCCCGCAGCCTGATACAGCGCTTTGGTGCGCTGGAGGTAGCCATGCGGCAAGGTGATCTTGCTTTCGAGGTGAGGGATTACCTGAAAGGCCACCCCAATGCGGCGGTGGTCAATCTGGGCTGCGGGCTGGACAACACCGGCAGAACCTGCGACAACGGTAGATGCAAGATCTACAATCTGGACTTCCCGGATGTGATTGCCTTGCGGCAGCAGCTACTGCCCGCCGGGGATCGAGAACAAAATATCCCCTGCGACCTGAAAGACACCGCATGGTTTAGCAAAATCGATGCCTCCCGCGGGGCGGTGTTCTTTGCCTCCGGGGTGTTCTATTACTTTCTGACCCAGCAGGTCCGGGAACTGGTGCGGGGGATGGCGGACGCTTTCCCCGGCAGTGTGCTGGTCTTTGATGCTGCCAATCGGACGGCGGTAAAGATGATCGCAAAAACATGGCTTAAGACTGCAAAAATCAAGGATGTGGGGGCATATTTTGCGGTTTCGGATGCCGCCAAGGAAATCGGCACGTGGGACAGCCGTCTGCAGGTCACAAGCCGCGGCTATATGCTGGGCTACAACGATTTGAGAGACCCTTCTGTCAGCGGCTTTTTCCGGTTTCTCGCAAGGGTCGGTGACAACGGGATGAAAATGCAAATCGTGAAAATAAGATTTTGAGAGGCAAAAACAAAGCGCATTCACTTTGACGTCGAAGAAGACGGCTTTTACGGCGCATATTGGGCATGCAAGGACACGCATACAGCAGCGGGTACGGATTTAATTGAAACCGTGCCCGCTATCTGATACTATATTATTTTATCGAACGTCTGTTCTATTCCCACTCGATGGCTTCGGTTCTGCCGTCCCGTCATTTCAGTTGCATCCAGTTTTCGGTGCCGTTTCGAATCGAGTGCCGCCAGGTAACGCCATGTCGCGTTTCGTCGGCTTTGGGGACAAAAGCTGGGACAACTCTAAAAACTTTTTTCAAACTCAGGGCTTTGAGTTTTTGTTTTTGTCCCAAAGGAGCTTCCGGCCATGATTCGGGTGCCCGATTGGGCGGAATCGCCCGTTTCTGAAACTCAACCGCCCTGTAGCCTGCAAGCCGCCAGCTGCAATCGCAAGTGAATCAACGCGGGCGGCTCGCGCACCGTTTGCAAAACCCCTGGTCGCAGGACTTCGCCATCGGTGGGCAAAGTGAGTAGTCTCGGGTGGCTTGCCCATGAGTTGACGAACGGGCTTTGAGATTCCGCTGACGTCCGGAAATGCTTCGAGTTCCCTTGAACTTTCAGACAGTACATGATATAAGGTAATTGGTTTTCCGTTAGGAAGGCTTCCAAGTGCCGGGGACGTTTTCCCCGGCTTTTTTCTTATCCAGGAGAACAATGCGAGAACTCAGCATCTTCGTCGACGAGTCGGGAAGCGACGGCCTCTCCGACCGCCACTACCTGCTCACCGTCGTCATGCACGACCAATCCGAAAACATCGCGAATTCGATCGCGGCATATGAGGGCGCCCTTCGCGCCAAGGGGCTCCCGGACATACCCTTCCATGCGTCGCCGCTCATGAACGGCAAGGACCAGTACTCGGGGCTCGACCTGAGGACGCGCAAGATGATGCTCGGCTCGTTCCGCGTCTTCTTCCGCCACATGCCCGTAAAGTATCACACCTTCGCATACGCGACCAAGCAGTTCGCCTCGCTCGACAAGCTCGCGGGGGCGATGCGAAGGGATATCGTGAACTTCCTGTTCGACAACCTCGCGGAGCTGCAATCCTACGATATGGTCAAGGTCTATTACGACAACGGCCAGCACTCCATCGCCGAGTCACTCCATCGCGCGGTCGAGTACGCGCTGTCGAAGGACGCCGTCGTCTACCGATCGGCGCAGCCCTCCGAGTACCGGCTTTCGCAGGCGGCTGACTACATCTGCACCATGGAACTCACGGCAATCAAATACGCGGAGCACACCGCCACCGCGACGGACGAGAAGTTCTTCGGCAAGTGGTCCGATTTCAAGAAGGGCATACTGAAGGAGACGCGCAAGAAGCTCGTCTAGAGAGGCGATCAGCCCTTGGCGGAGCGTTTACCGACAATGGAGCCTGTCACGCGCGGAGGGTTGATACTTTGAATTTAGTGGTGCGATTGATGAGAATTATTGAAGTCAAAGAAGATAAAAAACGATATCTTGATTTGCTGTTATTGGCAGATGAGCAGGAAAATATGATAGACCGATACCTTGATAAAGGCAAAATGTATG
>CAKTWK010000060.1 GCA_934630735.1 uncultured Collinsella sp. | reverse complement strand
TAGCCCGTACCAGATTCGAACTGGTGATCTCCGCCTTGAGAGGGCGGCGTCCTAAACCGCTAGACGAACGGGCCATAAGCCTCAGCAGAAAAGAAGTGGTAGCCCGTACCAGATTCGAACTGGTGATCTCCGCCTTGAGAGGGCGGCGTCCTAAACCGCTAGACGAACGGGCCACATGACATCTGCACTGCCGTGCTGCGAGGAAATATATTACGGGACAAAAAACGCAAGCGCAAGAAGAAATTCCAAATTGCCGAAAAATTGTCGGCAGGTTATGGAAAGTGCTGGTCAGTTAGGTAGCTAAAAACCCGTCACAAATGAGCTACTCCAGTTTCAGGTGGGCCAGGAGGGCTTCGCGCTCGTTGGGGATGTTATCCTCGATCACTGCGTCGAGGGCACCGTTGAGCAGCTGCCCCAGTTCCGGCCCTGGCTTGACGCCGGCGCGAATCAAGTCGCCGCCATTGATGGCAAGCATCTTGAGCGTATAGGGCTCCCCCGCCTGCAGCAGATCGTGGGCGAGCGTACGCATCTCCTCGATCGTCTCGACGTAATAGAAGCACGAGGGCGCCTTGCCGAGCGTGTCGGCACGCTTAAGGTCCATGAGCTCGTCTATCAGACGCGGCGTATCGACACCCTCGCCCGAAAGCAGGCGCATCATATTGAGCAGGCAGGAGCGCTCGGGGCGCAGCGGCTTGTCATGGTATTTGATCAGCGGGCACACATCGCGCACCAAATCGTGCGAGAGTGCTAGGCGATCCATGATGACACGCGCCTTCTTGGCGCCGAGCTCGGGATGACCGTAGAAGTGTCCGCTGCCGTCGTGATCGACCGTAAAGCACTCGGGTTTGGAAACATCGTGCAAAAACGCCGCCCACATAAGGCTCGACGAGGGCGCGACGCCATCGCACAGCGCCAGCTCCCCTGCCACCGTCAGCACGCGGGCGATATGCTCATAGACGTTAAACGCATGATAGACACTGCGCTGGTCAAAGCCCCTGCCCGCAGCAAGCTCGGGCACGGCGGCGCAAACAAGCTCGGGGTAGCGCAGCATCGCGTCTCCCCCGTGGCCGGTCGAAAGGATGCCCTCAAGCTCAATACCCACGCGCTCGCGCGCCACGGCATCGAGCAGCGGCGCACACTCGGCAAGCGCCTGTTTGGTCTTAGGCTCGATCATAAAATCCAGACGGCAGGCAAAACGCACCGCGCGCAGCATGCGAAGCGCGTCCTCGTTAAAACGACGCTTGGGATCTCCAACGGCGCGGATGAGTTTGAGCTTCAGGTCGCCCTGGCCATCGTAGCGGTCGATAAGACCGCGCTCGGGATGCCAGGCCATAGCGTTAACGGTAAAGTCGCGACGCGCCAGATCGTCCTCAAGCGACGCCGCACGCTCCACACTTTGGGGATGGCGACCATCGGTGTAAAAGCCGTCCAGGCGGTAGGTGGTGACCTCAATGCGCTCGCCATCGCAAATAGCCGTAATGCCACCGAATTTAATGCCCGATTCAACCACGGCGATATCCGCTGCCTCGAGCGCCGCTTTGGACTCCTGCCACAGGCCGCTGCAGCACATGTCAACATCGTGGCTGGGGCGCCCCATCAGGGCATCACGTACCCAACCGCCTACGTACCAAGCCTCAAGACCGGCTGCCTCAAGCGCACGCAGGACACGGATGGAGGCATCGGTCGGCTGCGTACCGTTGAGCGAAACATTGCACATGCCTATGGCCTCCTGCACTTGCGAGCGTTAATCTATGGTTCTCAAGAAGTCTAACAAGAAACAGCCTCCGCTGCACACGCAAGTCCGATAAACAAAAACGCATCCGTCTTGGTCTAAGACGGATGCGAAATAATCGAACTATTCAGGCAAGGTGTCGGAGCTAGCAAACCTGACGGATGGCGATGCCCTTCTGATACTCATCGACCTTGGCAAAGTCGCCCAGACCCGGGCACTCGACCACGTTGGCGCCGGTGGCCATCGAAAGGCGCAGGGCGTCCTCGACGCGCTCGGGGGCGTCGTGCCACACGGACAGGAACGCAGCGAGCGAGGAATCGCCGGCGCAAACCGTCGACAGCAGCTTGACCTCAAAGGTACGGTTGGCAAACCAGATGTGCTCGCCGTTGGAGAAGTACGCGCCGGCACCACCCAGGGTCAACAGCACGTTCTTAGCGCCCTTGGCATGAAGCTCGGCCATAGCGCCCTTGACGGACTCGTCGTCGCCACCGCTTACCTTAATGCCAAAGATGTCGAGTAGCTCGTCGTCGTTGGGCTTAATGAGCAACGGCTCCATAGCAATGAGGTCGGCCAGCTGATGGCTCGAGATATCGAGCACGAACTCGGCGCCTTTCGCCTTCACGCGACGCAGGACCTCGGCAAGGAAGCCCTCGGAGGTGTTGGGGGGCAGCGAGCCGCTAATGACCAGGCAGGTCATGTCGTCGAGTGAATCGATGAGCTCAAACATCTCCTGCTCGTTGGCAGCGTTGATGGCGGCACCGGCATTGACCATGTTGTACTCGGTGTCGGGACCGGCGTTGAGGAACACGTTGACACGAGTGATGCCGTCAGTCCACACGGGCTTGACGGGCACGCCCAGGGCCTCGGCGCCCTTAACGATGAACTCGCCCGAGAAGCCGGCGAAGAAGCCCAGGATCGTGGTGTCGACGCCGTAGTGGTCGAGCGTAAACGAGACGTTGAGACCCTTGCCGTTGGGGGTGTAGACCGCGTTACGGGTGCGCGTAACGGTATTGGCGGACAGGCCATCGCAGGAGATGTTGTAGTCAATGGCGGGATTTGCAGTGAGCGTGTAAATCATGAATGTTCCTTTCACGAAGCAACGTGTTAATGAAAGTATATTCCACGCTTCGGCAAAAGGCTACAACAACTCGGCGAACGGTGTGGAAGCGGTGAAGGGCGGTTTCATCTCACTTTTCCAACGAAAAAAAGGCGCCCCGATCAAAACCGGGACGCCGCATGCGCACGAATATGTCGCGTTTCGCTTACTTGCGATCGAGCTTACGGACGGCAACGCGCTTGCTGTACTCGTCAACGTGACCGAAGTCGCCGATGCCGACGGACTCAGCGACGTTGGCGCCGGTGGCCATAGCGAGCTTCATGGCCTCCTCGACGTTGTCGCGATCCCTGTACCACTTGTGCAGGAACGCAGCGAGGGTGCAGTCGCCGGCGCAGACGGAAGAAACCAGCTTGATGTTGAACTCACGCTTGGCGTACCAGATGTCCTCGCCGTTGGAGAAGTAAGCGTCACCGCGGCTACCACGGGTGAGCAGCACGTTCTGGACGCCGGCCTCGTGAGCCAGCTTCATGGCAACACGGACCTCGTCGTCGGTGTCGACCGGCACGCCGAAGATGGCCTTCATCTCATGATGGTTCGGCTTGATGAGCAGCGGCTTCTTGTGAGCGAGCTCCTTGAGCTTGTCGGAAGAAAGGTCCAGGACGACGTCGGCGCCACGGGCCTGAGCGTGCTCCATGACCTGAGCCAGGAAGTCGGGCGTAGCTTTGGGAGGCACGGAGCCAGAGACGATCAGGCACTCAAGATCGCCCGCGGTGTCCAGGATGTTGTAGAGCTCCTCCTGGTGCTGCGGCGTAATAGGAGCACCGGGGTTGAGGATGCCGTACTCGTGCTGGCCATCGTTGACGTAGGTGTTGATACGCGTGATGCCGTCGGTCCAGACCGGGCGGCACAGGCAACCCAGGTTCATGACTTCCTCGACGATGAACTTGCCCGTGAAGCCGGCGAAGAAGCCGAGCGCGACAGTGTCGACGCCCATCTTCTTAAAGGCGAAGGACACGTCGAGGCCCTTGCCGTTGGCGGTGTAGCTGGCCGAGCCGGTGCGGACGTTCTCGTCGGGCTCGAGCGGAGAGCTCGAAACCGTCATGTCGACAGCCGGGTTAGCGGTTAGCGTGTAGAACATTTACAGTACCCCCTGTATATGTGAGGGCCGCGTGGCCGGCCCATTCCAACCACGCGGTTACCTCTGATACCAAATTAACGAGCTGCGGACTCGAGCAGTGCCTTGACCTCGGCGGCGGTGTTGCAGGCGAGCGCCTTTTCGGCGAGCTCGTCGCACTCGGCCTTGGTCCACTGGCTGATGGTCTTGCGGGCGCGCAGGATGGACGGAGCGCTCATTGAGAACTCCTCCAGGCCCCAGCTGATCAGCAGCGGCTCAAGCAGCGGATCGGCAGCGGCCTCGCCGCACATACCGACCATGATGCCGGCCTTCACGCCGCTCTCGATGATGTTCTTGAGCGAGCGGAGCACGGCGGGATAGTACACCTGGTACAGGTTGGAGATGGTGTCGTTGCCACGGTCGGCGCACATGGTGTAGCCGATCAGGTCGTTGGTGCCGATGGAGAAGAAGTCGGCCACCTCGGCCAGGCGGTCAGCGAGCAGCGAAGCGGCAGGCGTCTCGACCATGATGCCGACCTCGATGTTCTCGTTGAACTTGCGGCCCTCTTCGGTCAGCTCGGCCTTGCACTGCTCGACGAGCTCCTTGACGGCCACGACCTCCTCGACGCAGGTGACGAGCGGGATCATGATCTTGACGTCACCAAAGGCGCTGGCGCGCAGAAGGGCGCGGAGCTGGACCTTGTACTGATCGGGGTTGGCCAGGCAGTAACGCACGGCGCGGAAGCCCATGAAGGGGTTGTCTTCCTTGACCATGTGCAGGTACGGGATCTCCTTGTCGCCACCCACGTCGAGCGTACGGATAATGACCGGAGCGCCCTTGAGCGCGCTGGCGACCTTGCGGTAGGCGTTGAACTGCTCTTCCTCGGAAGGAAGCTCGGCAGAATCCATGAACAGGAACTCGGAGCGGAACAGACCGATGGCCTCGGCATCGTGATCGAGCGCATTGGGCACGTCATCGGGGTTACCGATGTTGCAGGCGATGATCTTCTTGATGCCGTCGGCAGTCACAGAAGGCTTGCCGCGGAAGGCCTCGAGGGCTGCCTTCTCGGCAGCGAAGGCCTCGGCCTTGGCGGTGTAGGCAGCGAGCGTCTCCTCGTCGGGATCGGCCTCGACAACGCCCTTGCCACCGTCGACGACGACGGTCATGCCGTTGCGCAGTGCGGTGCAGCTGTTGGCAACCGAAAGGACGGCCGGGATCTCGAGGGCACGAGCGATGATCGCGGAGTGCGACGTGCGGCCACCGGTCTCGGTGACGATACCGGCAACGTGGGCCTTATCGATCGTGGCGGTCATGGACGGCGTAAGGTCGTGCACGACAACGACGGTGTTCTCGGGCAGGACGGAGAGGTCGACGACCTCCTTGCCCAGCAGCTCGGCCAGAATACCGGTGCGGATGTCGGCGATGTCGGCCGCGCGCAGACGGAACATCTCGTCGTCCATGGACAGGAACATGTTCTCGAACATGGTCGAGGTGTCCATGAGCGCCTGCTCGGCGCAGGTGCCGCCGTCGATGGCGGCGTTGATGGCGTCGGTCATGCCCGGGTCCTGAGCCAGGACAATGTGTCCGCTCATGATCTCGGCCTCGGCCTCGCCCACCGTCTCCTTCATGTGGTCGGCCTGAGCCTGGGTCTTCTCGCAGAAGACCGAAAGAGCGGTCTGATAGCGCTCCTTCTCTGCTGCCGAATCAGCGACCTCGTGCGGTTCAAACGTCAAGTCGGGATCGACGGCGACCATGACGGTGCCGATTCCGATGCCCTCGGATGCGTTGACTCCCTGATACATTCCCATTCCTCTCTCCGTGCCATGTGATAAAGCGTTTTGCCATATCCATGACAAAAGAGCGCAGCTACCTTGATGCAGGTCACTGCGCCCCCAAATATGAACTTAGTTGTTCAACATGCGACCCGTTTGAGTTCTACTCGCCAAGACCGCTCTTGATGAGCTCGATGGCAGCAGCCAGAGCCTCGGCCTCGTCGGCGCCGTCGCACTTGACCTCGACCTCGGTGCCGCAGGGGATACCAGCAGCCATGAGGGCCATCGGGGACTTGCCGTTGACCTCCTTCTCGGGGGTGACGACCGTCACGTCGCAGGCGTACTTGCCCATGGTGGAGGCGAAGAGGCCAGCCGGACGCATGTGAAGACCCTGCGGATTGACGAGGGTAGCCTTCTCAGACACCATAATTGACTCCTTTTTTGTGTTTAACCCCTGTCGTGTATGCGGCAGGAGTCAGATTCACGACGTTGTTTATATTAACTCACATCAAACGGTTTTTCATTGTGTTTCACACGAATTGTTGGACAGATGTGTTTGTCGTCCGCTTGCTCGCCCACAGGGGGCCGGGCGCGGCC
>CAKTWK010000059.1 GCA_934630735.1 uncultured Collinsella sp. | reverse complement strand
CGGGATAGCGGGCCTTGAGCTCTTCGAGAACTTTCTGCGTGTAGCTCATGCTTCCTCCAATGATGGGAAACGAAAAGTGTCGGTCGCGGCACCCTGTGCGCCGCGAACTTTATCGTGTATGGATAATATCGCACTGTTGCGGGAAAGTTTCGCATAAGCCGACGAGCAGATGTTTCGTTTTGATTACGATGCAGGTAGAGGCGTTTTTGAGTGCCTGACGCGCAAAACCCGTGTTTCAAACCTGTTTCGTCCACGTGTTCCAAACCACCACATTGAGGACAGGCACCTTTGTGGTGGTGTTGACGGCTAGAGGACGAGCTGATGGTAGTCGGCGGGGGTTATGCGGCCCTCGGTGGAAGCGCGGAAGGCGGCGAGTGCATCGCCCGAGAACGGCATAGCCCAGCACAGGCCGCAGCCGGCGGTAATGGAGCCGGGCAAAGGCATAATGCGCCCGGGCACGCCGGCATCCAGGCACAGCTGCTCGCATTCCATCACATCGAAGGTACTGTCGAACGATACGATGATCTTGCGCTCGCGATCGGGGGCATCACTGGACGGGCCTTCGCGGTGTGCCTCACGATACGCCGCGGCAGCCGCTTCCTCTTCCGCGGTATGTCCACAGCCACCACATCCGCAGGTACAGGGTTCGGACCCGTCGCAAGTGCAAGGCTCTCCCGTGTCGGGGCAAATATCGTGAGACATGGCATCTCCCATCGTCTAGGCGAGTAACTCGGCCGCCGCAAACTCCTCGGGCGTATTGACGTTCTCGAAGCAGAGCGTCGAGCCCGCGGCCTTAACAATCTGCGGCTCATCCATATAACCAGCCTGAACGCGATTGATCAGGCAGCGAATGCGCTGGCGGTCGCAGGCGAGCAGCTCGTGGGCAACCGGCGCACATGCGTCACGGCGCCAGACGGCGCAAAGCGGCTCAATCCCCCGATCCTCGCGCGGCACACACACATCGAGCGCCTCGGCCTCAACACGATCGGCAAGCGTGCCGAGGAGTTCGGATGAGACAAACGGCATATCGCAGGCGACGATCGCCACGAGAGGCAGCCGAGCCGCAGCCAACGAGCTCGCGATGCCGCGCATGGCACCCGCCGGCCCTTCAAGGTCCGCCACCACACGTGGCACCAGGCCGCCAAACGCGTGCTCCTCAAGATAGGCAAGCTCGCTGGGACGCGAAGTCGTCACGACCAACTCGCCGGCAACTGGCGCCAGCCGACACAGCACGCGCTCGATGAGCGGCTCGCCGCAAAACGCCATGCGCGCCTTATCGCAGCCCATGCGCGACGACAACCCGCCTGCTTGGACGACACAAGAAAGATCGGCCCGTCTTACGGTAGTCATACGGCAAAACACCTCCATCGGCACGTTCAAAATCCAGCGCACGGGGCAAATACCGTAGAGTCATGACAGGCGACACGGCGGACCCGTACAAAAACAAAACAGCGCCTTTGCGGCACGCAGCAAGACCGCGAGCACAAAAGCGCTGGTAGCGTATGGCGGGAACGTATGTGAATCGAACACATCCAAGACGTTTTGCACGCCTCGCAACGGTTTTGAGGACCGCGGAGCCCACCGGAGCCCATCCGTTCCCAAGTGCGGCGGTATTTTACCAAACCGAGCAGACCGCAACTGCCCGGCACGACGGGAAGGATCAAACCTCCCAGCCTAATTTGCGGTGGAATAGTTCCTGGTTTGGCGTTAGATGCCGAAAACAGGAACTATTCCACCGCAATTGATAAGAGTGGCCTAGCGCAGGGACCTCAGGCCGCCGGCATCCTTGTCGAGCACCGTAAAGCGCACGGCATCCAGGTGCTCCAAGATGCTGATGGCGCGTTTGCGTGACACACCCAGGGCCTCGCGCAACACACTCGTGGTGGCAGCGCCACCGGCTGCCTCAATGGCAACGGCAACAAGCTCGCGCGCATGGGCTTCCGAGATGGCAGACAGGGCAACGTCGCGCTCGATCTTCACGATGGAACGGTTAAGCGAAAGCTCGCGCAGAGCTCGCGTCATGGTGTCGCGATCGAGCTGCAGTTGCTCGCCTACCTCTGGCAACGTCGGCGCATCGAGGCCAGCTTCGTCCAGCAAGGAAACGATGCGCTCGCAAGCCTCGTGCACCACGCGCGCCGCAGCGGCGGCCGAATGCGGGTCGAACACCTCGGCACCCTCGGCGGCGCACACGCCACGCGAGCAGCCCTCGGCAATCAGAGCCGCGGAAACGCATTCATCAGCGGAAGGCCAAGCAGCATGGGCAACGGCGCCGGGCGTAAAGCCCGTCTCCTTGGGAGCCGCGGCATGCATGGCCGACAAGGTCGCTGCCAGTGCATCCATCGCGGCGTCGAGCACCACGGCGTCCGCCAAGAGGTCCGAATCACCCGCGGCAAGTTTGCGAACGGAGCCCTGCGCCACCAACCCGCGCAGTACGGCATCGACCTCGCCGACAGCAAGATCCAAAGCCTCGGCAACATCAACGGCCGTAACCGGCAGCGCCTGCAGCGCCAGCCAAGCGCCCACACCGCCCGCGATATCGCCGGACTCGAGCGCCGCATACAGTGCACGCTCCCCATCAGCAAGCTCGCGCGAGCGACGGCAGCGCGAAAGCAGCACGCGCCCGCCGCCGATAAGCATCACGGGCGAATAGGACAGCACCACGGCATGGTCCCCGGCACGTAGCGGCAGCGAGTTTTCCAAGCGCACCTGAACAATACGGGTCTCGCCCACCGCCATGGGGGCCTCGCCCTCCATGAACATGATGCGACCGACGACCTCGGCCGTACCCGCCATCACGTGCACGCGCGCACCCGACTCGAGCACACGCGGCTTGGCGCCCTCGCGACCCAAATACGTAAACGCCATCATAAAGCGCATCGTCTGACCAAAGCGGCCCTGCACGCCGAGCATCTCTCCGCGATCGAGCGCGGCGACGGCATCGCCCACCAAGTTGAGCGCCACACGCTGACCGGGCAGTGCTCGCGGCGTATCGCCATGCACCTGAATCCCGCGCACGCGACAGACCGTACGCGACGGCAGCGCGACGAGCTCATCGCCCACCGCAACCGGCGCATCGTGCAACGTTCCCGTCACCACGGTACCGGCGCCCTTGATCGTAAAGCAGCGGTCGATGGGCAGACGCGGTGCGGCATCAGTGAGCTCGACACGGGCACGGCAGGCACCCCAGCAAGCGGCAACCTGCTCGTCGAGCGCAGCCAGCAGGTCATCGATTCCCGCACCGGTCTTGGACGACACGGGCACGATCGGCACGCCCGCAAACACGGTGTCCGACAAAAAATCATCGACATCGAGCTCGGCAAGCTCGGTCATCTCGGCATCGGCCAGGTCGCACATCGTCAGCGCGACCACCATATGCGTGACGCCCAGCAGCTCCAGCACATGCACGTGCTCGCGGGTCTGCGGCATCACGCCCTCGACGGCCGAAACCACCAGCACGGCCACGTCGATACCCGTGGCGCCCTGCACCATGGCGCGCAAGTAATGCGCGTGGCCCGGCACGTCGACCAGGCCAACAATCTTGCCACTCGGCAGCGCCAGCTCACCAAAGCCAAGCTCAACGGTCATGCCGCGACGACGTTCAACTTCCAGGCGGTCGGGGTTTTTACCCGTCAGCGCCTCGATGAGCGCCGACTTACCGTGGTCAACATGCCCCGCCGTACCTACGATAACGGGACACTCCACCAGTGCTTGAACCTCACTCATCGAGCAATCGCCTTCTCAACGCACGCGACGAGCGTCGATGCCGCCGTCTCGATATCGCGGTCGCCCACGAGCGTGCGCACATCAAACAGAATGCGGTCGTGCGAGGCGCGCGTGACGACCGGCGTATCGAAGTCTTGAACGAGCGAGCGTTTGAGCGCGTCGACGGACAGGCGCTCGTCAACAAGACGCACGGCAACGCACATCGTGGGCAACTCCACGGTAGGCAGCGAGCCGCCACCGGGGGTCGACGATTCCTCGACGATTTCCACCTGCACGGCACACGGGCAACCGGCCTTATCGAGCCCGGCGACCATACGATCGTGCAGCTTGCGGGCACGACGCTTCAGATGAGCCTGCGGCAGTGTAAGCATGCTGAGCACCGGAATATCGCGATGGGCAACATCGGCGCCGTCCATGTAGATACGCAGCGTGGCCTCGAGCGCCGTGAGCGCCAACTTGCCTGGACGCAGAGCGCGCATGAGCGGATGTGCGCCGCAGGCCTGGACCAGATCGCGACGGCCCATGATGATACCCGCTTGTGCCGCGCCCAGCAATTTATCGCCCGAGCACGACACCAGATCGAGCCCCGCCGAAACAGAAGCCGGCGTGGTTTCCTCGCCGCCGCGCACCAAGATGTCATCGGGCAGCAGCGCGCCCGAACCCTGGTCTTCATAGAACAGCAGGCCGTGCTTATGGGCCAGTGCGGCGAGCTCCCTTGAGCTCACTTCCTCGTGAAAGCCCTCGATGCGATAGTTGGAAGGATGGACCTTGAGGATCATGGCCGTATCGGGCGTGATGGCGCGCTCGTAGTCCGACAGGTGCGTGCGGTTGGTGGCGCCGACCTCGACGAGTTTGGCGCCCGAAGCCGCCATGACGTCGGGAATACGGAAGCTGCCACCGATCTCGACGAGCTCGCCACGGCTCACGATGACCTCTTTGCCCGCGGCATGGGTGGCAAGCACCAGCAGCACCGCGGCCGCGTTATTGTTGACGACCAGCGCGTCCTCGGCACCGGTGAGTGAGCGGATGAGTTGCGCGGCATGCTCCTTGCGCGACCCACGCGAGCAGGTGTCCACGCTGTACTCGAGCGTGCTGTAGCCGCGTGCGACCTCGGCCACGGCCTTTGCCGCCGACTCCGCGAGCGGGGCGCGGCCCAAGTTGGTATGGATGACCACACCCGTGGCGTTGACGGCGGGACGCAGGCTCGGCAGCGCGGAGCGATGCGCACGCCACTCGATGGCCGAGGCCAGCTCGCGCTTGGAACGCGGGGCGGCACCGACACGAATCGCGGCGCGCTCCTCGTCGAGCTCGGCCGTCACGGCAGCATGGACCACCGCGTCGCAGGTCTCCCCCGCCGCCTTCACCACCGGCCACTCGGCAAGCAGCTCGTTGACGGAAGGAATGGCGCGCAGGCGGGCGCGCACCTCATCGGACATGTTCTGGCTATCGCTCATGTGCGGCCTTTCAAAAGAAACATGGATCAGTCGAATACATCAGCTGAGTCAATTACTCGTCATTATCCTCGCGCGCCGCGATCTTTTCCACGCGAACGGCGTTTTCCTGGGTGAGCGCGGCACCCGTCAACGGGTCCCAACGCAACGGCGTATGGTCGAGCGGGCCCACGCCCAAGGCTTGAGCGCCACCGGCATCGGCGCCAAACGAACGCCCACCAGGGGCGGCCGACGTAAAGATACACGCCGGATGCAGATACGGCGTCGTCTCCACGCGCACACGGTCGCGGCCCATATCGCTCACGAGCTCGACGATCTCGCCGTCGGCGATGCCCATGTGCGCAGCAGCATCGGCATTCATCTGCACGGCATCCAGGTCCGATCCGGCCTCGGCGGCACCTTGGGCTGCAAGCCTTCGCGAGGTATGCGACTCAAAGGGTCGATTGCCGCTAATGAGGCGAAACATCCCCGGACCGGGCTCTACCATGGGTGCGATCCAGTTGGGCACGCGACCCAGACCGGCGCGTTCCCATACGTCGCTTGCCAGCGCGATCCTGCCGCCGTTCAAGGGGATCACCGGCTCGCCCGTACGCGACGGCAGCGCAACACCCGTGTCGGCCCAGCCGCGCTCCTTGAGCTCGTCCAGATCGATCCCAAAAGGCGCCACCTGGGCAGCCGCCAGGTCGTCAGACGTAAACTGGAAGTACTCGCCCGCGCCACACGCCTGCGCCAGACCGGCAAAAATCTCCCGACCGGGACGTGTGTCGTCATGCTGCACAGGCAGCACGGCGTTGCGGTAGAACACCCGCGCATCGTTGGCGCCCACGACTGTGCCCACACCGCGGTCGGCCTCCAGATACGTCACGTCGGGCAGCACGAAGTCAGAAGCACGCGCCGTCTCGGACCAGCGAATATCAATCGTCACGAGCAAGTCGAGCTGCTGCAAAATACCCAACCACGCTCCGGCGTTGCCATAGCCTGCCCCGGGATTGCTGGCATAGACGATGAGCCCACGCAAATCGCCGGCCAGTATCGACTGACCGATGGTCGTGCACAGGCCGCGCACCGGATCGACCAGTGGATAGCGCTCGGACCCCAACTTAGGCTCACGCGGCACTGACGGCGTCGCAAAACGCGCAGGGTCCAAGTCGCCCAACACGAGCGGCGTGGGTGGATTGAGCGCGCCGCCCGCATGCCCGATACAGCCCAGCAGCACATCGACCAAGCAGATAGCGCGCGCGGTCTGGGTGCTATTGGCATACGCGATTCCGATGCCACCATGAAAGCCAGCATCCACCACAGCGGCAGGCGCGGCGGCAGCGAGATCGCGCGCCGTGGCGGCAATCTCTGCGGCTGGCACGTCACACATCGACTCGGCCCACTCGGGCGTCCAAGCACGGGACGCCTGCGCCAGCTCGTCAAAGCCCGTGGTATAGCGGGTCACGAACTCGTGGTCGTACAGGTCCTCGGCAATCAACACATGGGCAATACCCAACAGCAGCGCCAAGTCGCAGCCCGGGCGCACGCGCAGCCAACGGTCGGCAAGCGCGGCCGAGCCGCTGCGCCGGGGGTCAACCACGATAATCTTCGCCCCACGGCGGCGGGCATCGTTGAGCACATCAACGGCCCCCATCGTCGACGAATCGACGATGGAACGCCCCAGGTACATGATGCAATCGGTATGCGCCAGGTCGGAGGCGGGGCTATAGCCCAAGCTATGCTCCCAACCAGTGAGACGGCTTACCTCGCAGGCGCCATCGGCACCGTACACGTTGGGCGAACCCAGCGCATGCATAAGACGATAGCCCCAGTAACGGTCGAACGAGGGCACGCCGAGCGTCATGCCCAGCGCACGCGGACCATGCCCGTCAACAATCTCCCCGAGGCGCGCTGCGATCTGCGCG
>CAKTWK010000058.1 GCA_934630735.1 uncultured Collinsella sp. | reverse complement strand
ATCCGGATGTTTCGGACGATCCCGAGGCCGAGGCCAAGTTCAAGGAGCTCAACGAGGCCTATTCCGTTCTTTCCGACGAGCAGAAGCGTGCCAACTACGACCGTTACGGCACCGCGGACGGCCCTGGCGGCTCTGGCTATGTCGACATCAACGATATCTTTGGTGGCATGGGCATGGACGACCTGTTCTCGTCGTTCTTTGGCGGTGGCGCCGGTGGTGGCGGTCGCAGCCGTCGCGAGCGCCGTCGCGGTCGCGATATGGCCATTTCTCTTTCGGTGACGCTCGAGGAGGCGGCGCTCGGCTGCAAAAAGACGATCAGCTACGACCGTCTTGCCCCTTGCGAGGACTGCAATGGTACCGGCAAGGCCGAGGGCGCGACTGAAAAGCAGTGCAGCCGCTGCCACGGCACGGGCTATGTGACGACGGTCCAGCGTTCTTTCCTGGGCCAGGTTCAGTCCTCTTCGCCCTGTCCCGACTGCCACGGCGAAGGTACGGTCATCGATCATCCCTGCGAGACCTGTGATGGCCAGGGCCGCACGCCTTCTCACGAGAAGATTGACATCGATATTCCCGCCGGTGTTTCGACCGGTCGCCAGCTACGCGTGAGTGGTTTTGGCGAGGCCGGCCTTCGTGGCGAGCCGTCGGGCGACTTGATCGTCAACGTGCGTGTCGCCGACCACGAGCGTTTTAAGCGTAATGGCGATGACCTGTATCTGGTGAGCGATATCTCGATTGCGCAGGCCGCGCTCGGTTGCGAGATTGAGGTCGAGGGCATTATGCCTGACGAGGTCGTCAAGGTGTGCGTCCCCGCCGGCACACAGTTCGGTGACACCGTGAGCGTCAACAATTACGGCATGCCGCGTATCGGCGGTGGCGGTTCGCGCGGTCGTCTGGTCGTGCAGCTGCGCGTTGTTGTCCCCACCAATCTCTCCAACAAGCAGCGCGAGCTGCTTCGCGCCTTTGCCGACGAGATGGGCGATGACGTCGCATCCGGTAAGAAGTCGGTGACCGACCGTATCAAGAGTGCCCTCGACGACATCCTCGATTAAGGAGCCCGTGTGCTCGCACCTCATATCTCTGTTGTCAACCTCGGTTGTCGTGTCAACCGGGTTGAGTCCGACCGTATTACTGCTGATCTTATGCGCCTGGGTTTTGCAATGGTGGAGCCTCAGGATGCAGAACTGATTGTTATCAATACCTGTGCCGTGACGGGGGAGGCCGAGGCCAAGACCCGTAAGGCCGTCCGCCATGCGCTGGCCTATCCGGGCGAGCCTTACGTGGTCGTAACCGGCTGCGTCGTCAACTTGCATCCCGAGGAGCTGTTGGAGCTCTCCGATCGCGTGATTGCCGAACCGTCCAAGATTGATGTCGCCGAGCGCGTCTGCGAGGTGCTGGGTGTCGAATCCGATAGCGTGCCCGCCTGCAGCGATGGCGACGTGGTCGATGCGCTCGGTCGTTCGCGGCTGGGCGTGAAGATCCAGGACGGCTGCAACCACCGCTGCACCTATTGCATCGTGTGGAAGGCCCGCGGCCCCGAGCGTTCCGTGCCCGTCGAGTCCGTGCTCGAACAGGTGCGTGAAGCCCAGGAGGCCGGCGTGCCCGAGGTCGTGCTGACCGGCGTGAATCTGGGTGCCTATGACGGCAAGAGCGCGACCGACGAACATGTCGAGATCGATGAGCTGCTCCAGGCCATCATGGAGCGCACCGAGATCGCCCATGTGCGCATCTCCTCGGTGGAGCCCATGGATATTTCCGAGCGCTTGCTCAAGGTGATGGCTCGCTATCCGAAGCGCATTGCGCCGTTTTTGCACCTGCCCGTGCAGTCTGGCTGCACGGCGACGCTGCATCGCATGGGTCGTCCCTATAGTGCCGAGGCCTTTGAGGATACGGTGCGCATGATTCGCGCTAACCTGCCACAGGCTGCACTTTCGTGCGACGTTATCGTCGGTTTTCCTGGTGAGACGGACGAGGAGTTCGAGGAGTCGCTCGCGCTGTGCCGTCGCGTGGGCTTTTCGCGCATGCACGTGTTCCGCTATAGCAAGCGCCCCGGTACCCTCGCCGCCGACATGCCCGACCAGGTACCGCCCGAGGTTATGGCCGAGCGCAGCCGTCGCATGCGCGCGGCGGCTCAGGAGCTTGCGGTTGCCGATGCTCGCCGTCGCGTGGGTACCGTCGAACGCGCCGTGCTTGAGTACGGTGACAATTTGACGCTCGGCTCGTTCCATCATGCCCGTCTTGATGATACCTGTGGACTCACAGCCCCGTGCCTGCTCGATGTTGCTATCATCGGAGTCGATGATTCCGGCTTGGTCCATGCACGCAGGGAGGTTCATGGAAGCCTCGAAGATTAGACTTATCGTTCCCGAGGGTATCGACCCCTCGCGCGTTTTGGGCGCCGGCGATGGCGTCCTTCGTGCACTCGAGAACTTGGTGCACGCCCATGTGGTTGCCCGCGGTGGCAGCGTTGCCGTGAGCGGCGATTCGGACGAGGTCGAGCTGGTCGCGCGTTTTTTCGAACATGCTTTTCGTGAGGCTGCTGCCGGGCGCACGCTTTCTGCCGATGATGTCTCGCGCTGTCTGGCCGTTCTGCGCGACGGCGAGCATGATGCCTCGTCGCTGCGCGATGACGTGCTGTTATCGTATCGCGGTCGCGTCATCCGCCCCAAGACGCTCGGTCAAAAGCGCTATGTGGATGCCATCCGCTCGCATACAATCACATTTGGCCTCGGTCCCGCCGGTACCGGTAAAACCTATCTGGCCATGGCGCTCGCCGTTGCCGCACTCAAGCGCCATGAGGTAGGCCGCCTGATCCTGACTCGCCCGGTTGTCGAGGCGGGGGAGAACCTAGGCTTTTTGCCCGGCACCCTCGAGGAAAAGATCGACCCGTATATGCGCCCGCTCTATGATGCCCTCTTTGACATGATGGATCGCGAACGCACCGATGAGCTTATGGAGCGTGGCGTGATCGAGATCGCCCCGCTCGCCTACATGCGCGGTCGAACGCTGAGTGATGCCTTTGTGGTGCTCGATGAGGCACAAAACACGACGCCCGAGCAGATGAAGATGTTCCTGACGCGCCTGGGTTTTAATTCCAAGTTCGTGATAACCGGCGACCTGAGCCAGCGTGACCTGGTGGGTCGTCGCGGCGGCCTTGCCGATGTCGAAAGGATTTTGGGTCGCGTCGACGATGTGACGTTTTCTCACCTGGAGCGCGCCGATGTGGTGCGCCATGCCCTGGTGGGCCGTATCGTTGAGGCCTATGATGCATACGACGATGCGCGCGAGCAGCGCGCACACGATCGAAAGGAGTCCCGTTGAGTGTATTGATCAGCAACGATGCCGAGCTCGATACGCTGCTCGATGCTCAGGAGGTGGAGCACATCTGCTCAGTTGTGCTTGCCGACGAGGGTGTTGAGCGTGAGGTCGAGATTTCCCTTTCGTATGTCGATGAGGACGAGATGCACGAGCTCAACCTTGAGTGGCGTGGCATCGATCGCACGACCGACGTGCTCTCGTTTGAATGCGACTCGGCCTTTGACGAGGACATTTCCGCCGACGAGACGCTCGAGCTCGGCGATATTATCCTGGCTCCGCAGGTTATTGCCCGTCAGGCCCCCGGCTTTGGCAACAGCCCCGCCGATGAGTGCCGACTGATGCTCGTGCACGGAATGCTGCACCTGCTGGGTTACGACCACATCGAGGACGATGAGGCCGAGGTCATGGAGGCACGCGAGGATGCCATCCTGCGCGACCTGGCGCTTGAGCGCGGCGAGGACCCCAAACTCGTCCACGTCGGCCCCATAACCAATCATGCCCACGACTAGGAGCCGTCTATGATTCCCGGATCGAACAAGGACCATCCGTCCTTTTTAAAGTCGTTCTCATACGCCATGGAGGGCTTCGTCACCGCCGTCAAGACCGAGCGCAATATCAAGGTTATGCTCGTGGCGGGCGTGTGCACCGTCATTGCCGGCTGCATCGTGGGGCTCGATATTGCCGAGTGGGCTACGGTCATCATCTGCTGCGGCCTGGTGATTCACGGCGAGTTGTGCAATACCGCCATGGAGGCGATTGTCGACCTGGCGACCCAGGAGCTGCATCCGTTGGCCAAGCGCGCGAAGGATATCGCCGCTGCTTCTGTATACGTTCTTTCCATTACCGCCGCGATCGTTGGCTTGCTTGTCTTTGCCCACGCGCTCGACTTTATTTAGAAAGGGATACCCATGTCCGACAATATGCAGCCTACCGATGAAGTTTTGGATGACGAGGTCCTGGACGAGGCTGAAGGTGCCGATTCGTTTGACGAGGTCGAGGAGTTCGACCCGTTTGAGGGTATGAGCGATGAGGAACTCGATGCCCTGTGCGACGAGGACGAGAGCCACGCGGGCTTTGGCGACGTGGAACCCGGTTTCCGCAGCGGCTTTGTGGCCCTGGTCGGTCGCCCCAACGCCGGCAAGTCCACGCTGCTCAACGCCTGTTACGGCAAGAAGGTCGCCATCACCTCTCCGGTGGCCCAGACGACCCGCCGCCGTATGCGCGCCGTGGTCAACCGCCCCGGTTACCAGCTGGTCTTCGTTGACACTCCGGGTATCCACAAGCCCAAGGACGGCCTGGGATCCGAGCTCAACAAGAGCGCCCTGTTTGAGCTCAATGACGTAGACGTCGTCGCGTTTCTGATCGACGCCACCAAACCCATCGGCAGGGGAGACGCCTGGGTTGCCGAGCGCGTCAAGAGCGCCCGTTCCAAAAAGGTCCTGGTGCTCACGAAGGCCGACGAGGCCGATCCCGCCCAGGTTATGGAACAGCTCAAGGCCGCTCACGAGCTTATGGAATACGATGACGAGATCGTGACGTCGTCGGTCAAGAACTTCAACGTCGATGCGTTTATCGAGACCGTCGCTCACTTTTTGCCCGAGGGCCCGCGCTGGTTCCCCGAGGACATGGGCACCGACGCGTCCGACGAGACCCTCGTGTCCGAGTTTGTACGCGAGAAGGTTCTGCGTCGCACCCGCGACGAGATCCCTCACTCCGTGGGCGTCATCTGTGACGCGCTCGAGCAGACTAAGAAGGTTCTGCGCGTGCACGCCACGATTTACGTCGAGCGCGAGGGGCAGAAGGGCATCATCATCGGCAAGGGCGGCGAGATGATCAAGCACATCGGCATCGATGCTCGTCGTGACCTTGAGCGTATCTTTGGCACGCAGGTCTTTTTGGAACTCGACGTGAAGGTCAAGGCCGGCTGGCGCGATGACGAGGCACAGATCCGTCGCTTTGGCTACAACGCCGAAGATTAAGCTTCGGCGTTCATGGCAGGCTCTCGCACATATCGCACGAAGGTGCTCGTCCTCGACAAGACGAAGCTCAAGGAAACCGACCTGATTTTGACGATGCTCGACGAACGGGGGCGGCAGGTGCGTGCCGTGGCTAAGGGCGCACGTAAGCCTGGCGGTCGCCTTGCGGCCCGCTGCGAGCTCTTCTGCACCGTTGATATGCTGTTGGCGCATGGTCGCTCGCTCGACGTGGTTTCTCAGGCGGAGCTTATGGAGGCGCCGCTCGGTGCTGCTCCTGACTACGAGACGACCTGCGCCGCCAGCGCGATTGCCGAGGTTGCGCGCGTGTGCTCGTTCGAGGATGCCGAGGATCCATTTACCTTTGCCATCACGCAGCGGGCGCTCACGCTTGTCGGCAGCGGTCTTGACTCGGCACATATGGACCTGCTCGTGGCGGCCTTTGTCTTCAAACTGCTGTCGCACGTTGGTTACCGACCCGATTTCTCGGCTTGCGTCTCGTGCGGCGATCCCATGCTCTCGCATTTCTCGGCCCAGGCCGGCGGGCTTCTGTGCGGGTCGTGTGCCTCGAGCGTGCCTGGCGCCGAGTTGGTATCGGTCGGCGAGGTCGCATGGCTGCGCGCCCTCATGTCCATGACGTTCGATGCCCTTATGGACGAGCAGATCGATCCTCATACGGCTGCGTTTTTGCTGGGGCTTTCGCATGTTTGGGCTGCCACGCACACCGATCAGCGGCTCCGTGCGATGGAATTCATGTTGGGTCGGTGATGATGCGCAGGCACGCGCCGCTTGTGGTAACATACCGACCTGTTGGTACCTCGACCTTGGATGTTCGCTCCACCGGCGGCTTCCCAGTCCGAGGCGAATAGAGTCGCCCGCGGGCGACGCGAAACGAAAGGTGAAACAATGACTGTTTCCAAAGAGCGCAAGGCGGAGCTGACCGCCCAGTTCGGTAACTCGCCGGTCGATACCGGTAACCCCAAGGTTCAGGTCGCCATCCTGTCCGAGCGCATCAAGGAGCTGACCGAGCACATGAAGTCCCACCAGAAGGACTTCCACACCCGTCGTGGCCTGCTCATGCTCGTTGGCCGTCGTCGTCGTCTTCTCTCCTACATCAAGAAGAACGACATCGTCGAGTACCGTGAGCTCATCAAGGCTCTGGGCATCCGCGACAACATCCAGTAAGGATTTGTACATGCTAAGAGCGTCCTGCGCAGCGGGGCGCTCTTTTTGTGTAAGGGCGTGAACAATCACGCTCTGAAGCGTGGCGGGGGCAGGGGGCCTGCGTCACATGAGAAGCCCGCAGGCAAGGGGCCTGTGGGGTAAAGGAGAACAATGACACTCGTATCCAAGACCTTTGAGCTGTACGGCAAGACCTACACCTTCGAGTCCGGCGAGCTTGCCAAGCAGGCCACCGGCGCTTGTCTGGTCAAGCAGGGCGACACCACGATGCTCGACACCGTGGTCGTCTCCAAGGAGCGTAAGAATTACGACTTCTTCCCGCTGACCGTCGACTTCAACGAGAAGATGTACGCTGCCGGCCGCATCCCGGGTGGCTACCTTAAGCGCGAGGGCCGTCCCAGCGAGAAGGCCACGCTCACGGCTCGTATGATCGACCGCCCGATCCGCCCGAGCTTCCCGGACGGCTTCCGCAACGAGGTACACATCGTCGCCACCTCGCTCGTCGCCGACCAGGTCAACCCCTTCGACGTCATCAACGTCATGGGCGCTTCGCTGGCCATGACGCTCGGCGGCGTGCCCTTCGAGGGCCCGCTTGCCTGCGTGCGCATCGGCCGCAACGTGGAGACCGGCGAGTTTATCGTCAATCCCACCTATGAGGAGCGCGAGAACTCCGACCTGGACCTGGAGCTGGGCGGCTCTGCCGACTTTATCTCGATGGTCGAGGCCGGCGCCGAGGAGATCTCCGAGGACGACATGCTCGCCGCTATGAAGTTTGGCCAGGAGGCCCTCGCTGCCTTCTGCCAGGCCCAAGACGAGTTCGTCGCCGAGTGGGAGCAGGTCAACGGCGCTATCGTCAAGAAGGAGTACCCGCTCGACCAGCCCGTCGAGGAGGTCCAGGAGCGCATCTTCGCCCACTACGACGAGATGGCCGCTGCCCTGCGCGACGCCGACAAGCTTTCCCGCATCGGTAAGGTCGAGGCTCTGAAGGAGTCCATCCG
>CAKTWK010000057.1 GCA_934630735.1 uncultured Collinsella sp. | reverse complement strand
GGGGCAGCGGGGGCGTTCGGCTAGGTGCGGGAACGGCCTATTTGCTCAATGTGTTCGGCTGAGATCGGAAATCAACCAACTGGTCATAAGGGACATTCTCCCTCAAAAGCGGCTTGAAATGTCGCGCCAGAGGAGTGAAGCCGTGGCATCCGGAATAGCCGCGCCACGAAACGCGCCTATCTACTACGTTTGACCCGCAACCCCTGACCATCCCCTCGATCTTCCTAAAATCGCAAGCCCGCTACCTGCGGTTTTAATATCGTACTTTTCGGTATGGTTCGGGATATGCGTCCAAACGTAGGAGATGGGCGCGATTTGTGGCGGACGGTATCCCGCCACCCCTCCTCGAGTCAAAAATGATCCGTTTTCCTCCGTCCCTAAGGGACAATTTTCAAAACTATGCCGGATTACGGGGCCAGAATGATGCAAGCCAACCATACCCTGCATTTTCAAGAAACAATAAACCGTCTACCTGCGATTTTAATTTCGCTATTGGCGCCATGGTCGCCAACTGGCGATTCAGCCCCGTAAACCGGTATAGTTGCGATTTGGTAGCATTTTCCAGCAAGCCGATTAGTCCCGTCAAACGCAAAAAGCCCGACCTCCACGATGGAGATCGGGCTTTCAAGGCTCAGTTAAACCGAGCCAACGCAGTCAAATGAACCGCAGCTTACATCTGCTCGGGAGCGGAGACGCCAACGAGGGTGAGCACCAGAGCGAGCGTCACGCGGACGGCGTCGCAAGCGGCCAGACGGGCGCGCGAAAGCTCGGGGTCGACGGGACGGCCCTCGCTCGGCAGAACCTGGCAGGCAGCATAGAAGCTGTGGAAGTCGCCGGCGAGCTCCTCGGCAAAGTGCGTCAGACGGAACGGAGCGCGGTCGCGAGCGCAGCTAGCGATGAGGTCGGTGAGCTCGTTGAGCTTACGCGAAAGGGCGAGCTCGGTCGGGTCGGTCAGCAGCGAGTAATCGACGTTCTCACCGATGGCCTTGGCGGCGACGGCCTTCATGCCCATCTCGTCAGCCTGCTCGGGCGTAACGTCAGCGGCACGGCGCAGGATGGAGCACACGCGGGCGTGAGCGTACTGCACGTAGTACACTGGGTTGGAGTTGTCGCGCTTCTTAACGGCCTCGATATCGAAGTCGACCATCTGGTTGGAGCTCTTGGAGATGAGCGTGTAGCGAGCGGCGTCGGAGCCGACCTCGTCGACGAGCTCCTGCAGAGTCACCATGGTACCCTTGCGCTTGGACATACGGACGGGCTTGCCGTTACGCAGCAGGTTGACGAGCTGGCCCAGCAGAACCTCGAACTTGCCGGGATAGCCAAGAGCGTCGCAGACGCAGCGGACGCGCTCGATGTAGCCATGGTGGTCGGCACCCCAGATGTCGATGACGTGGTCAACGCGCTGGAACTTATCCCAGTGATAGGCAACGTCGGAGGCGAAGTAGGTGTACTCGCCGTCGGACTTGATCAGGACGCGGTCCTTGTCGTCGCCCAGGTCGGTGGAACGGAACCACAGAGCGCCGTCCTTGGTGTAGAGGTAGCCCATCTTGTCGAGCTTCTCAAAAGCGCGGTCGACGGCGGAGGTGCCGGCGGTCTCGCCCTCGGTGTCCTTCACGTACAGCGAGCGCTCGGAGAACCAGCGGTCGAAGTCGCAATTGACGGCGTGGCAGAGGTCGCGCATGTTGTCGACCATCTTCACATAGCCGCGCTCACGGAAGCTCTCCATGCGCTCCTGCGGATCGGCCTCGACCCACTTGTCGCCGTCGGTGCGCCAGAACTCAGCGGCCTCGTCAATGATGTAGTCGCCGCCGTAGGAGTCCTTGCCCAGGGTCTCGGCAAAGTTGTCCTGATACGGATGGGTCTCGGGATGCTCGTCGTTCTCATCGGCAACGAAGGCGTCGCGGTCGGCGATCAGCAGCTTGTGAGCCTCGTCGATATCCACGCCCTGCTTGGCGATGATGTCGGCAAGCTGCATATAGCGCGTGCTGATGGAGTTGCCGAAGGTGTTCATCTGCGAGCCGTGGTCGTTGATGTAGAACTCACGCTGGATGTCGTAACCGGCATGGTCCATAACACGGCAGAGGGAGTCGCCCAGCGCGGCCCAGCGGCCGTGACCAATGTGCATGGGGCCGACGGGGTTGGCGGAGACGAACTCGACCTGGGTCTTCAGGCCGCCACCGACGTTGGACTTAGCGAAGTCCATGCCCTTCTCGCGGGCCTCGCCGAAGATGGCGTTCTTAACGGCGACGGAGAGGTAGAAGTTGATGAAGCCAGGGCCGGCGATCTCGACCTTCTCGATCGCGGGGTCCTCAGGCATATGGGCAACGACGGCCTCGGCGATCTTGCGCGGGGCACAGTGAGCCAACTTGGCGGACTTCAGGGCCATGGTGGAGGTCCACTCGCCATGAGAAGTGTCAGCCGGTCGCTCGATGGCGCAATCGTCAAGTTCAAATGCGGAAAGGTCGCCGGCCTCCTGGGCCGCAGCAAGCGCAGCGCGTACCAGCTCTTCAATCTTCTCGGGCATAGATCCTCCTTGTGTTAAAGCCCCCGAGCTCTTGGTCACTCGTAGGGCAAAAGCCAGAGTTTGTAGCACTCTATCACAAGCGGTAGCTACTGTCGTAGGGTAAAGCTAATAGATATTGCATATGCACAAAAATGACTACCGCTCTTGCGCGGCTGTACAAAGTTGACGGTTTGCCTGCAGTTTATACACGTTCTGGAAATGCATAAACATGTGCATGAACCGCTCAGAGTATCGAATACTCTAACCTATCGGAGTTGTGTGCTTTTCCTGCATAAAGTAATGGTTTGCGCACGTCAACGTGGTATTCTTAACATACGCAAATTCGTATAAGTTGGAGGTAGCATGTTCTCAATCGGTCAACACGTCATTCATCCGGGTCAGGGAGTCTGCACCGTCGTCGGTTTTAGGGACGACACGCCTCAGCCCATGCTGTTGCTCGAGACCAAGCAGGGGCATGCGCAGACGATCCTCATGTACCCCGTGGCGCAGGCCGATCGTTTGCACGCCGCCATCTCCCAGCAAGATGCCGAGCACTTGCTGAGCCACTACGACGAGCTGGAGTGCGACACCTTTACCGAGCGCAACAGCTCACTCGAGGAGACGCACTTTAAGCAGCAGCTCAAGCTGGGTGCGCCCGAGACGGTCCGCGTGGCAAAAACTATGATGCACCGTATTCGCCAGGCCGAGGAAGCAGATAAAAAGCCCAGCTCTTACTACATGCGCGTACTCAAGGAAGCCAAGCGCCGCTCCATCGAGGAGTTCGCTGTGGCCCTGGGCGTCACCGAGGAGGACGCCGAAGCCCGCCTAGCCCAAGCCGCCCTCAACTAACCTGCCAAAAAGGGACAGGTTTATTTTGGCAGGTTTTATCTGGCCAAACGTCGATGAACAATTAGTAAATGGCCGGGCGCTCCGTTTTATTTTGAGCGCCCGGCCATTTTTCTATCTACGTAGAAATGCGTGAAGCCCATTTGCGACGTCTTCACACAAGAACAATCCAGCTCGACGCTGGCAACGTCCGCATCCGCATCGAGGGCTCTCACCCCGCTCAATTACCATTAAAAAGCATCAATTTGAAAACGCAATAACATTTCGGCAGGTAGCAGCTATAGTCGGTGAACTGAATCTCGACAACCAATACCTCCCAATAAGGTATCTTCAGCCCATCCGAGCTAAAAGGAGGGGCCATGCCGAGAAAACCTCGTTCAAAGTCACCGACTGGTTTTTTCCACGTCACATTGCGCGGGAACGGAGGGCAATTGCTGTTTGACGGTGACGAGGACCGAATCGCCTTGCTTCAAATCCTCGATGCGATCCTCCCCAAACACAATATTGAGCTTATCGCTTGGTGCCTTATGGGAAATCACATTCATCTGCTCGTCGACGATCCGGACGACCGCAAGAGCGACGCGATGCACGCGATAGCCGTATCGTATGCGGGCAGGTACAATGCACGCGCGGGTCATATCGGCCACGTATTTCAGGAGCGCTTCTGGGATTCGCCGATTAAATCGGAGGAGTATCTGCTCGAAGCAATTCGATATATTCATTTGAATCCTCAAAAAGCAGGACTGGCGACATATGACGACTATCCATGGAGCAGCCATCGTGAGTACCTAATGGGAGCAAGGTCTCGGCCGCATGTCACCGGGGACGTTGTCGACGCACTTTTTCCGACGCCGCGCTCATATCTCAAGTTCATGAAAAGTGTACCCACGCTGCCCTATCGTCCGAGCGCAACGGCAAAAGTGCGAGAGGAAGATCTAAGTGAATTTGGTGCGGCAGTCGTGCAAAACGTCGCGGGATGTGCGCCCACAGAACTCAAATCCATCTCCAAGGCACTTCGCAACGAAGCGATACTGGCCCTTCGAAAAGAAGGGCTGACGATCAAACAGGTTCAGTTATTAACCGGGTTGGGAACGTGGATTATAAAGAATGCCGCATAGTCACCTGCCGGCAACGACAGAATAGTCCCGAGGCGTCACAAGAAAACGGAAACGCCTCCGCAGCTAAGAACTACAACGGAGGCGTTTCCGCAGATAAAACCTGCCAAAATAAACCTGTCCCTTTTTGGCAGGTTAGGCCTGGAAGGTGTCGCGATCGGGCGCGAAGGACTGCATGGCCGCGATGGTGCGGTCGAAGAGCTCGGGTAGCTCCCAGCCCAGCATCTCGGCGCCCTGCGAAATTACATCGCGCGAGCAGCCGGCGGCAAAGCGCTTGTCCTTGAATTTCTTTTTGAGCGACTTGGTCGTAAAGTCCATGACGCTCTTGCTCGGGCGCATGATGACGGCGGCGCCGATCAGGCCGGTGAGCTCGTCGCAGGCAAACAGGATCTTTTCCATCTGCAGCTCGGGCCTGGGCAGTGAAGAGTTAAAGTCGGACGTGTGCGTCTGGATGGCACGGATAAGCTCGGGAGTCGCACCCTCACCCTCGAGAATCTCGGCGGCATAGATGGTGTGGTTCATGGGGTCGTCCTCATGCTCCTCCCAATCCAGATCATGCAAAAGGCCGACAATGCCCCAAAACTCTTCGTTTTCGGGGTCGAACTCGCGCGCAAAGTAGCGCATGGTGCCCTCGACGGTCTCGCCGTGCGTGATGTGGAACGGGTCCTTGTTGTGCTCGTTGAGCAGTTCAAACGCGCGGTCGCGGGTGATTCCGGCGGAAAGCGTCTGGGACATGGCAGTACCTCCAGGTGAGTCAGTGCTAGGACACGGTGTCACTATCGTATATCGACGCGGGCCAAGTCGAAAGGCAGAAAAGGCATGCGGAGAAAAAAGCCGGGCGAACGTGTCGCCCGGCAAAACCGCAGATAAAACCTGCCAAAATAAACCTGTCCCTTTTTGGCAGGTTTAGGGGCGGACCTGGCCGGTGCCGCGGAGCTTGTATTTGTAGGTGGTGAGGGCCTCGGCGGCAAAGGGGCCGCGGGCGTGGAGCTTTTGGGTCGAGATGCCGATCTCGGCGCCCAGGCCAAACTCGCCGCCGTCGGTGAAGCGCGTGCTGGCGTTGGCATACACGGCCGAGGCATCGACCTTGTCCAGGAAGCGCTCGCAAGCGTCCGCGTCCTCGGCGATAATGGCCTCGGAATGCATGGTGCCATAGCGGTTGATGTGCACGATGGCCTCGTCCTCGTTCGCCACGACTTTCACGCTCATCTCGAGCGCCAGGTACTCGCGACCCCAATCCTCCTCGGTCGCGGCCGCGTAGTCGTCGCCCTCGGCAAGCCCAGCGTCGGCGCACGCGGCGCACGTGGCCTCGTCGCCGTGAATGAGTACGCCGTGGTCGTGCAGCACAGCCACAGCCACGGGCAAAAACGTGTCTGCCACGGCGCGGTCGACCAGCAGCGACTCGGCGGCATTGCACACGCCCACGCGCTGCGTCTTGGCATTGACGATAATGTTGAGCGCTTTATCAAAGTCGGCCGACTCATGCACGTAGATGTGGCAGTTGCCCGTGCCCGTCTCGATCACCGGTACGAGCGACTCGCGAACGCAGCGCTGGATCAGGCCCGCGCCGCCGCGCGGAATGAGCACATCGACAATACCGCGGAGCTTCATGAGCTCGCCGGTGGCCTCGCGGTCGGTGGACTCGATCATCGAGATAGCCTCGCGCGGGAAACCCTCGGCCTCGAGCGCATCGGCCAGCAACTCGGAAATCATGGCGCACGAGTGATAGGCCAGCGAACCGCCGCGTAGGATGCAGGCGTTGCCGGTGCGGATGCAGATGCCCGCGGCATCGGCCGTCACGTTGGGGCGCGCCTCGTAGACCATGGCAACCAGACCCAGCGGCACAGTCACACGCGTAAGGTCCACACCGCTTGCAAGCACGCGATGGTCGAGCACGCGGCCGACAGGATCGGGCAGCTCGGCGAGCTTCTCCAGGCCGGCGGCCATGCCCTCAACGCGCTCGGGCGTCAGCAACAGGCGATCGAGGAGCCCCGCCGAGGTCCCCGCATCGCGCGCGGCGGACATATCGAGCTCGTTGGCGGCGACGATGGAGTCGGCACCATCGCGCAGCGCCGCGGCCATGGCGCGCACGGCCTCCTGGCGCTGCTCGTCGCTCGCCGTGGCAAGCGAGGCCGACGCTGCCTTGGCGGCAACGGCAAGATCGTGGACATACGTGGCTATATCGACCGACATAGGCGGCCCTTTCTCTTAGTAGTTTGCCCACCATGGTAGCCGATTTGTGCATGCCCTCGCGCGCGGCGGTAGAATTGGTCAACCCGAAACACCGCAACGAACGGAAGTATCGCATGGCCATCATCACTTCGTACCACGTCCCCGGCCTCTACGTCGAGGACCACAGCATCGATGTCCCCCTCGACTGGCGCGGCCTGGAACCCATGCTTTTGGCGGTCGGCAGCACCATGCGCCGCGGCGCCATGCCGGCGCCCATCGCCGGCGCGCCCGAGAGCATCAAGCTCTTCTACCGCGTGGTCTGCGCACCCGACCGCATCAACGACGACCTGCCGCTCCTTCTCTTTTTGCAGGGCGGCCCCGGTGGCGAGAGTCCGCGTCCGCTGTCGCCCACGAGCGACGGCTGGATTGAGGAGGCCGTCAAACACTTCCGCGTGGTCCTTCCCGACCAGCGCGGCACGGGACGCAGCAGCTGTGTTGACGGACGCACGATCGCGGCCCTGGGCGAGCGCGCCGAGGCAGCAGGCTCCGATGCCGCACGCTCGCAGGCGGACTTCCTCAAGCGCCACCTCGCCAGCTCCATCGTGCGCGATTTTGAGTACCTGCGCCTGGTGGGCTTTGGCGGCAAGCCGTGGGTAACGCTCGGCCAAAGCTACGGCGGCTTTTTGACGCTGAGCTACCTGTCACTCTTCCCCGAGGGCGTGGCGGCGAGCTTTACCTGCGGTGGCATCCCCCACGTTCCGGCGAGCGCCAGCGAGGTCTACGCGCACACCTTCCCGCGCATGGCCGCCAAGACGCAGCAGTATTACGACCGCTACCCCGCCGACGTCGAGCGCGTGGCGGCCC
>CAKTWK010000056.1 GCA_934630735.1 uncultured Collinsella sp. | reverse complement strand
CTCCGCCGGCGCATAACCGATGCGGATGCCGTGAATGGCGCAGAACGTAGTAAACTGGATGTCCTCGGTCAGCGTATGGAACTGCCAACCGTGCATGCCCTCGATAACACTGGCGGAGATGAGGTAACCCGAACCCGAGACAGCGCAGGACGTCTTGCAGATATTACGCGCGTTGTTGAGGAAGCGGGCCTCACGCAGATACCAGGTGGCGTTGGCAGACGAAATCCAAGAGCTGCCGAAGTTCTTGGAGTTACGATAGCTCGTGACCACGTGAAAGCCCTGGTCAAAGGCATCATTCATCTTGGAGACGTAATCGCGGGAGATAACGTTGTCGGCATCGAAGATAAAGTAGCCCTCAAACGTGTCGGGATACTCGTTGAGAATGCGATCGAAACCAAAGTCCATGACCCAGCTCTTGCCCTTGCGGGCCAGGTCATTGCGCTCGTAAACAATGGCACCGGCCTCGCGCGCGAGCTGCGCGGTGTTGTCGGTGCAGGCATCGGCGACCACGAAGACCTCGATGAGCTCGGACGGATAGTCCTGGTCCTTGATGGAGCGAACGAGGTTGGCGATCACGGCCTCCTCGTTATGCGCCGCAATAAAGAAGGCGTACCGGTGGAGTTTTTTGGCCTTGGGAGGCGCGACCTCGCCACGAAGAGCGCCAATGACAAAGAAGACCACCTGGTACAGAAAGCAGACCGTGAGCAGCGTGACGACAATCTGGTTGAAGATCACGATGGGCGTGTTAGTTTGTAAAAAGGCGAACATGCAGGCTCCCAGGAACGCGTTACGTAAACAAACGTATATATTACCGTAGGGTGACCGAGTTCAAGAAACCACCTAATACTGGCTAGGCTTCGAGGAGACCGAGCTGCGGAACGATTTCGTCGCCGGCAGCGGTGCGGCCAAGCGAGCGCGGGGCCAGGTCGTCAAGAACCGCAGCGAGATCCCACGGCAGCTCGTCGCGGCACTCAATGCGATCCCCCGTCACGGGATGGTCGAATGCGACGCGCCAAGAATGAAGGAATTGCCTGGTCAGGCCCTGATCGGCGCGTGCATCGCACTTACCGTAGAGCGGATCGCCCACGCAGGCGTGGTTGATATGGCGCATATGCACGCGAATCTGATGTGTGCGGCCCGTAAACAGGTGGCACTCGACGAGCGTGTAGCCGTCGTCAAAACGCGTGGAATCAAAACGCTCAAGGACCTTGAAGGTCGTGATGGCTTGGCGCGCAAAGGGATCGTCCGAAACCGCCATCTTCACGCGGTCGCGCGTCGATCGGGCAATACCGGTGTTGATGGTGCCCTCGTCCATGGCGATGTGCCCGTGAACGAGCGTAATGTAGCGGCGGTCGAGCGTGCGCGTGCGAATGAGATTTTGGAGCGCGCGCTGGGTGTCATCGTCCTTGGCCGCAAGCATGAGACCCGAGGTATCGCGATCCAAACGATGCACGATACCGGGGCGGTCCTCGCCCTGCACGGTGCCCAGATGGTCGATACCACAGTGATAGACCAGGGCATTCGCGAGCGTACCGCTCTCATGACCATGCGCAGGATGGCACACCAGGCCGCGCTGCTTGGAGAGCACGATAAGATAGTCGTCCTCGTAGCGAATGTCGAGTGGGATGGCCTCGGGAATCACATCGGTGGGATCGTGCGGCTCGGGCAAATCAACCGAAATACGGTCACCGGCTCGCACGGCGTACTTTTTGGACAGGCAGGTCTCGCCATTGACCACTACGGCCCCATCCTCAATCAGATGCGCGCAGGCAGAGCGCGTAGGGCAGCCGTCATTGGCGCCCAGATAGGCGTCAAGACGCTGACCAGCGGCATCGTCGGCAACAAGGATATGGATGTCGGCCATTAGCGCTCAGTCCTTTCGCGAATCTTGCGGGCACGCTCCCCACGTTGTTTGGCTTTGCGCTTGGCGCGGGCCTCATCACGGGCGTTAAGCTCGGCGGTCGCATCGACCTCACGGGCCGCGGGGCTCAAGAACATGTAGCCAAAGAGGGCGAGCACGACGCCCACGGTAATGCCGATATCGGCCACATTGAAGACGGGGAAGTCGATGAAGGTGGTGGCAATAAAATCGGTCACAAAGCCAAAGGCCAAACGATCGATTGCGTTACCGATAGCACCGCCCGCAACCATCGCCATGCCCACAACCTCAAGATGGGCGAGCTGAGGTGCACGAACGAGGTACACAAAAATAGCGATAATGACCGCCAACGCCAGCACGGCAAACGCGACACCATGCCCCTCGCCCATGCTAAAGGCAGCACCGATATTGCGGACAAACATAAAGTCGATAACACCGGGGATGACGGTCACATGCAAGGCGTCGCCCACGGCACGAACCGCAAGCTTGGTCAGCTGGTCAAGAAGCAGCACGACCAGCGCCACCCCACCAGCAACACCCAACCGCCAACGCAAAGGCGGCGTCATATCCCCAGTACGACCCAAATCAATCCCCTACCCTCAAGAACATCGAATAACGTTTAACGCAATAGATAATCATACATTGACGCAAGCGAGAAGCGACAAAACTCCCAAGAACGGAAACACTGCAGGTAGAGCATAAATGAGCGAGCGGGTCGCATTTGAGACAAGGTGACGTGAAATGAAAGGGCGCTGACCTTTCGGTCGCGCCCTTGAAATTGAACGGCAGATTGTCCAAATGCGGCCCGCGCAGCGTCGGCTGGTCCGCCGTTCGGTAGAACGGCGGAACCCCCCAATTGCCGCCCTGGCGGGTTTGCAGCGTCAACCGGTTACGCGGTTTGGTAAAACCGCGTAACTACAAAGCGTCAGCGCAGCGCTTGCAAATATGTGCGTGGCCGTTGTACTCGCCGACGGTGGTGCGGTAGTTCCAGCAACGGTCGCAGCACTCGCCCTCAGCAGCCTCGATGGCAACGGAGAGCTCCTCGCCCTGGGTCAGTTCAACAGCGGAGACGATGTAGAACTCGGCCAGGTCGACGGCTTTGTCGCCAGTCAGCAGCGCGTACATCTCGGCGGGAACGACCGCCTTGACGCGGACCTGCTGGCTCTTGGTGAAGGTGCCGGCGGAGCGGGCGTCCTCAAGGGACTTGGTCACGGCGCTACGGAGCTCGAGCGAGGCCTCGAGCACACCCTCGAACTCATTGGCCTCGTCGACCGTGATGGGCGACTTGTACCAATCGAGCAGCGCGGCGTACTTCTGGTGATCGACGCAGCCGGCGGGCGCATAGGCCATGGCCTCATCGACGGTGTAGGACAGGATCGGCTGCAGATCGCGCATGAGCATCGAGAAGAGCTCGGCGAGCACGGTCTGGGCGCTGCGGCGCTCGAGCGAGCCGGGCTTGTCGCAGTACAGACGGTCCTTCAAGGCGTCGAGGTACACGTTGGAAAGCTCGGTAACAACAAAGTCGTAGAGCGCACGGTAGGCGCGCGGGAACTCGTAGCTGGCGTAAGCATCGTCGACCTCGGCCTGGACCTGGGTCAGACGGGCAACCATGAGCTTGTCGAGCGGCAGCAGGTCGGTAAAGTCGACGCCGTCGGTCTCGGGCTCAAACTGACCCTCGAGCTCGGAAAGTAGGAAGCGCAGCGTGTTGCGGAAGCGACGATAGGCATCGGACGTACGAGCGAGAATTTCGTGGTCGATGGAGACGTCGGAGCTGGTATCGACCGAGGCGACCCACAGGCGGATGATGTCGGCGCCCATCTCGTCGCAGACCTTGTTGGGGTCGATGACGTTACCGAGCGACTTGGACATCTTGCGGCCCTGGCCGTCGAGCGTAAAGCCCTGCGAGACGACAGCCTTGTACGGAGCGTGGCCGTTGGCGCCCACCGAGGTGAGCAGCGAGCTCTGGAACCAACCGCGGTGCTGGTCGGAGCCCTCGAGATACACGTCCGCCGGGTACTCAAGCTCGGGGCGATACTCGCAGACGGCCTTCCAGGAAACGCCGGAGTCCCACCACACGTCGAGAATGTCCTTATCGGCCTTGAGGTGATGGCCGCCGCACTTGGGGCAAACACAGGCCTCGCCAAGGTAGCTCTCGGGCGCGTCGGTGAACCAGGCGTCGGAACCCTTCTCGTGGAAGAGCTTAATGACGGCGTCGAGCGTGGCGTCGTTCATAATCTTCTCGCCGCAGTCGGCGCAAGTGTAGCTGGGGATAGGCACGCCCCAGTTGCGCTGACGGCTGATGCACCAGTCGGGACGCTGCTCGACCATGGCACCGATACGGTTGGCCGCGTGGGCCGGATACCACTTGACGTTCTCGCGGACCTCCTTGCCAGCCTGCTCACGCAAGCCGGTCTTGTCCATCGAGACAAACCACTGGTCGGTAGCACGGAAGAGCACGGGGTGCTTGCAGCGCCAGCAGTGCGGATAGCTGTGTGTGATCTTCTTCTCGAGGACCAGGGTGCCGCGCTCGCGCAGGAACTCGATGATGTGCGGGTTGGCCTCGTCGGTATCCATGCCGCTGAAGGGGCCGCCGGTACCAAACTCCTCACCGGTATAGAACTTACCGTCGTCATCGACCGGCATGCAGATGTCGGTGATGCCCTCCTTGAGGCAGGCAAAGTAGTCGTCGACGCCGTGGCCGGGCGAGTTGTGGACGATACCGGTACCGTCATCGACACCGACGTAATCGGCCAGCAGCGCCACGCCCTCAACGCCGTCAAAGATCGGCTGCTTGTAGTGGATGTGGTGGAAGGTCTCGGCGGGAACCACGTAGGGCTTTCCGTCGACCATAACCGGGGTGTACTCCCAGCCAAACTCCTCGCAGCACTTGGGAGCCAGGTCCTCGAGCATGACCTCGGCACGACCGTCGTGCTCAACGGCAACATAGGCGGCGCCGGGCTTAAGTGAAACGGCCTGGTCGGAGGGGATGGTCCACGGCGTGGTCGTCCAGATGATAAAGTCGACCGGGCCGTCGAAGTTCTCGAGGCCGGCGGGCTTGGAAGTCATCTCAAAGCGCACGAAGATGGACGGGCTCGTCTCGTCGGAGTACTCGATCTCGGCCTCGGCCAGCGCGGTGTGGCAGTGCTTGCACCAGTGAACCGGCTTGTGGCCGCGATAGATCATGCCCTTATCGAACATGGCCTTGAAGACCTCAATATCGGCAGCATCATGCTGGTGATAGAGCGTCAGATAGGGGTTATCCCAGTCGCCGAGCACGCCCAGACGACGGAAGCCGGCCTTCTGGAGCTCGATGTTCTCGACAGCGAACTCGTTGCAGAGCTCACGAATCTTGGCCGTGGGGGTCTGGTTGAACTTCTCGGTGCCGAGCTTCTCCTCGACCTTGTGCTCGATCGGCTGGCCGTGGCAGTCCCAACCGGGGACATAGGGAACCTCATAACCCTGCATCATCCAGTAGCGGTTGATCATGTCCTTGGAGATCTTGTTCATGGCGTGGCCGATGTGGATCGGGCCGTTGGCGTACGGAGGACCGTCGTGCAGCACGAACTTCTTGTGACCCTCGTTCTTCTTCAGAACCTGCTCGTAGACCTTGTTGTCCTGCCAGTCCTTGAGTCGCTTGGGCTCGGACTTGGAAAGACCGGCACGCATGGGAAAGCCGGTTTTGGGCAGATTCATCGTCTGCTTGTACTCGTTTGCCACGGTACCCCTTTCATGTCGTGGGCGCGCACGCCCGTTGGGCACCAAAAAAGCGCCCGTCCCTACAAGCTGGGACGAAGCGCCACAAAACGAGCTATACGCCCGCAAAAGCTCTTCGCTTAACCACCCAGCTTAGATGCCCTCGCCCGCGTGATAGCGCGCTCGCATCCGTTACTCGGCTGGTCTGTATCGACGACCATCTCGGCGATGTCTACTAAGACGAACCTGCTCGGCACGTCCGTTGGGACCGCAGCTCCGGGGTGATTTTCATCGGTCGCATGCGCGGGTTCTCAGCACTCCCCGCTCTCTGTAACATGCGGATGGCCGACTACTCGTCCCCATCAACGCTTATGCGGAGTATGGTAGCACGGCAAACGCCGGCGAAAAACCCTCAACATCGGTTTCATACTTTAGAAATTTCTCGCAGTCGCAAGCACTCACTTGGAGCAAAATACCTGAAAGCACTTTATCTAACGAAAGAAGGCTACTATGCGCACGATTGGAATGAGCGACTATACCGTCGGCGAAGACTGCTTTGACGAGCTGCCCGGCGCGCTGGACGAGTACGGAGCGGCCAAGGTCGCGATTATCGGCGGTAAACGAGCACTGGCCGCGGCGCTTCCCAGTATCGAAGCGGCACTGGAGGGCACCGACATCGAGATTCTGGAGACACGCGTCTACGGCACCAACAGCACGCGTGCCAATATCGCCAAGCTTGTTAACTCCCCCGCCTGCCGAGAGGCCGATGTGCTCATCGCATGCGGCGGCGGCAAAGCGCTCGACACCGTCAAGACGGCGGCCATCGAGCTCAAGAAGATCGTCTTTACGGTACCGACGATCTGCTCCAACTGCTCGGCCGCGACCGCCATTGCCGTTGTCTACAACGACGACGGCTCGCTCGAGGGCTATTCGTACCCCAACCGCCCCGCGCACATCTTCATCAACCCCAAGATCATCGCCGAGGCTCCGGCGGAGTACTTCTGGGCGGGCGTGGGCGATGCCCTGTCCAAACAGCCCGAGGTCGAGTACGCCACGAGCGCCGGCAACCTGGAGCACACCGCAGGTCTTGGCCTGGCGCTCGCACACACCTGCTCCGAGCCGCTGTTTACCTATGGTGTGCAGGGTCTTGAGGACGTTCGCCAGAACCTGTCGACCGAAGCCGTCAAGCAGATCGCGCTCGATATCGTGGTCAACACGGGCTACGTCTCCAACCTGACCAACCAAAACGATTACTACTACAACTCGAGCGTGGCGCATGCGTTCTACAACGCCACCTGCAGCATTCCGCGCGAGGGCACCTACCTGCATGGCGAGGTCGTGAGCCTGGGCGTGCTGGTGCTGTTTGCCTACACGGGCGATACCGAGAACCTTGAGCGCTACGCAGCCTTTAACAAGGAGATGGGGCTGCCCGTGACGCTTGAGCAGGTCGGGCTTTCCGAGTCCGATATCCCCGCCCTGTGCGAGTATGCGCACGCCACCAACGAGTGGAAGCAGGGAAACCCCGAGCCCTTCACCGACGAAAAGTTCGCCACCGCCATCAAGGCTGCCAACACCTACGGCCACACGCTCTAGGACTGGCCCAAAACCACCACAAAGGGGACAGGCACCTTTCTGGTGGTTTTTTATTGCTCCAGCATTCAGTTCGTACTCGAACCCGATTCTTTACGAGGAAGGGTTCGGGTACGTTTTTTGTTTATCGGAAATTCTGCGGAAGGACTACTCGGAACGGTAAACAGGAACGAACAGAGGCAGGGTATCATCGTGGTGATGGTATCCTGCCTTTTATTTTGCGGGATCAAGGTCGCTTTATGCGAACTTGATCGCCACTTATATGGCACATTGATGGCAATTGCTTCGTACGAGCATACCGGGAGCCTGTACACCTCTGGCAAGGCGTAACACACTAGACTTTGTTCCAAAGTCCGTGTGCCAAGGGGGCAGGCCCCTTAGAATTCCTGTGGAGTGTGTACGCACGTACGCAGGAAAACGGCAAAATTTCGCTATATCAGGGCGTTCTTTCATTGGAGAGTATGGTATACACGGCTTAGTTCAACAAATAAGAATTTATATATAAAGGAGAATATTGATGAAACTGTTTTTATGTTCGCACTTTTCAAGTGTAGGAAGTCTGATAAA
>CAKTWK010000055.1 GCA_934630735.1 uncultured Collinsella sp. | reverse complement strand
CAACTTCGGCGGCATGACCAGAAGGTCAATGCCGCCTCGTTTCAAGGCACCTTGCTCGCTCTGGCGGGTTTTCGCTGACTTCGCCAAGACATCGGCGTTGCCTTGGCCGCAAGTAGTCATTGGGGACGTTCTTTAATGACTACATTCAAAAACGGCGCCCGTCGGCGATGTTGCCGGCGGGCGCCGTTTTATTGAAGACGAAATGATCCGTTTTCCTCCGTCCCCAAGGGATCATTACAGTGAGTCGATAAAGCGCTGCTGGGCGGCGCGGCCGGCTTCGTCCCACTTAAAGACGCCGGCGTTGTCGAGCACGTGGCCAAACACCACGCCGACCTCCTCGTGCAGGATATCGATGGCGTTATCCGCCGTAAGCTCGTCGGCGCGGCGGGCAAAAACGTCCTCGGCCCATGCGGCGTGGTTGCGGCAAAGGTCGTCGCCCTCGAGCGCGGCGGCAAGGTCGTAGGTGGCATCTGCCTTGGCCGCCAGCAGGTGCTCACGGACAGCGCCGAGCTCGGGAACCAGGCGCGGCGGCAGAATGGCCAGGCCCATGACCTCAATCAGGCCGATGTTCTCCTTCTTAATGTGGTGGTACTCGGCATGCGGGTGGAAAACACCCAGCGGATGCTCGTCGGTCGTGATGTTGCAGCGAAGCGCCAGGTAGGCCTCGTAGATTTCGCCGCCGGCGTTGCCGCGGGAGTCTACGCGGCGAATGACGGGCGTCACGGTGTTGTGCGCCACGCCATCGGCTGTGTGCGCGATGACGCCAACAGACTCATCGCTCCACTCGCGCCAGGCGAGGATAATCTTCTCGGCGGCATCGAGCAGCTGAGCGCGGTCATGCGAGCGCAGGCGCAGCACCGAGAGCGGCCACTGCAGCACGCTACCGCTGACCTGGTCAAAACCGGGCACGCTAAACTGCGAGACCTCGGCGGCGTGCATCATGGGGAACTCGTGTGCGCCGCCCTGGAAGTGGTCGTGCGACAAGATCGAGCCGCCCACGATGGGCAGGTCGGCGTTGGAGCCGATGAAGTAGTGCGGGAACAGGTCCACAAAGTCGAGCAGGCAGGTCAGGCCCTTGCGGTCGACGTGCATCGGACGATGCTCGGAGCTCATGGCAATGCAGTGCTCGTTAAAGTACGCGTACGGGCTGTACTGGAAGCCCCAGCGCTCGCCGTCGAGCTGGATGGGGATAACGCGCAGATTCTGGCGGGCGGGGTGAGCTCCGCCGTCGGCTGCGGCGGAGCGTCCGGGATAGCCCTCGTTTTCGATGCAGAGCTGGCAGGCGGGATACTTCTCGTCCGTGTTCTTAGCTGCACCTGCCGCGGCGATATCGCGCGGGTCCTTCTCGGGCTTGGACAGGTTGATGGTGATCTCAAGATCGCCCCAGTTGGTGGGGGTGCTCCATTTGATGTTGCGCGCGATGGCGGCACGGCGCACGTAGCCGGCGTCGCAGCACAGGCCGTAGAACCAGTCGGTCGCGGCGCGGGGCTCGTTGACGCCCATACGTCCATTGAACTCTTCGTTTACAACCGAAGGCCTCGGCATGAGCGCGCCCATGATGCGCATGGCGATGCGATCGCGGCCCGACGCAGTGTCCTCGGCGGCGCCGTTGGCAACGGCGGCCTCGGCAAGCGCGGCAAGCGTGCCTTCAAGGTCAAAGTCGGGCAGGGTATCGGGGTGCAAGAGCGAGAGTTTCTCAACTTGGAGCGCCCAGGCCATGTCGAGTGCCGGCCCCGTAGCGCCGATGCACTCCAAAATGGTGTTGTATGCCCAGATGCGATCGTCCTGGCCGATCATCGATCGGTGGATGGCATATTCGATGAGGCCCTGCGCGGCCTCGCGCACATCAGTCATTACAGCCATGCCGCGTAAGCCCCCTTGTCAGAAATCGCGTAGTGGCGGGCAGAGCCCTCGCCAAGCCAGCCGTTCATCTTGGCAATGAAGGTGTCGACCAGCTCGAGCGGCACGAAGGCCTGGATGGTACCGCCAAAGCCGCCGCCGTGGATACGAACGGCGCCACGGCCGTCGAGCACATGCTCGGCAAGAGCAAGCGCGTACATGGAAGGCTGCTCGGCACCCAGTTTGGCAACAACATTCTGCAGGTACATGGCGGAGCTGGCGCCGGACTCACGCGTCAGGACCAGGAACTGGTCAATGTCGCCGGCGTTCAGGGCCGCCCAGCGCTTATCGACCAGGCCGTTCTCGTACCAGTAATGAACGGCGCGCAGGCAGGCGCGGTCGCCCAGCTTGGCGCGCAGCTCGGGGAGCTTGGCGTCAAAGTCCGCCACGTTTACCTCGCACAGGCGTGCCTTGCCAAACTCGGCGGCGACGTCCTGCATCTCGCGCGGAACAGCGGCGTAGTCGTCGGTGGCTGCCACATGGTCGGCGCCAACTTTAACGAGCACGAGCGCATAGCCGTGATCCTCAAAGTTGAGCTCGAGCTTCTGGGTTTTAGGCTGAGCCTGGTCCTCAAAGTCCATGTAGGCAAGGCCGCCCAGGCACACGGCGGCCTGGTCCATCAGACCGCAGGGCTTGCCGTAGTAGTTGTTCTCGGTGCGCTGGCTCATCTGAGCGAGCGTGACGGGCTCAATGGCGGGCGCGCCCCAGAGCGTCTCCATGGCACGACCGTACGCGGCCTCGACGGCGGCAGAGCTGGAAAGGCCACCGCCCGAGGGGACGGAGCAGGTGAAGGCAAAGTCGAAGCCGTGGGGCTCAACGCCCAGAGCAGCGATTTCATGGGCCATGCCGCGGACGAGGCTCGCGGACGTGCCCTTCTCGGACTCCTGAATGTCTAGCGTGTCGAGCGTGATCTCAAACGTAGGATAGCCCTCGTCGGCGACGCGAATCTTGTTGGAATCGGTTGCCACGGCGATGCCATCGACGGCGACATCGAGCGAGCCGGCGATAACGTGGCCGCCCTCGTGGTCGGTGTGGTTGCCGCTGATCTCGGAACGGCCGGGCGCGTGCACGTAGAGCACCTGGCGGTCGCCGATGGGTCCAAACTCCTCCTCAAACAGCTTGGTGAGCGTGGCGAGTGTCTTTTCGTCGGGGACGGTCATGGGAGTCCTTTCCTTGGCGCGCACGGGTGAGTTTTGCGTCGTTATGAGTACGTTAACAACTTGAAGCGGCATGAATCAAGCGTTCACGATGCCGCACGTTACGGGTTATGTTAACGTACTCATAACACATTGCTTGTCACTTTTTGAGAATCTGGTAATCGGTAGAAATACAGCCGTGAACGGTACTGCCGTATGGACTTATAAAGCAGAAGAGATGCAGATAGAAAAAGTAGAGTACGTTAACATGCGTCCGACTATAGCGGGCCTCGGCGCGGGGTGTATTTCTGCCCGGGTCGGCATTCACGCTATTCAGATCTCGCAAGGGTGAAGGTGATCCTGTGGCAAGGCGCCCGTCCAACGATACCAGTTCGCGTCCGGTCTCCATGGCCGACGTCGCCCGCGCTGCTGGCGTTTCGCAGCAGACGGTTTCGCGCGTCGCCAACGGCTTGCCCAACGTTAACGAGCAGACACGTCAGCGCGTGCAGGCCACTATGCAAGAACTCGGCTTCCGTCCGAGTTATGCCGGTCGCTCGCTGCGCGACGGCCGTTACCATTCAGTCGGTCTGTGCGTCAACGATGTCACCAAGTTTGGCAACCTCTCAATGATCGACGGCATCGCCAGCGCTGCTCGCGAGCATAATTGCGCCATCACGCTGGTCGAGATGTCCAAGACCGAGGAGTTTTCGCTTGCCGAGGCCACGCGTCGTATGGCCGCGCTGCCCGTGGACGGCATCATTATCGGCATGAGTCGCATGGCACCCGATTTTGAGACGTTTGATCCACTGCCGGGCATTGGCACGGTCATCGTTACCATGTACGCGCATCCGCGCGTGACCACAGTTGACTCTGATCATTACGGCTGCTCGCTATTGCTTATGGATCACCTGTTTGAGCTGGGACACGATCAGATTCGCTATATTGGCGGCCCGTCGTTCTCGGTCGACGAGCAGTTTCGTCGCGCCGGTTGGCAGGATGCACTCGAGCGTAAGCACATTAAGCCGCAGGCGCCGCTCGAGGGTGACTGGTCTGCCAACAGCGGTTACGAGGCCGGCAGATTTCTGGCCGAGCACGACCGAGCCATGACGGCGATCTATGCGGCAAACGACCAGATGGCAAATGGCGCGATTGCCGCGCTGCGTGATAGCGGTCTGCGCGTGCCCGAGGACGTGAGCGTGGTGGGCGTCGACGATTCGCTCGATGATTTTGTGGCACACAACGAGCTCACGACCGTGCGATTCGATCTGCATCAGCGCGGACGCGAGGTGTTTGAGCATGCGGTTCCCGAGGTGGGTACGGCGGGCAAAACCGTTGCCATTCGTATTCCCGGCCAACTCATCATTCGACATAGCACGGCGATACCGCGCGCATAGTTTGTGCAGGTAAACGGCGATTTATCGCATTTCAATAACAATCGGTAAGGATGTCGGCAGATAGCTGTTGGGATGCAGCCGAGTGCTATGATAGACGGGCTCTTTTGTCTATCTAGGAGGCTTTGCCTGATGGAGATCACCAAGGATATCCGCTACGTTGGCGTCGACGATCACGACATTGACCTGTTCGAGGGCCAGTACGATGTGTCCGAGAACGGTATGGCATACAACAGCTACGTTATCTTGGGCGAAAAGATCGCTGTCGCCGATTCAGTCGACGGCGGTTTTGTCGACGAGTGGCTCGGTAACATCGAAGCCGTGCTCGACGGTCGCACGCCCGATTACCTGGTCGTCCATCACATGGAGCCCGATCACTCCGCTGGCATCGCCGCCTTTATGGAGCGCTATCCCCAGGCGCAGATTGTGGCCAGCATGGGCGCTTTCCGCATGATGGTCAACTACTTTGGCACCGATTATCCCGAGCGCAAGATGGTCGTCAAAGAGGGCGACGTGCTCGACTTGGGTGGCCACAGCCTGACGTTTGTCGGCGCTCCCAACGTTCACTGGCCCGAGGTGCTGTTCTCTTACGAGGCCACCGACAAGGTGCTCTTTAGTGCCGATGGCTTTGGCAAGTTTGGTGCCAATGACATCGAAGATCCGGAAGGGTGGGCCTGCGAGGCACGCCGTTACTACTTTGGCATCGTGGGAAAGTTCGGCAAGTTCGTGCAGGCCGTGCTCAAGAAGGCCGCCGACCTGGACATCCAGATTATCTGTCCGCTCCATGGCCCTGTGCTGACCGAGAACCTGGGCTACTACCTCGACACCTACAACACCTGGTCGAGCTATCAGCCCGAGGACGAGGGAATCACCATTGCCTACGCGAGCGTCTACGGCCACCTGAAGGCCGCCGTCGATGAGCTCGCATCTGCGCTCGAGGCCCGCGGCCAGAAGGTCTCCGTTTTTGACTTGGCTCGCGACGACATGGCCGAGGCCGTTGAGGATGCGTTCCGCTATGACCGTCTGGTACTCGCTTCCATTACCTATCAGGGCGAGATCTTCCCGTTCATGAGCACCTTTATCCACACGCTTGCCGAGCATGCCTACCAGAACCGTACCGTGGCGCTTGTCGAGGCCGGTTCCTGGGCGCCTGCAGCTGCCAAGGTTATGACCAAGGAGCTCGAGGGCATGAAGGACATCACCCTGACGCAGAACAAGGTGACTGTCCTGGGTTCGCTCAACGACGCCTCGCGCGCTCAGATCGAGGCCCTCGCTGACGAGCTCTCCAAGTAACGACACGTTCACTTTTAACGCTCAAACCACCACAAAGGGGACAGGCACCTTTGTGGTGGTTTTTGTTTAAGCGCCGGCGATGAGGAGATTTGGGCGGGCGTTGTCGACGATCTCGGCGATTGAGGTGGCGACGGCGTGATCGGGGTCACGGTCCATCACGATGGCGTTGACGTCGATTAGCTCGGCAAAGCGGTACATGCCGCGTCCGTTGACCTTGCTGGCGTCCATGAGGACAACGCCTTGACGGGCGGCGGAGATCATAGCTGTTTTGGTCTCGGCCATCTGCGGAAAGTCGGTCGTAAAGCCGCAGCCGGGAACAAAAGCGCCGGGGCACATGACGGCAAGGTCGGCATGGACCATTTGGAGCGCCTGCATGGTGAGCGGTCCGTACAGATAGCGATGACCTTTGCGCAGTGCCCCGCCCAGCATGACGACATCGACTGAGGGCATGCTCTCGTCGATGTAATCGGCAATGGTAATGTCGGCCGTGATGACGGTGATACCGTCGCGCTGATCGAGGAGCCGGACGAACTCGAGCGCCGTGGTGCCCGAGTCGACGAGCAGCGTGTCGCCGTCATTGACGAGCTCGATGGCGCTTTGCGCGATGGCCTGCTTGGCGGCGACGTTGACATTGATGCGGCGATCCTGCGTGGAAACGGTTAGGCGTTTGTGGAGCGATACGGCACCACCATGTGTGCGGCGCAGCTTGCCTGCTTCGGCGAGCGCGTCAAGGTCGGCGCGGGCGGTGACGGAGGACACGCCAAAGGTCTGGGCGATTTCTGCTACCTGCACCGAGGCATTATGATCGAGCATTTCCAAAATGGCGGTACGGCGTTCGTCGGCAAAAGCACGGTTGGTGGCTTGGGCCATGCTTGCTCCATTCTCGACTAAATATGCAGGAATTGTGTTGACTCTATTTTCGTTCATTTTCTTTTTGAGTAAGAAAACACCTTTCGATTACTTATCTTTTCTATAAAAGAAAGATGCTGAACGCCCAAAATTCAATATCGAACATGTCCACTCGGCTCAAATTCCTTCCGTTTACTTTTCAAAAACGACTGTATTGACCTGCATGGGCTCAATATCTCGCACGTGCAAAGACGCTGAATTTCATACAATGAGCGCAGCAAAACGCAAGGTAAAACGCCTTGTGAACAACTACGCCCGATGTCCAGATGCGGGCGAGGGAGAGGAGCAAACGCTCATGGCACTTGTTACCACCGAAAAGATGCTCAAGGACGCTCAGGCCGGCCACTACGCTGTTGGCGCTTTCAACGTCGAGAACCTCGAGTTTGTTATGGCCGTTCTGGCCGCTGCCGAGGAGACCAAGTCCCCCGTCATCATGCAGACCACCCCGGGCACCATCAAGACCGCTGGTCTGGACTACTTCTACGGCATGGTCAAGGCTGCCGCCGAGCGCGCTTCCGTGCCCGTCGCTCTGCACCTCGATCACGGCGATGGCTATGACCGCTGCATGCAGGCTTTCCGCACGGGCTACACCTCTGTCATGATCGACGGTTCGCACGAGTCCTTCGAGGACAACATCGCCCTGACCAAGTCCGTCGCCGACGCTGGCCGCGCCATGGGCGTGCCCGTCGAGGCCGAGCTCGGTAAGGTTGGCGGCAAGGAGGACGACGGTCCCGCGGTTGAGGGCGAGAGCCCCTACACCGATCCTGCCGAGGCCAAGGAGTTCGTCGAGCGCACTGGCTGCACCTCGCTGGCCATTGGCGTTGGCACCAGCCACGGCGTGTACACGAGCGATCCGCACATCGAGCAGTCCGTGGTCAAGGCCATCCGCGACGCCGTCGACGTGCCGCTGGTTCTGCACGGCACCTCCGGTGTGCCCGATGAGCAGGTTGCCGAGGCTGTGAAGAACGGCATCTGCAAGGTCAACTACGCCACCGAGCTGCGTCAGGCCTACACCAAGGGCTTCATGGCCTACATGGCCGAGAACCCCGCCTGCTTCGATCCCAAGAAGCCGGCCAAGGAGGGCATGCGTGAGATCACCGAGCTGGTTAAGATCCGCATGACCAACCTCAACTCTGTGGGCAAAGCAGAGTAACAGCAAGGGTACTCTGATCCCACCGGGCCGTCCGGAAACGGAAAAGGCCTATCTCTCAGAACGTCCTCGGACATGTCGGAAGCCCCGCTGCGCGCTACGCGCTGCGGGGCTTCCTCCGTCC
>CAKTWK010000054.1 GCA_934630735.1 uncultured Collinsella sp. | reverse complement strand
GCGTGCTGCCGGCTTTCGATAAGGATTTCGGTATCCCCAAGGTCGATATTCCCGCGCCCGTTTCCCTGCATGACGATGCTCAAAAACCCAAGCGCAAGGTGCACCCCGACGAGGATGCCTATCACAAGCACAAGCGCCATATCCCCAAACCGCTCATCGTCATCGCGGTGCTCGCCGCCGTGTGCGGTGGCGCCTATTGGTTTGTGACTGCCGATCCCATGGGCGTCATGCCCGGCTTCTACGACCAGTTTGGTCAGGCCGCCAAGACCACCTTCCCGTCGCGCCAAAAGGGCGAGGCCACCGAGAAAGAGCCCAAGCAAGAGGATACGTCCGAGGTCGTTCAGGAGGAGACCGTCTTAACCGACGACCAGCTCTACACCAGGCTCGACGGCCTGTACCAGACCATCGTGTCGTACAGCGACGAGGATCAGATCGGCGAGGTCATCGATTCGTTTAATAACGGCTATCTGCGTACACCGCTCTCCACCCGCCAGGAGCTGTCGCAGAGCGCCTATGCCCTGCGCGATCAGATTAAAAAGACCCAGGATGAGCTCAACAACCTCAAGGTTCAGGACGACACGGTCTATGCGGAGGACATCGATCATCTAAAGCAGCTTGCCCAGTGGATGTACGAACGTGTCGACGTGATCTGCCAGAGCTGGGATATCTCGCTGTCTATTCCCGACGGCGAGTCTCTGAGCGCCCGTCAGAGCGAGATCTTGGCGCCCATCGCACAGGGCGGCAACAGCGCGCTTAACCAGTACGACGCCAACGTGAGCGCCTGGAGGCCGCAGCAGCGTTCGTAATTTGTTGCCCTCCGGCGGCATAACCTGCGTGCGCAATTGATGGAAGCCCGTGCTTATTGCTACAATTCGTACAAATATGCTTTAAACGCACGAGGAAGGAACCACATGTTTGGTTTTAAGAAAGAGCTCTATACGCCCGAGTACCAGCTCGTCGGTGACGAGTGCGCGGTGATCGAGACGTCGAAGGGCACCATCAAGGTCAAGTTTGACGGTGAGGGCGCCCCCATCCATGTGGCGAACTTCTGCGAGCTTTCCACGATGGGCTTCTATGACGGCCTTAAGTTCCATCGCTATGTGCCCGGCTTTGTGATTCAGGGCGGCGACCCCAATACCCGCGATATGTCCGGCGCCGACGTCGCTGCCGGCCTTGAGGGTCCCGACGGCATGCCCGGTACCGGCGGCCCCGGCTACTGCATCAAGGGCGAATTTGCCACCAATCCGCGCAACAGCCATGTTGACGGCGCGCTTGCCATGGCTCGCTCCATGGATCCCGATTCCGCGGGCTCGCAGTTCTACTTCTGCCTGGGTGCCCAGCACAACCTCGACTCCGGTTATACCGTCTTTGGCACCACGGTCGAGGGCCTCGACGTCATCTCGCAGCTGCGCGCCGGCGACGAGATCGTTCATGTCGAGATCGTTCACGAGTAAAGGGGACTTCCTTGAATAGTCAGCTGATCCAACAGGGCCGCGCCGCTTATCGCGCGGGTGATTTTTCCGCTGCCGCCCAGATGCTTGGCGCGGCAAAGACTCCCAACGAGATCATGGGTGAGGCCGACCACCTGCGCGGCAATGCCCTGATGCATCTGGGCATGTACGCCGAGGCCGCCGAGGCCTACGCCGCCGCCCTCAACGACGGCGCCTATGGCAAGCGCGGCGCCCTGCTCACCAATCGCGGCAAGGCACTCGCCGCGGTGGGCGACTACACCACGGCTGCCCAAGCGTTCTCTGCAGCTACCCAGGACGCTTCCTACGCTACGCCTTTTAAGGCCTACCTGGGTCTGGGCAACGCGCTGTTCCAGTCGGGCGACTACGCCAACGCCGGTACTGCCTTCCGTCAGGCTGCCATCGACGGCGCCAACCCGGCTCCTGCCGCCGCCCTCGGCGATCTGGGCCGCTGTTTCATCAAGCTCGGCCGCCCCGCGGACGCCGTAGAGACCTACCGCACGGCTATCGACTTTGCCGGTCCGCGCGACGATACGCGCGCCCTCAACGCCGGCATGGGCCAAGCGCTTTCCGCCGCCGGCCGTCCTTCCGATGCGCTCGATGCCTTTAACGCCGCCACCGCCGACGGCATCTACCAGCTCACGCCCGAGCAGGCCGACGAGCTTGCCCGCGTGCATGACTCGCTCGCCGCGCTTTCGGCCCAGACGGCCATGTCCACGGCCCCGGCTCCCGCGATGGACGCCCCCGCTGTCGACCCGCTCGACCCCACGGGCGCGACCGGTCAGTTTATGCCCGACCCCTCTGACACCGGCTTCTTTACGCTGTCTGAGTCCGAGATGGTCCAGCAGGACCGCAAACAGGCCAAGGTTCGTCGTCGCCACCGCCACACGGGTCTTAAGATCTTCCTGGTGCTGCTTCTGCTCATCGTGATCGCGGCCGGCGGTCTTGGCTATGCTTATACGCGCGGCATGGGCTACCCCTCGCAGGAGTCCGTCATCACCGACCTGTTCCAGGCTGCCGGTGACGGCGATACCGCCAAGGCCGAGTCCTGCCTGGCCTCGAGCCTGTCCGAGGATGCCAAGGCGATGATCGTCTCCTCGATCCCGCAGGGCGCCACCGTCTCGATCGAGGGTATGGATCAGTCCATGACCGAGACCACCGCCAAGGTGAAGGCTTCGCTGTCCAAGGGCGGCGAGCAGGAGTACACCGTTAAATTCGTGCGCTCCGACAACCATATCGGTTGGGCCGTCTCCTCGCTCGACATCGATTTCTCGGCCGCTGACAACCAGTAGTGACCTTATGAGATTTGGCTCTGCCCGGCGCTTCACCGCAAGTGAGGTGCCGGGCTTGCGCTAGTATGATGGGCTAGTAGTTTTCCAGCAATCATCCAACACATCAGGAGTTGCGTTGTTTTCTTTGATGGATATGTTCTTCGGTAGCTATGCGGGCGATCTCGCCATCGACCTCGGCACCGCCAATACGCTCGTCTCCGTGCGCGGCAAGGGCATCGTCATCCGCGAGCCCTCCGTTGTCGCTATCGACAAGAACGACGAGCGCATCCTGGCAGTCGGCATCGAGGCCAAGCGTATGCTCGGCCGTACGCCCGGCAACATCGTTGCCGTTCGTCCCCTTAAGGACGGCGTCATCGCCGACTTCGACGTCACCGAGGCCATGCTTCGTTACTTTATCGACAAGGCTTCCGAGAAGCGCTATCCGTGGACTCCGCGTCCGCGCGTCGTCGTCTGCGTTCCCTCCGGCGTCACGTCGGTCGAGAAGCGCGCCGTCTTTGAGGCCACGATCCAGGCCGGCGCTCGCCAGGCCTACCTGATCGAGGAGCCCATGGCGGCTGCCATCGGCGCCGACCTACCCGTCGAGGAGCCCACGGGCTCCATGGTCATCGATATCGGCGGCGGCACCACCGAGGTCGCCGTTATTGCTATGGGCGGTATTGTCGTTTCGCAGTCCATTCGCATTGCCGGCGACGAGTTCGACCAGGCTATCCTCACCCATGTTCGCGATGCCTACAACCTGGCTATCGGCGAGCGCACGGCCGAGGACATCAAGATCAAGGTCGGCTCCGCCGTGCCGCTCAAGGACGAGCTCGACGTTGAGGTCAACGGTCGCGACGTTATCACGGGCCTGCCCAAGACCGTGCGTATCGAGAGCGAGGAGATTCGTCGCGCGCTCAACAAGCCGCTCGACGAGATGGCCAAGGCCGTTAAGGACGCTCTGGACGCCACGCCGCCCGATCTTGCCTCGGACCTTATGTACTACGGCATTCTGCTGACCGGCGGCGGCGCGCTGCTGCGCGGCCTCGACGTGCGCCTGCGCGACGAGACCGGCGTTTCGGTCAACGTCAGCCCCACGGCACTCGATAACGTCGTAAACGGTTGCGCCCGCGTGCTCGAGGCCAACGCCTTTGACGGTGGCTTCGTCCAAACCAATGCTTAATTTCCAAAAGGTGGATTCCATTTGGCACGATCTTCGGGTTTCTCTCCAAATCTGAATACCAAGCGACAATCAACGGGTATGCGCCCGTTGATTGTTTTCAGCCTGATTTCGGTGTTGCTGCTCACGTTTTATATCCGTGAGGGCGAGGCCGGGCCAATCCATGCCGTGCGCTCGGGTGTGACGACGATTACCTCGCCGGTGCGCTTTGTGGGCTCGGCCGTGGCGGCTCCCTTCAACGCGATCGGCAACGTGTTCTCCAACCTCACGGCATCGCAGGAGTCGCTCGACGACCTCAAGAAGCAAAACGAGGTGCTGACCTCTAAGGTCGCTGAGCTTTCCGAGGCTCAAAAGACTGCCGAGCGCCTGGAGGGCCTAGTCGGCCTGCAATCGACCTACAACCTTAAGTCGACCGCCGCTCGTATTGTCGGTGCGTCGGGCGATGCCTGGACCTCGACCGTTACCATCGACAAGGGCTCTGCCGACGGCCTTACCATCAACATGCCCGTGACGAGTTCTGCCGGTGTTATCGGCCAGATTATCGAGGTATCGGCCAAGACCTCTACCGTACGCCTGATTGGCGACGAGAACTCGGGCGTGTCGGCTATGGTGCAGGACACGCGCGCCCAGGGTATGTTGCAGGGCCAGCCCGATGGCACCCTGCGCCTTGAGTACGTGAGCGTCGACTCCGACGTCAAAGTTGGCGACATCATCGTGACCTCTGGCATTGGCGGCGTGTTCCCCAAGGGCCTGCCGCTCGGCACTGTTTCTTCGGTGGAGAAGTCGGCCAACGATGTGTATTACACCATCGTCGTGCGCGCCCAGACCACGGCAGAAAATAACGAGGAGGTGCTCGTCATCACCTCGTTGACCGACGAGCAGTCGGCCTCGGACGAGGACGTGAGCTCTGCCAACGGCACACCGCAGGGCACCTCGCGTGATTCCGCGACCAAGACTAAGGACGAGGACTCGGACGAGAGCTCCGAATCGTCCGAGACAACCGATTCCGGCTCGAGCGAATAGGGAGGGCATGTCCATGGATCTACACGAACAGGGGGCGAGCTCCCGTACGTTTGCTATCGCCGCCATTGCCTGCGTGCTCCTGCAGGCGGGCCTGGCGCCGCAGATTTCCATCGCGGGCGGTCGCGTCAACTTTATGATTATCCTTGTGTGCCTGAGCGTGTTCTCGGGCGATCCCACGCGGGCTGTCGTCTGCGGTTTTTGCAGTGGCCTGTTCTATGATCTTTCCGCTGCCGTTCCGGTGGGCGTTATGTCGCTGCTGCTGACTGTGGGCAGTTTTGCCCTGGTGCACAGCGCGGCCGGTCAGACGGCCGGCTCCCCGAGCGCGCGCGGTATTACCGTGGGCGCCTTCGCGCTTGCCATCAACGTGGTCTACAGCATCATCTTGCTGTTTATGGGTCTGGAGACGAGCTTTGTGGTGGCTGTTTTTGGCCATGCACTGCCGTCTTCGATCCTGACGGGTCTGGTCGCCATTCCGTTTTTGATGTCCGGTGTCGTGCCGCAGTCCGGTTACGGATTCTCCGCACGCGGTGGTCGTCAGACGGGCATGCGCTTCAAGCCCAAGACCCGCAAACTCAAATAGGGGAGGCCCGTAGATGTCTTCCCAGATGACGGTTATCATCGCCGGTATCGTGCTGGTCGTGGCCATTGTGGTCGCGCTGGTCATCATGCGCCGCGGCGATTCCCGTTTTACCTACGACACGCAGCATGGAACGGCCCCGCGTGCCACCGAGGGCGAGGGCAATACCGCCGCTACCGCCTTCAAGGGTCGCTTCTCCATCCTTACCGCCGGCGTGGGCGCGATGTTTGCCGCGCTCGCCGTTAAGCTGTGGGGTATGCAGATGGTCTCGTCGGACTACTACGACAAGCAGGCCAAGAGCAACCAGACCCGTACTGTCACCACGCCGGCTGTGCGCGGGCGAATCCTTGATCGCAATGGCGTGGCACTTGTCCAGAACCGTCCTTCACTTGCTGTCGTGGCCTACCGCGACCTTGCCGAGGACACCGTGCTGGTGCGCCATCTTGCCAACGTGCTCGGTATGCCCTACGTCGCGGTGCTGCGCAATATCCAGGACAATTCCGAGGGCGCTCAGAGCCTGCATACCATCGCGACGGACGTGCGCCGCTCCACGGTTGCCTATATCAAGGAGCATGCCGGCGAGTTCCCGGGCGTGAAGATTGCCGAGCGCACCGAGCGCCAGTACCCGTATGGCGAGACGGCCTGTCACATTTTGGGTTATACCGGCACCATTACCTCTGAGCAGCTCGAGGCACAGAACAAGAAGGCTTCGGGCGATAACGATAGCGCTGCCGGTCAGATTACGTACCAGTCTGGTGATATCGTGGGCCAGGCGGGTGTCGAGAGCTACTACGAGAACTTGCTGCAGGGTATTCGCGGCGAGCAGACGGTTAAGGTCGATGCCTCGGGCAACGTGACCGGACAGGCCGGCGCCGTGCCTGCCAAGGCCGGCTCCGACATTAAGCTCACGCTTGACCTCAAGATCCAGCAAGCCTGCGAGACGGCGTTGGCGAGTGCTATCGAACTCGCCAAGACCACGGGTTACAGCAACGCCGGCAACGGCGCCGTGGTGTGCCTCGACCCCAACAACGGCGAGATTCTGGGCATGGCAAGTGAGCCCAAGTTTGATCCGTCCGTGTTTATCGGTGGTGTCTCCAACGACGTGTGGACCGAGCTCAACGACGACGAGGGTTCGCACCCGCTGCTCAACCGCGCCATTAGCGGCCAATACATGTCGGCTTCGACCATCAAGCCGCTCTCTGCTCTGGCCGGTCTTGAGTTTGGAACCTACACTTCAACGCAGACAACCAACTGCACGGGCTATTGGACGGGCCTGGGCAAGGCTTGGGGCAAGCGCTGCTGGCTGACGTCTGGCCACGGCACCATGACGCTGCAGTCGGGTATCGCCAACTCGTGCGACCCCGTCTTCTACGACATGGGCAAGGCGTTCTTTTATGACGAGCAGCATTCCGAGGGCCTGCAGGAGGTCTTTCGTCGCTGGGGCCTTGGCAAGACCTGCGGTATCGATCTGCCGAGTGAGGGCGCGGGCCGTATTCCCGACGCTGAGTGGAAAGAGTCGTACTTCACCGACGCCTCTGCCGAGGACCGCAAGTGGAACGCTGGCGATATGACGAACATCGCTATCGGCCAGGGCGACATTCTGGTGACGCCCCTGCAGATGGCGTGCGCCTATATGGGTCTTGCCAACGGCGGCAAACAGTACGTGCCTCACGTGTTTTTGTCTGCCGTGTCGCGCGATGGCGACGGTGATGCCTATAAGTACAACGGCAAGGGCAAGAAGAAGCGCCTGGAGGCCAAGATCAACAGCGATTCGGATTTGGCTCTTGTTCGCAACGGCATGCACGACGTGATTTATACGGCATCGACGTCCCTGGCGGCACACTTTGGCACCCTGACGCCGCAGGTATACGGCAAGTCGGGCACGGGCGAGAAAAGCGGCGAGGACGAATACGCGTGGTTCTGCGCCTATGCACCGTCCGATAATCCCAAGTATGTCATCGCTACAATCCTGGAGCAGGGCGGCGGTGGCTCAGATACCGCAATGCATGTCGTGCGTGACGTGCTCGGCGTGATTTATGACGAGCCCGATACCTCTTCGGCCTCGGGCGATTCTTCGGTTCGATAGGAGGTTGCGATGGACTTTTCGCCGGCGGACCTGTTCCGCTCAACCAAGACCGGCTCCCGCAGCAGCCTGGACCGCGTTAACAAGCAGCTCTCGGCCTCGCGCGGCACGTTTCGCCAGAAGGTACACATCGGTGTGCTGCTGGCTACCGTCGCACTCGTTGCCTATGGCGCCATCATTATTTGGTCGGCGTCACAGTTTAAGGCCGACGCCTCATTCTCGCGCCACCTGCTGGGCATTGGCATTGGCGCGGTGCTTGCGGTGCTCGTCTGGCGTACCGATCTGCGCGGCATCTCTAACTTCTCGACGGCGCTGCTCGTCATTGACCTTATTGTGATCTTCTCGCCCAAGATTCCGGGCCTGTCCTATACGGGCGGTCTGGGCATGACGGGCTGGATCAAGATCCCCGGTATCGGCCTGACCTTCCAGCCCGTTGAGCTCGCCAAGCTCATTACCATCTTCTTTATCGCCACGCTTGGCTCGCAATACAACGGCCGCATCGATACCGTTCGCGACTACGTCAAGCTCTGCGGTATGCTGTCCATCCCGTTTTTGGCCGTCGTCGCCATGGGCGACCTGGGCTCGGGCCTGGTCGTGCTGGTGTCGGGCGCTATCGTCATCTGCATGAGCGGTGCACGCCGCGAATGGGTGCTGTCGACCTTGGCCCTGCTGATTGGTTTGATTGCGCTCATCTTGGCGCTCGACTCGGTCTTTGATTCGCTCCTTGGCCACGACGTGCTCATCAAGCAGTATCAGATGAACCGTCTGACGGTCTTCATCGACCCCGACAATGCCAATTCGGATGATGCCTACAATCTGCAGCAGTCGCTCATCGCCGTCGGCTCGGGTGGCTTCTTTGGTAAGGGCCTGGGCCACGCGACGCAGTCGGCCGGCGGCTTTCTGCCCGAGTTCCACACCGACTTCGTCTTTGCCTTCCTTTCCGAGACCTTCGGCTTCTGCGGCTCCTTTTTGCTCCTGTGCCTCTACGTGCTGCTGATCTTCTCGACGATCCGCGTTGCCTTTAAGTGCGAGTCGCTGTTCTTGCGCCTATCGTGCGTGGGTATCGTCGGCATGTGGGCGTTCCAGACCTTCGAGAACATCGGCATGTGCATCGGCA
>CAKTWK010000053.1 GCA_934630735.1 uncultured Collinsella sp. | reverse complement strand
CTGTCCGAAATAGCGAGCAAATGCCCAAGCGGCCCTCTCGGCTCAGCCCCGGAGCGGTATTAGAGATGCAGCACGCGGTCGCGGATCTCCTCGGTTCGACCCTGGTTCCAGAACTGGGTACCGATGTAGCCGCACGTGCGACGGGCGACATTCATCTTCTCCTGGTCACGATTGCCGCAGTTGGGGCACTCCCACACCAGCTTGCCGTCATCCTCGACAATCTTAATCTCGCCATCGTAGCCGCACACCTGGCAATAATCGCTCTTGGTGTTTAGCTCGGCGTACATGATGTTGTCGTAGATGTACTGCATCACGCGAATGACAGCCTTGAGGTTGTCCTGCATGTTGGGAACCTCGACGTAGGAGATGGCACCGCCCGGCGAAAGCTGCTGGAACATACCCTCGAACTTGAGCTTGTCGAATGCGTCGATCTCCTCGGACACGTGGACGTGGTAGCTGTTGGTGATGTAGCCCTTGTCCGTCACGCCCGGGATGATGCCAAAACGACGCTGCAGGCACTTGGCGAACTTGTAGGTCGTCGACTCAAGCGGGGTACCGTACAGCGAGAAGTCAATATCGCTTTCGGCCTTCCACTCGGCGCACTTGTCGTTCATGCGCTGCATGACGGCCATGGCAAAGGGCGTGCCCTCCTTCTCGGTGTGGCTGTGGCCCGTCATGTACTTGACGCACTCATACAGGCCGGCATAACCCAGACTAATGGTGGAGTAACCGCCCACGAGCAGCTTGTCGATCGTCTCGCCCTTCTTCAGACGGGCGAGGGCACCGTACTGCCAAAGAATCGGTGCGGCGTCAGAAAGCGTGCCCATCAGACGCTCATGGCGGCACAGCAGGGCGCGGTGGCACAGCTCAAGGCGCTCGTCGAAGATCTTCCAGAACTTGTCCATGTCCTGATGCGAGCTCAGCGCGACATCGGGCAGGTTGATGGTCACAACGCCCTGGTTAAAGCGACCGTAGTACTTGGGCTTGTTCGGGTCATAGTTCAGCGCGTTGGCCACGTTGTTAAATCCGTTACCGGAGCGGTCGGGCGTCAGGAAGCTGCGACAACCCATGCAGGTATAGCAGTCGCCGTTGCCCGCGGTCTCGCCCTTAGACAGCTTGAGCTCGCGCATCTTCTTCTCGGAGATGTAGTCGGGTACCATGCGCTTGGCGGTGCACTTCGCAGCCAGCTGAGTCAGGTAGAAGTACGGGGAATCCTCGTAAACGTTATCGTCCTCGAGCACATAAATAAGCTTGGGGAACGCCGGAGTGATCCACACGCCGGCCTCGTTCTTAACGCCCTCATAGCGTTGACGGAGCGTCTCCTCCACGATCATGGCAAGGTCGTGCTTCTCCTGCGCTGAGCGAGCCTCGTTGAGATACATGAAGACCGTCACGAACGGCGCCTGGCCGTTGGTGGTCATAAGGGTCACGACCTGATACTGGATCGTCTGGACGCCGCGACGGATCTCGTCACGCAGGCGGTCCTCAACAACCTCGCGGACCTTTTCGGGAGATGCGGAAACGCCGAGCTCCTCGAGCTCGCGGGCGACCTCGCCGCGAATCTTCTGACGGCTCACCTCGACGAACGGGGCAAGATGGGTCAGCGAAATCGACTGGCCACCGTACTGGGAGGAAGCAACCTGGGCGATGATCTGCGTCGCGATGTTGCAAGCCGTCGAGAAGCTGTGCGGCTTCTCAATCAGCGTACCCGAGATAACGGTGCCGTTCTGGAGCATATCCTCCAGGTTCACCAGGTCGCAGTTATGCATGTGCTGGGCAAAGTAGTCCGAATCATGGAAGTGGATCAGGCCCTCATTGTGAGCATCCACGATCTCCTGGGGCAGCAGCACACGCTGAGTCAGGTCCTTGGAAATCTCGCCGGCCATATAGTCGCGCTGGACGGAATTGACGGTCGGGTTCTTGTTAGAGTTCTCCTGCTTGACCTCTTCGTTATTGCACTCGATCAGCGACAAAATCTTGTCGTCGGTCGTGTTCTTCTGGCGCTTCAGGCTCTGAACATAGCGATAGATGATGTAGTGGCGAGCAACCTCGTAGCAGTCGAGACGCATGATCTCGTCCTCGACCAAATCCTGGATCTCCTCGACCGAAACGGTGTGGCCCGCGTTCTCACATGCCTCGGCAACGTTTTGTGCCGCGTAAACCACCTGGCGGTCGGTTAGACGAGAGCTCTCCTCGACCTCCAAGTTGGCGGCGCGGATGGCATTGACGATCTTATCGATGTCAAAGACAACCTCGGTGCCGCTGCGCTTGATGATCTTCATCCTCTTGCCTCTTTCGCGTCGTAGTCTCATTGCGCTTCAGAGCCAAACGATGCCCGGCAGGGCCTGTCCCTGTCTTGCGGCGCCGTCGCGCAATCTGTGTTCTCGATAACCATAGGCCCTCATGCGGACAATCCTCGCAGCCCATCAAGGGGCTCAAAGATCTATCCAAATGGGGCGAGTAAGGTCCTCGTTCTCTGTCCGCCATCTATCATACGACAAAGAGGCATCTATATCCTGTATTCTTTTTTTAGGTCAAACACAACATATAGTGTTTCAGCAGGTCAAAGCAATTAGTCATTTTGCAGACGCATTAAAAATGAAGGGCTCTTGGCAGAGTGCTAAAACGTTATCAGCTCGACTACCTGCACGGCAGTTTTGAAACCCCCTCAACCGCGCCGCTGACAAATCCTACCAAAACCAAGCCGCTCACGCCAAAAGAATCCAAAAGATTATGCTTGACCAACATGTTGCGGTCGTGCCTTGCCGTGCCTCATGTAACCGCGGCACGAATCCTTGAAAGATATGTGTATGCAAACGGAGAAGATGAGAGTTTCCTCGGATGACTACTGAGAAGCATCCCGGAAGATCAAAAACTCGAAATTTGGTGACGTATTTGGCGACCAAAACAAAACAGCTCAGAGGCTAAGCCTCTGAGCTGCGAACATTTGGTGGGCGTTAGAAGATTTGAACTTCTGACCTCTTCCGTGTCAGGGAAGCGCTCTCCCCCTGAGCTAAACGCCCAAATGGAGCGGACAACGGGGCTCGAACCCGCGACCCCAACCTTGGCAAGGTTGTGCTCTACCAACTGAGCCATATCCGCTTACGAGGATTAATCTTACGTGATGCCCGCATCCTATGCAAGAACTTTTTTTGAAAAGTTTTGCGACGCCCTCGCGAACCTCGCGAAGACATCAGCCACCACGGAAGGTGTAGGCAAACGCAAGCTCGCCGCAAGAGGCCCCTACAACTCAGCGAGCATGATCCAGGCAGAGCTGTCCTGCTCGAGCCTGCCATCTGCAAGCGGTGATGAGGTGAGCAGAACCCTACCCGCCGGCAGCTCCACGGGTGCTGCACCGAAGTTCGCCACACATGCCCAGCCGTTGTCGCGGCGATAGGCGATGACGCCACCCTCAGCGCCCTCGGCACCATCCGCAAGGCCGGTGCGCCCGTCAAGATCGAGCCACGCAAGATCGTTAGCGCGCCCGCGCAGCTTGCGCCGCAGCCAGAGGGCGTCGCGATAGAGCGCAAGCATCGATGTCGGGTCCGCTTCTTCCCTATCGGCAGCGTAATCGGAAAACCATGCAGGCTGCGGCAGATGGGGCGCCGCATCGGCGTCCGCCGGTGAAAACCCAAACGATCCGCCCTGCGCGGGATCGTCCGCTGCCACCCACGGCAGGGGCACACGGCAGCCGTCGCGCCCCTTCTCGCGCTTCGGTCCGTGCGTATTGGTCGCAGTAGGATCTTCGAGTGCGGCCCACGGGATATCGGCCACCTCAAAAAGGCCGAGCTCCTCACCCTGATACACGTATGCCGAGCCCGGAAGCGCCAGCTCGAGCAAAAGGGCCGCCCGCGCGCGGCGCTCGCCGAGTTCACGGTCCTCGTCATAAGACGACCCGTCGCGTAAGAGCCAGTCGAGCGCAATCTGGTGATAGCGCGTCGCCTTGATTTGCGGCAGGGCATAGCGCGTCGCCACGCGCGGCACGTCGTGGTTGGAAAGTACCCAGGTCGAGGCGGAGTCGGATTCGATGGCCGCCTTCAAGCCCTCCTCGATTGCAGCGTGCATGTCATCATAGGTCCAAGTGGCCTTGGCGAACTCAAAGTTGAATGTCTGGCCAAGCTCGCTGGGGCGCGCGTAGAGATACTGGCGTTCGGGCAGCACCCACGCCTCGGCAACGGCGCTGCGTGGCGGATCATAGCGGTCGAACACGCGGCGCCACTCGCGATAGATCTCGTGGACCTCGTTGCGGTCCCACAGCGGATGGGTGCCGTCCTCAACCATGTCATCGCCCTCGGCGAGATGCCACCGGTCAAGATCATCGCGGTCGAGATCCTTGGCGAGACCGTGCGCTACATCAATGCGAAAGCCATCGACGCCTCGATCGCTCCAAAACGCCAGGACGTCGCAAAAGAACGCGCGAACCTCGGGGCACGACCAGTCAAAGTCCGGCTGCTCGGGCGTAAACATGTGCAGATACCATTGACCGTCCGCGACGCGCGTCCAAGCGGGGCCGCCAAAGTTGGCATTCCAATTGGTGGGAGGCAGCTCGCCGTGCTCGCCGCGACCATCGCGGAAGATATAGCGGGCGCGCTCGGGCGATCCGGGGCCGGCGGCAAGAGCGGCTTTGAACCAGGGGTGCTGGTTGGACGAATGGTTGGGCACGATGTCGACGATGACCTTGATGCCGTGCGCGTGAGCCGCAGCAATCATGTCATCGAAGTCGTCAAGCGAGCCGAGACGCGGGTCGACATCGCAGTAGTCCGCCACATCATAGCCGCCATCGACAAGAGGCGATGGGTAAAACGGGCTCAGCCAGATGGCCTCGATACCCAGCCGCTCAAGATAGTCCATCTGCTGGGTAATGCCCGCGATATCGCCCAGGCCCGAACCAGTCGAATCCTTAAACGAGCGCGGGTAGATCTGATAGATCGCGGCATCGGACATCCATGAGCGCGAAGAGGACTTTTCCGTAGCCATGGGGTGTATCTCCCTTGCAACGAGGTTTTGCGAGATGCCCACGATGATACGCCCAAAGCTGACATTCGCGGCAAACAACGCCACAGCCACGCCCCAAAACGCTCGCTCCCTCTCGGGTTCGAGCCCAGGCGATGGGTACAAAAAAAGCCCGGCTACCGTAGTAGTCGGGCTGCTGCGTTTGGAGCGGACAACGGGGCTCGAACCCGCGACCCCAACCTTGGCAAGGTTGTGCTCTACCAACTGAGCCATGTCCGCATATGTAAAACAAAACGGGCGCCGGAGCGCCCGGATGTTGCCTGGAGGCGAAGCCCGGATTCGAACCGGGGGTAAAGGCTTTGCAGGCCTCTGCCTTACCACTTGGCCACTTCGCCGAAAAAGGACCGCCTAAACGGTCCGGAAATGCAATGGAGCGGACAACGGGGCTCGAACCCGCGACCCCAACCTTGGCAAGGTTGTGCTCTACCAACTGAGCCATGTCCGCTTGCGGGTTATTAATTTACGCGAGTTGTCCAAAAGACGCAAGTACTTTTTTCAAAAAACTTGTCTGCCGCATGTTCTTAGCAGCTAAACGCGCTAAAGCGATTGGCTAGGCACACGATTCCAGCGCTCCGCTAAACAGCTTCACCATCTGCACGCGCGTGCCGGCGCCGTCCGTACGACGAGCAACCTCCACGTTATCGACGAGCATACGCATAAGCTTGATACCACGGCCGCGCTCCTCTGATGCGACCGGTTCGCTCGTTTCATCGATAGAATAGCCGGCACCTCGATCAAGCACCTCAACCACAACGCGATCGCCATAGGCCTGAACCGTCAGGACGCACCCGATACCGCCCGCATGGTCATAGGCATTACCCAGCGCCTCCCCCGACGCCAATGCGACATCGTAGCGCTCGTCACGGCGCAACGGAAGCGATTCAAGGAGTTCGGCGATGCGATGTCGGTAGTATGGAAGATTCTCGATACCCTGACGGACCTCGACGCTCTTACTCCAGCGAGGCAGCTCCCCCACCGGAATGGCGGGAATAGACTCCCGTGCCGGCCCCGCGACATGAAGAATATCGACAAGACGAGCAATCTCCAAAAAGCGAACAACTTCACCTGATGCATTGACGAGCGAAAGCAGGCCTTCTCGCCTCATGAGCTCACGAGCGCGCGTAAGCAGGAATGCCAAGCCCGTCGAATCGATAAAGCTAACAGCCTGACAGTTGATGACGACACGACGCACGCCGCGGCCAATCAAAGCATCCAACCGCCGACGCAGCGCAGGCACCGTGGCGATGTCGATATCGCCTGGTGGCGTCAAAACCGCTATGTCATTCCACTCATTCATACGACCATGGTTCCCCAAAAAAGCCCACTCGATGCATTCGTTTCCCCAACCGTACGGATTCAGCCCGCCCAGCGTCGTCTATGAACGACCCCGTAAAAACTCAAGGGACACCAATGCAATGTCATCGTCCAGCGCCGATTCGGTAAATCGGTCGAGCTCGCCCAAGACCTTGCCGCAGATTCCCGATACGCCCTCACCCGAGACAGAGAGCAGAAGGTCACGAAGGCGCTGCTCGCCAAAGAAAGCACCCGAGCGGTCACGTGCTTCGATTGTTCCATCGGTGTACATAAATAGCATGTCACCAGGAGCGAACGTAAACACGCCTGTCTCGTACACCATGCTCTCAAAGGCACCGATTACCCCCGATTGGCATCCAAGCAGCTCGACCTCCCCCCCACGAGCCTCGTCGCCACCCAGCGGCATCGACTCTGGCCTGATGACCATGGTCGGAGGATGGCCCGCCGAACAATACGTTGCGCGTCCGGCTTTAAGGTCAATCTTGGCGATAAAGGCCGTCACGAACGTCTCGACCCTCGAAAAGCCCATGAGCATGCTGTTAAGGGAGCGTGCCATGCGGGCCGGTCCAGCGCCCTCCCAGGCATATGCCGTCAGGGCCGTCTTGACGAGCGCGGACATCGATGCAGCCTCAATGCCTTTGCCAGACACATCGCCCAGAATCATGACGGCGCAATCGTCGGGAAGACGGATGAGCGTATAGAAATCGCCGCCGACCAACGCCGAGTTCGTGGCCGACAGGTACACCGAATCGGTTGCGATACCCGGAACATCCCCCAGTGAATTTCTCATGCCAATCTGGAGGGTCTGAGCGATATGGCGCTCCTCACGCTTTTGAGATTCGCCTTCATAGATCAGTTCAAAGTCATGAGCCAAGTGCACCAAGTAGTCATATTCAAGGTCATCAATCGGCTCTTGGCTACCATCACGAAGCAGCAGCGCGCGCGTCGTCGGGCCCTTCGCGACAGAAGCAGGAACGATCGCGTCGTTACTGTGCTTGCCATCGCCCTCAGAGCGCGGGCGCCCCGCCTCGATGCCGGCGTCGACGTAGAGACCCTGGCAAGGCAGGCCATGTGCCCTAAGCCAGCCTCCCATAGGCATCGATTCGTCAACGCGAGTTATACGGACGTGTTTAAGGTCCTCGGCACTCGTGCCGCCCAAAACAGATGCCTCAAAGCCATCGGGGGCAGCCCCCAAACGTGCCGCTGGCGCCGTCGTGGAAAAGAAAAGCTTCTCGGGATCGTCCGGCAAAGCAACGCGACTGCCGCCTTCAAAATCTATGACGTAGGAATCCAGACTGGCGTCATACTCAATAGGGCAAAAATGGCAGTTGAGCATATTGCAGATCTCGGACGATACCGCCTGGGTAGCCGCGGCGGAATCGTCTAGAAAGGTAAACAACTCATCCCGCAAGACATTGAGCGAGCGGCCAAGCTCGGCCGTACGACGAGAGCGAAGACTCGATGCCATGCCGACCAGCTGGATAGACAGGTAATCGCAAATGACCTCAAGTACATTAACGTCATAGGCGAGCGGTGCCTGGGGGCGTTTCCAACCAACTTCCAGCACGCCAAGGATCTGCGTACCGTAAAAAACGGGAAGACAGATCTCGCTGCGGTACGGAGGCATATCCTGCATGCGCAACAGGTGCTTAGAACGATTATCCAGGTCCATGAACATACCGGAGGCGGCCTTATCGCCCTCAAGGTCCTGTTGAATCGACAAGCGACAAGCACGCGACTCGCGAAGAACATACGTCGGAATGCCAGCGCCATACGGCAAAAACTCGGGCAGGTAGCTGTCGTACAGCTCCTTGGAAACACCGCGAAGCTTAAAGCCGCCGCTCTCAGAAAAATAGATAGCAGCGCCCGAAGCATCGAGCGTTCCTACAAGCAGGTTCAAAACGGTATCAAGCAGGCTGGGTAACTCATCGGAGCCCACAGTGCTCATAATGACCGAGAGCGTGCCAGAGAGACGCTTGTTCGCCACTCTAAGCTCCGATAACGCACGCTTGAGTTGCCGGTCGTGAGAATACTGTTCCTCAATACTGTGAAGCGCCACCAGGACACGTGGTGCGCGGCGCCCAAAGATACGTGGAGGCGTTACGGAGCCCGCACGAACCAAGACGGGAATAAAAGAGCCGTCACTCAGCTTGAGCATCAGTTCGTTCTCGGAGCCATCAGTTTCAAATGGCAGACGATGTTCCGTCGCACGTTCAAAAGCGGACGAATACAGGACGTCTTTAACATCTCCACCGATGACGTCGGCGCGTTCCTCGCACATCAAACCAAGTAAGCGATTATTCACATGCAGAATGGTTCCGTCGAGCTCACAAATGATGACAGCATCGCTCGTGATCTCGACCAGTTGGGCAACGTCTGCCCACTCGTTGCGCTCAAGCGTTTCCATCGTGGACCTCACCGTCTATCGGTAACAAAAAAGCCTCCGAAGAGGCTTCTCAAATGCGATGGTGTCGGAGGCGGGACTTGAACCCGCATGACCAAAAAGCGGTCACTAGCACCTCAAGCTAGCGCGTCTGCCAATTCCGCCACTCCGACATGCTATGTTGTTGATTCGCGGTTCGTTTTCTTGGACCCGCGCGTTCAACGAGGAAGATAATAACCTATGATTCGAGAACTGTGCAAGCACTTTTTTCAAAAAAGTTTACGAATTTGTAAATGCGCAGGTAGACTGACCTGTTCGGGCCGGAATGAGGTTGCTTTCCAACGCGTCCTCGGGCATGCGACATTATTTTGATCCGCGCTTCGCGCTACAAAATAATGCCGCCCCCTGCGGAATGCGTTGGAAAGCAACCTCATTCCGGCCCTAGAAGTATGCACTCCGGGCACAGTTCTCAAATATGTTCTGGGGCTAATACATAATTTAGTGGCTCGGCTTTGCCGAGCCCTTATATGGGGAGGCCGGAGCTAAAGCTCCGGCCTCGCTCAATTTCCTATTAGATTAAGTGAGCGATCGAGGAATCGCACTCCCCCTCTGCCGCGTTAACGTAGGGCCCGCTCTGGAGTTGCCTTTCAGAACATTCCGCAGACCAGGAAGCCCCCTTATCC
>CAKTWK010000052.1 GCA_934630735.1 uncultured Collinsella sp. | reverse complement strand
GACCGGGGTTCAATTCCCCGCAGCTCCACCCGCCAAGGGCCGCATGATTCCAACGATCATGCGGCCTCTGCTTTTTCTTTTGCCCACATTTTGCCCACATTTTTTTCGAGGAGCATCCGATTCATCGCGTCACCCACCAGATCCAGGTCGTCATCGAATAGGTCGGCGTAGGTGTCCAATGTCATCGCGGCGCTCGCATGCCCCAGCTGGTTCTGCACCGCCTTGACGTTCGCGCCCGACCTGACCATGAGGCTTGCAGCGGTGTGGCGCAGGTCATGCACGGTCATCTCTCCCTCTATGCCGGCGCGCCGACGCGCCCAGTAGAACCATGACGACGTGGTGTTGGGGCCATGCGTGCGACGGACGTATCCGCCCGTCCGGGGGTCGGTGAACAGCAGGTCGTTGTCCCCGCGGCCACTGCATCGGTCGCGCAGCATCCCGCCAAGGACATCCGGGAAGACCACCTGCCTCCATTCGTCGCTTTTCGGGGTGTCCTCGACGATCCTGTGACTGACCTCGGTGGCGCTGCGACGGACCCAGAGACGATGACGCCGCAGATCCACGTCGCCGACACGCAGCCCGGCCATCTCACCCCATCGTATCCCGCACAGTCCGAGCGTGAGCACCATCGGCCTCCTCCACCCGGATTCGTCGGCCAGCCTCATCAGCTCATCCAGACTCAGATACCGATGCTCCTTTCTCCTTTTCCGGGGCTTCTCCACCCTCTCGCATGGATTCGCGGCGATGAGACGGTCATCCTTGGCCTGCTCCATAATCCCCGAGAGTATGCCGCTCGCCCGCAATATCACGGTCGCGCTCACCGGCTTGGCCACGACCTCGCCTCTCGGGTCTCTCCTGCCCTCATGCAGGACGGTCACCCATTCCTGCACCTCGCGGCGCGTGACGGATGCCAGTTCGCGGCTCCCCCACATGGGCTCCACTCGGCATCGCCACTCGCGCTCCAGCGACTCGATGTAACTCGCCTTGCATCTGACACGTTTCGCGGCGACCCATGCCGGCCAGAGCGATTCCACAGTGGCCTTCCCCGCCTGCGGGTCGACATAGCTCCCCGTGGCCTTCGCCAGCGTGACGTGTTCCGCCGCCCAGTTCACCGCATCCGACTTGCGCCTGAAGCCGCGCTTGTCGGTCTGCGTTCCATCGGGTTTCCTGTAGCGGACGCGATACCGCGTCTCGCCCCTGCTGGTCTGGTATTTCGTGACATTCGCCATGTCTCAGTCCTCCCCCATCTTAAAATTAGAAACATGGGAGATATTCAGGATGAGCCAAAGATGATCGGGGCAGGGCTTACACCGACTACTGTGGCCAACAGCATTCTGCGCCGCGCATTCAGCACGGGTGAGAATGTCACCCCCATGAAGCTCCAGAAGCTCCTGTTTTTCGTCACTTGTCTGTATCAGAGGTATACGGGTCGGCGTTTGCTCACTGAATCTTTCCAGCCTTGGCAGTATGGCCCCGTGTGCCGTAGCGTATATGACGAGTTCAAGGGGTTCGGGGGGAAACCGATTACCCGTTACGCGCAGGATGCATTGGGGAAGGTCACTGCCGTGGACGAATCCAGCAGTCCTTCCCTGCGTAAGGCGCTGAATCTCGTCTGGGAGAATATGGGGGATTTGTCCGCCGTCAAGCTCTCCCGCGTTACTCACCGCAATAATTCCGCATGGGCGCAGGCTGTGGCCGAACGTAAGACGTTCATCAGCAATCGTGCTATGGCAAATGACCATACGTTCGACAATTTGCTGGGGATGTAGCCTATGTCCGAAAATGAGAACGAGACTGTGCCCGATGACGCAGAGGAGGATTTGCCGTTCCCTAGCGATATTCCTTCTAAAGCTGTTGCAACGACTCTCAGTGAAGAAAATAAGACAATCGAGCACGCTCCCAAAACCGAGGACATAGATCCGGAGAAGAAGCATGCGATGGCGGTCGAGGATTTTAAGAACGGCTCCGCGTTGAAGATCGTGATTGGATGTTTGGGATGTATCGCGTTCTTCGCGTTGTGCGAGTTCTCCAAAGATGGCAGCACGGGTGCGATGGATGCGGCATCTGAAACATTGAAGGTTGTCGCCACGACCGCGTTGGGTTTCCTGTTCGGTCGTAATTCCAAATAGCATTTTCGGGTATGCTTCGCCCCGTGTAGGATGAAAGGCGAAGCGTCCTCCTTTCTTGAACTAGCTGGATCTTCAACCGCCCTATCGGTGTGTAAGACCGATAGGGCATTTTTTATTGTTTGGTGGTTTTGACGGTGATGGTGGTGCCGAGCGCGGTGGTCTCCCAGCTCACGCCGTTGGCTTCGCTGTAGGTGAAGTTCTTGGTGGCGTCCTGCGAGGCGAGCAGGGATTGAGCCATAGTTTCGGTGTCGCCCTGGCTGATCCACTTCCAGTCGCCGGCCTTGGTCGGGGCCTGATAGGTGCCCTTCCAGTAGAGGCTCTTGGTGTTGGTGCCGATCCAGTTGACCTCGATGGTGTCGCCGCTGATGGTGGCCTCCATGTATGAGTTCGGGTCGTTGGAGTTGGTTTGCTTCCACGTGCCGGTCAGGTCGGCCGGCTGGGGCTTGGGCTCCTCCTTCTTGGTCTCGGTCTTTGACGTGCCGTCCGTTTTGGCCGGCGCGTCTGAAGCCGTGTCGTTTCCTCCACAGGCGGTCAGTCCGGCGAGCAGTATCATCGCCGCAAGCAATGCTATTGACTTCTTCATTGTTTTCTTCTTTCTCTATACGGCCACACTGTCGTGCAGCATTTCCTTGTAATCTTCCACGACCTGTACGGTCACGTCGAGCGCTTGGGCGATGAGATAGCTATCCCCTTCGTACATGCGTTCGGCGATCGCGTATTCGGTCGGGTTGATGAGTCGGAGCGCGGTTTCACGCCGGGCTCTCCTCTCGGCTTTTGACCCGTTCGGGTCGCAGCCTCGATCGTGGTATCTCGCATGCACGAGCTCATGGGCGAGCGTGCAACGCCGGGCGAAGTCGGGTAGCGTCTCGTCGATGATGATGAGACGATTGGGGTCGTAGTAGCAGCCGGCGAGATCGCTGCCTAGTGAACGCTCGCGGACGTCGACACCCAGTAGTTCGGCTTCCCCTAGCAAATCAGCGTAGGTCGTCGTTTTCATTCACCTCCGGTTTTTCTATATGGTGGTGCTCTTCGGCTTCGAGTTTTCGCACGGTAGGATGTGAGTTGAAGAGTTCCATCTGGTGACGTGCGATCTCGTTGAGTTTGAGCATCCGTTCCCGGATGGACTTGCCGTCCCGAATCATTTCGGCGTTAAGGTTTTCGAGGTTGGACAGCACGAGGTTTTGCGTGATACTGGCGTAGTCGCGCATATTGCCTTTTGCGTTCGGGTTGGCGTCTCTCCATTGTCTTGCGGTTCGGCCGAATACGGCGATGTTGAGTACGTCCCCTTCCTGTGCGTATCTGATTCGTTGGTCGTTGCGGGACAGATGTGGAGGCATCATGTCCTTGATCGCATCGGTGTGGACGCGGTAGTTCATGGCGACGAACAATCGCTTTTCGTTCCATTCGGCGTTGAGGCGACTGGATTCGTCCTTCTTGAGTCGCTTGTATTCCTGGAATACGTAGAGTCGGAATTCGGGACTGATCCATGCGGCGAAGTCGAGGGCGAGGTCCACGTGAGCGAATGTGCCGCCATTGCGCCCGCGGCGGGATTGGATGCCGATGGCGTTGGTTGCCGTTATCCATCGGCTTGGCGTCATGGTGAAGGCGTTGCGTCCGGCCTCACCCATAAACGTGTCGAATTCGACACGTTTAAAATCCGGGTTGTTGAGCTTTTCCCAGATGCCCAACAGCGCGATGGTGTCTTTCAGACGCATCCAATTGCCGATTGCGAATCGCGGGTCGCCTTCCGGTCCGACCTTTTCGCGCGCCAGATCGGTGAGCGAAATGTAGTCGTTTTCGTCCCCGTTGCCGCGTATCGCGACGTCGAGCCCGTTGATGCTCAGTGTTTCCTGCACGGTTTTCTTGAGTGAGGCCATTGGTCCTGTCCTTATTCTCGAGGGGTGTTCGCTTCGTCCCGCTTGTGCGGATCGATGCTTGCGGCCACGTCGAAATCATCAGGATTGGCGGCGATTCGGTCAGCCACCTCATCGGCGGTGCGTTCAGCTCGGGCCCGCGCGGCTTTAGCAATCACCTCGTCCAAAACATTTGACGGCTTGACATTAAAGCCTAGGCATAAGTCGATGAATTCCTGCAAGGTTGGAGTACCGTTCGTCTTGTTGAACAGGTCCCCGACGCGGGTATGTTTCATCCCGAGCCTTGCCGCGAGAACACGCAACGATGGGTTGCCCTCGTCGGCCTTCTTCTCTGCGAAGAAGTCAATCATTGCGACATCTATATCGCTCCATATTCTCGCTGTTCTTGCCATGCCTCAATGTTAAATGTCCGAATTTTGCGACACGCCGTAAATTCATACTTGACAGATGTCCGCAAATTCGTACACTGTTAAGCATGACCGTAAATTCAAACAGAATCGCTGAGATGGCAGTCGATGGACTGAGGCGCGAGGCTCGCGCAGCCGAGGTGCCTCAGGCGGACATCGGGCAGGTCATTGGAAAGTCGAGGCAAACCGTGAATGTCAAGTTCCGCTCTGGAGACATGCGCCTCACGGAGTTCGTCAACATCGCGCAATCCCTAGGGATTTCTCCCCACAAAGTTCTTGAGCGTGCGGAAAAAAACGCCGCGCTCGCCGATAAGAAAGTGGCGTGATGACACGGCTCACCGACAACGACGGCCGAGAGTTCACGGTCACGCGCACCCAGCAAGTGGAGTCGGCCGGCTACCCGTGCCTCTTCGCGGTCACCCTCGACGGGCACACGGCGGTCAGGGTCACCAAGGGCGGCTTGCAATCCATCAAGCAGGAGATCAACCGCGCCCTGCGCGAGACAAGGGAGGCGTCCAATGAGAGCCGATGACCTTCACGGCCAGCATATCAAGCCCCGTCGGGCGGCGGGGTCCGGTACAGCGATGGGGGCACCCGTTGCCGGCCCCGGTGTTCGCCCCGCCACCCGACGTTTCCTCGACCGTTATCCGGTGCTCTGTCTGCTGGCATCCTGCACGGCGGGTCTCGCGCTCGTCATCGCGGCGCTCGCGTGGATCCTCTCGCATGACGGGTGCTCCCGCCCGATTGGGGCGGTCGTGGCGGTGCTGCTGCTCGCCGTGGGCGGGGTGTGCGCTTTCGCGCCGCTGCTGATGCTCGCCGCGAGCGATGCCCCGTGGCTGTTCCCGGAGGACTCCGAGCGCGAATAGGTCTTGGCCGGGCGTCGTTTCTTCTTCATCTTCCGACGCGCGGCCGGCGACAAAGGTCAGTCGTTAAAACCAAATAACCATAACTGAAGAGTTCTCAAACCGGTGTCGCGCCGGGACCCCTGCGGGGTCGAACCTATCCGGCGCGGCATCATGGGGCGGCGCAGGTAGCCCCCGGCCGAGATCACGCGGGTCATGACGCGGGGCAAAGGCCGGGACCCGGTTCGATTCCGGGCCGTCCACGAAACCACAAGGTTTCAGCCGAAAAAAAAGGACGGTCCCCGCTGGCACGGGGACCGCCCGAAAGGAATACCCAAGAGAAAGGATACGTCGTGAGTGCAACGGTTTCAAACGCGCTGTCGGGACTGGTCACGGTCAGGCAGCTCGCCGAGCATACCGGCTACAGCCGTTCGACGGTCTACAAGTGGAGTTCCGGGGAGCGTCCCAGCCCCTATCCGGAGCCGGTTCGGAAGAACGGCCGCGTCATCGGCTGGCGGCGCGAGGACGTGGAGGCCGCCGACAAGGCCAACAAGTACAGCCGCGCCGACTGGCTCTACGGGCGAAAAGCCGCCTGAGATCCCCGCAGGCGATACGGGAGACCCAAGCCCCGCACAGGGGCGGGGACGGCTGCAAGTGGCCCCCGAGCCGAGATCGCGCGGTGTCATGTACGCGCGGCAAAGGCCGGGACGTGGTGCGATTCCCCGGCCGTCCACCACCGACAAAGACGAACGGCATGCCCCGAGAGGGGCGGAAAGGAGAAACAGTGAAGGACGACAAGGACGACGGATGGGACCGCCGGGAGGAGGGCGAAAGCCTGTTCGAATGGCCCCTCGACAGCACCGGCATGCGCATGGGCGCCGGCCAGCTGCTCGACAGCCTCCTCGACACCATCACCCGGCTCAACCGCAACAGGGCATGGCCCCTGACCATCCTGCCCCCGCGCCCCGGCGACGTGATCGTCGACCGCGGCCGGCGCACGATATCGGCCATCTGCCTGTGGAAACGCAAACCCGACACCACCAAGGAGACGAAATGACACCGGAATTGCCACCCATCCGCACGTTCACCGCCCGTGAACTGTGCGACATCGCGCTGCTGGCCGACGCGCTCACCCCCGCCGACCCCACGGGCGCGGCGTCGGACAGGGAGCGCGCCGAACTCAAGGGACGGCTCGGCCACGCCCTGCAGCAGACCGGACTCGAACTCCACGCGCACAACCCATCCCCGACCCGAGGCGAGGCGGCGACGGCCGCGAGGCTGCGGGCCCTCGCCCTGGCCGCGTACGCGGGTCTCGCGCGCATCGAATACGACGCGCTGGCCGCCGGCATGAAGGACATCCACGCGATCGCCGTGGACGGCAAGGCCACGCTCGCCCGGCTCGCGGAGGCGCTCGACGGGACGGAGGCGTGATGGCCGGAGAGACCCTGGTGACCGTCATCGGCAACCTGACCGCCGACCCCGAACTGCGCGCCACCGCGCAGGGCCCGCAGGTGTGCGGCTTCACCATCGCGTCCACCACGCGCACGTGGGACCGGCAGACCGGCCGCTACGAGGACGGCGACACCCTGTTCATGCGCTGCAGCGCGTGGCGCGACCTCGCCGAACACTGCGCCTCCACGCTCGCCAAGGGCATGCGCGTCATCGCGCGCGGACGCCTGCGCCAACGCTCCTGGCAGGCGCAGGACGGCACGAGCCGCACCATGACCGAGATGACCGTCGACGAGATCGGCCCGAGCCTGCGCTACGCGAACGCGCAGGTGCGGCGCACGACATCCGGCGCCGGCCACGGCACGGGAGCCACCTACGGCGACCCCAACCGACCCGCCTACACCGGAGCCGCGCCCGGTGCCGGGCAGGCCGCGGCCGCCACCGACCCGTGGGCCGGCGACGGCTACGGGCAGGACGGCACGGAACCCGAATTCTAGAAAGGAGCACACGATGACAAAGAAGAACACCGGCAGTGTGCAGGAAGCGCTCATCCCCGACGAGATCACCCCGCTCATGCTGCTCGCCCTGACGCCCAAGGCGAGCCGCATGAAGGACGCGGCCGCCGCGTTCCGCCTCGCCGCCAGCAGGATGCTCGACATCGCCACCAAGGGCGAGTTCATCGCAAAATACACGAACATCGTCCCCGTCACCGACGCCCTGTACGACGCCATCGACCTCGCGCAGCACATCTTCGACGCCGCCAACGCGGTCGACGACCTCATCAACTACCCCGTCGAGGCGCGCGAGCGCGTGGTGCGCGCCGACATCGAGCGCAGCCTGGCGGACCCGTGGCGCGACCTGCCCACCACCGGCGGCGGGCCCGACCCGGGCGTGGACCCGGACACCGGCGAGATCGGGGAGGACTGAGATGGGCAAGCGCAAGCACGGCAGGCAGCGGCTCGACCACGAGCGCCGTCTGGCACGCAAGACACGACACCCCCGGCGCAGGCCGGGCACGACCAAGGAGCAGTGACCCGCACCAGTGAGCATCACCATCACGGACATCCCCGTCAACGACCTCATCTCCAACCCCCACAACCCGCGCTCCGGCGTGGGCGACGTGCGGGAGCTGGCCGACAGCATCCGCGCCCAGGGGCTGCAGCAGCAGCTCGTGGTCACCCCCGACCACAAGGCAGGCGGCCGCGACATCTACCGCGTGGTCATCGGCCACCGGCGCCTGGCCGCGTGCCGGCTCGCCCGTCTGGAGCGCGTGCCGTGCGTCATACGCGACATGGACGAGCGGACGGAACGCGAGCTGATGCTGGTGGAGAACTGCCAGCGCCGCGACCTGACGCCCATGGAGGAGGCCGACGGCTATCAGGGGCTCCTCGACCTGGGCGCCGACGTGGGCGAGCTGGCCGGCAAGACCGGCCGCTCCGAATCGTTCGTGCGCGGACGGCTGCGCCTGGCGCGCATCCCCGGTCAGGTGCGCGACGCGGCCGCGGACTCGTTCGCGCAACTGTCGCTCTCACTGCTCGACGACCTGGCCGGGCTGGAGGGGCATCCCGGCATGCAGGCCGAACTCGCGGCCAAGGCCGGCACCACCGACTGGAACTGGACGCGCGACATGCTCGCGCGACGGCTGAGCGACGAGGCATGGCGGACCGAGGCACGCTCCGCGCTGGCCGGTCTTGGCGTGGACATCGACGACACTGAAGGCCCGGCGTACACGCCGCCCGACGGATGCCTGTACGCCACCAGATGGGGCGAAGGCAATCCGGACGCGCTCGCGCGATGGCTGGAATCATGGATCGCCGGGCACCCGCAGGCGGAGCCGATAGCGCGCTTTACCGGCCGGACGCTGGTCCTGTTCACCCGCATGAGCGCCCTGCAGCGGGCCGAACGCGACGCGGCCGCCGAACGGCGGGAACGGGACATGGCCCGGATGAGAGCCGACCATGAGCGGCGCGTGGAATTCGACCGGGCGGCGGCACGGCTGCGCCGCGACTGGATCCGCGCCCACGCCACGCGATTCAACGGCGGACAGCTGCGCCGGGCCATCACCGGCCTGGGACTGCTCGCCCTGACCGGCGCCGGCCAATGGACCGGACTGGTCGGCGGCGCGCAATGGGACAATCCCGACCGGGTCCTCAAGGCGTACGGCGAGCTCACGGCCACGCCCCTGCCCGGGGACGCCGGCCGCGCCGCCATGCTCGCCGAGCTGCGCCGCCGCGGCGACGCGGAAGGCGCCGCGAACCGCGAGCTCCTGCTCGTCCTGTGCGCCCAATGCGAGGCGTTCACCGACCCCGCCACATGGGAGGACGGGGACGAGCTCGACATGGCCCGCGCCTACTACGCGTCGCTCGAGACCCTGGGCTACCCCGTGTCCGACGCCGAGAGGCGGGCTCTCGACGGCAAGTACGCGCACGTGGAGGACGAGTCATGACATGGACGTCCATCGACGACGGGCTCAACCACAACCCGCAGACCCGGCCGGGCGCGGTCGGCAACACGGCGCTCGGCCTGTGGGTGCGCCTGTGCGTGTTCACGGCCGAGCAGATGCGCTACCCCGCGTTCGACGGCGCGTTCGACCTCGCCACGGTGCGCGACCTCAGGGGCACCAGACGGCAGGTCGACGAGCTGCTGGACGCGGGCATGATCGAGGACGCCGCGCGCCCGGGACGCTGGATCGTGGTCGAGGCGGCGACCCTCATGAAGTTCACCGGCGCGAACGGCGAGCTCAGGGCCAAGCGGGCCGCGGCCGGACGCGCCGGAGGCCTCGCCTCCGCACGCAGCCGACGAAGCAAGACCGAAGCAAGTGCTTCAAGCAAACCCGAAGCAAATGGTTCAAGCAAAACCGAAGCAAGTGCTTCAAGCAAACCTGAAGCAAGTGCTTCAAGCAAACCTGAAGCAAGTGCTTCGCAGCAAAACGA
>CAKTWK010000051.1 GCA_934630735.1 uncultured Collinsella sp. | reverse complement strand
GCTGTGCCTCCTGAGCATCAACGAGCTATTTGAGGGCTATCTCGCCCTTGTTCCCGCGACGGCACCCAAGTCGGTAGCAAAGATCATCGAGACCTGCAGACGCCAGTTTGAGCGCCATCGCAATGGCAGCGAGATGAACGCCAGCATCGCGCAGTACTACGCGGCTCATTACAAAAACGACGGATGTGCCCCTGTCGAGCATCAGCTGCGGCTCGCCTACACCACGCCCGCCGCAACGCTCCATCGCTTTGGAGCCCTTGGCGCTTGCGAGCCGCACGAACAGGCAGCCTGCCCCACAACCGAGCTCGATCTCAGACTCGGACGAACCCTGTAGCCCGCCAGCCCCTCCGCGGGCAACAATCCTATTCCACAACACAACCAACAGAAAGGAGTCCTCATGGACACCAATCATTCCCCCATCATCAGCCCCCTCACCATGCGTGAATCCGCCCGAGGTATCACGCTCACCAGCATTTACGATGAGATGCTCGCCCGTCGCGAGCTCTCCGTCATGGGAGACATCGAAACCCCGATGGCCCACGACCTATGCCAGCAGATCCGCCTGCTCGATGCCACCGACCCCAGCCGCCCCATCACCATATTTGTCGCCAGCGCCGGCGGAAGCGTGCGAGCGGGTCTTGCGATCTATGACGCCATGCGCCTCGCATCGTGCCCCATCCGCACCGTCTGCCTCGAATTTGCCGCATCCATGGGCGCCGTGATCTTTATGGGCGGCGACGATCGCCGTATGGCGCCCCATGCAGAGCTCATGATTCACGATCCGCTGATCCCCCAGGGGGCAGGCGGCTCGGCACTTGCGCTGCAGGAAACCAGCCGGCGTCTCATGCAGACCCGCAAGACCCTCACGCAAATCCTCTCGGACCGCAGCGGCCTCACGCCCAAGCGCATCCAGTCCCTCACTGCAAAAGACACCTACCTTTCGGCCGAGCGTGCCGTCGAGCTCGGCTTTGCCCACGAAATCCTCTCGACCACCAAGGAGGTCGCCCATGTCTAACCTCGCCAGCCGCGTCGCCGCATCTGAGTCCGCATCGTCCACCATCCTCGCCAAGGATCGAACGCTTTCCTGCGACACCCGCCAAACGGGGCTCAACAACAACGCACTCGTGATTGGCCCCTCGGGAGCCGGCAAGACCCGAAACGTCCTCAAGCCCAACTTGCTGCAGATGAACGCAAGCTATATCGTGCTCGATACCAAGGGCACACTCTGTCGCGAAGTGGGTCCCGTGCTGGCGGCCCACGGCTACCTTGTGCAATGCCTCAACTTCGCCGATCTCAACAACGCCCCGGCCCTTGCGCACGGCATCGAGCGCTGCGGCTACAACCCCCTGAGGCATATTCGCCGCAAGGTGGACGGCAGGCCCAACCAGCAGGACATCCTCTCGGTGGCAAAGGCAATCTGCCCCATCGAGGACAACAACCAGCCTTTTTGGGATCATGCGGCAGCAAATCTGCTGTCGTGTTTCATCGCCTACGTCACAGAGCAGCTGCCCGCCGACGAGCAGACGATCTGCTCGGTCATCAAGCTGATCGAGCACCTGGAGGACGGCGCCACGGGCCGATTATTCGATGACCTGATCACGACCGACCCCCAAAGCTATGCCCTCTCGCTCTGGCGTCGCTACGCCATTACGCAAAGCGCCGAGCGCATGCACGCAAGCATCGTCGGCATTCTCGCCGAAAAGGTCATGTGCCTGGGGTTCGACGGCGCGACACAACTCTATCAGGAATGCCATCAGGTGGACTTCGCTTCCATGGGACACACCCCCTGCGCCCTGTTTGTAACCGTGAGCGATATTGACCGCAATCTCGATCCGCTGACCGGCCTCTTTATTTCGCAGGCGTTTATGGGCCTCATTCGTGAGGCCGATAGGCAGCCCGACGGCAGCCTGCCCGTGCCCGTGCGCTTTATGCTCGACGACTTTGCAAACCTGCAGATTCCCCAGATCGACAACGTGCTCTCGATTATCCGAAGCCGCAACATCTGGGCAACGCTGCTGCTGCAGTCGACCAATCAGCTCGATGCGCTCTACGGCGAGGCACGCGCACGCTCCATCATGGGCAACTGCGACGCGCATCTGGTGCTGGCGTTCCAAGACCCCGAGAGCGCCCGAGTGTTTTCCGACCGAGCCGACGCATTGCCCAGCACGCTTATGGCGACGCCGATCGATCGCTCATGGCTCTTTGTGCGCGGTCGCGCCCCCGAGCAGGTCGAACGCTTTAGGCTCGAAGACCATCCGCTGTACGGGGAACTACCCGAAGCGCAGCGAGACACCACCCAGGTCGAATTCGCCCATTAACAACGCCGCGCAGTCCGCCACGCTCGACCACAAACAGCAAGGGCCCGCATCCCAACGGATACGGGCCCTTGTCAGCTATGCGTTAACAGCAGCGACTACTTGCGATGAGCGCGGTAGAACTCGATGAGCGCCTGGGTCGAAGCGTCCTGCTCGGCCTTGGCGGCGTCGTCATGGAAGGCCGGGGTGATCTGCTTGGCAAGCTGCTTGCCCAGCTCGACGCCCCACTGGTCGTAGGAGTCGATGCCCCAGACCGTGCCCTCGACAAACGTGATGTGCTCGTACAGGGCGATGAGCTCGCCGAGTGCGAACGGGGTCAGCGTGTCGCCAAAGATCGAGGTCGTCGGACGGTTACCCTCAAAGCAGCGGGCCGGGACGATCTGCTCGGGCGTGCCCTCGGCACGGACCTCGTCGGCCGTCTTACCAAAGGCAAGCGCCTTGGTCTGGGCCAGGAAGTTGCCCAGGAACAGCTCGTGCACGTCCTGGCCGCCGTCGGTTGCGGGGTTGGCAGTGTTGGCGAAAGCGATAAAGTCGGCCGGGACCACCACGGTGCCCTGGTGCAGCAGCTGGTAGAAGGCGTGCTGACCGTTGGTACCGGGCTCGCCCCAGAAGATCTCACCGGTATCGGAGGTCACAGCGCTGCCGTCCCAGCGGACGTGCTTGCCGTTGGACTCCATGGTGAGCTGCTGCAGGTAGGCCGGGAAACGGTGCAGGTACTGGCAGTACGGCAGCACGGCATGGCTCTTGGAACCGAAGAAGTTGACGTACCAGACGTTGAACAGGCCCATCAGCGCGACGGCATTGTTCTCGAGCGGCGTGTTGCAGAAGTACTCGTCGATAGCGTGGAAACCCTCGAGGAACTGCTGGAAGCGCTCGGGACCGAGCACAACGATCAGCGACAGACCCACGGCGGAGTCGACAGAATAGCGACCGCCGACCCAGTTCCAGAAACCAAAGGCGTTGGCAGGGTCGATGCCGAAGGCCTCGACCTTGTCGAGAGCGGTGGAAACGGCAACGAAGTGCTTAGCCACGGCCTCGGCGTTCTGCTCATCGGAGCCGTCGATGGCGCCCTGAGCCTTGAGCTGCTCGAGCATCCAGGTCTTGACCTCGCGGGCGTTGGTGAGGGTCTCGAGCGTGGTGAAGGTCTTAGAGACGATGATCACGAGCGTGGTCTCGGGATCCAAACCTTTGAGCTTCTCGGCCTGGTCGTTGGGGTCGATGTTGGAGATATAGCGGCAGTCGATACCGGCGTCGGCATAGGGACGCAGAGCCTCGTAAGCCATGACCGGGCCCAGATCGGAGCCGCCGATGCCGATGGACACCAGGTGCTCGATCTTCTTGCCGGTAACGCCCTTCCACTCACCGGAGCGCACGCGCTCGGCGAAGGCATACATGCGATCGAGGACCTCGTGCACGTCGGCGACGACATCCTGGCCGTCAACGATGAGCTGGCCCTTCTCGCTTGCCGGACGACGCAGCGCGGTGTGCAGGACGGCGCGGTCCTCGGTGGTGTTGATGTGCTCGCCGGAGAACATGGCGTCGCGGCGCTCCTCGAGCTTCACCTCGCGGGCAAGATCGCACAGCAGCTTGACGGTCTCATCGGTCACCAGGTTCTTGGACAGATCGAAGTGCAGGTCACCGGCGTCAAAGCTCAGCTTGTTCACGCGCTCGGCATCGGCGGCGAACCAGGCCTTGAGGTCGATACCTTCGGCCTCGAGCTTCTCCTGATGAGCCTCGAGCGCCTTCCAAGCGGCAGTCGACGTAGCATCGATAGGTGCGGCAACAGTTGCCATAGAGTCCTCCTCAGCATACGGGCGCACGCCTCCATGCGCCCGGACATTCAGATGCCACTATTCTAGCGCAGGTCAAGACTATAATCAGCGAGCGTTGCCAATCGGCCCCCAAACGGCAACCGACCAAAAAGGGACAGGTTTATTTTGGCAGGTCAAACGCTTTACCAACCAAAAATAACCCATCCCTTTATGCCAAATATTAGGCCGCAGCGCAGACCCTACCGAGCAACTCACGCAGAGGAGACCCGATGCCCTCCAGCAGTTCGGGCGCGATGATGGCAAAAACGGGAACCTCGCCGGCGCCCACGACGGCAGGCACTTTTCCCTCGGAGACGATGCACCCGTAGGGAACAAAGCCGTCCTCGCCGGCATCGAGTACGGCCATGCGACGAGCGAGTTCGCGCGCAAAGCCCGCCGTATCGGCATCGCCGATCGCCAGGACAAAGTCCACGCCCTCATCGGTCGCCAGGGCTACGGCCTCATCGACCAAATCGTCTCCCCCGTCGCCCCCGACCAAGCCGCAGCGGAAAAGCACGCGCTCGAGCAGGGCGCGATCGAGCGAGCCCAGCGCCGCCGAAACGAGCTCATCACGCGTGTGCTTGTCGCCTCCCAGCACGACCAGTGCCTTGGTGCCGCCATAGTGGGCAACCAATCGCCCGCACCAGCGAGCCACGTCCCCATCCGCAACCAAGCGCGTCGGCATTCCAAACCCATAGTTGACCATTATCCCCACAACCCTTCCGTGCGTATAGGCGGTATCAATCGTTAGGCTCATGCTACGAAGCGAGGTTTTCCGAGCTGTTTCGCGCTCTTTAGAGCTGCGTTAAAAACCCGATGCAACCGCACGACCATACCTGCCAAAAAGGACAGGTTTTGACGGTGTCCGGTCGAGCAGGTATTATCGAACAGGTATTCGATAAGAACATGTGTTTGATGGGAGGAAGCGTGACGCACGAGCAGCACACCTACATCTGCATCGACCTCAAGACGTTTTATGCCAGCGTCGAGTGCGTCGATCGTGGGCTCGATCCGCTCACCACCAACCTGGTCGTTGCCGACGAATCGCGCGGACGCACGACCATCTGCCTCGCCATCACGCAATCCATGAAGGACCTCGGGATACACAACCGCTGCCGCCTGTTCGAGATTCCCGATGGCATCGACTACATCAAGGCGATGCCGCGCATGCAGCACTATATGGAGGTGTCGGCGCAAATCTACGGCATCTATCTGGAATACGTGAGCCCGCAAGACATTCACGTCTATTCAATCGACGAGTGTTTTATCGACGTGACGCCCTATCTGGACCTCTATCACACAGATGCGGAAGGGTTCGCCTGCACGCTGCGCGACGAGGTCCTCGCGCGCACCGGCATCACGGCGACGGTCGGCATCGGCCCCAACCTATTCCAGGCCAAGGTAGCGCTCGACATTACCGCCAAGCACGCACCCAGCCGCATCGGCATACTCGACGACGAGACCTTTCGCAAGGAGATCTGGCCCCATCGTCCCATCACCGATATCTGGGGCATCGGTCCCGGCGTGGCAGCCCGCCTCGAGAAATACGGCGTCTACGATTTGATGGGCGTCGCCGCGCTCGACGAAAACCTGCTTTACGACGAGCTCGGCGTCAATGCCGAATATCTCATCGACCACGCCTTTGGGCGCGAGCCGACAACCATCGCCGATATCCAAGCTTATCGCCCGCAAGCGACCTCGACCACCACGGGGCAGGTACTCTCGAAGGGCTATGCCTACGAGCAGGCCTACACCGTCTTGCGCGAAATGGTCGATGCCGCCGTGCTGGATTTGATCGACAAGCACGTGGTGTGCGACAGCATCTCGCTCTTTGTGGGCTATGCAAGCGAGCGCGCCGACATACGCCGGCTCAACGCCAGCGGCACGGCGCAGTATATAGACGGCTGCGGGCACCTGCGCTCGAGCACATCGAGCATCGAACCCACCGCAACCGCCGGCCCCGAGCTCGCGCCCCGTGCTCCCAAGCCCGTCCAGCGCGATGACGAAAGGCGTCGTCTGGTGCGCGAAGCGCAGGCAATCGATGGCATCTTTGTGGGCGAACACGGCGGCAAACCGCGTGGTGGCTATGCCGCGCTCTTTGCGCACTCCAACGCCTCGCGCAAGCTGCCCGAGCGCACTAATTCGTTTAAGAAGATCATGGGGTATTTCGATGACCTTTGGGCACAAACGGTCGATCCCAAACGACCGGTCAAGCGCATCAACCTGGGATTTGGCAACCTCATGCCCGAGGAATTTGCCACCATCGATCTGTTCAGCGATATCGAGGCCGATGAGCGCGAGCGCGACCTGGCGCGCGCCGTCCTGGCCGTGAAAGGCAAGTACGGCAAGAACGCGCTCGTCAAGGGATTAAGCTTTACCGCCGGCGCCACCGCGCGCGAACGCAACGGCCAAGTTGGAGGACATCGTGCCTAAACCCAAGCAGCAGCCCGTACGCCCGCCGACCGCCTTCGAGCGCCTGGCGGACCCCGAGGGCAGACGCCGCGCCGCCGACCCCAACCTCACTGCCAACGGTGCCGTGCGCGCCAACCGCGCCGCACAGTTTATGCCCTTTGCCGCCCTCACGGGATACTACGAACTCGTGCGCAAGCAGGAAATCACCGTCGAGCCAAAACGTGAGCTCACGGAAGAAAAAGCCCTCGCACTTTCTAAAAAGCTCGAGGGTCTCAAACGTGGCGACTTGATTCGTGTCACCTATTACGATACATACGGCTATCGCAGCCGCACCGGCATCCTCGACGAGGCGCTCCCCGCCTTCAAGCTCCTCAAACTCCGAGACATCGCCATCGACTTCGACGACATCCAAGACATCGAACTGCGTGGACGAGCCTAGCCAAGGAAGCGCATCCAGGGCGGCGCTTACAGCGTCATGACGTAGTAGCCCGCGTCTTTCACGGCCGTCTCGAGGACACCACGATCAACCGGCTGCTTAGAGCGCACGCGTGCCGTGTGGTCCGCATACGTCACCGTTGCCCACACGCCATCCAGCGCATTGAGGGCATTGGCTACGTTCTGAGCGCAGCCGTCACAGCTCATGCCGCCGATGAGCAGCTCATCGCTATAGGGATAGTGTGACGCATCGGTATCCACCACAACAACCTTTTTGGCCTTCTTGCCGCTCGTACCATCGCTGCAGCAACTCTTCCCGTGTGTCGAAGCGGCAATGCGACGCAGTCCAAAAAACATGCCGACGGCAATGACGGCCAGCACGATGAGATTCGCAGGGTTGAGCAAGTCACTCATGCGCTCCCCTTTCAAGTAGCACTATCTAGATACCCCCATGGGGTGTCCCCATCTTAACCCAAAATCATGTCTGTTCGGTCAATTAGTTTCCCTCTTCAAACTTTTTTGTTGACCATGGCTTACTTTCGTGTATAAGTTTTCCTAGGCTAACAGCTGAGGACCCGAAAGGGGCATCGTGACTCGAACCATTGACATCCCAACATACCAAACGGCTGTCGTGCGCAACTGCTCTCCTACGCTCGCAGGTATCAAGCCGGCTTCGCTCTTTACCTATCCCGGCGTTTACGCCAACCAAAACGGAAAACCCGGCGCCGCCCATATCGAAGAGCGACGCTCTCGCCTGCTCGCCGTCATAGCTCAATGCAACCGCGAGCTCCAGCCACTCGGGATCCATATGAGCATTTTGGTCTGGCGCCCCTGCGGAGCGCTCATCTATGTGTACCGCCCTGCGGACCTCATGAGATACCTCTCCGACCCCCGCGCCACGACGGCGCTTGCCGCCGAAGGTTACGATGTCCACAACCTGCCCGCATCCCTGGTGCATCTCGCCGCGCGCATCACGCTGGCAAGCAGCAATGCCGCAGAAAGCGCCTATGACGGCAGCGTCTGCGCACTCGCGCGAAATAGGCACTGCGATACGGGGTGCATGTGCGAGTTCCCCCACGAAATTGGCTATTTTTTGGGCTATCCCTACGAAGATGTCCATCAGTTTATCGTCCAGCACGGCGAAAACTATAAGGTCTTTGGCGCATGGAAGGTATACACAAACGTTGAGCAGGCGCTCACGACCTTCGATTCCTATCGTGCATGTACGCAATACCTTACCTACATCTATCAACAGGGCTGCACCCTGGAACAACTTGTCCAGGCAACCCGATAGAACGTACAAGCCGCGGCAAGCGCCGCACGACCGAAAGGACAAAACATGAGCAAGATCGCCGTCGTCTACTGGAGCGGCACGGGCAATACCGAGGCCATGGCAAACCTTGTCGCCGAAGGCGCCACGTCCGCGGGGGCCGAGACTGAGGTCATTCCCTGCGCCGACTTCTCTGCCGACAAGGCCGCCGAATATGATGCCTTCGCCTTCGGCTGCCCCGCCATGGGCTCCGAGGAGCTTGAGTATGACGAGTTTCTGCCTATGTGGGACGAGGTCAAGGAGACCCTCGGCGACAAGAAGGTCGTCCTCTTTGGCTCCTATTCGTGGGCCGAGGGCGAGTGGATGGACAACTGGAAGGCCGACGCCGACGAGGCCGGCGTCAACGTCGTGGACTCCGTCATTTGCTACGATGCGCCCGACGATGAGGGCGAGGCGGCCTGCAAGGCCCTCGGAGCCGAGCTCGCGTAACGAAACCAGGCCTCCAAAAGAGCCTGTATCACAGCGCATCCCCATCCCTACAAAAGAGCGGGGGCTGGATTCAAGTCCAGCCCCCGCTCTTTTGTAACGGCAGTTACATCAACCGGCTACGAAATATTGCCCAAGAACGCCTTGGTGCGCTCGCTCTTGGGGTGGTCGAAGACCTCGCTCGGCGTACCCTCTTCCACAATGACGCCGCCGTCCATAAAGACGACGCGGTCGGCGACATCGCGGGCAAAGCCCATCTCGTGCGTCACGACGATCATGGTCATGCCTTCGCGCGCCAAGTCGCGCATGACGCCCAGGACGTCGCGCACGAGCTCGGGGTCGAGCGCCGAGGTGGCCTCGTCAAAGAGCATGACATGCGGGTTCATCGACAGGGCGCGGGCGATGGCAACGCGCTGCTGCTGGCCGCCCGAAAGCTGGCTCGGCATAAAGTCGATGCGCTCGGCAAGACCGACCTTGGTCAGCTCCTCGATAGCGATTTTCTCGGCCTCTTCCTTGCTGCGCTTGAGTACCTTTTGCTGCGCAAGCATGACGTTCTTTTTGACCGACAGGTGCGGGAACAGGTTGAACTGCTGAAAGACCATGCCCAGGTGCGTGCGCACCTTATTGAGGTCGACGCCCTTGGCGCACACATCCACGCCCTCAACGACAATCGAGCCGCTCGTGGGATGCTCTAGACGATTGATGCAGCGAAGCATCGTCGACTTGCCCGAGCCCGAAGGACCCAAAACGACTACAACCTCGCCCTTATGCACATCCAGATCGATATCGCGCAGGACCACGTTGTCGCCAAAGGCCTTCTGGAGGTTCTTGATGCTGACGACGACCTCGTTCGAGTTATTGGTTTCGCTCATGGTAGGACCTCCTTACAGACCGGCGATGTGATCGGCGGGCGTCGCGACAACCTGTCCGGCGCTCTTGGCGGGACGCTTCTTCTTGGTCTCGGCCGTGCCCAAAAGCCTCGCCTCAAGACCGCTCACCAAGCGAGCGAGCGGCAGGGTGATGACCAGATAGAACAGGGCGGCAACCACATACGGCGTAATGGAGCCCGTCGTGGCCACAATGGTACGGGCGTTCATGACGATCTCGACCACACCCACGGCGGCGAGCAGCGACGTATCCTTGTAGAGCAGGATAAACTCGCTGGTCAGCGTAGGCAGGACATTGCGGAACGTCTGCGGAATCATGACATAGAGCAGTGTCTGGAAGGCGTTCATGCCCAGCGAGCGAGCAGCCTCGTTTTGGCCCTTGGGGATCGACTGAATACCGGCGCGGAAAATCTCGCACAGGTAGGCGGACGAGTTCATGGCCATGAC
>CAKTWK010000050.1 GCA_934630735.1 uncultured Collinsella sp. | reverse complement strand
CGCTGTTTTCTCTATGAACTGGCAACGAAACGGTTTTCTGATGTGATGTGGGCGATGCAGCAGATCATGTTCAAGGGATTGGATCGGCGGCTGGCAGAATTTCTCCTTGCCGAAGCGGAGCGTACCGGCTCCGACACGATACGCATGACCCATGAGCAGATCGCCCAGCACATCAGTTCGGCGCGGGAGGCAGTGGCACGGATGCTCAAAAGCTTCTCAGAGGACGGGCTTGTGGAACTAAGACGAGGCGCGATTACGCTGCGGAATAAGAACAGCCTAAACCGCTTAAAATAGTGTGACTTTGTTACAGACCGGAATCATAATTCCGATATAATGAAAACAGAAAAACCGAAAGGAGCATCGACCATGAGAGAAACAAAATATGCAGGTACTCAAACCGAAAAAAACCTGATGACGGCCTTTGCCGGTGAGTCCGAGGCTCGCAACAAGTATACCTACTTTGCCTCCAAAGCCAAGAAGGAAGGCTATGAGCAGATCGCGGCGCTGTTTCTCAAGACCGCAGAGAATGAAAAAGAGCACGCAAAGCTCTGGTTCAAGGAATTGAACGGCATCGGCGACACCGCTGAAAATCTTCTCTCCGCCGCCGAGGGAGAGAATTACGAGTGGACGGATATGTACGACGGCTTTGCCAAAACCGCCGATGAGGAAGGCTTTCATGAGCTGGCGCAGCGTTTCCGTCTGGTCGCCGCCATTGAAAAGCACCATGAGGAGCGCTACCGTGCCCTGCTGCACAATGTGGAGATGGCGGAGGTCTTTGCAAAGAGCGAGGTCAAGGTGTGGGAGTGCCGCAACTGCGGCCACATCGTGATCGGTGAGAAGGCCCCGGAGGTTTGCCCCACCTGTAATCATCCCCAGAGCTACTTTGAAATTCATGCGGAGAACTATTAAGGAATACGTCTACTGCAGCCTCCACAGCCTGTGGAACGCCTAATTCACCTTCTTAAAATCCGGCGCTCAAAAAGCGCCGGATTTTTTTCAATGTGACCTCGTCACATACAAAAGAGTCGTCCTGCGGTATGATAAAGCCACAATTACAAATCCTTACAGAATCAAGGGAGGAACGCTATGCTGTCAAAGAAACTGGCTGCCGTAGATCAGATGCGGTGCGTGGCCTGCGGCGTGTGTGAAAATACCTGTCCACTGGAGGCCGTCAAGGGGCACCGCGGCTGCTACGCCGCTGTGGAGGCGGAGCGCTGCGTAGGCTGCGGCAAGTGCGCAAAGCTCTGCCCCGTCGGCTGCATTGAAGTGAAAGTGAGGGCTGATGCATGAAAGCAAAGCATTGGTACGATTACCTGTGGGTATATGCCATCATCTATTTTGCGCTGGGCTTTTTCAATATCCTGTTTGCATGGCTGGGCATGATCGATTTTCTTCTGCCGCTGTTTTTCGCCATCTTTGGCGGAAACAAATTCTTTTGCAACCACCTCTGCGGACGGGGTCAACTGTTCAGCAAGCTGGGGACGGACCTTAAATGCTCCCGCTGCAAGCCCACGCCCCGCTGGATGTCCTCCAAGTGGTTCCGTTATGGCTTTTGATCTTTTTCCTGACGATGTTCGGCAACATGGTGTTCCAGACCTATCTGGTCGCTGCCGGTGCTGCGTCCCTGCGGGAGGCCATTAAGCTGTTCTGGATCTTCCGTGTGCCGTGGGGCTGGACTTACACAGCCGGTACAGTCTCTGATTGGGTGGCGCAGTTCAGTTTCGGCTTTTATAGCCTTATGCTGACCTCTCTGCTGCTGGGTCTGATCGTTATGGTGCTCTACAAGCCCCGCACATGGTGTGCGTTTTGCCCGATGGGAACCATGACGCAGGGCATTTGCAAACTGAAAAACAAAGAATAAACAAAGATAACAGAAAGGAGCCGTTCTCATGGCTGAACTGAAAATTACTGCTGCGAATTTTGAAAATGAGGTGCTGCATTCCGAAAAACCCGTTTTGCTGGATTTCTATGCGGACTGGTGCGGACCGTGCAAGATGCTCACCCTCGTGCTCCACGAGATCGCGGAGGAAAACGCCGATACCCTGAAGGTGGGCAAGGTCAATGTGGACGAGCAGATGGAGCTGGCGATGCGTTTTCAGGTATCCAGCATCCCGATGCTGGTCGTATTCAAGGATGGAAAGGCCATTACCAAATCGGTCGGCTATCGGCCTAAGTCGGAGATTGCCGCAATGGTGGAGGGCGCAAGATGAAAGTTGTGATCGTAGGCGGTGTGGCGGGCGGTGCTTCTGCCGCTGCCCGCATCCGCCGTTTGGATGAACACGCCCAGATCATCATGATCGAGCGCAGCGGCTATGTGTCCTATGCCAACTGCGGTCTGCCGTATTATGTGGGCGGTGTGATCAAGGAGCAAGAAGAACTGACACTGCAAACTCCGGAGAGCTTCTGGGACCGCTTTCGCATTGATGTGCGGGTACGGCAGGAAGTAACTGCGATCAATCCCACAGAGAAAACCGTCACCGTTCACGCATTGGATAGTGGAAAGGTCTACACGGAAACCTATGACAAACTGCTTCTTGCCCCCGGCGCAAAGCCGACGGTTCCTGCGCTTTCCGGCGTGGACAGCGAGCGTGTTTTCACGCTGCGCACCGTGGAGGATACCCTCCGCATCAGGCGCTTTGTAGAGGATCAGAAGCCGAAAACCGCTGTTTTGGCTGGCGGCGGCTTTATCGGTCTGGAAATGGCGGAAAACCTTGTGGAGATGGGCGTTTCCGTCACCATCGTCCAACGTCCAAAGCAGCTATTAGCGCCGCTGGATACGGATATGGCGAGCTTTGTCCATGTGGAAATGCGCAGACACGGCGTGGCTCTGCGGTTGGGTGAAACCGTCACCGGATTCCGGCAGGACGGAGATTCCGTGCTGACGCTGTTGGAGGGTAGTGAGACGCTGCGCTCCGACATGGTGCTGCTGGCCATCGGCGTCACGCCGGACACCCATCTGGCAAAAGAGGCCGGGCTGGAACTGGGCATCCGGGGCAGCATTGCTGTCAACGAGCGAATGGAAACCTCCGCGCCGGATATCTACGCTGTGGGCGATGCCGTAGAGGTCACCCATTTCGTGACCGGCCAGAAAGCGTTGATCTCTCTGGCGGGCCCCGCCAACAAACAGGGACGCATTGCCGCTGACAACATCTGCGGCGGAAACAGCCACTTTCACGGCTCTCAGGGTTCGTCTGTTCTGAAACTGTTTGGCTTGACAGCGGCCGCTACGGGGATCAATGAAAAGGCGGCGCAGGCAGCAGGGATTGCTTACGACAAAGTTGTACTTTTCCCGGCATCCCACGCTGCCTATTATCCCGGCGCACAGTCTATGGCAATGAAGGTGCTGTACGAAAAGGAGACCCTGCGTTTGCTCGGTGCGCAGATCGTTGGCGGCGACGGCGTGGACAAGCGCATTGATGTACTGGCAATGGCCCTTCGTGCCAAAATGACAGCACTGGAACTGACGGAGCTTGACCTATCCTATGCGCCGCCCTATTCCTCTGCCAAAGACCCGGTCAATATTGCCGGTTTTATGATCGAGGATTTGGAGAGAGGGAAAGTGCGGCAGTTTCATTGGAATGAGGTTGAGGGCTTGCCTTGCAATGGCAGTGCGATGCTGCTGGACGTCCGCACGGCGCGGGAGTATCAGCGGGGGCATCTGGCTGGCTTTCGGAATATTCCCTTAGACGATCTGCGGGAGCATTTGGACGAGTTAGAGAGGGACAAGCCCGTTTATGTGAATTGTCAGACAGGGCTCCGCAGTTATCTGGCCTGTCGGCTTTTAACGCAGTACGGTTTCTCTTGTACCCATCTCTCCGGCGGATATAGCTTTTATCAGGTCGTAACACAAGAGCAGCAGACAGCGCGGAGCGCCTATCCCTGCGGAATGGAGAAGCTATGAGTGAAAATCTATTTGGTTTGACGGTTGCGGCAGATAAAGGCTTGGATGATCTGCAATGCCAGCGCCTTTTAAGTGAAAATCGCAGGTATCAGGAAGTCATGCTGCAATACCGCTGCGCACTGAAAGCGCTTGAAAGCCGGTTGGAAATTTTGAATGAGGAATTTTCGTTGCAGCACGACCGCAATCCGATAGAAAGTATGAAAAGCCGCTTGAAGTCGCCGTCCAGCATTATGAATAAGATGCAGAAGCGCGGACTTTCTCTGGATTTTCCGACCATGCAGGCAAATATCATGGATGTTGCCGGTGTGCGTGTGATCTGCTCCTTCGAGGAGGATGTTTTCTTTTTGGCAAAGTGCTTAAAAGATCAGTCCGACATTGAAATCATCACGGAGAAAGATTATATTTCACACCCTATTCTCTCATAGGTTGCTTTGCTCTCAGCCGAAGTCAAGCACTTCTCGTCTATTCTTGCTTTGATTCTGATATGTCTTCCGTTTTTGAAGCTAAGAAAAAACACATTGTCTTCCAATCTATGCTCTTGTGCTGTTCTTTGTGCGACGCTTCTTATACGCTGCCGCAAATGCCTCCATCATCGGAGTGACCGGAAGCTCGTTGTCAGGCTTGGACAGATATGCATCAAATATCTCAGAGAGCTGAATCAGCAAATCGACAGAGCAGCCTTTTTTACCGGATTCGATGCGGCGATGTAGCCGTGGGAGACATTCAGCAGTTCAGCCAATTCTATCTGGTCGAGTTTCTTCGCTAGGCGCAGCTCACGAATCCGCGCTCCGCTGGCCTTCGTGTTGTAATACATAAAAAACCTCCGTAAATTGGAAATGTGGGAATTTCAAATCCACGGAGGCGGAGAGCGGCAATGAAGCCCTAAAGGCGCAGAAAAGCCCGCAGCATGATTGCTGCGGGCGGAATGGGGCGATATGAGATTGTGGTGGGGCGGCGCATCCGGAAGAGGCTGAAAAGATAGCGGGGCACAGAGAATGTGTCCCAACAAGGTACAGCCTTGTTCCCCCAATTTGAGGGATGATGCGCCGAAGCCATACATCTTTCCCAAACGTAGCAAAAGCGCAACTCAAATTCCCCGCATCTTGAATTTGCAAAGAATAAACTGCTGCACTTTTACTAGATTGCGACCAAACAGAATTTGTGAATGCAAACCTCAAAGCAGTTTGCTCCCTGCACGCTTTCTATCCTGCGGCCTGTGTCAGCACACACGCCGTTGTGCTCTGCGACTGGAACGGAAGGCAAATTCCGCTCTCACCCGCGCCGACCAGCAGCTCTGTGCCGCTCGGGCTGATCAGGAGGGGATAAGTTTCACACAGATAAAACGGTCCATCCGAGGTCTCATAGCGATTACCGCCCACAAGCGACAAGCTGAGCGTCACATAGCTCGGCCCGTCCGGAATGGTCTGAATCGTCCAGAAGCCGCTCCACATCTCCTCAAATTCGTCGCTGCCTTCGTATACCCAATTCAGATTGACCGTACCGCCCGTCTCATCCTCGGGATAAAAGCGCAGCGAGAAATAGGCATAGCGGCTGGTTTCCCCCACCATGGTTTCTGTGATCCAGCCCATGCCTGAACGCTGCGATCCGGCAAGACCGAGCGCGGTCATGCCCGACCAGCCGTCGGCAAGCCATGCGGAAAACCCAGCCGGGGCGTTGTACCAGGCATATTCCGTAAAGTCAAACGAAAGATAGTCGCCGGCTTCCGATATACACGGTGCAAGATAGCTCATCGCATCAAGCGAGGGATACCATTCGCAGGTGTTCCCATTGTTGTCGGTGATAAAGACCTGTGTGTCGGCCTCATATGCAACGCCGTCGAGATTCGCAAAGAGCAGCACCGGCTCGCCGGTCTCCGAGCGATAGAGAACCTCCGTCACTTCTTCTTGCTGTGTTTGCGCATTCCACTGCACACGGTTGATCGCAAGCGTCGCGTTCTCATCAACCGGCACGATGCAGTACAAATACCCGGCGCCGCCGATGATGTGCTCCGCGTCAATCTCTGCAATGAAGGGATACTTTCGCAGCATCGCCTCGTTGGTTTCCCAGAGCCATGCAGCAAAGCCCCGCTCGAAGCCCTCCTCAAACAGGCCGCCGACATAACCGAGATATGCCGCGCCAAACATGGTCATTGGAAAGTCGATCCTATCCCGCAGCCATCCAAGCGAGGCTTCTGCCTCCTGTGAAAACGCGTATTGCACCGACTGTGTGTCCACAGCCTCATCTCGTGATGCGCGATCGCTCATGTCATTCTGCAATATAGCCTCTTCCGGCTGTTTTTCCGGCGTTTTCTTGTCGGCCTTTGTGGGAAAGTCAACCTTATCCGCGCTCATTTTTTGTTCGTCCGACTCCGTTTGCGCTTTCTGCGCGCAGGCACAGAGGGACAACAGCAGAACCAGCGCCAGCAATAGAGCGAACACTCGTCTGGGCGTTGTTTTCATAGCCGCTCCTTTCAGAATTTTCCGCTTCGGCCAGAACCTCCACCGCCGGATTCGCTACTGCTGCTCCCGCCGCTGGAAGAGCTGCGCTCAATCTTCCGGCTGGATGTCGTCTTGTGGGTAAAACGATCTGATTGCTCCGTAAGCTGAAGCCCCACGGAGACGTAGGCGTTCGCGGTTGCTTTTTCTGATACATTCTCCATTTTCTGCCATATCACAGCAACAATCGCGGTTGCTGCCAGTAGGGAAAGACCGATCACGATAAGGAGCGGATAGAACAAGCTCGCCCGGACGGGCTTTCCTGCGGAAGCCTTTTCCAGATAGACTCTGCATTCTTTGACGTAATCCTCAAAGCCACCGTACCAGTCGTTTTCACCGAAGTTATCGAGGAAGACCTTTTCCAGCTTCTCCTGACCATAGCTGTTGAACGCATACTCGCAGCGTGAGCCGTAGCAGAACATCGCCCAGTCGCGATCATCCATGCTGAGCAGGAGCATGATCCCGTCACGGTTCGGCCCTTCGCCCATGGTGTATTCGTGGTAGATAGTGTAGGTCGCCATATAGACACCTTTAGAATGGAAGTCCCGATAATCCTCCACGGTTACGATGTAAACACCGACGCCGTATTTTTGGGAGACGCTTTCCGCCATCTTTTCCAGCAGCATATTTTCGTTTTCGCTGAGAAGTCCGGCTTCGTCCGTCACATAAGAAAGCTGTGCACCTGTCTGCTCAGCCGCAGCTGCGCTCACGCAAAGCACAAGGCAGAACATAAACATCAGCAGGAGACAGCAAGTTCTTTTTTTCATTTCTCAGCCCTCCCTATCGCACCAAAAGCAGCAGCGCAGTCACGCCGATGGCAATGAGCGACGCTGCGATTGCTGCAAACAAACCGATAACCCGCTTCGTGCTGACAGGAAGGTTGCCGACAAGCTTGCCGGTCTGACCGTTCATGGCAAAGAGGAAATCTTTTCCCTCCCACCTTGTATTCAGTACCCAGACGGGAAGCAGCGCGTAATGCACCTTGCCACGCTTCAAATGGATGTCTCGGCTCGTTTCATTGCAGGTGGTGTAATTCGAAACCGTGCTTTCCAGCGCAGACACCAGCGAACCCGCGCAGCGCTTGTCTGCCCGCTCCCGGCTGTCTTCCACACTCACATCGTATTTGTCTGCCAAAAATCCGGGCAGATACGCTGTGGAAAACGGCTTTAGGTCTGTATAGTCATACGGTTCGATGGAATCCATGTAGTCGTCCGGCATTTTGCTTGACGCGTCCACCGGGACTTTCTCAAAGCCAATAGAACCTGCGCGTCGCACATCATAGTGGTTTGTCTCCGTGATTTCATAATCTCCCGAGGTGTACTTATGCACAGTGGTAGCATGGAATTGCGCGCTTCCGCTGGCCTCGCCGTCGTACATCCAAAAGGGCACATACACACCCTTGATCTCCTCCAGATGGTTGGCTTTAGAGAAGGTCGATGGCAGCAGAGGCTTTTTGAGATAGTGTTTCTTTAATGCCTTGATGGCGTCCTCCTTGCTCAACTTGAAGGGCAGCACAAAATCGGGCTTTAAAATGCCGGTGAACTGCCCCGGAATCACTGATGGATTTCCGCAGTATGGGCAGGAGGTGGCTGCGGTCGTCGCGTCGCAGAGCAGTTCCGCGCCGCACGACGGGCAGCAGTAAGCTTTCATGCTGCCTGCGTCCGCACCCCAGTCCTCGCTCAGACCGGAAGAATCCCAGTCAGAGCCGTCTGCGGCGGACTTTTGTTCATCCACTTCGGCAGTTTTTTGAGCCGCTTCTGTTTCTCCCTGCTTCTGCGCCGCTTCCGCTGCTTTCGCTTCTTTTTCCGCGTAGAACGCTTCAATTTCTGCAATATCGAAGTTTGAGCCGCAATAATCGCACTCCAGCCTGCCGGATTCTCCTACAAAATGGAGTGGTCCCGTACAGGCGGGACATTGATAATTAGTTACTTGTGTTGCCATGTTCTTTCCTCGTTTCCTGTGCCGGTGCCTGACGGCACTGTAGTCCTACTCTCTGTGGTAAGTCAGCCCGCTGCCCAATATGACCTCGTTTTGCGTATCGTACAGGACGTGCAGATCCGCCGCCGCATGATCGCTGTTCCCCAGCACGATTTCCTGCAGGTGCTCCGCCACGTCCTCACTGTATTTGCCGCCGAAATACGGCGTTTGAAACGCGGACTCGACGCACAGCTCCCAGCCATGCCATTTCTGCTCCGCTTCGTCGAACCACAGCTCCTCTGCATACCAGTGCGTCCCGTCCTCATTCTCGGAAAACACATATTTCTGTACGCCATCCTCGGAAACCCATGTTCCCTCCAAAATCGCAAAAATATCGAGTGTCTCCTGCTGTTCTTTGTTTGCGATGTCCGCCTGTGCTTTCATTTCCGCATCGCTGTAATATCGCTCCGCATCGCCCAGCTCCATCCTGCCATAATCATACCAGAAGGTATCCGCCAGCCACGCAAACTGGGGCGAATCCATATAGCGCAGGCGGTCAGACCGAACAGCCCTATCCACAGGCCCGCCAAGACGAAGAACGTCTTGAGCTTCACAGCATCCCCTCCGTTTCTCCGCAATTAGCCGGATTCTCCGCAATTAGCCGGATTCTCCCGCTCCAAATTGGGGCGGGAGCCGGTTTTCATATAAATCCTCAGAAGGACGCCGCCCTTACTGGAACGTCATGTTGTTGAGAATGATGTCGGGCATCGTTCCCGGGACGCAGTCCATATTCCGAAGCCCGATGGAAAGGGCGCGGTTGTCGTCAAGCTGCGCGATATACTGAATCCATTCGTAGCCGATGTACTTATAGGTGCGGCCGCGGAAGGTGATGCCGCCGATCACGCGGTCTTCGATATCCTGATAGTTTTCGAATTTGTCCTTGTAGAAATCAAATTTTTCAACGTTCTCTCTTACCTCAAACTGAATGGCGCCTGCACCGAACGCTGTGGGATCGTCGTTTTCCACCAGACAGCGCGGTCCATCATCGAACGACCAGCCGGATACCGGGATCTTTGTCATGATCTTGACCTTCACATCGTCTTTTGCAAACTGGGCGATTTCCACGGAGAAGTCCTTCATCTCGGCGTTTGCAGACGCTGCCTTGTTCGCCTCGGCGGCCTCGGCCTTCACGATGTCCAGATACTTTTCTATGGCTTCTGTGCCGGAGAAGCCGCTGGTGTTGTACGCACTCACCTCATAAACACCCGGAGTCTCTTCCTTGAAATTGACGTAGATGAAATGGGAGTCATCATCCGCAGAGATCCATTTGTAGTAGCGGTAGTTTGCCTTCATGTGGTCGCTGTACTCTTCCTTAACGAATTGGCCTTCCACGCCGAAGTAAGCAACAATATCCTCGTAAGTTGCATCGAAAATATTCCTGTTGACCTCGTTCATCCAGACGTAGCCCTTCTGTACCTGCTCTTCGGTCACGATGCCATCTCCGCCGGATGCCGCAGCGTCCGTCTGGGTGAGCGGGGCGCTGTCATGCGGATTGAAGTCGTTCGACGGCTCTTCCCCGATGGCATCCGGCATGGACTTGCCCGCGTCAATCAGCGGCAGATACCAGTCGGTATAGCGGTAGGGATAGCCGCTCTCGTCCATGTCATCCCAGTACAGTCCCCAGGGGCGCAGATAGATGTCGTAGTGGAACGTGTCGTCGCCGTTTTCGTAGTCGCCGTCGATCCAGATCAGGTCGTCATAGTCCAGAAGGCCGGGATCGACGATCCAGTCCGCATGCTCCAGGGCCACGTTTGTGAACCAACCGCCCTCGGACATCACCGTACCGTGCTCGCCGGTTCCGGCTTCATTCAGGCTGACGGAGGCCAGCGCCATGGGGTCGGCTCTGGTGTAGTCCTCATCCCAGAGTGTGATGGTACCCGTATAGTCTGCGCCAATGGCGATCTCGCCGCAGACATCCCACCATTGCCCTTCCATGCTCTCGTAAGAGCCCGAGCAACCGGTCATTTTCCACCAGCCGTACCATGCGCCGTTCCACCAGTCGAGCAGCGCGTCGCCGGTCGCGGCGGTCAGCCCGCCGTCATCCGTCATGCCCGTCT
>CAKTWK010000049.1 GCA_934630735.1 uncultured Collinsella sp. | reverse complement strand
CGGCAAAGATGCTCGCGCTCTTTATGGACCTGTTGCGCGGCACGCCCTATATCTATCAAGGTGACGAGCTGGGCTCGACCAACGCACACTTTACGAACATCGAAGAGTTCAACGATGTCGAGAGCCGCAACTATTACCGCATCTTGCTCGAGCAGGGAAAGGCGCCCGAAGAGGCGCTCGCGATCATCAACATGCATTCGCGCGATAACGGCCGCCTGCCTATGCAGTGGAATGGCGAGGTGCACCATGGTTTTTCGATCGCTGAGCCTTGGGTTCCGATGGCTCGCGATGCGAAGGATTGTAGCCAAGATGAGATAACGGCGGAGCTCGAAGTGGGCGTTTCGAATTCAATTTTTGAGTTCTATCGTCAGGTGAATGAGCTGCGGCACGAGTTGCCTGTGGTGGCGACGGGCAAGGTCCGTTTTGTTGACGCGGACAGTGCGCCCGTGCTCGCGTATGGGCGATTTGGCAATCTTCCTGTCGGAGAGCCCTATGATGCGTCGGTGGCGACGATCGAAGACATGTCCGCGCCTGGATCGATGCTTGTGGTTGCCAATTTCTCCGATGAAATGAGCGAAGTGGGCCCGGAAGTCCGGGAACTGCTGGCTCAAGGGGAGTGGGACGTGCTGTTGCGCTCTTATGGGGATGTTGAGGACCTGCAGGCACTTCGCCCCTTTGAGGGATATGCGCTCATTCGTAAATAGGCGCATGGGTATTGTGTCCATTTGCAGCTGAGCGCGGCCTGATTGGCACAATAAAACGGCTCAAATCCTAGTCGGGATTTGAGCCGTTTGTCGTTACTGCTCGGGTTCTTCGACTTTATCGATGGCCCAGGTGGATCCGAGGCCACCGGTGGTGTTGCGGCGGATGCGCACGGTAACCTCGCGGCGCTCGCCGGCCTGCGTGTAGCGCAGGGGGAAGATTGCGCGGTTTCGCGCGGCCTCGATGGTGCCGCGTTCGCGGGCGATCCAGTAGTACTCGCCGACGATGCCGAGGGTGTCGGCGCCGTAGGGGAGATAGGTCGACAGCTGGTGCAGCAACGGGCCGGGGCAGAAGACCTCGGTTGCGAAATCGACGGGGAAGTCCTCGGGGATGGTCGGTGCTGCGGGTACCGAAGCCGGTGCCGGTGCGGGAATTTGGTCATAGACAGGTGCGGATGCGGACTCGATGACAGGTGCAGACTCGGGCGTCGGTTCCGGCTTAACTGCGGAATCTGTCGGTTCCACGGAGACGGATGTGTCTTCAGTCTCGGTTTTGGCATCGGCTTGCGGGGCGTCCTCCGCCTCGACAGACGGCTTTGCCTCGACCGGTGTGGAGGCCATGGTGGTGATGCCGGCATTGGCGTTCTCGGGGTCATAGACGACCGTGAGCGAGATGGCGGGCTGCGGTGCCTCGGGCTCCGATGCCGCCTCGGTAGCGTCCTGTTCTGCGAGTTCTTCGGGCCGATCGTCCTCGGCCTCGTTGCCAAAGACATCGCTGTTTTGGAACGCAGGCGTCTCGGGTTGGTCAGCGGCTTCTTCGGTCGTCGACTTGGGCGCTTCGTTGAGCTCCACAGTTGCTTCCTGCTCGGATATGACTTCGGGATCGGTCGTGGCGGTGATTTCGGCTTCGGCTTCTGCTGTTACCTCAATAGAGACTTCGATCTCTGTCTCGGGCTCTGGCTCCGGAGCGACTTCGGCCACGGGCTCGGGCTCGGGACGCTTAACGTGCTTGGGGCGCACGGCCTTGAGGTCCTTCTCACCGCGTTTCTTCTTTTTGTAGGACTGCTTGGCGCCCTTGGCAGCCTTGGGCTTGTCCTCGCCCTTGGCAAGGGCGGTATCCCAGGCCTCGTTGGCGATGACCGTGGCATACAGACGACCGCCCTTAAAGACAGTCAGCTTAATGCAGTCGTCGAGTTCCTCGAGCAGCTCGCGCGTGGACTCGAAGCCCAGGTCATAAGCGGCCATGTTGCCGGCGGCGAGCGCCTCCTCGACCTGCGTCATAAACGTTTGCTTACCGCACCCAATCGTGTCGCGCAGCAGGCGATACAGATAGATGTGGTTGCCCAGCGAAAGCGTGGGCCTAACTATTGTCTTGCTCATGGCAAATCTCCTCTTTACACATGTAAAGCATCTTACCATCGCATGGCGCTCGCCATGACGGCGCCCAAGGCAAACGGGCGCGAACCGCTGTCGATTCGCGCCCGTTGTACAGGTTGCCTATCTGGGGATGCAGTGCCTAGTTGCCCGATGTCGTGCCTTGGCTTGAGCTGTCAGATGCCGTGCCCGATGTGGTGCCACTCGAATTGCTGTTGCTGCTGTTTACTGTGCCCGTTCCCGACGTGGTGTCGCTCGTCTGGTCGCCCGTGCTCGGTTGAGAGCCGTCAGTCGTTTGGCTTGAGTCGGTCGTGCCGGATTGCGTACCGCTGTTGGCCGTAGAGGAATCGGTGCCCTGCGATTGGTTTTGGGTGTTCGAGGACGAATTGGCAGAGGCAGAACTGTCTTGCGTGTCGTCCGTCTGTGCCTGCTGATCCTGCGACTGGGTGTTGCCATTTGCATCGCTCTCGGTCGTGCGCGACGACAGGATTGGCTCGGGACGCTCGCCCAGACCCTCACCGGCAGTGGTGATAAGGATGGCGCCGGCGCAGGCGATGACCGCGACGATGGCGATGGCGATCGAGAAGACGATGACCTTCTTTTGCGTCTGGCTGCGCTCTGCTGCCGCCTTGGCGCGCAGGCTGTCGGGGGCGACGCGCGCCGTGGTCGCGCGCCCCGCAATTTGGCGCATCTCCTGCGTAGTCGCGGCGCCGCCCAAGTGCTCCTCGGCATTTAACTCAACGGGCTCATAAGCACCGGCGGGGTAGTCGTCGGCGGCGTGCGTACCTTTGAGGGCTTCGGCGCTGGCAGAGATAAAGTGGCGGTAGACCTGCGAGGACACAACGGTGATGACCGAGCTCACGGCGGCACCAATTACTGAACCAGCGATGCCGATCTTGGAAGCAAGCGCGACGCTCGTGGCAGCAGCTGCGGCGCCGGCGATGATTTGGGGAATGGAAATGTCGTCGAACAGGCCCTTTTTGGGCGCGATGGCCATGGTTTGTCCGATGGAATGGTTCTCGTGCACGCCGTTGTTGAGCGCGGCCGGTGTCATGACGCGCGTACGCGGCGCGTCGGTGTACTTGGTTGTCATACGGGGTCCTCCCGGTGTAAATCTGCTTCGTTTCGTTTAGCCATCAGGGTACCCACCAGATGTGAATCGTACATGACATTTAACAGATACCATCAACTCATCAAGGGGGCTTGCCGTCTTTGGCGAAATAGCTTGATGCTAAACTGGACTTACGATTGCGAGGTGGTTTACGTGATGTACCCGTATATGACATTCGAAGACGGTACCGAGGTCATTCATTCTGACCTGATTACAGATGGCGATATCGAAAAGGTTATCGTGCATTTTGAACGACCGACGGCAGAGGGCTTCGACTCCGCTCGCTGTGAGTTGCCTTCTTACAATTGGACCATGTGGGAGGGGCGTTTCACCGACGAGGAGAAGCGAGGATTTGAGACTTTTCTGAGCAATAACGCTCACCTGTTGTATCGCTACGCCGCAAACGGAGGAGCTAAAGTTGCCTAGCCTTTTTCTTATTGGCGGCTATAGGGTCTTCTTTTGGTCCAACGAAGCGGGCGAGCCAATCCATGTCCATGTTTGCAAGGGGGCGCCTTCAGATAACTCGGCCAAAATCTGGCTGACTCGTAGGGGAGGTTGCATTGTCGCTAATAACAAAGCGAAAATCCCCCGGAGCACGCTTGACGACCTCTGTGAAATTATCGCCGCTCAGCATGAATTGATCTGCTCTAAATGGAAGGCATTTTTCCTCGTGGACGAGATTTCGTTCTACTGTTAAACGCCATCCTGGCTTCCCTTTTCCAATTTTAAGCATGAGCCCGTCCCATCAGCACTGAATGAACTTGACAGTACAATGGAAGCGGACTTTATCGCCGCCGCTCACCGCGGCTAAACGAATATGTTGGAGCTCGCATGAACGATTTTCTAAACGGTCAAGTTAAGAACGACGGCTTTTTGCGTGTGGCGGCGGCGTCGCCGCGGATTCGCGTGGCCGATGTCGAGGGCAATGCCGAGGTTGCGCTGGCGGCTGTTCGCGAGGCTACCGAGCGCGGCGTTCGCGCACTGGCGCTGCCCGAGCTTAACCTGACCGGCTATACCGCGGCCGATCTGTTCCATAACCGCACATTGCTGCATGCCTGCGAGGCTGCTCTGGTGCATATCCTCGATGAAACCCGCGAGCTGCCGATTGTCTTTACCGTCGGCCTTCCCGTTGCGGTGGCCGAAAACATCTACAACTGCGCGGCCGTGTGCTGTGCGGGCGAGCTTTTGGGCCTTACGGCTAAGAAGTATCTGCCCAACTATGGCGAGTTCTACGAGCGCCGCTGGTTTGCTCCGGCGCCTGCGGATCCCGTGTGGGTTGAATTTGCCGGTCAGGGTCCGGTCCCGCTGGGTTCGGGGCTTGTCTACCGCTGCTGCGATGAGGACGCCGAGGATTTGGTGCTCGGTATTGAGGTCTGCGAGGACCTGTGGGTGCCGGCACCTCCTTCGACCGAGATGGCGCTTGCCGGTGCCACGGTGATTCTCAACCCGTCGGCCTCTGACGAGATTATCGGTAAGGCAGACTATCGCCGCAGTCTCATCTCCAATCAGAGTGCACGGCTGTACTGTGCCTATGCCTATGCAGATGCGAGCGAGGGCGAGTCCACGACCGACATGGTCTTTGCGGGCGAGAACCTTGTCTACGAAAACGGCTCCAAGCTCGCCGCGACCAAGCTGCTTACCTGTGATATGGCCATCGCCGACGTTGACCTTGACCGCCTGGTTGCCGAGCGCCGTCGCTCGACGACGTGGACGCGCGCGGACGATGCGCCGGAGGCCACGACCGTTGAGTTCTCTTTTGAGGGCGTGCTGGCCAAAGAGTCTGTCCTGCGCGATGCCTGCGATATCGACCGCGTTTTCCCTCGCGCGCCTTTTGTGCCGGCCGACCACGGTGATCTGGCCGAGCGTTGCGAGACTATTCTCAATCTGCAGACTGCTGGCCTCAAGACCCGCCTTGCCCACACGGGCACCAAAGCTGCAGTCATCGGTCTTTCGGGCGGCCTGGATTCCACGCTGGCACTGCTTGTGACCGTGCGTGCCTTCGATGCACTGGGGCTGCCGCGCACCGGTATCACTGCCGTGTCCATGCCCGGCTTTGGCACGACGCATCGCACCAAGTCGAATGCCGAGTCGCTTGCCCGAGACCTGGGCGTGAGCTTCCGCGAGGTTTCGATTCACGCGGCCGTGGAGCAGCACTTTAAGGATATCGAGCATGACCCTGCTGTGCAGGACGTGACCTACGAGAACAGCCAGGCTCGCGAGCGTACGCAGATTCTGATGGATTTGGCCAACCAGGCTGGTGGTTTTGTCATCGGTACGGGCGATCTGTCGGAGCTGGCGCTCGGCTGGGCTACCTATAACGGCGACCACATGAGCATGTACGCCGTCAACGCGAGCGTGCCCAAGACGCTTGTACGCCATCTGGTGCGCTATGCGGCTGATGTCTTTGGCGGGCGTATTGCCGAGGTCTTGCTCGACATCCTTGATACGCCGGTGTCCCCCGAGCTTCTGCCGCCCACGGGCGATGGCGAGATTGCGCAGAAGACCGAGGATTTGGTGGGTCCGTACGAGCTGCACGACTACTTCCTCTACTACCTGCTGCGTTTTGGCTTTGAGCCGGGCAAGATCTACCGCATGGCGCTCAAGAGTTTCGAGGGTGTCTACGACGCCAAGACCGTCCACACGTGGCTGCGTACGTTCTATCGTCGCTTCTTTGCCCAGCAGTTTAAGCGCAGCTGCCTGCCCGATGGCCCCAAGGTGGGCTCGGTCACGCTCAGCCCGCGCGGCGATTGGCGCATGCCGAGTGACGCCAGCTCGCGCCTGTGGCTCGCCCAGATTGACGCGCTCAATCCGATGGACTAAGGTTGCCAAATTGAACCAAAACAGCGGGTGCAAGCGTTACACTTTTGCAATCTGATGGCCCGTATCGCGCGGCGCTCTTGTCGGAGCGCCGCGTTTTTCATATCGAAAGGTGGCACCATGCAGGCATCGCACCGTCTCGACCGCTTTGGCGCGGAGGTCTTCGCCTCGCTCAACAACAAACTGCTTGCGCTGAAGGCTCAGGGCAAGACCATTTACAACATGAGCGTGGGCACGCCCGACTTTAAGCCGTACGACCACGTGGTCGAGGCGCTCACGCAAGCGGCCCAGGACCCCGAGATGTGGAAGTATGCCCTGCGCGACCTGCCCGAACTCAAGCAAGCCGTGTGCGATTACTATGAGCGTCGCTTTGGCGTTTCGGGCATTACGCCGTCTATGGTGCAGTCGTGCAACGGCACGCAGGAGGGCGTGGGCCATTTGGGCCTGGCCCTGCTCGATCCGGGTGACACCATTCTGGTTCCCGATCCGTGCTACCCGGTCTTTGAGGCGGGTGCCAAGATCGCCGATGCCAAGCTCGAATACTATCCGCTGGTTGCCGAGCATAATTACCTGCCCTATGTGGCGGGTATCGATCCCGAGGTGGCCGATCGTGCCAAGTATATGATCGTGTCGCTGCCCGCGAACCCGGTCGGCTCGGTGGGCACGCCCGAGGTCTACGAGGAGATTATCGCCTTTGCCCGCGAGCATGATCTGTTGATCGTTCATGACAACGCGTACTCCGACATCGTGTTCGACGGCGAGCCGGGCGGCAGCTTCTTGCAGTATCCCGGCGCGCTCGAGGTGGGCGTGGAGTTCTTCTCGCTCTCTAAGTCGTTTAACGTCACCGGCGCGCGCATCGGCTTTTTGGTCGGCCGCGAGGACGTGGTCTCTGCCTTTGCCAAGCTGCGCGGCCAGATCGACTTCGGTATGTTCTTCCCGATTCAGAAGGCCGCCATCGCGTGCCTGAACGGTCCGCGCGATGAGGTCGAGGCGCAGCGTCTGAAGTACCAGGAACGCCGCGATGCCCTGTGCGACGGTCTTGAGGGCCTGGGCTGGGAGCGTCCCAACGCGCATGGTTCTATGTTTGTGTGGGCCAAGCTTCCCGGTGGTCGCACCGATTCCATGGCGTTTTGCGAGGAGCTCATGGAGAAGGCCGGCGTTGTGGTGACGCCGGGCGCGAGCTTTGGCCCTTCGGGCGAGGGGCACGTGCGTATGGCACTGGTCCTGCCGCCCGATCAGATCGCTTTGGCTGTCGAGGCCATTCGCGAGGCGGGCCTGTATTAGAAACCTATTTCGTGCAGTTATTTTACGAATTCTGCAAACAATTTCGGTAAACGGTCGATTTTTGGCTGCGAATAGGAGCATAATCAAAGTCCCGATTGGATGTATTGGGATTACGGCAAGCCGCTCGGGTCGTTCCCGGGCGGCTTGTTTGTGGAGAGAGATGGGAGTTTCTAATGGTTAACGAGAAGAAGGTCGCTATTGTCGGCTGCGGTTTCGTCGGTTCGTCTTCGGCGTTCGCGCTGATGCAGAGCGGTCTGTTCTCCGAGATGGTCCTCATCGACGTGGACAAGAACCGCGCCGAGGGTGAGGCTTTGGATATCGCGCACGGCATGACGTTTGCCGAGCCGATGAAGATCTACGCCGGCGATTATTCCGATGTCGCCGACGCCGCCATGATCGTCGTCACCGCTGGCGCTGCCCAGAAGCCCGGTGAGACCCGTCTGGACCTGGTCAACAAGAACGTCAACATCTTTAAGTCCATTATCCCCGAGATTAAGAAGTCCGGCTTCGACGGCATTCTGCTCATCGTCTCCAACCCGGTCGATGTTCTGACCTACGCCGCCATCAAGATGTCCGGCCTGCCCGAGGGCCACGTCATCGGTTCCGGTACCGTGCTCGACACCGGCCGTCTGCAGCAGATGCTTGGTGCCCATGTCGAGGTCGACCCGCGCGATGTCCAGGCCTATGTCATGGGTGAGCACGGCGACTCCGAGTTTGTCGCTTGGTCCAGCGCTCAGGTTGCCGGCGTTCCGCTGAACACCTTCTGCGAGCTTCACGGTCATCTGGAGCATGAGGCTGCCGAGAAGCGCATCGCCGAGGACGTCAAAAACTCCGCCTACACCATCATCGAGAAGAAGCACGCCACCTACTACGGCGTCGCCATGGCCGTCAAGCGCATCTGCACCGCTGTTATGCGTGACGAGCAGACCGTTCTGCCCGTTTCCTCGCTCATGGTGGGCGAGTATGGACTGTCCGATCTTGCCATCTCCATGCCGACCGTCGTCGGCCGCGACGGCGTCGTCTGCCGCGTCCCCGTGCCGCTGAACGATGACGAGCAGCATGAGCTTACCGCCTCCGCCAAGGCCCTCAAGGACATCATCGACAGCGTCGACTTCTCCTGCTAAATCAAGCTCGCTAGAGCGAAAAGCTACAATGAAGGCGTCCGAGCCCACACGGCCCGGGCGCCTTTTTGGTGCAAAGTAACCTGACCCCAATGCACCATAGTTGATGGGAGGGCCATGTCGGATTCGCCTAATTTTTTGACCTATGCCCAGACGGCGTTTGACCCGTTTGAGGAACGGCCGTTCTGTGCGGTGGATAGCCTGGTCTTTGCGTGGTTGTCCTATTTGCGTTTGCCGGGTGTTATGGCGGAGCTGACGAACTGGCAGGGCCTAGACGTACGCGAGCTGCTTCGTGCCGAGTGCTACCGGGACATGATTGGCGACCTGTGGGATCCAGAGGGGAGCAGGGCCTTGTTGGAGGCCGTGGCAGCAAGCCCTCGCTACCGTGGCGTGCACGTTTGCGGCTATCGTGCCGTGAGCGATGTGGTGGCGACAGAGCAGTTTGCAGCCATGGCGTTCCGGTTTCCGGCGGGGTTTAGCTATCTTTCCTTCCGGGGGACCGACAGCACGATTGTGGGCTGGAAAGAGGACTTCAACATGGCGTTCCGGTGTCCCGTGCCCTCCCAGGAATCTGCGGCGCGCTATGTGGACGAGGCAGCGGATGCGATTGACGGGCCGCTTTTGTGCGGAGGTCATTCCAAGGGTGGAAACCTTGCGGTGTACGGTGCGGCGATGTGCTCCGATGTCGCCCGTGAGCGAATCGAACGGGTGTATTCCCATGATGGTCCGGGCTTCGTCGAGGAGTTTCTGAACGGCAACGCCTTTGCCGATCTTTCCGGTCGAATCGACAAGACGCTACCTCGGTCGTCGATCTTTGGCATGATGTTCGAGACACAGGAGGACTACGCCATCGTTGAGAGCACCGAGTTCAGCCTGCTGCAGCATAATCCCTTTAGCTGGGTGGTTGATGATCGCGACTTCGTGTACTGTGAGCGCCTGTCCGCTGGTGCTCGATACGTTGATGGCTCCATTCGCGAGATGCTGCTTGCAGTGTCACCTAGCGAGCGCGAGCGTTTTGTAGATGCGTTGTTCTCCGTGTTTGAGGCTACGGGTGCTGAGCGGTTTGCGGATATCGCCGGGAATCTGCGCGAGAGCCTGCCCGTGATGCTCCAGGCTGCGCAAGGCTTTGACGAGGATACGCGACGCTTTGTCTCGCAGACCATCGTGGCAATCCTTAAATGCGCACTGCTGCCCAAACGACCCCAGATCGACATGCCCGCTGCCGGCAAGAGTTTGGCAGAACAGCTCGAGGCTTGGCAGTCCGAGCTCCTGCGCTAACCATTGGTGCAAGGCAACCTGTCCCCGATGCACCAAGCTTCGATGCGCCTGGGGCGGGCTCGACCGCTATACTGGTTCGTGCCGAAATCGATCTAGAACGGAATGCCGTATATGAAAATCAATCACGCGATTCTGCATATCCTGGACTTTGACTCTGCCGTCAACGTTATGAGCCAGCGCGAGCTCGATATCGAGAGCCGCACCGTGCGCAACTTCGTGACCACGCATCTGCGCCGCGCACGTACCTCGGCCGACAATAAACGCGCCACGTTTGCCGAGAACTCTGCGTTTGGCGGCGAGCTCAAGGGCTATTTCTTTGGCGAGCGCGAGTTCGTGGACCTGTCGCAGCAGATTGCAGAGTTTATCTCCTCCGAGCTCACCAAAGCCGAGAAAGCCGAGTCCACCGACGTGCTCGTGGCCGATTTTGACGACGATGAGGATGCCCGCTGGTTTGCCGTGATGCTGCTGGGCTCCAAGCAGGCTTTTATGCACGAAGTGGGCCGCGAGGAGGGGGAGGTGCGCAACGACATCGCGCGTCATTACGCTATCCTGCCGAACCCCTCGCAGAAGGTGCCGAGCTATGCCATCGTGCGCGCGAGCACCATGGAGATCGGCTACGTAGACAAGAAGCGCAAGATTGCCGGCGAAGACCGCATGCTCATTCCCGACGGTCTGCTGCAGTGCGATACGGGCGTGTCGGGCAAGGAGGTCATCGACACCGTGACGCGCGTGGTCGAGGAAGTCGCCGAGGAGCACGGTGCCAATACAGCCGTAGCGCTCGCTAAGGTTAAGGCTGCCGTTGCCGAGAAGGTTGAGGACGATGAGGAACTGCCGCCCTGGGATATCGTCGATGAGGTCTTTGAGGACGAGCCGGTCATCAAGGAGAGCGTGCGTGCGGCGCTGACCGAAGAGAAGGTGCCCGAGCGTGTGCCCGTGGAGCGCAAGCAGGTCGAGCGTGCGGCCGTGCGCAACCACAAGATTCGTACCGATACGGGCATCGAGATCAGCTTTCCGGCCGAGATGGGCTCGAACTCCGAGTACATCGAGTTCGTCAACGAACCCAACGGCCTCATCTCCATCGAGCTCAAAAACATCGGCAGCATCGAGAATCGATAAGTTGCGTTACGCCTACAGCGAGAAAGCAAAGGCCGAAGCTCCTTGGGGCTTCGGCCTTTTTGTTTGGCTCTGTTAGACCAAGTTTGACACGATCGGCTGTTCGTCGAACCGGAAAATAATCGGGCTATCCCCGTCCATC
>CAKTWK010000048.1 GCA_934630735.1 uncultured Collinsella sp. | reverse complement strand
CTGCAAGCCCGCCAGAGCGGCAATCTGACGTTCAATCGTCGGGCATGGCCAAAAGGCCTATGCCCTCCTCTTTCACGTCACCTTGCTCGCTCTGGTGGGCTTTCGCTGACTTATGCTCAACCTGCGGCGCTGCCATTGTTGGCGCAGGGGGCGGCTTGCTCGCTCTGGTGCCTGTTCGCTGTCCGTTCTCTGCCCGCGACGTTTCTGCTGTTGGTGCAAAGGGGTCAGGTTACTTTGCGCCAAAAGGGGAAGTTGCGGTGGAATAGTTCCCGTTTGGCCGTCTTGAGGGGTTAAACAGGAGCTATTTCACCGCAACTTATCGATGGCGTGTTTGGTTGGTGCCTGTTGATGGCCTGGGCATCGGGGAGGGCAGGCTCCGTTATAATCGCCTAAGACATTAAATGGAAACGGGACGGGAGCCATACATGCGTCAGGGTTTCGACAACGCGAAGTATATCGAGCTGCAGGCCGCTCATATTAAGGAGCGCATCTCGCAGTTTGGCGGCAAGCTGTATTTGGAGTTTGGCGGCAAGCTGTTTGACGACTATCACGCGAGCCGCGTGCTGCCGGGTTTTGAGCCGGACAGCAAGTTTCGCATGCTCAAGAGCATAGCCGACGACGTCGAGGTCATCATCGCCATTAACGCGAACCACATCGAGAAGAACAAGGCTCGCGGTGACCTGGGCATTACCTATGACGAGGACGTTTTGCGCCTGGTCGACCTGTTCCGCGGCAACGGTTTTGCTGTCGCGGCCGTGGTCATCACCCAGTACGCCGGCCAGCCCGCCGCCGACGTCTTCCGCAATCGCCTGAACGCGCTCGGCATTCCCGCCAAGTTGCACTATCCCATCGAGGGCTATCCGCACGATGTCGATCTGATCGTTTCCGACGACGGCTATGGCAAGAACGAGTTTGTCGAGACCACTCGTCCGCTCGTCGTGGTCACCGCTCCCGGCCCCGGCTCGGGCAAGCTCGCCACCTGCCTGTCTCAGCTCTATCACGAGCACAAGCACGGCACCGCCGCCGGCTACGCCAAGTTCGAGACGTTCCCGGTCTGGAATCTGCCCCTCACGCATCCGGTCAACATCGCCTATGAGGCCGCCACGGCCGACCTCGACGATGCCAATATCATCGACTCCTTCCACTTGGAGGCCTACAACAAGACCACGGTCAACTACAACCGTGACGTCGAGGCTTTCCCGGTGGTCCATGCCCTGATGGAAAAGATTTTGGGGGAGAGCCCCTACCAGAGCCCCACCGACATGGGTGTAAATATGGTCGGCTTTGCCATCACCGATGACGATGCCTGCCGCGATGCCTCCAAGATGGAGATCGTCCGCCGCTACTTTGCTGCGGTCGAGGCCGTGCGCCGCACCGGTGTGGGCGATGAGCAAGTTGATCGTCTCAAGCTCATTATGAAGAAGGCCGGTATCGATAAGAACTACTCGCCGGCACGCTCGGCCGCCCTTACCAGGGAGCAGCTGACGGGTGGCCCCGTCGGCGCCATGGTCATGCCCGACGGCTCCGTGGTGACCGGCAAGACTTCCACGCGCCTGGGCGCCGCGAGCTCGCTCATCATGAATGCACTTAAGCATGTCTCGGGCGTTGACCTTGAGCTCGAGGTCATTAGCGATGAGGCGATCGAGCCTATCAGCAAGCTCAAGACGCATTTCCTGGGTAGCAAGAACCCGCGCCTGCACACCGACGAGACGCTTATGGCGCTCTCGATCACCTCGGCAACGAGCGAGACGGCGGCCCGCGTCCTTTCGGGCCTGGAGCAGCTGCGCGGCTGCGATGCCTTCTTTAGCGTGATCATCTCGCCGACGGACGAGACGGTGTTGCGCAAGCTGGGCATCAACGTGTGCTGCGAGCCCAAGTTCGAGCGCCGTGGTTTCTTCCACCGCTAAGCCTGGATAACTTGGTCCGAAAGGGGCGCATCGGGTATGCATTCGGTGTGCCCCTTTTATCAACAAAGCTACCGTTTAACCTAAAATTAGCTCGTTTACCTGCCTATAAGCGATTTGGGCGGTATACAATAACCCTAACTGTTTCATCCTTTTGCGGGGATGCCGCATGATGGGTGTTGCCGGCCATCATGGGGTGTGCCGGTCGCGCGCGGTGCAAGTGATGCCCGTGCTCGGTTTGAGGAGGCTGCCATGGCTGGCAAGGGTCGTGCGAGTGTCAACGATATGAAGCGTGTCGAGGTGCAGGTGCTGATGGAGATCGCACAGCAGTCCGAAGACAACGGCGGATTTTATGGCTTTTCGCGCAAGACGCTTGCCGAGCGTGTGGGGGTGTCCCCGTATCGCGCCCGCGCGGCAATTGAGCGCTTGGAATCCGAAGACATTATCGAGGTCGTCTCGCGCTACAGCGACGACGGCGGCCAGCTCGCAAATGGTATTTGTCTCACGGAGCGTGGCGAGTGGTATCTAAAGGGCATCCGTGCCGGTATGCTCGTGCAGGACTTGATCAAGGACGAACTCGCCGATCGATAACAGCGCGCATTCATAGTGGAAACGACGCCGCCTGGGCAACCGGACGGCGTTTTGTTTCGAGATGGAGAAATGCGATTGCGCGTAAGAAAAATTGCGCGCGTCGCGCGTCGCGAGTATTACAATGAAGACCCGTAAGATGTGTATGGACAACTTCTACGGGAAGCGCAGGTAACTCAATATGACCAAGCATGTGTTCGTGACCGGCGGCGTGGTTTCGTCTCTGGGCAAGGGTATTACCGCGGCCTCGCTGGGCCGTCTACTCAAGTCGCGTGGCTACAAAGTAACGATGCAAAAGGCCGACCCGTATCTGAACGTCGACCCCGGCACCATGAGCCCGTTCCAGCATGGCGAGGTCTTTGTGACCGAGGACGGCTACGAGTCCGATCTGGACCTGGGCCACTACGAGCGCTTTATCGACGAGAACCTGACCCGCGATTCCAACTTTACGACTGGTGCCATCTATAAGAGCCTGATCGCCCGTGAGCGTCGCGGTGATTTTTTGGGCGGCACCGTGCAGGTGATTCCGCACGTCACGAACGCCATTAAGGATAAGTTCCGTCGTATTGAGGAGCAGACCGGCTCCGACGTGGTCATCACTGAGTTGGGCGGCACCATCGGTGACATCGAGTCGCAGCCGTTTGTCGAGGCCATTCGCCAGTATCGCAAGGAGGCCGGCCCCGAGAACGTCTGCTACATCCATGTGTCGCTCGTTCCCTATATCGCCGCCGCCCACGAGGTCAAGACCAAGCCGACGCAGCACTCCGTCAAGGAGCTCCGCAGCTTTGGTATCCAGCCCGATATTATCGTTTTGCGCTCCGACCACCATATCGACGATGCCATCCGCGGCAAGATCGCAAGCTTCTGCGACGTCGATACCGACTGTGTCTTTACCAACGAGGACTGCGCGAGCATCTACGATGTTCCGCAGCTGCTCGCCGAGCAGGACTTTGACCTGCGCATTTGCGAGCGTCTGGGTCTGGACCCGCGTGAGCGCGACATGAGTGCGTGGAACGAGTTCCTGCGCAAGCAGAACCATGCCAACCAGCACGCCGACAAGGTGAAGATCGCCGTCGTGGGCAAGTATACGCAGCTGCCCGATGCCTACCTGTCGGTTATCGAGGCCCTGCACCACGCGGGCGTGTTCTACGATCGCCACGTTGACGTGCAGCTGGTCGATGGCGAGAGCCTCGACGAGCAGAACGTCTCCGAGGTCCTGGGTGACGCCTCGGGCATCTTGGTCCCCGGCGGCTTTGGCAAGCGTGCCCTGGAGGGCAAGATCCTCGCGGCCGAGTTCGCCCGCGAGCACAAGATTCCGTATCTGGGCATTTGCCTGGGTATGCAGGTGGCCGTGTGCGAATTTGCCCGCAACGTCGTCGGCCTTGCCGGCGCCAGCTCTTCCGAGTTCGATCCGGATGGCCCGTATAGTGTCATCGACCTGATGAGCTCGCAGGAGGACGTGACCGAGAAGGGCGGCACCATGCGCCTGGGCGCCTATCCGTGCAAGCTTGCTGCCGATTCCCTCGCGCGCGAGGCCTATGGCGAGGATCTCGTCTACGAGCGTCACCGTCACCGCTTTGAGTTCAACAACGCCTTCCGCGACCAGCTCGAGGACGCCGGTCTGGTTATCTCGGGTCTTTCGCCCGACGAGCGTCTGGTCGAGATGGTCGAGCTGCCGCGCGACGTGCATCCGTGGTATGTGGCCACCCAGGCTCACCCCGAGTTCAAGAGCCGCCCGACCAATCCGCAGCCGCTGTTCCGCGAGTTCGTGCGCGCCTCGATCGGTCAGCACGAGGGTGTCGATCGCCTGCAGGTGACGCCCATGAACCTCGCTACGGACTAAGGGTGCCGGCGAACCAAGAACATACCGAAGCTACTCCCTCGTCGCTCGCTGTGGCGGCGGGGGAGTATCTCGATTACCTCGCGGTCGAGCGGGGTTTGGCGCACAATACGATTGCGGCATACCGTCGTGACCTGACGACGTACTGCGCCTATCTGGAGCGGGCTGACATTGCGTCTTTTGAAGATGTGAGCCGTCAGGTCGTGGAGGGCTTTGTTGCCGATCGCCGCGACGGAGGCTATTCCGATGCCTCGGTGGAGCGCGCGCTTGCTGCCGTGAAGGGCCTACATGCCTTTTTGGTGCGCGATGGGGCCGTGGCCCAAAACCCGACGGCGGCGTTGCGCCTGCCCAAAAAGGCAGATCGCCTGCCGGAATACCTTTCGGTGGAGGATGTCTCGGCACTGCTCGATCAAGACTTTCCCGAGGGCGAGATGGGACTGCGCGATCATGCCATCTTGGAAGTGCTTTACGGTTGCGGCTTGCGCGTGAGTGAGCTGGTTGGGCTCGATGTGGGCGATATCCATATCGATGACGGGTTTGTCCTGGTGCGCGGTAAGGGCTCCAAGGAGCGTCTATCCCCGTTGGTGGGAAGCGCGGCTCGCGCCTTGACACACTATATAGGTGACGGGCGCACGCTCCTGGCCGCCCATGCTCACGGGACCGAGACCTCGGCGGTCTTTTTAAATAAGAACGGACGTCGCCTGTCGCGCCAGGCCGTGCATGCGATATGCGAGCGGTATGGGCGTCAGGTGGGGCTGGTGGGGCTCCATCCCCATACCTTGCGCCACTCCTTTGCCACCCACATGCTCGCGGGCGGTGCCGACCTGCGTGTGCTGCAGGAGGTTTTGGGCCATGCCGATATTTCGACCACGCAGGTCTACACGCATGTTGACCGCACGCAACTGACCGAGGTCTATCTGGCGGCGCATCCGCTGGCACATCGCTAGTACGTCGCTGACCTGCATATTTATAAATATTAAGGGGGACGGGCCCCAGATTGCCGAGACGTACTTTTGCGCGCATGGGCAATCTGGGGCCCGTCCCATTTTTCGCCAGACACCGACGCGGTGGTGGGCCGTGTGCGCCGTGGGTGGGGGAGTTTGGGGGCGATGTGAACGGCGTGTAAAGGGACATAAAAATCGCCTCAAGGTCAACTTGAAGGTTGAGGTTCGCGGGCGTGGTTCTACAGGTGGCATCCCGCCTTTGCTGCAAACACAACATATTGTGTTTTCGAACATATGCTCGGGGGTGTTTTACAGCATATAGCGTGTGGAGTGGTGGGGCGGGGTGGGGGAAGGGGTGGGGAAAGGTGTTGAAAAATGGGGCGGTTCCCCATATTATTGATGACGTCGACAGGCGGGGTGGTTCCCCGCGTACGTGCCATCTGAGTAACCGAGGGGAGGGCGCACATGGGAATGACGGGTGCATACGAGCGCAATCTCGATGCAAAAGGTCGTCTGTCCCTGCCTGCACCCCTTCGTGAGGAGCTTGGAGAGCACGTTCGCGTGTTTAAAGCCCTGGATGTCGATGCTCTGTACGTGTTCTCTGCCGAGGCCTTCGATAAGTGGGTCGAAGGACTCTTCGCGGGTCGTGAGGACCACGAGGGTTTTAACCCGCGTGACATCAACGACCAGAAGCTCATGAGGGCGATCAACAAGCGCACCACGTCGATGGATGTGGACAGCGCGGGTCGTATCGGTCTTTCTGAGTCTCTCCGCAAGCAGGCGAACCTCGACCGCGAGGTCACGGTTGTGGGCAACTACGACCACCTTGAGGTTTGGGACCGCGCTACGGCCGATGAGGACGATGATGACGAGGCCCTGCTGGACCTCTTCTTCTCGTAAGGGCAAGGCACGAGTAACGGATGGAGCGTGGGATCTTGACACAAGAATATCGGCATGAACCTGTCATGCTCGGCGAAGTGCTTGAGTCGCTGCAGCTCAAGAGCGGCTCCGTCGTCTGCGACTGCACCCTTGGCGGTGCCGGCCATTCGGTAAAGATGGCCGCGCAGGTGGGGGAGACCGGCCTTTTGCTCGGCGTCGATCAGGACGACATGGCCCTCGAGGCCGCTGGCGCCCGTCTGGACCGCGAGGTTCCCGGCGTACCGCACCAGCTGCTGAAGGGCAACTTCGGCGACTTGGACGAGCTGCTTTGCTCGGCCGAGGTGCCCGGGGTCGATGGCTTCCTGTTCGACTTGGGCGTTTCGTCGCCGCAACTCGATATCCCTGGCAGGGGCTTTTCGTACAACGAGGACGCCCCATTGGACATGCGGATGGATCCGGGTAACAACACCTTAAACGCAGCTGAGGTCATCAACACCTATAACGAACACGACCTCGCCCGGATTCTACGCGTCTACGGCGAAGAGAAGTTCGCCTCGCAGATCGCGCGTGAGATCGTGCGCCGCCGCGAGCATGAGCCGATCGAAACCACCGGTCAGTTTGTCGAGATCATCAAAGCTGGTATCCCCGCTGCCGCTCGTCGGCATGGCGGACACCCAGCCAAGAAAAGTTTCCAGGCCATTCGCATCGAGGTCAATCACGAACTCGATGTGCTCGAGCGAGGGCTAGACGCCGCCACCAGGTGGCTCAACCCGGGCGGACGCATCTGCGTCATCTCGTATCACTCGCTCGAGGACCGTATCGTAAAGAACCACTTTAAGGAGATGGGCCAGGGGTGCACGTGTCCGCCGGAGATTCCGGTGTGCGTGTGCGGCAACGTGCCGATACTCAAGGTCATCACCCGCAAACCCTTGGTTGCCCAACCCGATGAGGTTGCGCGCAACCCTCGGGCGAGATCAGCCAAGATCCGCGTGGCGCAGCGTCTGTAGACGCGACCGCGCGATATTGGACCTCCCGCTCGCACCATAAACGAAGCTTAAACACACTACCAACGTACTCGGGATGGGAGGCGGCATATCATGGGCTACAACACTTCAAACGCAGCACTCGCCTATGATATGAGCGCCATGCCCGCCTATCGTGAGGCACCGCAGGCCCCCGTTGCTCCCCGCGAGCAGCGCACGCCGCGCTTTGATGTCTACACGGGCGCGGGCCGTCAGGCAAACCAGGCGGTAAGCCCGGTTTTCATGAGCGTTCTTAAAACGTTTTGCATCATTGCGGCCATCTTCATGACGATCGGTGTCGCCCGTGTGGCGCTCGCCGGCGTTACGGCCCAGGTGCTCAACAGCAACGCCGCGCTTACCAACACGCTCGAGAAGGCGACCGATGAGAGCTCCGACCTGGAGGTCATGCATTCGGTCTATGGTGCCGACACGCGCATTCGCGACCTTGCGGGCGCTTATGGCATGGTGGAGCCCAGCGAGAGCGTTACACTTGATTTTTCGCAGGATGCAGCCGCGGGCGCTAGCTCGACCGCGACCGCTCAGTAACAAGACGGTAGCTGAGTATGACAAATGACTATCGCCGCGGTTCCGACGGGGGTCGCGGTTCTGGACGTCCCTCATCGCGGGGACGTTCTGGTTATCAAGGAACGGGTCGGCCATCTTATAACGCGAGGCCGTCCTATGGCAACGACCCCGCGTCGCGTCTCCGTAGCTCGAGTGGTCCTCAAATGCATAACACCAGACCGCGCAAGAGCTCGTCGACCGAATGGCTCACGGGCACGCCGCTGCCCCGTCGCAAAGCCGTCATGGGCTTCATCGGGTTTGGCTTGGGCTTGGGCGTCCTTCGCCTTGCCGACTATCAAATTGTCGAAGCCGATAAACTGCGCGAGCGTGCCGATGCGCGCCGCCTACTTGCGCAGACGCTGTATGCCAAGCGCGGTACCATCTACGACCGTAACGGCAACGTGCTGACGTCGTCGGTCGAATGCCGCAACATCGCCGTGAATCCTCAGCTTATCGAGGATGTTGACAAGACGGTCTCGGCACTGGTCAAAGCTACGGGCATCGATAAGAAAACCTGTCGTGATCTCGTTATGTCCGATGGCACCTGGGTGTATATCAAACGCCAGGTGGACGAGGACGATGCTGCGGCGCTGGAGAAAAAGAACCTGCCAGGCGTGCTCTTTGAGCAGGCCATGAAGCGCGTATATCCTTATGGCAACCTGGCATCGCAGGTGCTTGGCGTGGTAAACGTGGACAACGACGGTCTGACGGGCCTTGAGAAGCAGTACAACAAGCTTTTGACCGGAACGAACGGTTCGCTGGTGCGCGAGCGGGCGAGGGACGGTAGCTATATCGCGGGCGGCGCCTATAAAAAGGTGGCGGCGGTTGACGGCGTGGACATCGTGACGACGCTCGATGTCAATATCCAGCGTGCCGCTGAGGACGCCCTGGCCGAGGCGGTCGAAAAGACCAAGGCCAAGAATGGCTCGGCCCTGGTCACCGATCCCACGACGGGCGAGATTCTGGCGGCATGCTCGTATCCGACATATGACCAGACCGATCTGGAAAACGCCAAGACCGAGGACATGAACTTGCGCCTGGTTACCGATGCCTACGAGCCCGGCTCGGTCTTTAAGACACTTGTGGCCGGTGCCGGCTTCGACTTGGGCGCCGTGCGTTCGAGCACGCCGTTTGAGGTGCCGGCGAGCATTAAGGTTGGCGACGACACCGTTACCGACGCCGATAAGCGCGACTACACCATGACCATGGACGTGCGCGAAATGATGCGCCGTTCGTCCAATGTGGGCTTTGTCCTGGTGGGACGCAAGATCGGCGCCGATGATTTTGCCACCTATGTGGACAAGTGGGGCATCGGTCATAGCTCCGGTGTCGATTTTCCGGGTGAGAGTCTGGGTATCGTCAAGGAGCGCGACCAGTACGACGGCGCCACGCTGGGCTCGATGAGCTTTGGCCAGGCGCTGTCTGTCTCGCCGATTGAGGTCGCACGTGCCGTGGGCGGCATCGCGAACGGCGGCGTGATGATGACTCCGCACTTCTATAAGTCCAGCAAGGGCGATGAGAAGGACTGGGGCGAAGGCGAGCGTGCGATTTCGGAGGACGCTGCCGCCCAGGTGACATCGTGCATGCAGACGGTCGTGTCCGAAGGCACGGGCGTTGGCGGTGCGGTCGATGGCTATGACGTGGCGGGCAAGACCGGTACGGCCGAGCGTGCTGACGAGAACGGCGGTTACCTCAAGGAGAACTACATGTCGTCCTTTATGGGCTTTGCACCGGCACAATCGCCCAAGGTGCTGTGCTATATCACACTCGATGGAACGCCGAGCGGCTCGGATGCCGCCGCGGTGCCATTCCAGTCCATTATGGCCAACGCGCTCGACGTGCTGGGTATCCCGCGCACGAAGTAGGGGGTTAGAATCTTGAGCGTGGTCTGCCGTTTGATCTGAAGGGTGTTCACATGCCCTGCACCACGCGCGCATGGCACTGGGATACAATACGCCGATAGCATTATTAGGTTTACAGGGGAGCTGCAATGATAGAGATCGCCGTCAACAACCTCGCGGCCTCAACGGGGGCCCGAACCGTGACGGAAGAAGTCGATCGGGTATGCCGCGGGTGCGTTATCGACTCGCGTCAGGTCGAGGAGGGGACGATCTTTGTCGCCTTCCCCGGCGAAAAGGTCGACGGCAATGATTTTGCCTCCCGTGCCATCGAGTCGGGTGCCGGTGCCGTCGTGATGACGCGTGAGCCCGATGCCGAGCTGGTTTCGCTGGCGCAGGACAAGGGATGCGCCATCTTGATGACCGACGGCCCCGAGGAGTTCTTGCTGCGCCTGGCGCATGTATATCGCTTGGAGCTTGGCTGCCTGGTCGTCGGCATTACCGGTTCGATTGGCAAGACGACGACCAAGGACGTGCTCGCCGCCGTGCTCGCCAAGCGTTATCGCGTCTGGGCCACCAAAGGCAATTTCAACAACCTGATTGGCATGCCGCTCACGGTGCTTTCTGCTCCGGCCGATACCGAGGTTCTGGTGCTCGAGATGGGCATGAACCATTTTCATGAGATTGAGCGCCTGTCCCAGTCTGCCAACCCCAATCTTGCCATCGTGAGCAAGATCGGAACCTCCCACATCGGTATTCTGGGCAGCCGCGAGAACATCGCCCGCGCCAAGTCCGAGATTGTCCAGGGCATGTGCGCCGCCGGCGACTTCTCGCCGTTACTGGTTTTGGGCGGCGAGGACGACTTTACGCCGTTCATTCGCGATACGTTCGCCCAGCCTGCGGGTATTGACGTGATGCTGGCCGGCGTCTCGGACGACGATGAGGTCCGCGCCTGCGACATTCGTGTTGATGACGAAGGCCGTCCGGTCTTTACGCTCGATTTTGGCCAGGGTGAGACGATCGATACCATGCTTGCCATTCCCGGCGTGCAGTCCGTCCCAAATGCCGTTAAGGCCGCCGCGGTCGCCTATCGTCTGGGCGTGACGCCCGAGCAGATCGATGCTGCCTTTAGGGGTCTTACGATCACCGGCCACCGTCAGGAGATCAAGCGCGCCAAGAGCGGAGCACGCATCATCGACGACTCCTATAACGCCAGTGCCGAGTCTATGGCTGCCGGCCTCGATTTGCTGTGCTCGCTTATCTGTGACGGTTCGCGCATGGCGATCTTGGGCGAGATGGGCGAGATGGGCGACGAGGCTCCCCGTATGCATGAGCTCGTGGGCGCCTATGCCGCCGCCAAGAAGCTCGACATGCTCGCGTGCGTCGGCGGCGAGCTGGCTCAGCTCATGGCCGATGCCGCACGCATGATGGGCATGGATGAGGACCGCATCCAGGTGTTCTCCGATTATCAGCAGGTGCTCGACCGCATGGGCGGCGCGCTTGAAAATCATGATGTTGTATTGGTCAAGGGTTCCCGTTTTGTTGAGCTCGACCGCTTTGTGGAAGGTGTGTGCTAGCCCATGTTCGGCAATCCCTCGTATCCTACGTATCAGGCCTTTTTGGGACTTGGCATCGCTGCCGCCATTGCGCTGCTGCTTATGCCGTGGTGGATCAAGCTGCTGAAGGTCGAGGGTATCGGCCAGCAGGTCCGAGCCGACGGCCCCAAGCGTCATTTGATTAAACAGGGTACGCCGACCATGGGCGGCGTCATCATCCTTGTCGCGATCTCGCTGACCTGCCTGTTGATGGGCAAGCTCACCACCGAGCTCGTGCTCGTGCTGCTTGCCACGCTGGCCACCGGCGTTTTGGGTCTCATCGACGACCTGACCTCCGTCACGCATGGTCGCTCGCTCGGCCTGACGCCTCACGCCAAGATGATCGGTCTGACCATCATCTGCGTCACTTTTACCGGGCTCGCCGTCAATT
>CAKTWK010000047.1 GCA_934630735.1 uncultured Collinsella sp. | reverse complement strand
GCCCTGGCAGATGCCCTCGAAGAGCAGAAGCCCGTGCTGCCCGACGGCTCGCCAATGACGGTGGAGCGCCTGCAGCTTATGGGCAGCGACTTTGGCATGAAGCCGAGCTTTGAGCGCATGCACTGGATTATCGACCATGCGTTTGTTGACGGCGACGGCACGCTGAGCTGCGGTGCCTCAGTATCCGATAGCTTTTTGATGCGCGCCTTCGAGCGCACCAACACGCGCACGAATCCGCTGTACTGGACGCTTCAGGAGTTCATCTACGCCGACGGCGACACCATGCCTATTCGCTGGGCCGCGGCAGAAGAGAAAGCTCATCGTGCCGAGTTCGACACACTCGCGCGCCCGCTCATGTTTACCGGCGAGGCCATGTTCCCGTGGATGTTTGAGCAGATGCCCGAACTCAAACCCTTCAAGCCGGCGATGGACCTGCTGATGGAGGACACCAGCTGGGATAAGATCTACGACCCGCAGCGCCTGGCCTGCAACGAGGTGCCGCTCCAGGCCGCGGTGTACTTCGATGACATGTACGTGGACTCGGGTCTGCAGCTCGATACGCTCAGCCGCGTGGGCAACTCGCACGCCTGGGTGACCAACGAGTTCGAGCACGACGGCCTGCACGGCAGCGTGGTGTTCAAGCACCTCTTCGACGAAGCCCTCAACCGCGGAGACCTGCGCAGAATCTTCTAGCAAAGGAGTGTCCCCACCTGCCGGCACAAAAGGAACGTCCCCAAGTGCCGGATGATGCCCTTCGCCACGAAACCGGCCCATCTACTACGTTTCATGCGCATGGCCCGACCACATACCGCAAATTGAGAAAACCGCAGGCGTTCTACCTGCGGTTTTCTTTTTGCATTTCTTGGTGTGGTCACCGATATCCCATTAAACGTAGTAGATGGGCCGTTTTCGTGGCAACCAGGTCGGACATGAGCGCGGCGGGGCAAAGATACCCTGATAATTTCACCCCGCGTACATTGCAGATCGAAGGCGCCCGGCGTCGAAGCCTAAGCAAATACAATCAAGTTGTCCCTATGGATCGCGGGCTTTTCGGCCAGGTCTGCCAGCAGGCGGTTGCCGGCAATCTGATCCTGGCGGCGTCCGGCTGCAAGCTCCAGCACGTCCGAATCGGCCTCGGCGATACCGCGGGCGACGACCATACCGCTCGGGTCGCACACGTCGAGCACATCGCCCTCGGCAAACTGGCCATCGACCTGGCGAATACCCACCGCGAGCAACGACGAACCGCGGCTGACCAGCGCCTTCGCGGCGCCATCATCGACCGTCACCGAGCCGTGCGCCTTGTCACCCAGCGCGATCCACAGCTTGCGCGGCGCAATGTCCAGGCGCTCCGCCGGCGGATCGAACAGGGTTCCCACGCTCTCGCCACGGGCCAGGCGCACGAGCGCATCGGGCTCCTCGCCCGAGCAAATCACGCTCTGAATGCCCGCCGTCATCAGAATGCGGCTCGCGCGGATCTTGGTGATCATGCCGCCGGTGCCCACCGAGGTCGAAGAATCGCCCGCCGAGGCAATAATCTTGGCATCGATTTTGCGCACGACCGGGATAAACTCGGCCGTCGGGTCCTCGTGCGGATTGGCGGTGTAGAGGCCATCGATGTCCGAAAGCGTCACGCACAGGTCCGCTGAAACTAAGCAGCTCACGAGGGCCGCGAGCGTATCGTTGTCGCCGAACTTGATCTCGTCGACGGTAACGGTGTCGTTTTCGTTGACGACCGGCACCACGCCCAGCTCCACCAGGCGCAGAAGGGCGTCGCGCGCATGCAGGTAGGACGTACGGCGCGCCGTGTCGTGGCGCGTGAGCAGCACGAGCGAGGTGAGTAGGTCACGCGCATGGAACTCCTCGTCGTAGGCCGACGAGATGATGCACTGGCCGGCCGAAGCGCATGCCTGCAGGCTCGGCAGATCGCCGACCGGTTTGCGGTCGAAGCCCAGCACGGGATAACCGCAGGCAATGGCGCCGGAGCTCACCACGACCAAGCGCCAGCCGAGCTTGCGCAGGGCCGCGGCCTGATCGGCCAGGCCACCGATAAACGCGCGGTTGACCTTGCCGTCGGCGCCCACCACCGTGGACGAACCGATCTTTACCACCATCGTTTTATAAGAAATCGTCATACGTCAAACCAATCGAATGTTGAGCGGGCGGGCGAGCTGGGGCAGCCGGGGCACCTGGTGCGGGACGGACGAATATGATTCGTTTTTCTCCGTCCCCTTCGGATCATTTTGCCCAGGGGAAGGCGGATGCCGCGGCCATGTTCTTGCGCACGAGCTCGTCGCGCACCTGGGCCAGGCCTTGTTCCATACCCACCACGTAGGTCTGCGGATACAGGAAGCGCTTGAAAGCCGCGTCCAGATGATCGAGTGCCCAGGCACAGCGCTCGCGCGCGTCCTCGATGCTCTCACGCGGAGCCACCGCACCGCCATCGCGCACGATCGGCACCAGCAGCTCACGATACTCGAGCTCGGACACATCGGTCACCAAAGCGGCATCGTTCACGGCCACGAGGGTATTGCCGCGCGCAGCGCCCTCCCCTGCCAGATGGTCCTCGTCATAGATCATGTCGCAGACCGGGCCGCCAAAGCCGTCGTAATAGCGGCGCACGCGCTGCACGCCGGGGATCGTGCGCTTGTAGGGCTGCTCGGAAAGCTTCACCACCGGCGTCCACGGCTCCGCGTCGCTCGCACGACGGGCCGAAAGCTTGTACACGCCGCCCAGCGCAGGCTGATCGTAGCAGGTCGCGAGTTTGGTGCCCACGCCAAAGCTGTCGATGGGCGCGCCCTGGTCGAGCAGGGACTGAATCGTGTACTCATCCAAATCGTTAGAAACCGAGATTCCCACATAGGGCAGGCCCTCGGCATCAAAACGGCCGCGCACATACTTTGAGAGCTTGGCGAGGTCGCCGGAGTCGATGCGAATGGCCGACAGGCGCTCGCCCACCGCTTCCATCTCCTTGGCAACCGTAATGGCATGTTCACAGCCCTCGCGCACGTCATAGGTGTCGATGAGCAGCGTACAGTTCTTGGGGCTCGTCTTGGCAAAGGCGCGGAAGGCCTCGAGCTCGGAATCGAAGCTCATCACCCAGCTGTGCGCATGCGTGCCAAAGACGGGAATACCGTAGCGGCGGCCGGCGAGCACATTGGACGTAGAGGAGCAGCCGGCAACGTAGCTCGCGCGCGCGACGGCCAAGCCGCCATCGGGACCCTGAGCGCGGCGCAGGCCGAACTCGGCAACGGGACGGCCGTCCGCCGCCAGCACCACGCGCGCCGTCTTGGTGGCGACAAGCGTCTGGAACCCAACGATGTTGAGCAGCGCCGTCTCGAGCAGCTGGCACTCCAGCGCGGGGCCGGTGACGCGAACCATGGGCTCGCGCGGAAAGACGAGCTCGCCCTCGGGCACGGCGTCGATGTTTACATGCGCACGAAAATCGCGCAGGTAGTCGAGGAATCCAGGCTTGAACATCGCGCCGCCGGCCGGGGCCTGGAGCGAGGCGAGGTAGTCGATGTCCTCGGGCGTAAAGCGCAGATTCTCGACCAGCTCGGGCAGTTCGGCGGTGCCGCACATGACGGCATAGGCGCTGCCAAAAGGATGGTCGCGGTAAAACGCGGTAAAACAACCCTGCTCATTGGCCTTGCCGCTCTCCCACAGGCCCTGGGCCATAGTGAGCTCGTACAGATCGGTGAGCATTGCAATATCGGTGGGATGCGAGATGTCGGTCAAAGCCATGGGGCGACCTTTCGGATGCGTTGTGCAGAGGTTGAGGGTTGGAAAAGGGCAGAGTGTTCGGGCATGGCACCCGGCGCGAATTGGCTAGAGCAGGCCCATGCTGGTCAGGATCGTGTAGCCCATAAAGATGACAAACGCGATGAGGGCAAGGACAATGATGATTTTTTGAGCCGGCGCCATCCCAGGGATCTCGTTCTCGCCCGTAGGCTCCTTGGAGGTGACCATGCGCTGGGCAAAGGTCATCTCGTCACGGCTCGGTTTGGGCTCGACGGACTTGGGACGAGCGGCTTTTTTAGGCTGAGGTTTGGGTGCGGCGGGCTTGGGCGCAGGCGCGGGCTTGGGCGCGGGCTTGGATGCAACCTTCGCAGCGGCCTCCTCAGCCTTCGCGCGCTCGGCACGCAGGGCGGCCAGCTCCTCACGCTCGCGGCGTGCCTCTTCCTGGGCCACGCGACGAGCCTTCTCGGCGCGGAGCTCTTCCAACTCGGCGCGCTCCTCGTCAGACAATGGTTGGGACTCAAGCTCGGCCATAGTTCAGCCCTTTCTTTTTAAAAAAAGCCGCCGACACAATGTCAGCGGCTTATCAAATCCAATGGTGGAGACGAAGGGAGTCGAACCCTCGGCCTCTGCCATGCGACGGCAGCGCTCTCCCAACTGAGCTACGTCCCCAGGACAAGTTGATATTTTACCTACGGCTCGCCAACTGTCAACGCCCAATACCCAGTCTTTTTGGGACGGGGCTTTTTGACTACTTTTCGAGCAAGCGATCCTCCCGATGATTTTTCTGGGGCGGAGATTAAAAAATCATCGGCAAACGCACTACTTTGCACTAGTAAGAACACCGGTGGTGTCGAACGCCGGGGTGAAGCTCTCGTCTACCGCGCCGCCCTCTTGCCAGAACATCGTCGTAAAGCCCAGGTCGTCGGCATGGTCGAGCACCTGCTCGTACTCCTCGCGCGTCACGGCGCGTGCCAACTCGCCGCCTTGCTCGCGCATGAGCGCATTGGGCGTGTACTGGTTCATGACCGAAATCGGCACGTCGCCCACCGTCTGCCACACCAGGTCCAGCACGCGGCACGAATCGTCCGCATGGCCCGGAAGCACCAGGTGGCGCACGATGATGCCGCGCTTCATGAGCCCCTCGTTGTCCACCAGCTCGCCCCCGCGACGCTCGATCTCGCGCGCCATCTGTGCCAGGCCCGACACGGCCACGCGTTGGTAATCCTTAATATGAGAGAGCGACTGCGCAAGCCCGGCATCGGCATATTTAAAGTCGGTGAGCCACACATCAACCAGGTCACCCAGGGCAGCCACGGCACTCGCCCGCTCATAGCCGCTCGTGTTGTAGACGATCGGGATGTCCAGCCCGCGCTCCCGCGCTGCGGCAATCGCGGCCGGCAGTAAGTGAGCATAATGCGTCGCAGTCACCAGGTTGATGTTGTTGGCGCCCTGGTCCTGCAACTCCAGCATAATCTCAACCAAACGCTGGGGCGTAATCTCAAGCCCAAAATTGCCCGTCGAGATCTCGTGGTTTTGGCAGTAGACGCATTTGAGCGAACAGCCGCTAAAGAAAATCGTGCCCGAGCCGGCCTCACCCGAAATGGGTGGCTCCTCCCACATATGGAGCGCCGCGCGGGCGACCTTAAGCGTGTCGTCGGCGCCGCACACGCCACGCGCGCCCTCGTCGCGTGCCGCTCCGCAACAGCGTGGACACAAATGGCAGGCGGGCGAAAAAAGTTCGGTCAACGACGTCGGCATAAAAACATGCTCCAAAACAACGATTCGGCAGCTCAAACGCAAAAGGACCGACCGCACAGACGGCTCGAGCCCAAGGCGCCGTAATCGTCCGACACGATTTTTGTAATGTCAAGACTGGAATCAACAAAGTGCCGCTTTATGATGTAGGTATTCCGCCCCCCGCGGAGCAACTGGGTGAACCGTCGCGTTTATTTAGGGAGCCCACACAGTCGTACTTAGTACAGGTATCCTTCGTTGTTAAGGACGCTGGAACAGTCGATGAGGGCACCCACCTGTTTTAGGTGGGTTCATTTTCGTAACGTGGGGGGTGGTTTTCTTTTGCCGAAAATCGCCATTGCAAATCGCGCCAAGATTCCCAAAAGGCACTCGGCAGAACCCCACCATCACTCGAATATCTGGTAAGCGCGTGATAATCGCACGGCGCAAACCCCCGCACCCCCTCGGTCGAGTATCATGGGTCAGCTATGCCCTTTTGCGCGTAGCGCCCTTTGACCTTTTCCTTCGACGCTTGGCGGTTTTCGATTCATGGCTTCATCCACGAGCTTCATACCGTACTTATGCGTGGCGGCCGCTGCCTTTATCACGACCTTTCTCACGGTGCCCCTGGTCAAGCGCCTGGCGATTAAGCTCGACGCCGTCGACTATCCCTCCAAGCGCCGCATCAACACCAAGCCCATCCCGCGCATGGGCGGCACGGCGGTCTTTTTGGGCCTCGTCGTCGCCTGCATTGTGCAGATCCTAGGCACCTGGTACCTGGGCTGGCCGCCCGTTTTGGTGCCTCATCCCCTCTTGCACATCAGCTACCCCATACTTGCGCTTTCTTTTACCGTCATCTTTGCGACCGGCGCGATCGACGATGTCTTCCAGCTCAAGCCCAAGCAAAAGCTGGCCGGCCAGGTGCTCGCCGCACTCATCGCCTGCGTGGGCGGCCTTAAAATCGGCGTCATCGTCAACCCGTTTACCCCCGGCGAGATCATGCTCGGCTGGCTCGCCTACCCCATCACTGTGGTCTACCTGGTGGCGTTCACCAACATCATCAACCTCATCGACGGCCTCGACGGCCTGGCCACGGGCATTTGCGGCATCGCATCGTTCACCATGTTCACGATGGCCATGCTTTCGGGCCGCATCGACGCCGCTGCGCTCTCCATCGCGCTCTTTGGCTCGTGCGTGGCTTTTCTGCATTACAACTTCAACCCCGCGAGCATCTTCTTGGGCGACTCGGGGTCACTGCTGTTGGGCTTCGCTTTGGGCTCCATCTCGCTGCTCAACGTGAGCCGCACCGCCGCGCTCACCTCACTCATCATCCCGCTCATCGTGGCAGGCGTGCCCATCATCGACACGTTCAGCGCCATCGTGCGCCGCAAGCGCGCCCACATTAGCATCGGACAGGCCGACAAGGGCCACATCCACCACCGCCTGATCCAAGAGGGTTACAACCAAAAGCAGGCCGTGCTGCTCATCTACGCCTGGTGCATCATGCTTTCGGCCGGCGCCGCCGCGATCAATCAGGTCGAGGTGCCCACGCGCGTGCTCATCTTTGTCGTGCTCGCCATTGGCTCGGCTGCCTTCGCCAAGCACCTGCATCTGTTTGAGCCCGTCCTGCGCCACCATTACAACAAGCGCACACACGAAGACGAGCTGGTAACCCCCGACGACCCTGCCTTTAAACAAGAGGAGCAGGCAGCCGAGGAGCGCAAGGAGGAGCGCCACCACAGGCGCTAGGCTTTATTGCCGAGGAAGCGACTCATTGCTGCTGGCCGCTCGTGACCGTGCCGCGACCGCTGCATAGCCCTCACCCTACCGGCACCTCACCCACTTACGGCTCACCCCTTTCAATAAACGCGCTATCATCTTGACCAATACGCATACGTTAGGAGCAATCATGCCAAACGAGAACAGCTACGAAGTCGCGCTGCAAAAGAGCAACGCCATTCGCGAGGGTCTGGCAAAGACGCCCGAGAAGTTCACCATGCTCACCGGCGACCGCCCGACCGGACGCCTGCACCTGGGCCACTACTTTGGCACCCTCAAGGGCCGTGTTGAACTGCAGAACATGGGCGCCAAGACCAACGTGCTCATCGCCGACTACCAGGTCATCACCGACCGCGACACCACCGAGCATATCCAGGACAACGTGTACAACATGGTCATGGACTACCTTGCCTGCGGCATCGACCCCGACAAGACCATGATCTACGCGCACTCCGCCGTGCCCGCCGCAAACCAGCTCATGCTGCCGTTCCTGTCGCTGGTCTCCGAGGCCGAGCTGGCGCGCAACCCCACGGTTAAGGCCGAGATGGAGGCCTCGGGCCACGAGCTCACCGGCCTTTTGCTCACCTACCCGGTGCACCAGGCCTGCGACATTCTGTTCTGCAAGGGCAATGTGGTGCCCGTCGGTCGCGACCAGCTGCCGCACATCGAGCTCACCCGCACCATCGCGCGCCGCTTTAACAACCGCTACGGCAAGGTATTTCCCGAGGTCGAAGCGCTGCTGTCCGAGACCCCGCTGCTGCCCGGCCTTGACGGTCGCAAGATGAGCAAGAGCTACGGCAACGCCATCAATATCTCGATGACCGCCGAGGAGACGGCCAAGCGCATCAAGAAGAGCCAGACCGACTCCGAGCGCATGATCACGTTTGATCCCGAGAACCGCCCCGGCGTGTCCGGTCTGCTTTCGACGGCCGCCATCTGCACCGGTCGATCCGAAGTCGAGATTGCCGAGGAGATCGGCATGGGCGGCTCCGGCCAGCTCAAGAAGTACGTGACCGAGGCCGTCAACGAGTACTTCGCCCCGATCCGCGAGCGTCGCCAGCGCTACGAGAACGACCTGGATTACGTCAAGGACGTGCTGCACGAGGGCAATCGCCGCGCCAACGAGATCGCCGAGCAGACGCTGGCCGAGGTTCAGGACGCCATGGGCATGGTGTACTAGGCAAAGCGCTTTCGCACAACATAGACGGTGAGATTTGATTTCTCCCCGAAACAGGAACAGGCCCGCTGGCAGTTAGTTGCCAGCGGGCCTGTTCCCGAAGTACACCGTTGAATCGCACAGAGGGGAGGAATGCGAATCAAACTCAACAGGGCAGACTTTTTCATCGCCTATTGCCTGCTCCGTTGCTGAAACCAATATAGTTCACCGTGGTTTACTTTGCTGCGACAAACCGCGCCGCCATACCTTCTCCATAAGTTAACCTCGGTAAACCTGCCAAAACCACCACAAAGGGGATAGGCACCTTTGTGGTGGTTTAAGCCACGGCAGAGCCGCTAGAGCCCTGCAGGCCAGCGACAGGCGGCCAAGTCGACGTGCATGTCGTCCTTAAACGCCACACCCTCCCCTAGCAAAAGCTCACGTTGAGCATCGGGACCGCCAAAAGCAAAACCATCGCATATGCGGCCATCGGCAAACACCACGCGGTGACAGGGAATCTCGCCGGGGCGTGGATTGCCATGCAGGGCATACCCCACATACCGCGCACTTCGTGGACGTCCAGCAAGCAGCGCCACCTGACCATACGTGGCGACCATCCCCTCGGGAATCTGCTCGACCACCTCGTACACCCGCTCAAAAAAGCCCTCAGACGCCATTGCCCGCTCCCTTCCACCCGGAATAGCATAAACCACCACAAAGGTGCCTGTCCCCTTTGTGGTGGTTTTGGCAGGTGGGCTAGTTAACGGGCTGGAAGAAGGCCACGGCTACGGCGCCGGGGCCTACATGGGTGCCGATGGTGGCACCGATGGTGTGAACGGGCAGTTCGCCCTCGGTGTGGCCAGCCCACAGTGCCGCGCTGTCCTCGATATACTTCTTGAGCACCGCATCCGAAAGGCCCGTATAGCCGAGCGCCAGCGGCATGGCAAAGTCGATGCCGCCCGCCTTTTCGACCTTCTGGTTGAGCAGGTTACGTCCGTTCTTGGAACCGCGCGCCTTGCCCAGCTGCACGATCAGACCGTCCTCGGCAGCCACCACGGGCTTTACGTTGAGCAGCGTACCCACGGCACCGGCCGCAGCAGACAGGCGACCGCCGCGCACCAGGTACTCCAACGTCTCGAGCAGGCCGATGACGACCACGCGGTCGCGCACGGCCTCGACAGCCGCCGCAACCTGAGCCGCGCCCTGGCCCTCGTCCACCAGGCGCAGCGCATACTCGACCAGCACGCGCTCGCCCAAGGTCACGTTATTGCTGTCCACGACGAACATGTCGCCGCCCGGCGCCTCGGCAAGTGCGGTACGGGCACTCTGGTTGGTGCCCGAGAGCTTGGCGCCCACGGTAATAATCACTGCCTCGTCGCCGGCCTCACGCGCCTCGACAATAGCCTGCGAAAACGAGTACGGGTTGACCTGGCCGGTCTTGGGCAGCTCATCGCGCTCCACAAGCATCTCGTAAAAGCGCTGGTGATCGATGTCGACGCCATCCATGTACACATCGGTGCCAAAGGTGACGGACAGCGGCAGAACACGCAGAGCGGGGTGCTCCGCCGGCGACATATCGCTTGCGGAATCGGTAATAATGCGGACGGACATAACGAATCCTTTCTTGCGCAGGTACCGCGCGGGGAATTTTGACAGCAATGCCCCGGCACGGCATACGCGCTCAAACGGGACTATGCAGTTTTTAATGGGAAGCAAATGCCTTGGCGGCCTTAGATCTCACGCAGGGTGTTGAGAATCGTACGCAGCGACGCATACATCTGCTCGCGCTGCTCCACACCCATAGCCTTACCGGTGGTGTCGAGCACCTCGCGAATGATGCGGTCCGCCTCGCTCATACTCTCGCCGCCCAGAGCGGTCAGGCGCACCGGGGCACGATACTTAACGGCCGCATCACCCGAGTCGTCGACCTCGACGTAGCCGCCCTCCTCCAGATGCGCGAGCGTGCGCGAGACGGCGGCACGGGTCACGCCTGCCATGCGAGCCAGGTCAGCGCCAGTCAGGCCGTCCTTGCTGCGCTCAAGATAGTACAGGCACATAACGTCGGAGCCCTTGAGGCCCAGCCTTGCGCCCTCGGATGTCTTAATGCGCTGGATCTCCTTGTAGAGCCCGCTGATCAGTCCGACAAAGTCCTCGAAACGTGTCTCGTCGTTCTGCTGCATGGGAGACGACCGCCTTTCGCTTGCATGATGCTAACGGGTAAACATCTTAGCCGCACAAGGCAACGCTCATACCCAAATATCCCATTTGTTAACCCATCAACATAAAAACCACCACAAAGGGGACAGGCACCTTTGTAGTGGTTTTGACCGGCGAACATGATCCGCAGGCGTCGCTACAGTTCCACGCAGGGATTGTCGCGGGTCACAAGCGTCTTAACGACAACCGTCGCTCCCAGATAGCGCTCGAGCAACTCGGCGAGACGATCAACGGCAGCCTGGCAATCCCCCATCCGCTCGGGCTCCACGCACTCAATCGCCAGGAATGCATCGGCCGAATCGTCGGACAGCGCCGTGCGAACGCCATCGCGCCAGTTCCAGCAGCGGCATACGGCGCCCGCATCATCGATGTAGGCGAGCTCGCCGGGCAGCGTCGGGTCATCTGTTTCCTCGCCAAGTGGCAGGAACGCATCGCCGCCGTCAGTCACCTTCAAGCGAAGATCCCCCTCAATCGTATGCAGGTCCTCGCCGCCAACGGGCAGCGCGTAGGTCAGCGACACCGTGTTGTAGATGTCCACCGCGGGCGTAATGTGGCCCACCGGTTTGCCCTTGAGCACGCGCTTGAGCAGGTTCTCAATTGAGCAACGCGCGCCCTTTTTGGTCTTGAACAGCCGATAAGCCTCGCGCCATGCCTTGACCGGTGCGTTCTCGCTGATAGTATCGCTGGTCAGATGACGCTCCGCGTCGATATTGGCGCGGTCGAGCAACGCCGCAATCGCGTCCACGTCCTCTTGAGGAATCTGAGCCGCGGGCTTAATGCCCTTTACGACCACAACACCGACAGCCGCCTGCGGAAATAGCTCCCAAAACGAATCCTCGGCAATAAAGCTCTTCATGCGCTCTCCCTTCATCGTGCGCGCCCGAGCGAGGGCGCCTAAACAAAAAGCGCCCTTACGACGGCCACCTTCAAAGTCCTACGGTGCCGCCACAAGAGCGCTTACGCTGCCCCCATCCGGAGAAGGGGGCAATATGTCAGGCGTATTGTAACCCGAGTCATCCGCGCGAGTAAAACCACCACAAAGGTGCCTGTCCCCTTTATGGTGGTTTTGGATCTGAAGCAACGCTAGTGTCGGAGTCCCAGCAGGCCGCGGCCGCGATGACGGGCGTCGGCGTGCACCTGAGCGTGCGGACCGGCGGCCTTCACGGACTCGGGCAGGTGCGAGTACTTCTTCTCGAAGTTCTCCTCGAACATCACGGCCAAGTTGTGCGCCGCCTCGTCGTAGCGCGCGGTGCTCTGCCAGTACTGGCGCGGCACCAGGATGCCGTCGGGCACGCCGTGGCACGTGGTGGGAATGTCGACGTTAAAGATATCATCGTGGACGAACTCGCTGTCCTCGATGGTACCGTCGAGGGCGCGGGCCACCAGGGCGCGCGTGTAGGCAAGCTCGATGCGATGGCCCACGCCGTAGCCGCCGCCAATCCAGCCGGTGTTGACCAGGTACACACGCGTGCGGCCGTCGGCGATGCGCTCACCGAGCATCTTGGCATAGACCATGGGGT
>CAKTWK010000046.1 GCA_934630735.1 uncultured Collinsella sp. | reverse complement strand
CTTGATCACACGCGGGCTGCCGCCCGGGGGCAAGAACAGGCGCAGGCACTCAGAAAGCGTCGCAACGTACTCGCGGCTCATCCAGCGTGCGATACGAGCAGCCTCGGCGGTAAAGAGCGGTTTGCTGAGGATGGCTTCGACGGGCTTAATGCGCGAAAGGTCGAGGGCGTTGTTGCCTTGCAGGTCGCCCAGCTCAGGCGCAATGTCGACGATATAGCCCGCGGCAGCACGGTTACCAAAGTGGACCAGGACCGTAGACCCGATCTGGGCCTCATTAGCAAGGGACTGCGCAATGCCGTAAGCAAACGGCTCGGACAGCGCGCGGGTGGGAATGTCAAGGACAACGTTCGCGTAGGCGGCAATAGGCTCAGGTGCAGGCTTAGGTTGAACCAGGGCAGCGGCAGGCACGGGCTTCACCGGAGCCTCCTCCGGTTCCGGCGAAGCAAACAGCGACAGTTGTTGAGCCATACACCACCTCTAACGAACGGACCTGAAAGGGCTGGGACAAAATAATCAGTAGTGTTTGTCCCATGGACGTTACGAATGTCGAGCTTGTTGCATCACTCGAACATGGGACAAACACTACTGATTATTTTGTCCCAGCAACCCGCTCATCGATACAGAAACAAGAGCCCCGCTCGTGTGAACGGGGCTCGGATACAAACGTTTGCGCAGCGATTACAGCGCCATCGTGCGGGCGCGGTCGATACGCGCCAGGCAGTCGTCGCGGCCGACGAGCGCCATGGTCTCGCCCAGCGGAGGGCTCACCATGTTGCCGCAGACGGCGACGCGCACGGCCTGGAACACCACGCGCTTCTTGAGGTCCATCTGCTCGGGCAGCGGCTCAAGCGCAGCGTCGATGTTCGCGGCTGTCCACTCGTCCACGCCCTCGAGCGCGGCCTTGGCGGCGTCCAGAATGGAACCCATGCCCTCCTTGGCCAGGCCCTTGTTGACAGACTTCTCGTCATACTCGAGCGTCTCGGCCGTGGCAAAGATGGGGGCGGCAACGGTAACGGCGTCGGCCGGCATCTTGGTGCGCGGCTTGACGATGGCGGCAAGCGCGTCGATCCAGTCCTCGCCGTACTCGACGTTACCCTCGATGAGACCCGCCTCATGCAGCTCGGGGACCATGATCTCGTCGGCAAACTGGGCGTCGGACATGCCGTTGATGTACTCGGCATTGACCCAGTCGAGCTTCTTGGGGTCGAAGGTCGCCGGGTTCTTGGAGATGCGGTCGAGCGAGAACTTGCTGGCCAGGACATCGCGCGGGATGATCGTAGTCTCGCCGTCGAGCGACCAACCAAGCAGCGCCAGGTAGTTGACGAAGGCATCGGACAGGTAACCGGCGTCGCGGTACTCCTCCACCGAGGTGGCACCGTGGCGCTTGGAGAGCTTCTTTCCGTCGGCGCCCAGAATCATGGAGATGTGGGCAAACGTGGGCACGGGCGCGCCGAGGGCCTCGTAGACCATGACCTGGCGCGGGGTGTTGGAAAGGTGATCGTCGCCGCGGATGACGTGGGTGATCTTCATCATGGCGTCGTCGACGACGGTCGCGAAGTTGTACGTGGGCGTGCCGTCGGAGCGGAAGATGACAAAGTCGTCGAGCTCCTTGGCATCGAAGGTCACCTCGCCGTGGACGGCGTCGTGGATGACGACGTCGCCGCGGTCCTCGGGCACCTTGATGCGCAAGACGTAGGGCTCGCCGGCCTCGATGCGGCGACGGGCCTCCTCGGGATCAAGATCGCGGCAGCGACGCTGATAGCCCTGGAAGGGGTCCTTGCGCTCCTGCGCGGCCTTACGGTCGGCGTCGAGCTGCTCCTTGGTGCAGAAGCAGGGATAGGCCTTGCCCTCGTCCCAAAGCTTCTGGGCGGCCTGCTTGTATAGGTCCAGGCGCTCGGTCTGGGCATAGGGGCCATAGTCGCCGCCCACCTCGGGACCCTCGTCCCAGTCCAGGCCAAGCCAACGCATGGCGCGCAGAATGATCTGCGTGTTCTCGTCGGTGGAACGGGTGGGGTCGGTGTCGTCGATGCGCAGGATGAACGTGCCGCCGTTTGCGCGGGCGAAAGCCCAGTTATAGATAGCGGTGCGGGCGCCGCCGATGTGCAGCTTGCCCGTGGGTGAGGGTGCAAAGCGGACGCGAACGTCTGATGCCATGGAAATCTCCTCGATTGCAGGATGGATGTCTAACCGCATCAGTATAAAGCAACAAAGCAACCTCCGCACAAAGGGCACCGACCCACTCATTGGGGACAGACTTAAATGAGTAGTCTTTGGGGACACTCTTCGGAGACGACAGAAAAGGAACGTTCCTAAGTGACGCAAGGCTACTCATATAAGTCTGTCCCCAATGAGTAGGTGCGGAAAGGGTGTGAATGTTTGATTTACGCGATATGATGTGCCCTTGCATATAGAGCTCGGCGGAATGGTAACGGTCGCCGGGACACGTTTATGAAAGGACAATCATGTCAGAAGAACTTCGTTCCATCCCACCCCAACACGGGTCCTTTGTATTTACGTCGGAGTCGGTGACCGAAGGTCATCCCGATAAGATCGCTGACCAGATCAGCGACGCCGTCCTCGACGCAATCCTCGCTAAAGAAATAGAGCTGCAGGAGCAGGGCTATATTGCACCCAACGGCGTGCCCGCCAACGTTGAGAACGTCCGCTGCGCCTGCGAGACCCTCGTGACCACCGGCACCGTCATCGTTGCCGGCGAGATCCGCACCCAGGCCTACGTCGACGTGCAGGAGATTGCCCGTGGCGTTATCCGCCGCATTGGCTACAACCGCGCAAAGTTCGGTTTTGACTGCGATACCTGCGGCGTTATGAGCCTTATCCACGAGCAGTCGCCCGATATCGCCCAGGGCGTCGACGAGTCCTTCGAGACCCAGACCGGCGCCACCACCGACCCGATCGACCTGATCGGCGCCGGCGACCAGGGCATGATGTTTGGCTATGCCTCCAACGAGACCAAGACCCTCATGCCCATGCCGCACTACCTGGCGAGCCGCCTGGCCGAGCGCCTGGCCGCCGTGCGCCACGACGGCACCCTGCCCTACCTGCGCCCCGACGGCAAGACCCAGGTCACGGTGCGCTACGAGGACGGCAAGCCCGTCGAGGTCACGACCATCGTCATCTCCACGCAGCACGCCGCCGAGATCGAGGACATGGGCAAGATCAAGAACGACCTCATCGAGCACGTCATCACCCCCGTCATGGCTGCCGAGAACATGCCGTGGGACAACGCCGACATCTATGTGAACCCCACCGGTCGCTTTGTCGTGGGCGGTCCCATGGGCGACACGGGCCTCACCGGCCGCAAGATCATCGTCGACACCTACGGCGGTTACGGCCGTCATGGTGGCGGTGCCTTTAGCGGCAAGGACTGCACCAAGGTCGACCGCTCCGCCGCATACGCCGCGCGCTGGGTCGCCAAAAACGTGGTGGCCGCCGGCCTGGCGGACCGCTGCGAAGTCGAGCTGGCCTACGCTATCGGCGTGTCCAAGCCGCTGTCTATCATGGTCGACACCTTCGGTACCGCGCATGTTGCCGAGGACAAGATCGTCGAAGCCGTCGAGAAAACCTTCGACCTACGCCCAGGCGCGATCATCCGCGACCTGGACCTGCGCCGCCCCATCTACGAGAAGACGGCAGCCTACGGTCACTTTGGCCGCGAAGATCCCGACTTCACCTGGGAGAAAACCGACCGAGTCGAAGAACTCAAAGCAGCCTGCGGCCTGTAAGCTGGCAAGAAAAGCCACACCCAAATAAAAACGCACCAAAAGAAGTACCGGCCCCAACCGGTACTTCTTTTTTATTTAAAGGAGATGAAGATGTTTCGATATGCAATGCAAGACACGTCACCAGCTAATGAATTTTGCAGCACACGCACTTCTACCATGTATCCTTAGTCCTGAGGGGCGGGGCATAAGGTCGATCGCGAGTTCCGCACGAGCCGGAGAGCACTTAATGTGCTCTCCGTGCGAGCAGGACTGTCCGAGCAGGCGACCTTATGCCCCGCCCCTCGGGACGACGAGACAAGGCAAAGGAGAAGCCATGGCAGGCAAGCCGCAAACACTAGCTACGACCTCGGCATTCGAGATCTTGGGTCCCATCATGGTCGGCCCTAGCTCGTCGCACACCGCCGGCGCCCTGCGCTGCGCCCAGGTGGCCGCCAGCCTGCTCGAGGGCCGCATCACCAAGGTCACCTTTGGCCTGTGGAACTCCTTCGCCCACACCTACCGCGGCCACGGCACCGACCGCGCGCTCGTCGCGGGCATCCTGGGCCTCGACACCGACGACGAGAATATCAAGCAGGCCTTCGACCTCGCGCGCGAGCAGGGCCTCGATTATCACTTTGACATCAAGGGCGACGACGCTTCCATCCATCCCAACACCGTCGATATCGACATGGTCGACGACAGGGGCGCCACGGCGCAGGTCCGCGGCGAGAGCCTGGGCGGCGGCAAGATGCGCATCAGCCGCATCAATGGCGTCGGCGTCGACATCTCGGGCATGTACTCCACGCTCTTCGTAGCGCACCAGGACGTCCCAGGCGTACTCGCCGCACTCACGAATCTGCTCGCCTACGCACACGTGAACATCGCGTTTTGCCGCACCTATCGCACCGAGGTGGGCGGCCAGGCCTACTCCGTCTTTGAGACCGACGGCACGCCCGACGACACCGTAATCCCTATGCTGCGTAAACTCGACAACGTCGACTACGCCACCTTTATTGAACTCCCGGGCTCGGCATCGTCACTCTCCCCCGGCGTCTCGGCCAAGGAGATCTTCGATGACGGCGAGCAGCTGCTCGACGCCTGCAAGGAGCTGGAACTCAACATCGGCGCCGTCATGGCCGTGCGCGAGGCGCATCTGACCGGCGAGGCCCACGCCGTCGCCGCAATGCGCCGCGTGCTCGACGTCATGCGCGAGGAGACCACGGCCCCCATCGCCAATCCGCAGCGCTCGCTCGGCGGGCTCATAGGCGGCGAGGCCAAACTCGTCGATGCAACCGGCCGCAACGACCTGAGCTCCAGTTTAATGGGCACCGTTCAGACCGATGCCGTGGCCCGCGCGATGGCCGTGCTCGAGCGCTCCGCCACTATGGGCGTGATCGTCGCCGCCCCCACGGCCGGCTCCGCGGGTGTCGTGCCCGGCTGCGTGCTAGCGCTGGCTGACCACCTGCAGCTCGATGACGAGCAGGTCATGGACGCTCTCTACTGCGCCGCCGCCATCGGCCTCAACCTCACCACGAGTGCTTGCGTCGCCGGCGCCGAGGGCGGCTGCCAAGCCGAGGTGGGAAGTGCCGCCGCCATGGCCGCTGCCGCGCTGGTGCAGATGCTCGGCGGCACCCCCGAGCAGGCACTCGACGCCAGTTCCATCGCGCTGAGCAACCTGCTGGGCCTCGTTTGCGACCCCGTGGGCGGACTGGTCGAGGTGCCGTGCCAAAACCGCAATGCCATCGGCGTGGCAGCGGCCTTCAGCTCGGCCCAGCTCGCGCTCGCCGGCATCAAGAGCCTGGTGCCGTTTGACCAGATGGCGCATGTGATGCTCTCGGTGGGCCACGCCCTACCGGCAACCCTGCGCGAGACGGCCAAGGGCGGTATCGCTCAAGCCCCGGCCGCGCTTTCTGCCTGCGCCAAATGCGGAGTATGCGGATAGGCAGACTTCTCCAAACTGATACTGTTTCCGCACCACAAACAACAGGCTAATCGCTATAATGCAAGCCCAGTTAAAACACGATGAGCCGCAAGTCGAAACTCGAAGGAAATATAAACGATGTCGCAAATCGACCGCAGCAACATGATTCCCGATCCGCAACAGCCCAGTAGGCATACTGGCGGCGTCCAATCGCCGCGCCCCATTGCGCCGGCTCACGGCCAACAACACGGCCCGGCCAATGCCTCTCAGCGCCCGAATCAGCGTCAATACCAGCCGCATCAACAATATCAGCAGCGCCCCGCACAGGGTGCCGCCCCCAAGCAGGGCCCTTTGCACGCTCGCGCGGCAAACAATCGCGGCCCCGTGGACAAGCGCACCAACAAAAGCAGCAAGTCGGGCGGCAAGACGGCCCTCTTTGTCGTCCTCGGCCTCGTTGCGATCGTCTACATCGTAGGCGTCGTGGCGTTCTCGCAGGTCGCTTACCCCAACACTACCATCGCCGGCGTCGATATCTCGCTCTCTAACGCATCTTCGGCAGCCACCAAGGTCAACTCGGCATGGAAGCACTACAAGCTCACCGTGTCGGGCGATGACTTTAGCTGGACCTACCAGCCCGAGTCCGACGAGCCCATCGTCGATGGCGAGGAAGCCGCCCACGAGATTATCAGCAAAAACGAGCCGCTGCTGTGGCCATCGCGCCTCATCGCGTCGCTCGGCGGCAAAACCGTTAGCGCCACCAAGAACGGCTCGGTCGACTTGGACCAGGACGTCGACCTGTCCATGCTCTCCGATGCCTTTGACCAAAAGCAGTTTGAGGAGGGCCTGGGCAGCGCCATCGACGAGTTCAACGAGGGCCGCTCGGGCACCTTCGAGGCCGCCAGCTCCTATGACGAGAAGGCCGGCAAATTCACCGTTGATAAGGCCCGTTCCAACGAGAAGATTAACCGCGAGCATGTCATCAAATATGCCGAGATCGAGCTCGCGTCGCTCGCCGAGAACGTCGATATCACCAAGATCGGCAACGACGCCTACGAACCGCTCAACGGCACCCTCACCAACGACCAGATTCAGGCTGCATGCGATGCCGCCAACAATTTCCTGGGCGTCAACGTGACCCTTAAGCTCAACGGCAATGATGCCGGCAAGGTGGACGGCAGCTCGGTGCTGCAGTGGATTAGCTTTGCCGATCCGGCCAACCCCATGCTCGATACGTCGCAGATCGGCAGCTGGGCCGCCGAGCTCGCTAACGGCTTTAACACCGTGGGATCCACCCGCTGGTGGACACGCGCCGACGGCAAGGAGTGCGCGGTCGAGGGCGGCGACTTTGGCTGGTCCATCGACAGCGACACGCTCGCCAAGCAGGTCGAGGACGCTATCAATAACAAGCAGACCGGCGATATCGAGATTTCGTACTCCAAGAAGGCCGACACGTTTACCGCCAAGGGCGAGCCCGATTGGAAGGCCTATATCGACGTCGACCTGTCCGAACAGCACGCGCGCTACTACGACGAGAACGGCAATATCGTGTGGGAGGCCAACTTTATCTCGGGCCTGCCCGGCGAGGACGCCACTCCCGAGGGCGTGTGGCAGATCAACCGCAACGACGGCGCAAGCAAGCTCATCGGAGCCAAAGACCCCGCGACCGGAAAGCCCAAATACGAGAGCCCGGTCAGCTATTGGATGCCTTTCGAGGGCAATATGATCGGTTTCCACGACGCCACCTGGCAAAACGACAAGAGCTTCGACAATGCCGAGTCCTATAAGTGGTGCGGAAGCCACGGCTGCATCAACCTGCGCCTGGCAGATGCCAAGGCGCTCCACGACTGCATCAGTGTGGGCCTATGCGTGGTCGTGCACTCGTAGGAAAACACGCCCTGACACAACGGGGAACTGACGCTCAAATCTAACAGTTCCGAAAGATACCGCCATATGCGCCCGCCCCTCGCGACGGGCGCATATAATTATCGAGGAACTTTCTATAAAGGAGACGCCATGTCGAATGTCCCCAACATCACCCCGGGACCGAATGATGCCGAGCAAGCGCCCGAGGGTGCCACCGAAACGCTTCCCCTCATAACAAACGTGCACGCCGCACAGCAAAACGGCAGCACAAGCGATACAACCGAGATTTCTGACGAAGAGGCCTACGCCAAACTCAAAGCGAAGCGCGCCGAGCGTCGGCGCAAAAAGCTCATCCGACGCGGCATTGCGGCAGGAGTCGTGGCCACCATTGTGATCATCGCGGTTGTCGTGACCTTAGTCATCAACGCACGACCCGCAGGTACCAACGGGCCGGTGACCGACATGGTCACCGAGGGCACGTTTACGACCACCGTCGAGGCTAAGGGCCAGCTCAAGCCCATCTCGGCTTCGGTGGTCTCCCCTTCTGTCGACGGCACGGTGGCATCGATCAACGTGCAAGCCGGCCAGTCCGTCAACGAGGGCGACGTGCTCATGACCATTAAAAACGACGAGCTCGATCGCAACGTTGCCGAGGCGCAGCGCGCGGTGACAGCGGCACAGGAAGACCTCGCCAACGCACAGAAAGCGGTAGCTGCCGCCCAAGCCGCTCCGGCGCCTGACACAGATGCGTCAGGCGCGAGCGGCGTCAGCGGCACCGCCGACACGAGTGCCGTCTCGAGCGCCCAACGCAACCTAGCCTCGGCCCAGGCGACCCTGGACCAGGCAAACGCCAAAGCCGCCGAGCGCACCGTAACCGCGCCCAGCTCGGGCAGCATCGTCGAGCTCAACGCGAAGGTCGGCGCCACGGTGACAGGCGGCATGATTATGGGCGAAGGCGATACGAGCGGCGGCAAGCAGTGCATGCAGATCGCCGACCTCTCCAAGATGAAGGTCACCGTTCAGGTGGGTGAAAAGGATATCGCCAAAATTACCGTGGGCCAGAGCGCCAACGTTACCTATCCGGCCTTTCCCGATATCGTGAGCCAGGGAACGGTCACGGCAATCGCCTCGGTGGCAAACTCCGACTCCACCTACGGTGGCGGCGGCAGTGTGACCTTTAACGTCGACATTTTGATTGAAGCGCCCGACGCGCGCCTCAAGCCGGGCATGACCGCCGAAGTCTCGGTGGTGACCGAACAGCTCGATGACGTGGTGATGGTGCCGACCATGGCGCTCATGACCGAGGATGGAGAGCACTATTACGTCAACGTGGCAACCGACGGCGAAGGCAAACAGACCCGACGCGTAAAGGTGACCGTCGTGACGCAAAACGATAACGACGCCGTGGTCGGCAAAACGCAGGTCAAGCGCGACGACCAGGGCAACGAGATCAACCCTAACGTGCCGGTCACCAAACTGCACGACGGCGACACCATCGTGATGGATACCGGCGCGGGCATGACGGCCGACGGCGGCGACACCGGTAGCATGTCTGCCGACGAGGGCATGTAATGCGTCCCGTCATCGACATCCGCAACGTGCATCGCATTTTTGAGAGCGAGGCCGGCTGCGCCCATATCCTGCATAACGTGAGCCTGGCAGTGAATCCCGGCGAGTTCGTGGCCATTACCGGCCCTTCGGGCTCGGGCAAGTCAACGCTCATGAACATCCTGGGCTGCCTGGACAAGCCGACGGCAGGCGATTATTACCTGCAGGGCCTCAACGTGACAGAGCTCGACGATGACGAGCTCACCGAAGTCCGCGCCCTGAGCATCGGCTTTGTCTTTCAGAGCTTTAACCTGCTGCCGCGCCTATCGGTCATCGAAAACGTCATGCTGCCGCTGTCATACACCAACGTGCCGCGGGCTCAGCGTGAGATGCGCGCCGTCCATGCGCTGCAAGCCGTCACGCTGCCGGTCGGCCATTGGGACCACCGCATCTCCGAGCTCTCGGGCGGACAGATGCAGCGCGTCGCCATCGCGCGCGCCCTCGTCAACGACCCGCCCATCATCCTGGCCGACGAGCCGACGGGAAACCTGGACTCCGCCACCGGAGCTCTCGTGATGGAGACCTTCCACAAGCTCCAGGAGCGCGGCAAGACCATCGTGCTCATCACGCATGATCCCGGCATTGCCGCCGAGGCCGACCGTGCCGTAACCATTCGCGACGGCCGGATCCACGACGGTGCGTACATTGCGCACGCGCCGCAGACCCTGCGCGGCGCCATTGATAGCCTGCCCACGATTTCCGCACACGCCAATCCGACGAAAGGAGTGAAGGCATGAGCACGCGCGACCTTATCCAAGAAGCTCTTCACTCCCTCGAGGCCAATAAGGGGCGCAGCCTACTCACCATCCTGGGCATTATTATCGGCATCGCCTCCGTCATTGCCATGACATCGCTTATCGGCGGTATCCAAAACAGCCTGGTCAACAGCCTGGGCCTCAACGCCGCGCGTATGGTGCAAATTTATTCGTCGCAAGAGCTCACCGAGTCGGACGTCGAGAAGCTTCACAAGATGGTGCCGCAGATCGAGCAGATCGGCATCGTGGACAGCGCCTATACCGAGTACAAGGCCGGTGATAAAAGCTATACCGTCATGGCGCAGGGCGTCGATAGCGACATGCTCGACGCGGTGGGCGCCAGCAAGCTCGTCGCGGGGCGCACCTACACCCAGGCCGAGTCCCAATCTGGCGCACGCGTGGCGCTCATCAGCCGTGGCGGCGCCGATCAACTGTACGGCAACGAGCAGGACGCGGTGGGCAAGACCATTAAGCTTTCCAACGGCGAGGTGCAGATTGTCGGTGTTATCGACGGCGGCAGCGACTCAATGGGCTCGCTCACGCTATACACGCCGCGCGAGACCATCTCGGGCCTCTTTGGCGACGAGAACCCCTCTTTTCCCAGCGTAACGGCGCTCGCCGCCGAGGGCACGGACATGGAAGAGCTGTGCAAGACGATTGAAACCAAGGTGCGCGGTATGAAAGGCATCGCGGACGACGACGAATATGACAGCGTATCGGTGACCTCAATGAAAAGCGCCATCGACGCCCTCAATTCCTTTATGGGCGCATTTTCGCTCATCATGGGCGCCGTTGCCAGCATTTCGCTGCTCGTGGGCGGTATCGGCATCATGAACATGATGCTCACCAATGTGACCGAACGTATCCGCGAGATCGGCATTCGTCGAGCCTTGGGTGCCAGCCGTCGCGATATCACCGCACAGTTTTTGGCCGAGTCCTCGGCGCTGTGCGTCACCGGTGGCCTGTTGGGTGTTTTGATTGGCTACCTGCTTGCCTGGGGTCTAACGATGTTCGCTGCGGGTTCCGGCGTGCTTAGCGAGCTCGGTGCCAGCGGTACTATTACACCGAGTTTTTCAATCGCCACGGTGCTGCTGGCCTTTGCGGTCTCCGTCGGCATCGGCGTCATCTTCGGCTTCTATCCCGCCCGCCGGGCAGCAAAACTCGACCCCGTGGAGTGCCTGCGCTACCAGTAATGCAATCCCCCTGAGTTGCGGTGAAATAGGAAGTGTTTAAGCTGTTAAAAGGCCTATTCAGTCCTTATTTCACCGCAACTCAAGGGGGATAAGGCGTTCGTGCTATTCGAAACGAGATTCCAGACTCGATAGTCCGTTCAACGTCAGATTGTTTGCGACCTCCGAGATGCGCTCAATGGGCACCGAGCCATCGGAGAGCGCCCACGTGCGGTAAATGCCGATAATACCCGAAAGCAAAAAAGCCAGGTAATAGTCGAACATCTCGTCCTTGAGGCCGTGGGGCAGCAGGTCGCGCTCGGCAATCTCGTGCTCGAGCGGCACGCGCAAGCGCGTCATAAAATCGTCGAGCGGGATGTTTTCAATCAGCTGGCGATTGAGCACGAGGTTATTGCAAAGTGCCTCGTTGATGGTCTTAAAGAAGGTAGCCGCCGCTCCAAGGGCGCGCTCGTTGGGGTCACTGCCCATAGTGGAAAGCGTCTTTTCGACAGAGTCGACGATCATCTCGACCACATCGGCGGCGATGGCATCGAGCAGGCCGTCGACCGTGCCAAAATGCACGTAGAAGGTCTTACGATCAACATTGGCCTCACGCGCGATGGCACTCACGGTAATATCGGCAAGCGGTTTATCCATCAGCAGGCGCTCAAACGCAGAAAGGATGGCATTGCGGCTGCGAACGATGCGGCGGTCGAGGCGCGGTTTGCTGGTGTCCATGGACGTGTCCCTTCGGAATGCAAGCATTCATCAACAGATGAGAGTTAATCTACGTAAGAGGATTATCCCGCATCCGGCACAAAAAAGCCCGACAACATGAAGAACGCACGACCAACTGTTACGCCTTAGGGAGCTTCTTTTTGTTCAAAGCAGCCGGGGACACACGGATGCCGTCGCCTGTCTGACGCACATAAGTCTTATGCGACGGTTTGGCGGCCCCAGAAGCCTTCTGAGCATGCTGATTGGGATCCACGGTAACCGCATTCACAGGATGGGGCTTTGCAGGCTTAGAAGACGTCTGAGGCGATCGTCCGAGCTTGCGCATCGCGCGATCCCAGCGTGCATGGATACTCTCGTTGTGAGCGCTCTTAAGGCCCAGCAGGGGCGCGGCCAAAATAGTCGGCGCGATAAACGTAATGAGGCGCCATAGCAGATAACCGGCGGTCGACGCCGATCCAAAGAAATGACCCAGGAACAGTGCGAAGCCGCCCTCGGCGCCGCCGGTGCCACCGGGCAGGGGAACAGCAGAGCTCAGGAGCTGAACAAAGGCGCTCGCGGCCATGACCGAGAAAAAGTCGACTTCGTGGTGACCAAAGGCAAGCATCAGGAAATACGGCACGAGGTAGAAAAATGCGAGCTGCAACATGGTGATGACCACCGTGAGCAGCATGGACGAAAAGTGGCCGGCCGAAAGCTTGAACTTCTCGGAGAACGAGTAGATTTCGCCGTCGACAAACGTACGCCAGCCCTCGATCTTGGTGGCCGAGACGCCCATTCGCTCGAGCCAATTGATGATGCAGTGCGCGACGCGCGTGACGGTCTTGGGCATGAGCGCGACGGCAAAGATACCAAGCAGAATGCAGCAGTGACCGCCAAAGCTAAAGACGCAAAGCAGCGTCATGTCGCCATAGCGCTCGGCGAAAAACGGCATGCGGGCAAGCAGCAGAATGGCGCCCCAGGCAACAAGGCCAAACTGATACACGATAAATCGGGTGAACTGCGTGGCACCGGCCTCGCCGACGTTTTGGCCTGCCTTGGTCAGGCGGTAGATCTGGGCAGGCGTGGAGCCCATCATCATGGGCGTCAGGTTACCAAAGAAGATACCGCTCGCCTCGACCGAGATCAGGTCGCGAATGCCGACGGGCGAATTGGGATCGAGCCAGACGGCGATCGCATAGGCAACGATGCCAAAGAACAAGTACAGGAACATGCAAAAGCATGCAGCGACGAGCCACGGCGCCTGAACGCTCGACATGGCGGCCCAGAACTGCCCCATCTGACCGGTCGCAATCAGATAAACGATATAGCCAACCAGCACGACGCCGATAAAAATGGCACCGCGACGTGCACCCTTGTTGTCATCGCCGCCCGAGGCCTCAACCTCGACCTGGGGCTTAGATGTATGCTGAGAGGACTCCTTCATGAGGCTCCTTCTGACCGTCCAAATATCTTGCATATTGTACCCGCATGGGCCACAAGCAGAACGTAAAGCTATGGGTCAAATGGGAATTGCAGATGGTTTGCTCGGAAATAAAAAACCCGGGCTTCCGTGGGAAGTCCGGGTCTCAAATTCATGGTAGCCCGTACCAGATTCGAACTGGTGATCTCCGCCTTGAGAGGGCGGCGTCCTAAACCGCTAGACGAACGGGCC
>CAKTWK010000045.1 GCA_934630735.1 uncultured Collinsella sp. | reverse complement strand
CCCGCACAGGGGGACCGCGATGGTGGCCACCGCGCCGCCCGAGGGGCTGTTGGCGAGCGAGACGGAGCCCCCGTGGGCGCTCGCGGCCTCGGAGGCGACGTGGAGGCCGAGCCCGTAGTGGCGGCCTCCGTCGCGCGAGGAGCGGGAGGAGTCGTCTGTGAAGAGGCGCTCGCAGCCGCGTTCGAGGGCGGCGGGAGAAAAGCCCGGTCCGTCGTCGGCAACCTCGATGACGAGGCGCCCGCCCGCGACGTCGCAGGAGACCGCCACGCGCGAGCGTGCGTGCTCGGCGGCGTTGGCCACGAGGTTCGCGGCGGCTCGCGCCAGGGTGGTTCGGTCGAGCGTGGCCTCGGGCGCGCCCGCGACAGCGGGGCCCGTGGCCGCGTCGAGCGTCACGCCTCGCACCCGGGCGATCTGGGCGGCCTCGGCGAGAACCTGCTCGCAGAACTCGGCCGGCCGCATGGGGGCCCTCTCCGCCCCGCTGGACCCGCGCGAGGCCTCGATGAGCAGGCGCACGTAGCCGTCGAGCCTTTCGACACTGCCGGCTATGTCGCGCGCGGCGGCCGCGAGGTCGGCGTCTTTCTCGTCTTCCAGCTCCTCCGCCACGAAGTCGGCGTTGGCACGCAGCACGGTGAGCGGCGTCTTGAGGTCGTGGGCGAGCGACGCCATCTGCTCGCGCTGCCCCCGCTCCGCGGCCCAGCGGGCCTCAAGCGACTCGGCGAGGGAGGCCCGCATGGCGTCCATCGCGGCGAGGACGTCGTTCACCTCGCGCACGTTGGTGCTGCCGACCGCGAAGTCGAGCTCCCCCGCGCCGACGCGCCCCGCCGCCTCCGCGAGCGGCGCCATCTTGCGCGAGATCACGCGGCTCGCGCGGCGCGCCACGAGCGCGAGCGCGAGCGCGCTTCCCGCCGCGGCGCCGACGAGCATGAGGTTCTGCGGGTTGGGAAGCAGGCCGGCGAGGTCGCGCGAGACCCACTGCGGCAGGTACTCGCTGACGAGTGCGCAGGCCCCGCCGCCCTTGAGCGGGAACGCGGCGTAGGTGAGGCCCGAACCCCCGCCCTCGATCTCCACTGTGCCCGGATCCGCGGCGAGTGCCGTACGGGCCATTTCCGTCGCGTCCTCGAGCCGCGTGCTCTCGAGGTCTGTCATCAGCACGTATCCGTCCTTGTTCAGGATGAGGTAGCGGTACGCCGTCGGCACGTCCTGCTGCCCGCAGACGCCGTCGCATGCCAAGCCCTCCGCGACCTCGCGCGCATTGGCCGGCCCCCAGCTTGCCTCGTAGACAAAGCCCGCGTTGATCACCACGGAGAGCATTATGAACGAGGCGAGCCACGCCGTGGCGACCGCCGCGAACGCGTAGGCGAAGTAGCGCGCGATGACGAAGGAGAGCGGCATGCCGCCGCGACCTCGCGCCCCGATCCTCAGAGCTGCCACTTGTACCCCATCCCCCAGACGGTCGCGATCGGATCGGCGCCGGCCTCGGAGAGTTTCCTCCGGGCGCGGCTGACCTGCATGGATATGGCCGCGTCGTCGGCGTCGCTCTCCCAGCCGAGCACCGCCTCGCGTATCTGCGCGCGGCTCATGACCTGCCCGGGGTGGCGGGCGAGGTACTCGCAGATGGCGTACTCGGTGGGCGTGAGCGGCACGGCCTCGCCGCCCACGGCGAGGCCGCGCGCCCCGAGGTCGATCCGCACCTCCCCGAAGGAGAGGGCGTGCGAGCGCGGCCGGCGCTCACGGCGTAGATGGGCCGCGACCTTGGCGCGCAGTTCCGCGGCCCCGAAGGGCTTGCGGACGTAGTCGTCGGCGCCCAGGCCGTAGGCGGCCACGGCATCCTCCTCGGCCACGCGCGCGGTCAGGAAGACGATGGGCCCGTCGAAGTCCGGGCGGATCTGTCGCACGAGCTCGAAGCCGTCGAGCCCCGGCATCATGACGTCGCAGAGCACGAGGTCGAAGCGCGAGAGGTCCATCCCCGGGACCGCCGTCGGGTCCGCCGCCTTGACGACCTCATGGCCGTCGCGGCCGAGGACGCGCGCAAGCGCGTCGAGGATTGCCCGTTCATCATCCACTGCCAGTATCCTCGCCATGTTCGACCTCCTGAAACTCTCGTCGAAATTGTACTAACGCCGCGCTCAGCGGTCCAGAGCCCTGCGCGCAGCCACGGGTGCCTCGACGGCGTCGAGCAGGGCATTCCCGCCCAGGACGAGCGCTACGGAGAGGAGAACGAGGATGGCGGCGAGCGGCTTCCTACGCATCTACCCTCCCGTCCTCGAAGCGGCAGAACCAGACGAGAAGGACGGCGTCGGCTGCCAGGGTGAGCACGAGGCTAGCGAGCGCAGTCGTGAGGAGAGGGCCCGCCGCGCGTGCGGCGTCGATGAAGGCCTCCACCCCGAGCGACCCCAGGCGCGCGGGCCAGGCGAGCGGCACCCAGCCCAGGGGCGTCGCCAGGGCACCGGTGAGCTCGCCGGTCATGAGGCCGTGCGCAAGTCCGCCCACTGAGAAGAACGCGAGGAGCATCCCCGCCGCGCCGGCGCCGATGGCGGCGTTGCGGCCGAGGCGCAGGGCCACGCCGAGCCCCAGCGCGTAGAGGGGCAGGCTGCCCAGCACGATGCCCGCCCAGGCGGCCGCAAGCGGAGCGGGCCCGAGCGGCAGGCGCCCGACGACGGCGAGCACGGCCCCGAACACGCCGAGCGCCACGGCCAGCGCGGCGGCACCGAGCGCCGCAAGGGCGAGCAGCTTCGCCGCGACGGCGCGCCCGCGCGAGGGGACCGCCGTGAGGTTGGCGAGGCGCCCGGCAGCGCGCTCCTCGTCCACGGCGAGCCCGCAGACGATGGCGGACATGAGCGGCATGAGGGCGCCGAGGAACTGGGCGTAGGCGTCTGCGCCCAGCGCCGGGTCCCATCGGGCTACGGAGAAGTACTCGCCGCAGGCAAGACCGGCTGCCAGGCCGCAGACGAGGTGCACCGCCGTGAGCGGGGAGCGCGCCAGGCGCAGGGCCTCGGAGAGCAGGGCCCGCGAGAGAGTCATGTGCGGCGTCGGGTCGGAGAGTCGTGTCATGGACATCACCTCTCCTCGGAGCGCGCGAACCAGGTCGCGCCCGCCGCCGTGAGCGCGACGAACGCGAGCGCGCAGACCGCAAGGCCCGCAAGCGTGAGCATGCCATCCGCCGCGAGCGCCCCGCCGAGCGCCATGTCCGCCGCGAGTGGCTCGCCGCTCGGCAGCACGGGGATAAAGCTCGTGGGGATGACCATGCTCGCCGACGGCGGAAAGAGCTGCGGCAGCGGCACCAACGACCAGGCGAACCCACCCACGAGTTGCGCGGCGAGCGGGCAGAAGATGCCCGCGAGCATGCCGAGCCGCGCCGTGAGGAAGAGCCCTGCGGGGATCATCCACGCCACGGTCACCGTGTTGACGAGCGCGCAGAGGAGCATCGTGAGCGTGCCCGTGGCCGTGAGGCCCTGCGAGGAGAACGCCGATCCCGCGAGGTAGATGCCGAAGACCACGAGGTTCGAGAGCGCGCAGAGCGCGAGGCACCAGAGCGCCTTGGCCCACCAGACGCGCCCGAGCGGGAAGCCCAGGCCCAGAAGCCCCCGCATCCGCGTGCGAGCGTCCGCCCGCGCGACGCACGCCACCACGAGCGAGAGACACACGGGCAGGAAGAGCGCGTACCAGTAGTTCCACGCGCTGAAGATCTGCACGCCCCGGTAGGGCATCGCGCCGAGCAGCGGCATCGGAAGCGCCATGAGCACGGCCAGGCGAACCGGTGCCGCGTGGCGCGACTTCAGGACCTCGGCGCGCAGGGCCGCGAGCAGGCCGCCTTTCTCGCCCGTCATGTCGCCACCTCCCCGCTTGCTTGTCGCCCTTCCCGGCAGAAGCTCATGAAGAGTTCCTCGAGGTCCTGCCCGGGACGAAGCGCATCCTCGTAGGCGAGGCGCCCCCCGCAGATGATGCCGATGGTGTCCGCCATCTGCTGCACCTCGGAGAGGATGTGGCTCGAGACGATTACCGTCGTACCCGCCGCAGCGAAGCCGCGGATCTGGTCGCGCAGCTCCTCGATGCCGATGGGGTCGAGGCCGTTGGTGGGCTCGTCGAGCACGAGCAGGCGTGGCCGGGCGATCAGCGCCAGCGCGAGCCCAAGGCGCTGCCGCATGCCCATCGAGAAGCGCCCGGCGCGCTTCTTCCCGGTGTCCGCGAGGTCCACGGCGGCGAGCACCTCATCTATGCGGCTCTCGGGAAGGCCCAGCAGCGTGGTGCGCACGCGCAGGTTCTCGCGCGCGGTGAGGTTGGGGTAGAGCGGCGCCTCCTCGATGAGGCTGCCGATTGCGTAGAGGTCCTCGCGGCGCCAGGCGTGGCCGGCAAAGAGAATCTCCCCGGCCGTCGGCCGCAGCATCCCGCAGATCATCTTGAGCGTTGTCGACTTGCCGGCGCCGTTGGGGCCGAGCAGCCCGTACACCTCGCCCTCGCGGATATGAAGGCTCACGTCGGCCACGGCATCCTGCGCCTGGTCGCCGCGGCCGAAGCGCTTGGTGAGCCCGCGCGTCTCGAGCATGTAACCCATGGGTTTATCCTTTCTCTTCCGGGCGCGCGGGCCGAGTCATCGTGCCCGCGTGCCTTACCTTTCGGGTTCACCACCCATGGTGGGGCGCGTTTCTAACGAAGCTGTAACGGCCGTTGGGCTCTATTGGCGCCAGCCCTTCTCGACCCGCACATCATGATTAATTTGCTTAAGGCAACAACTTTCCCGATCGGTATAATCACCGAATCAAAACGTGTACATCAGCCATCAAAGATGCCGAATAATGTCATATTTGGAGGCTGATGTACACAAATGCAGAATCCCGCACAACCCAGTAGCATCCTCCATATGTCTGGACTCTCTATGCTTACGCTGGATAGACATCGCCAGAACGGGTATAGTATCGAAAGTTTTGTCGTTTACCAGCGGGGGAGTCCTGTGGGCATCAAGAAGAAGATCAAAAAGGAGCTTATCGGCACTTCCGATTACCCGTCGAATAAGATCTTTACGATCTCCAATTTCATCACCTTTACGCGCCTGATCCTCACGCTCGTCTTCCTGTACTTGTTTGTGACGGACAACAACCGTGTCGTCGCCATTGTCATCTATGCCATCGCGGCCTCCACCGACTGGATGGACGGTCAGATTGCCCGCATGACCAAAACGGTCTCATGGCTCGGCAAGGTTATGGATCCCATCTGTGACCGTGCGCTGCTGTTTACCGGCGTGCTGGGTCTCGTGGTCCGCGGCGAGCTTCCCATCTGGGTCTGCGTGCTCATTATCGGCCGCGATATCTACCTGGGCATCGGCACGCTCATCGTGCGCCATTATCACCGTCGTCCCATTGACGTCGTCTTTCCCGGCAAGATTGCCACGGCGCTGCTCATGACCGGCTTCTCGCTTATGCTGCTTGGGTTCCCCGTCGTGGACGGCTGGCATCTGCTGCCTGCCACGTACACGGCATTCCCGGGCCTCAACGGCAGCTCGGTGCCCCTCGGCATCTTCTTTGTGTACGGCGGCGTCATCTTCTCCATGCTCACCGCTGTCATCTATTCCATTAAGGGCGGGGCTGCCATTAAACAGGCCATCGCGCATCCCGAGGACGAGGACATCGACTTTCTTAACCCCGAAATCGAAGACTAAGTCGTTGGGGTATGATTACGTACGGTACATTTTTTGCGGCACGTCCGCGATAGTTAGGGGTTGTCATGGACAACAAGGATAACAATATGCCTCAGAACGATAAGACTGCGGACGCTACCTGCGTTTTCCGTGTTCCTTCGAGCGATGTCACCGTTCCCGACCTCATGGCCAACGTGCATATCACCGCTCCCGTCTTGTCTATCGTTAAGGGCCCGCAGACCGGAGCTGCCTTTGAGCTCGAGGATGACGTGACCACCATCGGCCGCGATCCCGCGAACGGCATCTTCCTCAACGACATGACTGTCTCGCGCAGCCACGCACGCATTATTCGTGAGGGCCTGGGCGCTCGTATTGAGGATCTGGGGTCGCTCAACGGCACCTGGGTCGACGGCGCCATCGTCAACGGTGCTCCGCTACACGACGGCTCTTCCGTTCAGATCGGTACGTTCACGCTCATCTACCACGAGAGCACGCCGGAGCGCATCGAAACCGGTGAGTAGGTAATGGCCGAACGCAACTATCTGAGTATCGGCCAAGTCGTCAACCTACTTCGAGGCGCATACCCCGATCTATCGAACTCAAAAATTAGATTTCTAGAAGATGAGGGGCTCATCACCCCTCATCGTACGCCTAAGGGGTATCGCCAGTACTCCAAGGAAGACGTTGACCGTCTCGAGGTCATCCTGCACCTGCAGAAGACCCGCTACATGCCGCTCAACGTCATTAAGCAGCGCTTGGAAAACGCAACGGACCTGTCCACTTTGGCTTACGAGGTGGGTCTTCTGTCCGATGTTCCGCTTAAGACGGAGCCCAAGGAGACCAAGCAAAAGCTGCATCCCATCGAGACGATCCCCGACATGCTCGGTGTTGAGATTTCGTTTATCCGCTCCCTTGCCGAGAACGATCTTATCCGCATCATCAAGAGCCCGCAGAACCGTGAGCTCGTCGATGGCCGAGATTTCCCGATTATCCGTTACTGCTCGGAGCTGTCGCGCTTCCACATTGAGCCGCGCAACCTGCGCCAGTACGTATCGTCGGCAAACCGCGAGTCCTCGATGTTTGAGCAGGTTCTCGTGAGCATGCTCGGCATGGATACCTCCGATGACGAGCGCGACGCCAAGCTCGAGCGCGCTTTTAAGAAGCTGCACGATCTCACCGAGGGTGTGCACACCGCGCTCCTTAAGAACCGTGTCTTTGAGTCGCTCAACGCCGTCGTCGAGGACGCTGACATCGATGCCCTTGATGAAGAGATTGCGCGTTCCGAATCCACCAAGGCAAAAAGCGATGGGACAAGCGTCCCAGCGGTTGCCGCGCACGACGAGTCGCTCGTGCAGCCGTCCAAGGTCGTCGTCCCCTCGCATAACCCGTCTGCTAACACGGGTAAATAACCGCCGTTCACCCGGCAATCCATGAAAGGTCACGCCATGTACGACTTCGAATCTCATATCGTCGATATCCCCGACTATCCCGAGCCCGGAGTCGTATTTAAGGACATCACGCCACTCTTTGGCAATCCCGAGGCCCTGAAGGCCATGGTGGATGCCCTGGCCGAGCATTTTGCCGATATGGGTATTACCAAGGTCGTAGGACCCGAGGCCCGCGGCTTTATGGTCGGTGTGCCCGTTGCCGTCGCTCTGGGTGCCGGCTTTGTTCCCGCACGTAAGCCGGGCAAACTGCCGCGCAAGACGGTCAGCGAGAGCTACGAGCTCGAGTATGGAACGGATTCCATCGAGATCCACGCCGATGCCATTACCTCTAAAGATACCGTGTTGATTCTGGACGACTTGGTCGCGACGGGCGGAACCGTCGAGGCAACAGGTAAACTGGTGCGAGATATGGGCGCAAAGCTTGTGGGCTACGGTTGTATCCTTGAGCTTGCGTTTCTCAACCCGCGCAAGAAGCTCACGCCTTCTAACGAGGACGTTGAGCTCTTTAGCCTGGTAACGGTGGACTAGCCGCTACCCTTAGATACCGGAAAGGAAGCTTCATGCGCACAGCAAACACGCACAAAAACATGGCACGCTGCGCTGCTACGGCAACCCTCGCTTGTGTTTTGGGCCTGGGCCTCGTGGCTCCGGCCTACGCCGATACCGCATCCGACCTTGCCGCTGCTCGTACCAAGCTCGAGCAGATCGGCACGCAAACCCAGCAAATTCATGAAGAACTCTCTGCACAGACGCAGGAGCTTGATCAGACTGCAGGCGAGATCACGCAAAAGCAGCAAGAGATCGCCGAAGGCCAGGCCAAGCTCTCTAACTACGTTGCTGGTGAGTACAAGACCGGCGGTCTGAGTCTCCTTCAGGTTCTGACGGGCGTCGACGATCTGGGCGACATGCTCAACCGTCTGTTCTACTACGGCAAGGTGTCCGACAAGCAGGCCCAGACCATTCAGGAGGTCAAGGACCTTAAGCAGCAGCTCACCGATAAGCAGACCGAGCAGGAGAAGAACGTCGCCGCGACGCAGAAGAAGGTCGACGAGCTCAATGCCCAGCAGGCTGAGGCCCAGAGTGTCGTGAACTCCCTGGATTCACAGTTGCAGGCCGAGCTTGCTGCCGAGGCCGAGGCCAACGCCGCGCTGCAGGCGGGTATCAACGCCAGCACTGCCGAAAAGGCCACGGTGAGCAACGACACCGCTGGTACGACCGAGAACACCAATAATGGTGGCGGCACGACCAACAATGGCGGCCAGACCAACAATAACAACAACCAGGGCGGCAACACGCCGGCTCCCACGCCGCAGCCTGCCCCCACGCCCGCTCCGGCACCCACGCCCTCAGCACCGAGTCAATCTGTTGATGGTGGCTCCGTTGTTTCGCGCGCCTACAGCAAGCTCGGTTATGCTTATTCTTGGGGCGGTATTGGACCGAACAGCTTTGACTGCTCCGGCTTTGTAAGCTACTGCCTCACGGGCCGTTATTGCCGCCTTGGCACCACGGGCACCTTCATGGGCTGGACCCGCGTGTCCGATCCCCAGCCTGGCGACGTCGTGGTTAACTCTTATCACACCGGCATCTACATTGGTAACGGCCAGATGATCCATGCTTCCGACTACAAGACGGGCGTTATCATCAGCTCCGTCGCAGCCGGTATGAACAACAACTACATCTTCGTACGCTACTAATTTATTGTTACAGCGAACGAACGTGGGCCTCGTGATCTTGAGTCACGAGGCCCATTCTTTTTGCCCCTACCGTTTGCCTTTAGGTCAGGACGGCTATCTAGTATTCAAAACTAGATAGCCGTCCAATCGATCTGAAAGATGGCTATAATTGTTGAGGAACAAATAGAAAGGACCCTCAATGAGCTGGGCGCTTATCTCCGATTCGAGCTGCAATCTTCGCGATTGGCAGCCAACCGCACCTCATACCACCTTTGCATTTGCACCCCTTAAGATCCGAGTGGGGGAGCGTGAGTTTGTCGACGACCTCTCGCTCGACGTTCACGAGCTCAATTTCGCCGTGCAGGCGGAGTCGAGCGCTTCTTCGAGCGCCTGTCCAAGCGTAGGGGAGTGGGCCGAACTCTTTAAGCTTGCCGACAAGACGATTTGCATGCCCATCTCCGAGGGCGTCTCGGGAAGCTACAATGCCGCGGCCACCGCACGTGACGTGGTACTTGCCGAAGAGCCGGACCGACAAATTCATCTGGTCAATTCACGCGGAGCCGGCGGCAAAATGGATTTGATCTTCCTGCTGTTCGACCGTTATCTTGCGAGCAACCCGGATGTTTCCTTTGAAGACGCCTGCGCTTACTTCGATAGTCTCGAGCAAAACAGCAAGATCCTCTTTAGTTTGTGCAATTACGAAAACCTTGCGAAGGCCGGACGTATTCCCAAAGCAGCCGGGGTCATCGCCAATAAACTCAATATTCGAGTTTTAGGCACAGCAAGCGAGGCGGGGGAGATTAAGCTCGTAGGTCACACCCGTGGCGAAAAGAAGATGCTTGGCAAGATTGTCGATACCATGGAGGCCGAGGGCTTTACCGGCGGCGAGGTCGTTATCGACCATGTCGAGAATGAGGTAGGCGCCCAGGCACTTGCCAGCCGCATTGTGGAGCGCTGGCCAGGCTCCAAGACTATCATCATGCCCTGTAACGGGCTAGATTCATATTATGCCGAGATGCACGGCCTCATTATCGGCTACGGCATGGGCGTGGCTTCGGGCCGATAATGCCCAACTAGACAAACGCACGGGCGGGATAAGGGGCCAATGGCTCTTTATCCCGCCCGTCTTATGCCTCGGTTAGCTATTAAACCCATTGAACTTGAGATAGCTCATCAGGTACGCCTTCGAAACGAAGGACGAAACCGCACTGCGCACGAGCAGCGACTCGCGCGTAACCTGATGTGCGGTATCGGGCACGGGAGTCTGCTCGACGGAAAACGCCGCACGAATCGATGCCTCAAGTTGGTCGACTACATAATCGAAAGCCGTAGGAGCGTCGTAGCTCAAGCGCTGAATATTAAAGAGCGCTTGGACTGCCGCGATGGGCAGCACCTGCTTAAAGATACAAATGGCGATGAGACGCGCAATCTGCTCACGGCCATACTGCTTTTTAACCGGAGCAGGAACGAGACCGACCTTCACGTAGTTATTGATCATCGATGGCGTGATAACGGGCTGCTCTACGCAAATCGAAAGCGGCTCCATCCACAGCGCAACATATTCAATAACCTGATCGCGATAGAGCGTTACATTGGGCAGCTGTTCATAGCGCGGCAGGCTCAACGCGTTGAGTTTACGCACCGTATCGGACTGAATAAAGGCATCCGGCAGCACCGTCGGCTGAATATCCTCCGGCTTAATGCTGACCGATGTATCGGACATCGGGATAACATGTTTAGCGTGGTTCAAAAGAGGCCTCCGTTCGTTTTCTATATTGTATTCTAGGTTATCTAGTTTTGCATACCACATTGCTGCAAAGTAAAGGTGGTTGGGCGGCACATTGATGCACCGTTCAGCCACTCTGTTTAAAGATAACAATCTTACATAAGATATATTATCGTACTTATCCGTGTAGGAAAGCGTATGCGCTGGTTGCAGCTATGGCTCCGTCAGAAACCGCGGTCACAACCTGGCGTAAACGCTTGGAACGGACATCGCCAGCTGCGAATAAGCCGGGCGTACGGGTGGCCATCGAATCGTCGGTAACAATGCCGCCGTCGGGAGCCAAATCGACGAGATGCTCAACAAGCTCGGTATGTGGCTGCGTCCCCGTAAAGACAAAAATGCCAAATGTGCCAGGTTCAAAGGACTCAGTGTGCATTTCACCAGTCGCATTGTTCTTGAACGTGATTGTCGTGGGCATCGCTTCACCAGAAAGCTCAACAATACTAGTTTGGTACCTAACTGAAATATTGTCCTTAGCAAGCACCTTATTCACAACGCCCTCGGGTGCACGGAACTGATCGCGACGCAGCACGATAGTCACGCTGCTGGCAATGTCGGACAGGAACAGTGCCTCCTCGCATGCTGAATTGCCGCCTCCGATAACAAAGACCTGTTTGCCACGGAAGAACATGCCGTCACACGTCGCGCAGTACGAAACGCCACGACCGCGATACGTGTCCTCGCCGACAAAACCCGCAGGACGCGGCGTGGCGCCCATGCACGCAATGACGCTCTTGGCTGCTATGTCGCCTATATCATGATGGATGGTAAATTGAGCCGCATCGGCATCGTAATCGACGCCCGTCACCATACTCCATTCAACCTGAGCCCCCAGGCCTTCAGCATGCTGTTGGAACCGCTCACCAAGTTCGACACCGCTCAGCAGCGGAATGCCAGGATAATTCTCAATCTCGTTGCTCGTAGCAATCTGTCCGCCCGACATGCCCTGCTCAAGGACAGTCGTCGTCAGGTTGGCGCGCGCCGCATAAATGGCGGCAGCATAGCCCGCGGGGCCGCCGCCGATAATCGCAACATCGATTGTCTGATCGGTAATCATGAAGAGTCCTCTCGTCGAAACGTTGTCGTTCTTTGCGCTCATACCCAAATTTACGTGAACGTGACACTCATGCACTACAATGATAAATCCGTGTTACAACGTCGAAGGGGAGTTATCGATGGATCAGACGCAGACGAGCGACGACGCTCCCCTGCTCACGCACAGCACTCCCCAATCGGAGCAAACCACGCTCTTGGCTCAGCAAAAACCTCTCGTGACCATCGTGCACGCCTCGGTCGGCTCGGGCCACAAGGCCGCCGCAAATGCGATTGCGCAGGCATTCGACCTCATCCGCGGCACCAATGGCATCCCCGAGGATGTAGAGATTGAAGTGCTCGATATCCTTGATTTTGGACGAATTAAATTCGACGGCAATAAAACCGCTGCTTCTTTTACGGGAGCCACGCGCCCCATTTACGACCTGACCTGGCGATATACGCTTACGGGACATCTGCTCTGGGGTGGCGGCACGGCATGGTCGCGAATTATGTTCCCCGCCTTCAACGAATATATTCGTAACCGCAGGCCTATAGCCGTGGTCGCAACGCACATCACAGCAGCTAATGTTGCCGTGGGCGCCCGCGTAATTACAGGTATCGATTATCCGGTCATCTGCGTACCGACCGACTACGAAGTCGAGGGCTGGTGGCCCCACAAGGACACCGATCTATTCTGTGTTGCCAACGAATTTATGGCCGAAACGCTGCGTCCGCGCAAGGTACCCGAGACAAAGATTCGCATTACCGGCATTCCTATTCGCGCCGGATTCGACACGGATTACGATCGCGAGGAAGAGCTAGCCAGGTTCAACCTCCCCACCGACAAGACCGTCGTGCTGGTAATGGCCGGTGCAAGCTTGCCTCAGCCATACGTCCGCTTTCGCGCGGCGATGGACCACACGCTCCCCTTCCTGCGCAGCTTCGAAGACATGCACTTTGTCTTTTTGCCCGGCAAAGACGTGGAGTATGCCACCCGGCTGAAGACGCTCTTCGATGCCATGAAGCTCGAGAACGTCACGGTGTTGGACTATGTCGACGACATGGCGGCCCTCATGCACGGCTGCGACCTGGCAATCCTCAAATCGGGTGGACTCACGGTCACTGAGTGCCTATGCGCACATCTGCCGATGATCCTGCTTGGCAAGTCCTATGGCCAGGAAAAGGCCAACACCACCATGCTCACCGGCATGGGCGCCAGCATGCACGTCACCACGGCACGAGAGCTCATCGTAACCCTGCGACACCTGCACGACCATCCCGAATCACTCAAAGCCCTACTCATCAACGGCGAAGTACTACGCCGCCCCCACGCAGCCGAAGACATCGCAATCGCCACCATGGAACTCGTAGGCAAACCCCAAAAGCGCAAACGAGCCTTCTGCCGCTTCTACTGGGGCGATAAGCCTGCGCACATCCGCTAGCGTCTTAACGTCCGCTGCTCGGCGGAAGCCGCCCTTATATCATTCCATGCTCAAACATTCTCGCTTCGCTGCGAAACTGCGCGTGGAACGATATAAGGGCGGCTTCCGCCGAGCAGCTACGTTTACGTACTAGAAGCTATGCCAGATTCCCCACCATTAGAAGATACAAAGGTGAAACCGGAAAATATAAATACAGTAAGCCGACGCGACAAAGGGGGCGTCCCTTTGTCGCGTCGGCTTACTAGAAAGATTGTTATATCTCAAGCATGTAGCCCTTTCGCCTGAGCCCCACACATATCGTCCCGCGCGCAGTTTCGCAGCGAAGCGAGAATGTTTGAGCACGGGATGATATGTGTGGGGCTCAGGCGAAAGCGGGATCCGTGCGCCCCTGCGAAGCGAGAATGTTTGAGCATGGAATGATATGTGTGAGAGGCGGGCGGGAGGGATACGAGCGCCCCTAAGCTACGCCGCTGGAGCCGAAGCCTCCGTTGCCTCGGTCGGTTTCGTCTAGTTCTTCTACTTCTACGAGGTTGACCGTGGGGACTTCTTGGATGACAAGTTGGGCGATGCGGCCGCCTTTGTTGATTTGGATGTTGTTCGTGGGGTCTAGGTTGATGAGGATGACTTTGAGCTCTCCTCGGTAGTGGGCATCGATGAGGCCCGGCGTGTTGACTATAGACAGGCCTTGCTTGATGGCCAGGCCACTGCGGGGCTGGACGAAGCCGGCATAGCCGTCGGGCAGGGCGATAGCTAGGCCTGTGGAGACCAGACGACGCTCAAAGGGCTTCAGAATACAATCCTCGTTGGAACGCAGGTCCAGGCCGGCATCCGTAGGATGGGCATATTTGGGAAGCTCGACGGTTGGGTCGAGACGTTTAATGTT
>CAKTWK010000044.1 GCA_934630735.1 uncultured Collinsella sp. | reverse complement strand
GGTATCGGATTCCCACATTCATCCGTACATGTACGGATGAATGTGGGAAGTGTTCGGATGAAGTTGCCAATCAAGGCTTATGACCAGTTGTATAAGAACGTCCAATGACTAAGTTGCAGGTGGTTGCGGTTGTGTTACACTAACCCTGCGTATATGACGCAATCATCTCGATACAGATCAATGATGTCCGTCGGTATTTGACGGAGCTAGACTGTTTAGCCGCCCTGAAGGTTTATGCAGGGAGCATGTGATCACAGGGCTTGAAAAGAAAGTTGAGCAAACACTGTGTCTGATCAACAGCGAGAAAACGAAATAACGACGACGGCCGCTCCCGCTGCACCGGCTGCGTTGGACCAGGTCGTGATGCCTGCGCCGGTGCAGGCTTCGGCTCCTGAGGCCTCCAAGGCCGCTTCGACGCCTGCGCCCGCATCGGCTGAGAAAGTCGCGCCTGCCGCTGGCGAGGGAGTTGCCCCTGCCGCCGAAGAGGATGCCGCGCCCGTAAAGCCCAAGCGCATACGCCGTGCGCCTAAGCCCGCCGCTGACGGCGAGGAGGTTGCAAAGCCCAAGCGTCGCGCCACGCGCACCACGCGCGCGAAGCGGCCCGCTGCCGCCGATGCTTCGGCCCCCATTTCCGATGAGGTTGCACAGGCCCGTGCGCTGGCGCAGATTAGCGAGGCCCAGGTTGTGCGCGCCCGTCGCCGTGCTGCCGAGCGCGAGGCCGCGGCACTGACCGAGCTTGCAGCGCCGGTCGTCTCCGAGGCGTCTGCGGCCACCGAGGCCCCTGTCGCGGGACAGCCGACCGAGAAGCCGGCTCCGCGCACGCGTCGTCGTGTGGCCAAGTCTCAGCAGGATGCTGAGCAGGCGGCTCAAGAGTCCGGTGAAGCTCCGGCTCGTTCTGCAGTAGGGGAGGGTTTGCAGCCTTCTGAGTCTGCAACACCTGCCGAGGCCAACGAGGTTCCCGTTGTCGATCCCGCTCTTCGCCCGCACCGTCGCGGCCGCAAGCCCAAAGCCTTCGTCGAGGCCGAGAAGGCTGCCGCCGCTGCAGCAGCCGCAGCTCAGGAAGCCGCGATGACCGCCGCGCCTGCGCCTGTCGCCGACGCTCCTGCCCAGGGAGCCACTGCCACTGAGGCCGACGCGCCCGCCGAGGGCGAGCCCGCCGATGTTCGCCCCGGTCGCAGCCGTCGCACGGCCGCTAAGCGCTCTTCCAAGGCCAAGGGTTCGAAAAAGGACGCGTCCGAGGATTCTGGCAACGAGGTCGCCGAGGCAACCGTCGACTCCGCTTCCGATGCCGAGAACGCCGGTCAGCCGGCAGCCGAGAAGTCCAAGCGTACGCGCAAGAAGCCTTCAAAGGCCAAGGCCGTCGAGCAGCAGGCCGATGCTGAGCCCAATGCCGCTGCCGATACCAAGGCCGATAACGAAGTCCCGGCCGGCACCGACTCCGCAACTCCGGCGGCCGAGGGCGCCACGACCGCCGAGGCCGGCGAGAACGTTCGTCCCAACCGCCGTCAGCACAAGCGCAACGACGAGCGCAACGAGCGCAAAGACGAGCGTAACAACGATCGCCGTAACCGTCAGCGCGATCGCAAGCAGCGCAACAAGGAGCGCAACGCCGCCCCGACTGAGCCCACGCTTTCGCGCGAGGAACTCGCAGCCATGAAGGTCGCCGAGCTGCGTGAAAAGGCCAAGGAGTTCGAGATCGAGACGACCGGCAAGAAGAAGGCCGAGCTCGTCGAGGAAATCTACACCACCGCTGCGAAGGCCGAGGGCTTCCGCGATATCCAGGGCATCCTGCAGATTCGCCCGGACAGTTCCGGCATCATCCATGCCCACGGCTACATGAAGTCCAATGACGACGCCTTTGTTCCCGCATATCTCATCCGCTCTGCACGCCTGCGTACGGGTGATGTGATCGAGGGCTCGCTGCGCCCCTCACGCGGCGGCGACAAGCGCGCCGGCCTCGCCAAGATCACGACCGTTAACGGCATGGATCCCGAGCAGATCCGCAATCGCCCCAAGTTCGGCGACCTTACCCCGGTCTATCCCAATGAGCCTCTGCGTATGGAGCACGGCAAGGATTCCATCACCGGTCGCGCCATCGACATCGTGTCGCCGATCGGCAAGGGCCAGCGTGGCCTGATCGTGTCGCCGCCAAAAGCCGGCAAGACCACGATCCTCAAGAAGATCTGCCAGTCCATCTCCATCAACAACCCCGAGGTGCACCTCATCTGCCTGCTCGTCGACGAGCGCCCCGAAGAGGTCACTGATATGCAGCGCTCCATCAAGGGCGAGGTCGTGGCTTCGACCTTCGATATGCCCGCCGACAACCATACTCGCGTGGCCGAGCTCGTGATCGAGCGTGCCAAACGCATCGTGGAGCTGGGTGGCGATGTCGTGGTGGTGCTCGACTCCATCACGCGCCTTGCCCGCGCCTACAACCTGGCCGCTCCCGCCTCGGGCCGTATCCTGTCGGGCGGCGTCGATTCGGCGGCCCTGTATCCGCCCAAGCGTTTCTTGGGCGCTGCCCGCAACATCGAGAACGGTGGCTCGCTCACCATCCTGGCGTCCGCCCTCATCGATACCGGCTCCAAGATGGACGAGGTCATCTTTGAGGAGTTCAAGGGTACCGGCAACATGGAGCTCAAACTCGACCGAGACCTGGCCGACCGCCGTATCTTCCCGGCCATCGATCCCGTTGCCTCGGGCACGCGCAACGAGGACCTGCTGGTCGACGAGCAGATGCGCCCGTTTGTCTTTGGCCTGCGCCGTATCCTCGCCGGCATGAACAATACCGAGCGCGCGGCCGCATCGTTTATCAAGGGCCTCAAGGGCACCAATACCAACCAGGAGTTCCTGGTGCGTTCGGCAAAGAAGCATAGCGATTACGAGCAGACGTTCTAGGCCGTCCGCCGCACGCGACAACAACCATAGACATGCCACAAGGGCCGGGGTTTAGATCCTGGCCCTTTTCGTATAGCCGCTCGCCAACGATTATTGACCTCACGACCGGCAAGCAGCGATTTTCCCGTTTCAATCCCGCTTCGTCGCTTGCATTCCCCAAGGGGGTTTCGCATAATAGCTGTTAAGCTTCGCGACGGAAAACGCAGATGAAACGAACCTTATACCGTTGCTTTGGGGCGTAGCCCCGCTTCATCTTCTCTCGCGCAGCCAACTGAATGATGCGATTTGGGTGCTGGAAGATGGGGAGAGCTCATGGCTTCTTCTGATGCAACACAACGAGCAGTCCTTGCTGGACTTTCCTGCGGAATCGGCCTTGCCGCTCCCGTGGTGATGTATGCTGCCACGCTGCCGTTTTCGTCGGTGAACGAGACGGTCGTCGCGGGCGCTGTTCCCTTTGCCGTGGGTGCGGTGGCGGGCGTGGGTATCTATGCCGCCTCGCTCGGCATTTCTGAATATCGTGCGCAGCATGCCGAGCGCCTGTTCCAGCCCGACGCCATGGGTGGCGCCGCGAACGTCAACCAGCATCAAAATGAGTTCCAGACCGCCTCGATGCCCGCCCAACAGCAGTGGGCTGCCCCTCAGGGCGTTGCTACTGCGGCTCCTGCCGTTCAGGCAAACGCCGCGCAGCCCTCTTCGGTTTTCTCCGGCCTGACCGGTGCCTTCCAGCGTCGCCGTGCCGACGATGGCGTCCCCACCATCGCCCGCGCCGCAGACGCCATGAGCGAGGCCGACGCTTGGTCCATGATCGATAGCATGCTCGACGACGATTCGCCGGTCAGCTGTGATCCCACGCGCTCACGCGACGTCTACCAGGTCGCTATCGACGAACTCACCTACGGCGGTAAGACCGGCTCCTATAACCGTGATGACATCGCTGCCGCTGCGCGCGCCGTCTCGGGCTCTCATGCCGCCCCTGCGGGCAGCACGGCCGCCTTTGTGGCGCTGGTGGCCAATGCCGCCAACAACGCCGCCACGGCTCAATCCGTTACGTATGACACTGCCGCGCCCGTGACTCCGGCTGCCGCCACCGCCGTTGACCCCTACGCCGACGAGCCGCTGGCCGTCGACGAGGAGGCTATTGCCGCCCGTCGTGCTGCCGAAAGCTCGCTGTGGGGCGCTCCTGCACAGCAGCAGGCGGCGGAGGCTGTGCCGTACAACGCGAACCTTGCCAACATGCCGATCATCAGCGACGCCTCTGCTGCGGCTATCGATCTCGATGACCTTGACGAGCCGGTCATCTCGAACGACATGCCGTATGTGGTCGCTGCCCCGGTCGATGTCCCGGCCTCTGCGTCCCAGTACGTCGCAGTCGACGAGCCTGTCGATGCGACTTCCGAAGAAGACGTCCCCATGGCCGATTATTCGGGGCACGAGGGCATGTGGGCAGCCGCTGCCGCAATTTTGGACGAGGTCGTCGAGCCTGCTCCCGTTGCCGCTCCGGTGTTTACGCCTGCTCCTCAGCCCGCTGCCCCCGCGTACGTTGGTCGACACAGCGCCGTGTTCCCCGAGGATACCGCCCGCATCTCGCGCGAAGGTATCGAGCGCGCCGAGGCCATCGCTGTCGGCGTTATGGAGAATCGCCGCCACGAGCGTGTCAATCAGATTCTCGAGGAGGAGATCGACCGCCTGCAGTCTGCAGCGGTGAGGCGCACGGGCCGTGCCTATCTGAGCGTTATCGAGGGTGGTACCGCCAGCTTTGAGCCGCTCTGTGCGGAGGCATAACTCCTGCATGCTTAAACTCGATCGAAAATGGGCGGTCGCGACCTGCCTGATGGTGCTGCTCATCTGGGGCAATTCGATGGTTCCCGGCACGGGGTCCGGTTCATTGAGCCTGTCGATTATGGAGGCCGTTCGCGGCTTTCTGCACGGCATGGGGCTTCCGTATGAGTGGGTGACCAACTTCGTCGTTCGCAAGTGCGCGCATTTTACCGAGTACATGGTGCTCGGCATTCTGGCGACGCGCGCTTTCGATGTCGATGGCCGTCGCACCTTTGACGTACTGCTTCCCACGGCGGTGTTCTTGCTGCTGATTCCCTCGATTGACGAGACGATTCAGCTCTTTGTGCCCGGTCGCGCCGGTATGATCACCGACGTGATGATCGACTGCTGCGGGGCGATGACGGGCGTTGTGCTTCGATATCTTCTACGATCGCTCATATGTGCCAAAAAGGCCGCCTAGGACACATTGCTTGGTCCTAGGCGGCCTTTCTTTGTTTGGGGGCTTATACGGGGCGTGACGGCGTTATCCCGTAGGATGGGATCGCTGCAAGTTGCAGCGCCCTTTTGGCGCGCCTACTGCTGAAGCGCGGCGGCACCCAGGGCCAGGCAGCCCATGATGCCCTGCTTGCCCTCGAGACTATTGTTGACAATGTAGGTGTCGATATCGTTGACCTCGGGCGTGACGATGTAGCCGTTGAGCATCTCGGCGCACTTTTTGCGGGCGAGCGGCACGATAGGGGTGTGATCGGCAACGCCACCGCCGATGATGATCTTCTGCGGGGCATAGCACAGCGTGTAGGTCATGAGCGCCTGCGCCAGATAGCCTGCGAGCAGGTCCATGGCCTCCGGGTCGTCGGCCATCTCGCCGGCGGACTTACCGCTCCAGCGCTTTTTGACTCCGGGGCCGGCGATGAGGCCCTCGAGGCAGTTGTCGTGGAAGGGGCAGCCGCTGTGCTCGCCGATGGTGTCACGCGGGTCGCGTGTGACCAGGATGTGACCGGCCTCGGGGTGCATCATGCCATGAACGAGCTGACCGCCCGAGAGCACGCCGGCGCCCACGCCGGTGCCGATGGTCAGGTACACCACGTCGGTAAGGCCTTGTGCGCAGCCAAAGGTGACCTCGCCCAGGCAGGCGACGTTGACGTCGGTGTCGTAGCCGCAGGGGACGTTGAGCTCGTTTTGGATGGTGCCCAGCAGGTCAAAGTAGCGCCATGCGGTCTTGGGCGTCTCCAAAATCTTGCCATACTGTGGCGAGGCAGGGTTGACTGCGGTGGGACCAAAAGCTCCGATGCCCAGGGCGGCGATGCCTTTGTCTGCAAACCATGCGTTGACGGCCTCAACGGTCTCCTGCGGGGTTGTGGTCGCAATCTGCTCGCGCTCCAGGACCGTGCCGTCCGCATAGCCCGTGGCGCACGCCATCTTTGTGCCGCCGGCCTCGAGCGCTCCGATAAGCTGCTGCTCTGCCATAGCGTCCCTCTCTATTGGGCGAGTTACTTCACCTCTAAAGTATAGCGCCCTAAAAAACTAAGAAAGCGCTATAAAAAGAAACCTTGCAGCCCAACGGACGATGCGAGGTTTCTTTGGTGCTTTTAGTTGTTGGGCCGTCTCTACCCGCGCGGCTTGATTTTACCTCGCAGGGACTTGAGGTTCTCGAGTGCTGCGTTGAGCGTTTCGTCTCGCTTGGCAAAGTGGAAACGGACCAGATGGTTGACAGGCTCGCGGAAGAAGCTTGAGCCGGGCACGGCGCCCACGCCCACCTTAGACGCGAGATCCTCGCAGAATTCGAGGTCGCTGTCATAGCCAAACTCCGAGATGTCCATCATTACGTAGTAGGCGCCCTGCGGCACGTTGTGCGTGAGGCCGATGCTGTCGAGCCCCTGGCAGAACAGGTCGCGCTTGGCGGTGTAGAGGTCGAGGACCTCCTGGTAATAGCTGTCGTCGAAATTGAGGGCGGTGACGACGGCCTCCTGCAGGGGAGCGGCGGCGCCCACCGTGAGAAAGTCGTGGACCTTTTTGATGCGCTCGGTAATCTCGGCCGGAGCGATGGTGTAGCCCAGGCGCCAACCGGTGATGGAGTAGGTCTTGGACAGTGAGCTGCAGCTGATGGTGCGCTCGAACATGCCGGGCAGCGTGGCCATATAGACATGCTCGTGGGGCGAATAGACGATGTGCTCGTAGACCTCGTCGGTGATGCAGTAGGCGTCGTACTTTTTGCAGAGGTCGGCGATAAAGGTGAGCTCCTCGCGCGTAAAGACCTTGCCGCAGGGGTTGGACGGGTTGCACAGGACGATGGCCTTGGGATCGTTGTCGCGGAAGGCCGCCTCGAGGACCTCGCGATCGAAGTCGAACATGGGCGGGTTGAGCGGCACATAGATGGGCTCAGCGCCCGAGAGAATCGTGTCGGCACCGTAGTTCTCGTAGAACGGCGAGAAGATGACGACCTTATCTCCGGGGTTCGTAACCGTCATCATGGCGGCCATCATGGCCTCGGTGGAGCCGCATGTGACTACGATGTTCTCGTTGGGGTTGATCGGCATACCCATAAAGTGCTCCTGCTTGGCCGCGAGCGCCTCACGCATGGCCTGGGAGCCCCAAGTGATGGAGTACTGGTGATAGAGCGGCTTGGGGTCGGTCGCGATGGCGCTGAGGCTCTCGAGCAGCTGCGCCGGAGGATCGAAGTCGGGGAAGCCCTGCGAGAGGTTGACGGCACCGTACTTGTTGGAGATGCGCGTCATGCGGCGGATGACCGAATCGGTAAACGTTGCCGTGCGATTGGAGAGTTCTTTCATGCTTGTCCTTTCGAGCATTTGCAGTGGGGCAAGTTTACTCCTATGAAACCGGTGGGAATTGCTCGAAACGCGCTCGAAAAACTCTTTTCAAAATTCTTGAAAATTGGGGCTTGCATCGCGTGGCGTTCCTTGCAATAATAGTCGAGCGCGAAGCGCACAGGACACGGTGGGTGTAGCTCAGTTGGCTAGAGCGACGGGTTGTGGTCCCGTAGGTCGAGGGTTCGAGTCCCTTTACCCACCCCAGTTCTTGCTTCGTGTTGATATCGGGTCGTTAGCTCAGTTGGTAGAGCAGGGGACTCTTAATCCCAAGGTCCAGGGTTCGACCCCCTGACGGCCCACCACACGATATCTCCTCTAAAGTCCGCCACAACGGACTTTAGCTTTGGGTCGTTAGCTCAGTTGGTAGAGCAGGGGACTCTTAATCCCAAGGTCCAGGGTTCGACCCCCTGACGGCCCACCAAAGCATGTTAAGACGGTCAACTTCGGTTGGCCGTCTTTTTTATTAACGTCGCATGGGGTCGAACCCGTCGGGGCGCGGAGCTGAGGAAATGCGTAAGCATTTGCCAGCGCAGCGCGCAAGGCGCGAAGCGCCGCAGCGGCCGCCTGCGCAGCAGGCTGACCCCCTGACGGCCCACCAAAGCATGTTAAAGCGACTGGCTTCGGCTGGTCGCTTTTTTGTTGACCTCACATGGTGTCGAACCCGAAAGGGCTCGGAGCTGAGAAATCTGCGCTGTGATTCCCTTAGGGAAAACACGGCTAAAGCTCCGTAAGCGTGTTCTCCTTAGGGGAATCATGCTTACGGAGCTCGATGCATGTTGAGAAGTTGTGATCAAACTCAAAGCGAGAATCGATTTAGTCTGCGCGATAGTGTGATCCTAGGCTTTCGGTCCGCTTGCGCATGGCTTTGACCATCTCCGTTGCCAGCTGAATCTGCGATTGCAGGCGGGCGAGGGCTGCGATTTCGCTGTCCTGAGCTTTCTGTGTGTTCAAGGTCGTTGCTTCCGTCTTCAAGCCCTCAAGCTCGTGTAGTGCCTTGGATAGGCCCGTCTCGGTGCGGTTGATCATGCAATAGGTGCTCATCGTGTGCTTAAGGCTGCGTGTCAGGCGTTCGGCATCTGTTGTAGCAATGCCGTGCTGTGGGAGGGCGATATCCTCCTTCAGGGCTGCCTCAGGCTCTTTCCGCGCTGCAAGGGCTGCCGATGCGCCTGCGATGCGCCCGAAGACGATGCCGTTGGCACTCGACAAGCCGCCGATGCGGTCGGCGCCATGCATGCCGCCTGTAGCCTCGCCGCAGGCGTAGAGGCCCTTAACGCCCGTGTACGCGGTCTTGTCGATTTTGATACCGCCGTTGGCGGCGTGGGCATACATCGCCACGCGCATCTCGTCGGTCGGTGCGATGCCGTGCTCATCTTGTAGCCAGGTGGCAAAGGTCTGCACAAACTCAGGGACGTCCTTGCGGGGGAAGTCGTAGTGGAGCGCCAGGCCTTCGGCGCCTGCTTGATCGATGGTAAGATCGATGGCGCGGGAAGCCAGGCGCGAAGTGAAGGGGCCATATCCGGAGCGTTGCTCAAGCAGGTCGCCCAGCTTGTCGTCGGCGATATCGACCGGCTGGTCTACATGTACGTAGCGCCAGGTCTTCTCGTTAAAGACAAGGTTTCGCTTGGGCTCGATGAAGCCGGGCATCATCTGCATGAACTCTATATTAGTAAGGGACGCGCCGTGCGCCAGCGCGATGGCCTGTGATGAGCTGAGCACGTCGGCGGAAGTGAGGCTGCGCTCGAATAGGCCGCCCGTGCCGCCCGCAGCAATGATAGTGGCTTTAGCTGTAAAGGTCACAATGCGCTCGTCTGTTTGGTTGTAGAGCACGGCGCCGGTAATCTTTCCGTTTGTGTTCTCAACGAGATCGATAAGCTCGTGGCGGGGGAGCAGGCGAATGCCGAGAGACTCGATCTGGGCCGTACACGCGTCCTCAAGGGGCTTGCGGGTGAGGCCGCGCCATTTGCGTGTCTTATGGTCAAAGCAGGGGATAAATTGCTTTTGCTGGGCGCTCTCGGCGCTTTGCGGACGCTGGAGCTCAACACCCAGATCCTGCTCGAGCCATTGGATGGCCTTAGGAATACCGTGAACAAACGTCTGGACGAGCTCGGGGTCGGCAACGCCGCCGCCGACGGTCTGGATGGTGTCGATGAGGTCCTGTTCGTCGTTTTCGTCGACGGGGCCAATAAGGCCGAGACCCCAGGTTCCCGGGAAAAAGCTCGATCCGCTCATAGTTTTACCGGCGCTTGCCACAGTGACGCTTGCACCCGTGCGCGCCGCTTCGATGGCGGCGCAAAGGCCCGCAATGCCAGATCCAATTACCAGTACATCAGTCGATTCCATGGGACTCCTTTCTCGTTCGCGCATTGTCGCATGGGACAGCGGTAAAGGCATTGCAAAGGCTCGGCAATTCGGTAAAGGGCGAATATGGCAGGTGGATGTCAGGGGTGCTCTGGCATTTCGCCTCGTTTCGACTCATAGCTCGGCGTAACTGATATATCGGATAGCCCACGTGGAAAGTAGTCAAAAGAGCCCCGTCCCAAAAAGACTGCTTTGCGGCAGGGGGCTGCGCAAACAAAAAGAGCCGCTACCCGGGTGGATAGCGGCTCCAAAGCTCAACTATATGAGCATCGCGCGGGCGCGATTAGGCCTTGAGGGCCTCCTCGACGGCGACAGCGCAGGCGACGGTAGCACCGACCATGGGGTTGTTGCCCATGCCGATGAGACCCATCATGTCGACGTGCGCAGGCACGGAGGAAGAACCGGCGAACTGGGCGTCGGAGTGCATACGGCCCATGGTGTCGGTCATGCCGTAAGAGGCAGGGCCGGCGCCCATGTTGTCCGGGTGCAGGGTACGGCCAGTGCCGCCACCAGAAGCGACGGAGAAGTACTTCTTGCCAGCCTCGATGCGCTCCTTCTTGTAGGTGCCAGCGACGGGGTGCTGGAAGCGGGTGGGGTTGGTGGAGTTACCGGTGATCGAGATGTCGACGTTCTCGTGCCACATGATGGCAACGCCCTCGCGGACGTCGTCGGAGCCGTAGCAGTTAACGGCAGCGCGGGGACCATCGGAGTAGGGGATGGTCTCGACGATCTTCAGCTCGCCGGTGTAGTAGTCGAACTGGGTCTGCACATAGGTGAAGCCGTTGATGCGGGCGATGATCTGGGCGGCGTCCTTGCCCAGACCATTGAGGATAACGCGCAGCGGCTTCTTACGAGCCTTGTTGGCGTTCAGAGCCAGGCCGATAGCGCCCTCAGCGGCAGCGAAGGACTCGTGACCGGCCAGGAAGGCGAAGCACTCGGTGTCGTCGGAGAGCAGCATAGCGCCCAGGTTGCCGTGGCCCAGACCGACCTTGCGGTCCTCGGCGACGGAGCCGGGAACGGTGAAGGCCTGGATGCCCTCGCCGATGATGGCAGCAGCCTCAGAAGCAGACATGGCGCCACGCTTGACAGCGAGAGCGCAACCGAGGGTGTAGGCCCACTCGGCGTTCTGGAAGGCGATGGACTGGGTGTTGTTGACGATCTCACGCGGGTTGAAGCCCTTGTCGGTGCAGATCTGCAGAGCTTCCTCGAGGGAGGCGATGCCGTTGTCGGCGAGGCACTTGTTGATCTTGTCAGCGCGGCGCTCGTAACCTTCGAACGTAACAGTCATAGTTATTTCCCTCCCTTTCTACTCGTGAACCGGGAACACGCTGGCGACGGAGTGAGTCTCCTCGTCGGTGCGCGGGTCGATGTACTTGGCAGCGTTCTCCCACTGACCATAGTGGCCCATAGCGCCAGCGATGGCCTCCTCGGGGGTCTTGCCGGCCTTGACGGCGTCGGTGAACTTACCGAGGTTCAGGAACTCGAACGCGATGATCTCGTTCTTGTCGTTGAGAGCCATGCGGGTGACGTAGCCCTGAGCGAGCTCGAGGTAACGAGCGCCCTTGGCCTTGGTGCCGAACATGGTGCCGACCTGAGAGCGAAGGCCCTTGCCGAGGTCGTCGAGGGAGGCGCCCACGGGCAGGCCGCCCTCGGAGAACGCGGTCTGGCTGCGGCCGTAAACGATCTGCAGGAAGATCTCGCGCATAGCAACGTTGATGGCGTCGCAGACGAGGTCGGTGTTGAGGGCCTCGAGGATGGTCTTACCGGGAAGGATCTCGGAAGCCATGGCGGCAGAGTGGGTCATGCCCGAGCAGCCGATGGTCTCAACGAGGGCCTCCTCGATGATGCCGTCCTTGACGTTCAGCGTGAGCTTGCAGGCGCCCTGCTGAGGTGCGCACCAACCCACACCGTGCGTAAGACCGGAGATGTCGGAAATCTCCTTAGCCTGAACCCACTTGCCCTCCTCGGGGATGGGTGCGGGGCCGTGGTATGCACCCTTGGCAACGGGGCACATGTTCTCCACTTCCTGTGAGTACTGCATGCCTCTCCTCTCTATCGTGTTGGCGTCCCGTCTGGGGGTCGTGGCTGGCGATTGCCGGGCGACCCTTCGAAAGGGACATGACATGCAGCCCCTATAATACCGCGAAATGCACGGAATATTCGGCGAACGGCCCAGTTTTCGTAGCGAGAAGCGCGGAACTTTCAATTGAAGCGATTTAACAAAGCTGTTTGCGGCTGTGCGGTTCGCTGAAGGGGGTCGGTTCTGTTCAAGCTTTTGACTATGTCGCGTTGTCTGACCTGTAGCTATGATGCCGTTCGCCGCCTGGATACTGCCTTTTGTCGTGTGGCGCAGTTGTTTTGCGTGAATGTTTTGATGGCACGCTTCAATCGTGCTGTATTGGATGGCAAGCAGATCCCGGCGAGGGGAGCGTCATGCAGCGCGTTTGGAGAACGGTCACCGGCTTTTACCATGTCTGTGCCCGCGGTACAGGCAAGCAACTGATCTTTGAGACCGATGACGACCGCTGGGAGTTTCTGGAGCTGATGCGCGACTGCTGCCGGGAGGCGGGGGTGACAATCGTGGCGTGGTGCCTTATGGACGACCACGTGGATCTGGCGCTTTTGGATTATGAGGACGAAATGAGCGCAGTCATGCAGCGGTTGCTGCTGACGTATGTCCGTCGGTTCAATAAACGTACCGGGCGCACGGGCTGCCTGTTTCGTGAGCGTTTTGAGCGTCGCTCGCTCGATACCGACTGGCAGGTGATGGAGGCTATTCGCTCCGTACATGCCAATCCGCAGGAGGCGGGCATTGCTCTGATTGAGCGCTATCCGTGGAGCAGCTTTGCCGAGTATCTACGGGCCTATGACAATGATATGACGAGGGGATTTTCCGACCCTTCATGCGTGCTTGAGCTTTTCGGTTCTGCTAAGGCTTTTATTGCCTATTCGCTTTCGACGCCCGACAGCGGCGAGCCAGCGCTGTGCGATATGAAAGAGACGGAGTGGGAACGCCACGCCTTTGCCGAAAAGTTGGCGAAGGGGCTCGGGGTTCCGCTCCACGTGGTTAAAGCCGCACCGTCGGCGCAACGCAATGTCGTTATTCTTGGATTGCACGATGCTGGTTTTACGGTGCGTCAGATTGAGCGGTATACGGGGATTGGCAAAAGTACCGTTTCTCGTATTGTGCGCGCCCGTGCGCGAGCGGCGGTGCGGACTGGCGGAAACGTGGTGTAGGGCCGCCGGTGCACCGCGGCTGGGGTCGCCCATACGCCACAGCTATTGTTCTAAAAGCTCGGGTACGGTAACTACACTTCTTAATTTGCATAGAACAGACGCCGTTATGCATATAATAACGCCTTAGCTCGGTTTTGCCCGTACCTACCCCCGTCTGCGCCGTGCAAAAAGCGGAGTTTTCTGCATCGTGGTACTGTCGGCACCGCCGCAATTTTGCAACATACGGGCTCTGAAGCTATTTATGCCTGCCGATGCGCTCCCGAAGCTCATGTTTGCGCCCCTGAGACCACGATTCTTGTTCTAAAACGCAATATAAAGGCCACTGGAGATGTTGATTAACGCTTCCAATGCGTATACACACGACTTGGCGTGCTGAATATTCGCAAAAATGCACGCCGCACCCTATGGGACCCATCTGCGGCAGGCGTGAGGCGAGCCGGAGCCCAGTAAGACGAGGCTTGGGACATTGCCTGGCGTGCCCGTGGTCTTGTCACAAGCTTTAGTACGGTGGAAAACGCTCGTGTTCGCGGTTGGCCGTGCGATAAATGACAGACGGGGCGCCGGACGCGTGGGCTGCGTGTGCGCTCTCTATGAAAAAGCCGAGCCGCCCGTATCGGGCGGCTCGGTAATCAAAATCCTTGGATTCGGGACATCCGCTACTGGTTAGCTTGCCTCTCGAGCATGCCGTCGAGGGTGCGCCAGGCGAGCTCGGCGCACTTGACGCGGGCAGGGACGTGGGCAATGCCCTGCAAAGCGGCCACATCCTCCAGATCGTCCAGCTCCTCGGGCGTGATCTTGCCCTTGATCATCTGGA
>CAKTWK010000043.1 GCA_934630735.1 uncultured Collinsella sp. | reverse complement strand
CTCTAAAGCAGTCCGCTTTGACCCCACGGCTACAGCACCGACATATTCAGTTTTATCTGTCACTATTTCCTTCAAACCTACGTCCCCGCCCCCGGGGATCCTCCCTGTCCCGTTAAACAGTCGCCCGTACTTAGGCGATCGCCTTTTTAAGGTTTCGCGTGACGCGCTGCTCGGCTGAAAGCACGGCGAGGCCAACGCGAGTTGTTACGCGTCGGCCGCACAGGTTTAGCTCCAAATAAGCAGTGCTCTTGCGTCTGTTAATGGTTTTGATAAGTCCCTCATGGCCCAGCAGCGGACCTGCCGTCACTACGACCTGATCACCGTCTTTTAGGGCCTCGCTCATAGGCACTACGCGGTCTCCCGCATGAGTAAAGCTGCCAATAAGCTGGACCTCTTCTTTTGCCAGCGGCACAAACTGACCATCCTGGGAAAGCACCCGGGCAAAGTCGTCCATGCGCAGCAGATACTGTTGCACGGTGCAGGGATCTGCCGTATCGCAGATTAGATATCCGGGAAAAAGCGGCTTGTTCGTATTGACCCATTCGCCGTGTACCTTTATCTCGGTTTGAAATTGGGGATAAAAGAGCTCCTGCATGGCGCTAGCCGGCACCATGCGCTCGATGCGCTCGCGCATTACATCTTCGCGACCGTTAATGACCTGAATCGCATACCACACGAGCACCACCCCCTTGCTGTCTTACGTGTGGCTCACGGGGTTTGGGTATGGCTTCGCCAGGGCGCTTGTGCGCGAAGGCGCTCCATATTCAAACCCTGAGCCCAGTTAGACAAGCGCGTGGCTCTGCCCCACCGTGAACGGTATGTATGAGTGCAGTGGCTAGAGACGCGGACGTGTATCGCAAAATGACCACGTCACCAGTTGACTGCGTGCGAACCAGTCAAGCGGGAACAAAACTGGACCGCACTCAAACAACTGCAGGACTGCTGCGCTTTGTCATGAAATACCGAGTCGAAACAACAGCTTGCACATAGACAAGAACAAAGTTTTTCGACGCGATACGCATGCGACGCTATTGGGGCTCGTGGTTTATCTGGCACCGCCGTTACGGCCGGATGCTGATCGACCCTGCGCTTAGCGGCTTGCTGGAGCCGTGAGCACAGTTGAACCCATGTGACGTTAGGTATCCTAGCACAGCAGGTGGCCCATGCGTTTTGGGGTGTGTTGAGCAACATATTGTTTATTTGCCGTGGTTATGGGGGATATTGTGCCGGCATGCACACATTGCCGCAGGTTTATGGGGGTGTGTGGGTTGGCGATCACTGCCTGAGTTGTATTGCTGCCGGCGCGAATTGCTCAAACTATTAAGTTTGGCTAACAAACTTTGTACAAAACCGGGAAGGTAATTGCGCAACTTTTTGGGGTGCAGTTGTCGCAAAATATGCGACAACTACTGCTGACGGCGAACTTGAACAGGGAAGCAATTTGCATATTTTGCAAAAATGCAGTTCAGGCCACTTGATATCGTATGCAAATAAAAAGGCCACTCGATTGAGTGGCCTTGCATTCACGATGGTGGAGACGAGGGGGATCGAACCCCTGACCTCTTGACTGCCAGTCAAGCGCTCTCCCAGCTGAGCTACGCCCCCGTGACGAGGAGATACTATAGGGGAAGATTCTTAGTTGTGCAAGGACTTTTTTGAGTTGATTGTCTTACTTAAGGGTTTTCCTGGGACGGGGCTGAATTGACTGATTTTGACTTCGGCAAAATCAGTCAATTAACCCACCGTCCCGATAAAACCCTCACGCGACAGCGCCTTACTTGTAGAGGTAAGCGATCGCGACGCCTTGATGGACTTGAATCTTGGCCGTTTTCCTAACGACATTTGAGATGCCCGTGTCGGCTAATAGGGCTAGGGGGCTGTGATCAAGCTCCCATTCTAGGCCGTGTTCGCTTATCTCTGTGTTGGGGGCTATGGCGATGATGGAGAAGGTCTTGCCCTCGGCGCCCTCGATAGTCCAGGTCTCGTCCTGGTGAAGGATTCTGGCCGTCACTTCGTCTTTTTCGATCCAGACGGGAGCATCCGCATAGCCTGCCAGTAGCCCCAACACAGACAGGGCCATGTCCGGGCGGCCGCCGGTGGCGCAGGTTGCCACCACCTCGGCGCCGGGCCAGCGACGGCGGATGGCGTCTAGCGCTAGCGCTAGATCGGTGTAGTCCTTGTAGGGGTTGTGGCGTTCTACTTCAAAATCGGCAGCGGCATCGACCAACGCGCGTCCCTCATCGCTTACGGTGTCGGCGTCGCCCACGTAGACGTCGCAGCCCAGTCCCGCGCCCAGCAGTGCATCGAGCCCACGGTCCACGGCGACAACGTGGCCGCACTCCCCCGCCAGCTGACGAAGCAGATCCGCGCTCGCCAACAACGGCGAGCCGCATACCACTAATACTTTGCAAGCCACGGCCCTCGCCTAGCCCTCAAACGAAAGCACGCGGGCCAGGTCCAGGTCCTCATAGCTGTCGATAAAGATGTCGCAGTTGATACGCACCTCGTCGCGCTCCATACGGCCGTGCGGATCATAGATGCCCACGCGTTTAAATCCAGCGGCGCCAGAGCTCTTAAGGCCAAAGACGGCGTCCTCAAACACCCAGGTGCGCTCAAACTTGTGCCCGTGGCGCTCTTCCAGGCAACGCAATGCCAGCTCGTACACGTCGGGAAACTGCTTGGAGCGCCCAGCCTCGCCCGTTGTGGTAATAACCTCCATATAGCGATTAAGGCCAGCACCCGCAAGGGCGGACTGCACCAGTTTGGCCGGCGTAGACGTGGCAACGCACATGGCAATACCGGCCTCCTTCGCCTGCTCCAGAAACGCCAGGAGCCCCTCGCGCGGCGGCACCTTGGAGTACCCCTCCATCAAAATCTCGCTCAGCTCGCGATACAGCTCCTCGCCATTCGCGCCAATGCCCCACGTGTCGTGGTAGGCCTGGCACTCGTCCTCCAGCGAAAGATGTTCAAACTGGGCAAAATCGTCGACCGTTACATCAATGCCATGACGGCGCAATAACTCGGTCTGTGCATGGCCCCAGACGGGGGAGCTATTAACCAGTGTTCCGTCGCAATCGAAAATAAAAGCAACACTTGGAGCAGCGATGTGGTTCATAAACGAGCCTTTCGATGTCAAATGGTAAACAACCTGCTAAAAACGTTTTACCAAACGTCAGCCTAACAGTTTTGAAACCCTAATTGGTAAAACTGTCAAGAGTTTTACCACGGCAATTCTGCCAGTGGTATAAACATGGCGCTTACCGATTAAACGCCCCCGCAAATCCACTTTCATCCATAAAACTAACGTACAGGTGTTATCGTAGTTTCTGCCGAAAGTTCCACCGAGCACGCGAGGTGGAACGAATCATAGAACTATCGCCGTCCCTTCGATTCGTGCAGCCTTGGACCTTTCGCATCTAGTCACCAAGGCAACACGCTGCCGCGTCATGATGGGATCAAACGTGAGCGATACAAAGCTAAAGCCAGCAACCAAAAAGCCTGCTACCCGCAAAGCCGCCCCGCACGCACCGGAGCTCACCAAGGACGATGTCTATCTGTTTGGCATTGGTACGTGGGAGCGCAGCTGGGAAAAGATGGGCGCGCACCCCGACACGCAGAACCGTACGCGCGGCTGGCGTTTTTGCGTTTGGGCGCCCGACGTAAAGAGCGTCCATGTCATTGGCGAATTTAACGACTGGGATGAACAAGCCAACCCGCTGGTGCCCATGCATACGAGCGCTATTTGGGAAGGCTTTATTCCTGGCGCCGAGCAGGGCCAGCTATATAAGTACCTTATCGAGACCAACGAGGGCGAAAAGCTCTACAAGGCCGATCCGTATGCCTTTAAGGCAGAGTGCCCTCCGGGTACCGCCAGCGTGCTGTGGACCCTCGATGGCTACAAGTGGAACGACGCCGCGTGGCTTAAGCGCCGCGCCAGTCATAACCACATGTCGCAGCCGCTTAACATCTACGAGGTGCATATTGGCTCGTGGAAGCGCCACGGCGACGCGCCGCAGGGCGAGCCGGACGAGTACGGAAACTACCCCGGCCCCATGGATCCCTTCCCCGCGCAGCGCGGCGAGTTCTACACCTACGACGACCTGTCGGTGGAGCTCGTGGACTACGTGCGCGACATGGGCTACACGCATATCGAGGTCATGCCGCTCATGGAGCATCCCTTCGACGGCTCCTGGGGCTACCAGACGACCGGCTACTATGCCGCCACGTCGCGCTACGGCAACCCGCAGCAGCTCATGCACTTTATCGATGCATGCCACGAGGCAGGCATCGGCGTGATCATGGACTGGGTGCCCGGCGGTTTTTGCGCCGACGCCCACGGCCTTGCCACATTTAACGGCCACATGCTGTTTGAGCACGAGATTCACCCCAACTGGGGCACGCATAAGTTTGACTTCGCCCGCGGCGAGGTCCGCTCCTTCCTGGTCTCCAACGTGCTGTACTGGCTCGAGAACTTCCACGTTGACGGCATTCGCATGGACGGCGTGTCCAGCATGCTGTACCTCAACTTTGGCATCGACGATCCGGGCCAAAAGAAGTTCAACAAGTACGGTACCGAGGAGGACCTGGACGCCAGCGCGTTTATCCGCCAGGTCAACTGCGCTGTTGAGGCGCATTACCCCGACGTGATGATGATGGCCGAGGAGTCCACCGCGTGGCCGCTCGTGACCTACCCGCCGCAGGACGGCGGCCTGGGCTTCCACTACAAGTGGGACATGGGCTGGATGAACGACACCCTGCACTACATGCAGACCGATTTTCCGTGGCGCCCCGGCAACCACGGACTGCTCACGTTCTCCATCATGTACGCCTTTACCGAGAACTTCATTTGCCCACTGAGCCACGACGAGGTCGTGCACGGCAAGTGCTCGCTCATCGGCCGCATGCCGGGCGACTGGTGGCGCCAGTTTGCCGGCCTGCGCACGCTCGCCTTCTACCAGATGACGCACCCCGGTGCCAAGCTCAACTTTATGGGCAACGAGATCGGTCAGTTTATCGAGTGGCGCTACTACGAGTCCATCCAGTGGTTCCTGACCGAGGAGTACGAGACCCACAGGCATCATCAGGCGTTTATCAAGGCACTCAACCACCTGTACACCGCCGAGCCCGCCCTGTACGAGCGCGGCTACACCGACGACGGCTTTACCTGGATCGATGCGGACAACTCCAAGCAGTCCATCGTGAGCTTTGTGCGTCAGGGCGAGGATATCGACGACGACCTGGTGATCCTGATCAACTTTGATCCGGCGAGCTACGAGAGCTTCCGCGTGGGCGTGCCGCGCGAGGGTGACTGGGAGGTCATCTTCGATTCCGACCGTCCCGAGTTTGGCGGCAGCGGCTATGCCGGCGAGGAGCCCTACACCTGCTCGAGCGAGCCCTATCCCTGGAACGGGCAGATGGACTCCATCGAGATTAAGGTACCCGGACTGGCCGGCGTGGTGCTTAAACGCCGCGGCCCCAGCAGCTATAAGCCGCCGGTGGTTGAGGAGCCCAAGGCTGCGCCCAAGAAGCGCACGTCCTCGGTAAAGCCCAAGCCCGCGGCTGCCAAGAAGGCTCCGGCTAAGGCAAAGGCTACCAAGCCCGCTGCTAAGGCTACCGCGACCAAGAAGCCGACTGCCAAAAAGGGCGCTACCAAGGCCAAGTCTGCTTCTGTTAAGCCGTCTGCCAAGGATGCGTAACAAAGCCGTTACAGCTGTAATTACCCGCCCCGACGTGGCGTAGGATATAAGTCATAACCGTTCCGGGAGAAACATCCCCGGGGGAAAGGAACGTATGAATAAGATCTTCGACAACAAGCAGGAGTTTACCGAGCTCTATCGCGATGCCGTCATGAGCATCAGCGGCAAGAGCGTCGAGGCCGCCAGCGACCTCGACCGCTTTAACGCCCTGGCCAAGCTCGTGGCCGAGAAGGCACGCACCGTTGCCACCAAGAGTGACGCCCGTGTGACCGTCGAGGGCAAGAAGCGCGTGTACTACTTCTCGATCGAGTTTTTGATCGGCCGCCTGCTCGACAACTACCTGCTCAACTTTGGCGTGCGCGACATGGTCGCCGAGGCGCTCGACGACATGGGCTTCGACCTGTCCGTCATCGAGAACCAGGAGCCCGATCCGGCGCTGGGCAACGGTGGCCTGGGCCGTCTGGCCGCATGCTTCCTGGATTCCATGGCAGCCGAGGGCATTGCAGGCTATGGCAACGGCATGCGCTACCGCTACGGCCTGTTTAAGCAGGAGATCGTCAACGGCAGCCAGGTCGAGGCCACCGACGAGTGGCTCACCCACGGTTATCCTTGGGAGGTCCGTCGTCAGGACAAGGCCGTGACCATCAAGTTTGGTGGCCATGTAGAGGGCTTTGAGGAGAACGGCCGCACGTTCTACCGCACGGTGGACACGCAGGACATTCTGGCCGTCCCCTATGACATCCCCGTTGTGGGCTATGCCGGCGAGACCGTCAACAAGCTGCGCGTCTGGGCCGCCGAGCCGGTCGAGGAGCACTTTGACCTTGAGGCCTTTAACCGCGGCGACTACGCCCTGGCCGATGCCGAGCGCGCCGAGGCCGAGGCCATCAGCGCCATCCTCTACCCCAACGACGCCGGCGAGCACGGCCGTCTGCTGCGCCTGAAGCAGGAGTACCTGTTTGTTTCGGCCGGCATCTACAGCCTGCTCGACACCTTTGAGAAGGAGCACGGCGAGAACTGGGAGCTGCTGCCGCAGTTTGTGGCCATCCACACCAACGACACCCACCCCGCCATGTGCGGCCCCGAGCTCATGCGCATCCTCATCGACGAGAAGAAGCTCGAGTGGGATGACGCCTGGAACATCGTGACGCAGGTCGTGAGCTACACCAACCACACCATCCTGCCCGAGGCCCTGGAGAAGTGGCCCATCGGCACGTTCTCCAAGCTCCTCCCCCGCGTGTACCAGATCATCGACGAGATCAGCCGTCGTTGGCACGAGTCGTTCGACACCACGCAGGAGGGCTGGCAGGAGCGTCTGCGCCAGACCGCCATCCTGTGGGACGGCGAGATTCGCATGGCCAACCTGTCTGTGATCTGCAGCCACAGCGTCAACGGCGTGGCCAAGATTCACTCCGACATCATCAAGAACATTGTGCTCAAGGACTTCTATGCCCTGACGCCCGAGAAGTTCAATAACAAGACCAACGGTATCTCGCACCGTCGCTTCTTTGCCGAGGCCAACCCCACCTATGCCAAGCTCGTGACCGAGGCCATTGGCGACGGATGGCTCAAGGACGCCTTTGAGCTGGAAAAGCTCAAAGAATTCCAGAACGACACCGAGTTCCTGAAGGCCGTGGGTTCCTCCAAGCGCGCCAACAAGGAGCGCCTGGCCGCCTACGTTAAGGCCGAGACCGGTCTGGTCATTGACCCCAACACCGTCTTCGATGTTCAGGTCAAGCGCTTCCACGCCTACAAGCGCCAGCTCATGAACATCATGAAGGTGATGGACATCTACAACCGTCGCATCGCCGATCCCAACTTCCACGTGACGCCGACGACCTTCATCTTTAGCGGCAAGGCTGCCTCGAGCTACACCTTTGCCAAGGAGACCATCCGCCTGATCAACTCGGTGGCCGACGTCATCAACAACGATGCCCGCGTCAACGAGGTCATGAAGGTCTGCTTTATCCCCAACTTCCGCGTGAGCAACGCCCAGCTCATCTACCCCGCCGCCGAAATCTCGGAGCAAATCTCCACGGCCGGCAAGGAGGCCTCGGGCACGTCCAACATGAAGCTCATGATGAACGGCGCCATTACGCTGGGCACCCTCGACGGCGCCAACATCGAGATCGCCGACCTAGCCGGCCGCGAGAACGAGGCCATCTTTGGCCTGACCGCTCCTGAGGTCGAGCAGCTCTGGGCATCCAACAGCTACTTTGCGTGGGACACCCTCAACGGCGACCGCGAGCGTCTGGGCCGCGTGATGGACGAGCTCAAGGACAACACATTTGCCGGCCTTTCGGGCAACTTTGAAAGCATCTACAACGAGCTCATGAACAACAACGACCCCGACCTGGTCATGGCCGATTTCCGCAGCTACGTGGATGCGTGGGAGGCGCTCACGAACAGCTACGGCGACCAGGAGACCTGGAACCGCAAGGCGCTGCTCAACACCGCCTCCTCCGGCTGGTTCTCGAGCGACCGTACCATTCGCGAGTACCGCGACGAGATCTGGCACGCGTAAAGGCGCGCAAGCTCCCTTTGCCGCACGGCATTATTCGACGGGCGCGACCGAGCGCCGCGCCCGTCGCAAATGGGTTTAGGAACATCGATGACAGAAGGAGAAATCGATGAGTAAGAAAGAATGCATCGCGATGCTCCTCGCAGGAGGACAGGGCAGCCGATTGGGGGCACTCACCCAAAAGATCGCCAAGCCGGCGGTTAGCTTTGGTGGCAAGTTCCGCATTATCGACTTTTCGCTCTCCAACTGCTCCAACTCGGGCATCGACACGGTGGGCGTTCTGACGCAGTACCGTCCCTACCTGCTGCATGCCTATGTGGGCTCCGGCGAGGCGTGGGATCTGGACAGCCGCGACGGCGGCGTGTCGATTCTGCCGCCGTACGAGACGCAGACCGGCGGCGCCTGGTATGCGGGCACGGCCGACGCCATTACGCAGAACCTCGACTACATCAAGGCCAACGACCCCAAGTACGTCCTGATTCTTTCGGGAGATCACCTGTATCGCATGGACTACCGCAAGATGCTCAAGACGCATATTGAGAACAACGCCGACCTCACGGTGAGCGTTATGCCCGTGCCGTGGGAGGAAGCCAGCCGCTTTGGCATCCTGACCACCGACCCCGAGGACGGTCGCATCACCAAGTTCACCGAGAAGCCCGACAAGCCCGATTCGAACCTCGCTTCTATGGGCATCTACATCTTCTCGGCCGACGTGCTGATCGAGGCGCTCGAGGAGGACGCTCTGGACCAGCGCTCGAGCCACGACTTTGGCAAGGACATCATCCCCAAGCTGCTCGGCGAGAATAAGCGCCTGTACAGCTACGAGTTCCACGGCTTTTGGAAGGACGTCGGCACCATCGCCAGCTTCCACGAGACCTCGATGGATCTGCTGGGCAACAACCCCGAGTTCGATCTGTTCGACAAGAACTTCCCCATCATGTCCAACATCACCACGCGTCCGCCGCACTACATTGGACCGGACGGCCGCCTGGACGACTGCTTGGTCTCCAACGGCTGCAAGATCTACGGCACCGCTCGCCACTCGATCCTTTCGACCGATGTCATCATCGAGGAGCGCGCCGTGGTCGAGGACTCCGTGCTGCTGCCGGGTGCGCACGTTAAGAGCGGCGCGCACATCTGCCGCGCTATTTTGGGCGAGAACTCCACGGTCGAAGAGGGCGTGAAGCTCGGCTCTGTCGATACCACCAAGGATACGGCCGTCGTTGGAAATGACGTCGTTATCGGGAAGGGGGAATGATCCGATGATCAATCGCAAGGCCATCGGTTATATCACCGCTAACTACTCTTCGACTTACGGCAGCGTGCTGCTCAAGGACCGCCCCATCGCGTCCGTTCCGTTTTTGGGCCGCTACCGCCTGATCGACTTCCCGCTGTCCAACATGATGAATGCCGGCATTAAGACCGTCGGTGTCGTCATGCCGGGCAACTACCGCTCGCTGATCGACCACGTGGGCTCGGGCAAGGACTGGGGCCTGGACCGCAAGAAGGGCGGCCTGTTCATGGTGCCCGGCAACGCATATGGCACCACCAAGGGCGGCATGCGCTTCCTGCTGCGCGACATCATCTCCAACAAGACGCTGTTCCAGCGCTCGGAGAAGCCCTATGTCGTGATGATGGGCACCAACATCATCTTTAACATGGACCTCAACACCATCATCGAGGCGCACGAGAACTCCGGTGCCCAGATGACCGTGGTGTACTGCAAGGCCACGCGCAACGTCGATGACGAGACCAAGCTCGAGATTAACGAGAACGGTCGCCTGACGGGCGTGAGCGCCGGCGTCGCGTACGGCGACAACGCCTCCATGGACTGCTGCATCGTCAACCGCGAGACGCTGCTCGAGATCATCGACCACTACCAGGCCGCCGACTATCTGGACCTGCTCGAGGCACTCCAGGGCGACTTTGGCAACATCGACGTGTGCAGCTACGAGTACAAGGGCGAGGTCGTGGGCGTGTTTAGCGAGAAGTCGCTATATCGCCGCAGCATGGACCTGCTCGATCAGACCGTGGCCGACCAGCTCTTCGATCCCGAGCGCCCGATCCTGACCAAGGCCCACGACGTGCCGCCTTCGCGCTATGCGACCGGCAGCCATGCGTGCAACTCGATCATCTCGGCCGGCTGCATCATCAAGGGCACCGTGCGCAACTCGATCCTGTCGCGCGGCGTCGTGGTCGAGGAAGGCGCTTCGGTGACCAACTCGATCATCAACCAGAGCTGCATCATCAAGAGCGGCGCCCGCGTCGAGAACGCCATTCTGGACAAGAACAACGTGGTTCCCACCAACACCGAGCTTCGCGGCACGCCCGAGAACATCCTGGTGCTGGGCAAGGCTCCGTTAACTTCCGACACCACCATCGTACGTTAACGTTGGCACCGCAACATCGCTCGTAACATGTAGAATAGCCGCCCGGTTAGCGCCAGGCGGCTATTCTCGAATTGCAACATGGGAGACAATATGGCAGATTCCAGCAAAAAGATGCAGATCGTGTTTGCCTCGGCCGAATGCGCACCGTTTGTAAAGACCGGTGGCCTGGGCGACGTGGCGGGCTCGCTGCCTGCGGCGCTCGTGCGCGCCGGCGCCGAAGTCATCGTGATGGTGCCCAAATACGCCACCATCAAGGACGAGTACAAGGCGCAGATGGAGCACTTCTCCGACTTTTACGTGAGCCTGGGTTGGCGCAACGAGTACTGCGGGCTCGAGAAGCTCGAGCACGACGGCGTCACGTATATGTTCATCGACAACGAACGCTACTTTGCGCGCGACTATCCGTACGGCTTCTTTGATGACGGCGAGCGCTTTGCGTTCTTCTCCAAGGCCATCACCGAGAGTCTGCAGCACCTGCCCGAGGGCTTTGAGTGTGACATCCTGCACTGCAACGACTGGCAGACGGCACTGGCGCCCGTGTTCTTGCGCGAGTTCTACCAGGGCCTGCCGCTGTACGACCGCGTCAAGACCGTGTTCTCGATCCACAACGTGGCGTTCCAGGGCCAGTTTAGCGACACCGTGATGGAGGACATCCTGGGCGTGGCGCATATTCCGGCGGCCGCCTCGCAGCTGCGTTGCGACGCCTGCAGCATCAACTACATGCTGGGCGCCCTGCGCTATGCCGACGCCATCACCACGGTGAGCCCCACCTATGCCAACGAGATCCAGACGCCCGAGTTTGGCGAGGGCCTGGACGGTGTGCTGCGCGAGCGCTCCTATGCGCTGCAGGGCATTTTGAACGGCATTGACGTGGCGGGCTTTGACCCGGCGACCGACAAGCGCATTGCCGCCAATTACACGGTCGAGGACCGTTCTGGCAAGGCTGTGTGCAAGGCCAAGCTGCAGGAAGAGCTGGGGCTCGAGGTTCGCGACGACCGTCCGCTCATGGTGATGGTCACGCGCCTGACGCGCCAGAAGGGCATGGACCTGGTCATGTACGCGCTCGACCGCATTTTGGCCGGCGGCGTGCAGGTGGCGGTGCTGGGCACCGGCGACCGCGACTACGAGGACGGCCTGCGCTACTTCCAGGACAAGTACCCCGGCACCATGGCCGCACGCATCGAGTTCGATCCTGCGCTGTCGCAGCGTATGTATGCCGCCGCCGATATGTTCCTGATGCCTTCGAAATTTGAGCCCTGCGGCCTGTCGCAGATCATCGCCATGCGCTACGGCACCCTGCCGATTGTTCGCGAGACCGGCGGTCTGAAGGACACCGTAATCCCGTATAACGAGTTTACCGGCGAAGGCACGGGCTTCTCGTTTACTAACTTTAACGGCGACGAAATGGGCGACGCCGTGTTCCGTGCGGCACGCCTGTTCTGGGACAACCGCGATGCCTGGAACCAGCTGGTCACGCAGGCCATGAGCCAGGACTTTAGCTGGACGCGCTCGGCCGACAAGTATCTGGACCTGTATTTCTTTATGCACCCGGAGATTGAGCGCCCGGCGGCTGTTGCCGACGAGCCTGTGGTTGTGGCCGAGCCTGAGCCCAAGGCCGAGCCGGTTGCTGAGGCGCCCGCTGCTGCTGAGGAGCCCAAGGCTGAGAAGAAGCCAGTTGAGGCTGAGCCCGCAAAGGCAGAGCCTGAGGTAAAGGTTGAGGCGACTCCCGAGGTTGAGGCTAAGCCGGCTGCGAAGCCTGCCGCCAAGAAGACCACGACGCGCAAGACGACCGCCAAGAAGGCTACGACAGCCAAGGCCGCTGCCATCAAGACCGCCGCAGCAAAGACGACTGTTGCCAAGGCAACGACCACGCACAAGTGCACGACCGCCGCCGCCAAGAAGGCCGCCGAGGCCGAGACTGCTCCCGAGGTAAAGGCCGAGACCACCGAGACCAAGCCGGCCAAGAAGGCTCAGGCCAAGACTGCAGCCAAGAAGACGACCTCGACCAAGAGCACGACCGCCAAGAAGGCTACAGCTACGAAGGCGACGGCCAGTAAGGCCACTGCAACGAAGACTGCCCCCAAGGCAGCCGCAAAGCCGGCCGCTAAGGTCGAGGAGATGCCTGCCGAGTCCAAGGCGGAGGCAACCGTCAAGGCCAAGCCCGCCGCAAAGACCACCACGCGAAAGCGCACCACGACGACCAAGAAGACCACGGCAAAGGCCGCAACTCCCAAGGCAGAGACCAAGCCCGATGCAGCCAAAGAGGAGCCCAAGACCGAGGTAAAGGCCAAGCCCGAACCCGCCAAGGAGACCCCGGTCTCCCCTGCCGCCACGACCGTGGAAAAGGCGCCATCCAAGAAGACGTCCGTCCGCAAGGCAACGGCCACCCGCAAGCGCCGCTAGCCCACAGACGATCTAAAACCTAATCAAAACCCTAAACAAGGGGCGCTCCAACCGGGCGCCCCTTCTCTTTAGATAGTTGGTAAAACGATTTTCTAGGACAACCGTTCGCCGATGGTAAACGGATGTTGTTTATACAGCCTGTGTACAACAGATATACTTATATTCTGTGCGTAAAGCCCATGGCCCACAGGCCGTGATTCTATTGAACTGGACCGTACTATGAGATTGATACACAACAGCCGTCTGCCGCAGTTTCGCACTCCGTTTGGCGCTGTGACCACTGGAACTACCCTTTCGCTCTCCGTGATTCTGGAGGATGCCGATCCCAATCAGGCAACGCTTACGCTGCGCACCTGGGTCGATGAGATCGGCGAGTCTAGGTATCCCATGACGCACGAGGGCGACGGCATATTTACCGTAGAGCTTGAGTGCACCGAGCCCTGTCTTATCTGGTACAGCTTTATATGCAATATCGAGGGACAGCCCGAGGTTCGCCTGGGCGCGCCGCAAGGCCGCACCGGCGGCGAGGGCGTAACCTACGACTACGCCGAGGTGCCGTCCTTCCAAATTACCGTCTATAAGCACCGCGAGAACCGCCCCGCCTGGTACGAGCGCGGCATGGTGTACCAGATCTTCCCCGACCGCTATGCCCGCGACGAAAACTGGCGCGAGCGCACACTGGCCGAGGTCGAAAAACCGCGCAACGGAATCCAGCGCCGCATGATCGAGGACTGGAACGAGCCGCCCGTATACGAGCGCGCCGAGGACGGCTCCATCAAGACCTGGGACTTCTACGGCGGCTCGCTCAAGGGCATCCAAGAAGACCTGCCTCGCATCGCCGAGCTGGGCTTTACGGCCATCTACCTCAACCCCATCTTTGAGGCCGCGAGCAACCACCGCTACGACACGGCCGACTACACCAAGATCGACCCGATCCTGGGCACCGAGCAGGACTTTACCGAGCTGTGCCAGGCAGCCGAGAAGCTGGGCATCTCCATCATCCTGGACGGCGTCTTCAACCACACGGGCGATGACTCGATCTACTTTAACCGCTATGGCAACTACCCCGGCGTGGGCGCGTGGCAGAGCGAGGATTCGCCGTGGCGCGATGCGTTTTATTTCCACGAGGACGGCTCGTACGACTGCTGGTGGGGCGTGGGCAACATGCCCGCCATCAATGAGAGCTCCGAGCTGGTACGGGAGCGGCTCCTGGGCAAGGACGGCGTAATCCGTAAATGGCTACGTGCCGGCGCTCATGGCTGGCGCCTGGACGTCGCTGACGAGCTTTCCGACGACTTCCTGGCCGAGATCAAGAAGGCCGTACTTGCCGAAAAGCCTGATGCACTGTTGCTCGGCGAAGTCTGGGAAGACGCCTCCAACAAGATTAGCTACGGCCATTTGCGTCGTTACCTGCAGGGATCCGAGCTTGACTCGGCTATGGATTATCCCTTCCGCGACATGGTCATCGGCTTTTTGATGGGCTACAAGAACGCCTACCAGGCAGCCGAGGATATCGAGACCCTGCGCGAGAATTATCCGCGCGAGGCCCTGTCCTGCGCGCTCAACCTGCTGTCGAGCCACGACCGTCCACGTATCATCTCGGTGCTCGGCGGCGGCCCCGACGAGTCGCAGCTGCCCGAGTGCGAGCGCAGCAAGTGGCGCCTGGACGAGAACTCGATGGGCCTGGCCAAGAGCCGCTTTTGGCTCGCCACGCTCATGCAGATGACCTTCCCCGGCGTGCCTTCGATCTACTACGGCGACGAGTACGGCCTGGAGGGCCTTACCGATCCGGGCAACCGCCGCACCCTGCCCTTGAAGGAAGACCTGCACGACTTCGACACGCTGGCTATTGTCAAGAACGCCTCCGCCGTACGCCGCGCACTGCCATTTATGATCGACGGCGAGATCAAGGCCTTTGCGCTCAACGACGAGGTGCTGGCCTACAACCGTACGGGCAAGGATGGCGAGTCCGCGACGGTTATCATCAACCGCAGTCTGCGCAATTCGCACCGCGTGACGATTCCGGCGCTCGGCGAATGCGCGAGTGACGTCATCAGCGGTCGCGAGTGCGAGATACACAACGGTACGGTCACGCTCGATCTGTATCCGCTGGGCTCGTCGATCATCTATCACCATGCCGAGCAGCGCCTGCAGGAGCCGCTCGATCACGGCGCGGGCGTTGTGTGCCATATCACCTCGGTGCCCACCGATGACGGCAAGCCCGGCACGATCGGCGCACCCACGCGTCGCTTTATCGACCATCTGGCCGCTATGGGTATGCGCTACTGGCAGGTCCTGCCCGTCAACCCGACAGACTTCTTCCGCTCCCCTTACGCTGGGCCTTCGGCCTTTGCGGGCAATATTGACCTGCTGCCCGAGAGCCAAGAAGAGCTGGCGGCCGACTTTGAGACTTGGAAGGCCCGTGGCGGCGAGGATGCAGACCCGCTCTACACGGCGTTTAAACATCGCAACGCCGATTGGCTCGAGAAGCACTGCGTCTACATGGCCGTTAAGAAGTACTTTGAGGGCGAGTCGCGCCACGATTGGCCGGCCGATGTCGCGCGCTACAACGAGCATCTGATTGACGACAAGCGTTTCCATGACGAGGCAGAGCTGCAGGCGTACATGCAGTACCGATTTGACTTGGCCTGGTGCGAGCTCATGAACTATGCGCATAAGAAGGGCATCGAGGTCATCGGCGATATCCCGATGTATGTCTCGGACGATTCGGCCGACGCGTGGAGCGAGCCCGATAACTTCTGGCTGTCCGATACCGGCAAGGCGATTGAGATTTCGGGCGCGCCGCCCGACAACTTTGCGCCCGAGGGTCAGGTGTGGGGCAACCCGACGTTCCGCTGGGACCACATGAAGCAGAACGGCTACCGCTGGTGGATGGATCGCCTGCGTCGCGCGTTCTCGCTCTACGACCGCGTGCGCCTGGACCACTTCCTGGGCTTCCACAGCTACTTTAGCATTCCCGCAGGCAAGGCCTGCGCCGACGGCCGCTGGCTGGCGGGTCCGGGCAAGGACCTGTTCCAGACTGCCTATGACGAGCTGGGACCGCTCAACTTTATCGCCGAGGACCTGGGCTACCTGACGCCCGGCGTTCGCGCCATGGCTTCGACCTGCGGCTTCCCCGGCATGGACGTGCTGGAGTTTAGCGATTACGACGTCCGCGACGGCGTGCATCCAACGCCGGGCAAGATTCTGTATACCTCGACGCACGACACATCGACGCTCGCCGGTTGGTGCACGCGCTCCTTTGCGGGCGGCGACGAGCCGAGCGGTGTTGAGGTGGCGGCCAAGCTGATGGGCGATGCGCTGGCAAGCGACGCTCCCCTGGTGATGATGCCGCTGCAGGATATCCTGGGGCTTGGCGACGACGCGCGCATGAACGTGCCGGGCGTGGCCACGGGCAACTGGACGTGGCAGGCCGATGAGGCCGACGTTGCGGCCGCCGAGGGCAAAACTGCACAGCTCCTGCGCAACACCCATAGATTCTGGGGCGAAGCGTGATAAAACCCCCGATATAGGGTACAGTTACAAACGTTTGAATTTATGCGGGCAGAGCGATCTGCCCGCTTTGTGCTGAAAAGGAAGTATTATGGCGCGCTACGATTACAA
>CAKTWK010000042.1 GCA_934630735.1 uncultured Collinsella sp. | reverse complement strand
TCATGCCGCCGAAGTTGAAAGGCAGATTGCCGCTCTGGCGGGTTTGCAGCGTCGACCGGTCCGCCGTTCGGCAGAACGGCGGAACCTGAGGCGCAGCGTCGAGCCGTTACGCGGTTTGGTAAAACCGCGTAACCCTACAGTTCAGTCACGACAACGCTGTTGTAGATCTCGTCCCAGCGGTCCATGACCAGGTGGCCGGTCTTGGGATCCATGGCGTTGAGCTTGCCGCAGGTATTGGCGGTCTTGAGCACCGTGACATCGTCGGCACCAGCAGCAATGGCATGCGCAAAGCCGGCGATGGTCGAGTCGCCGGAACCCGTCGCGTTCACAGCCGCAATCGCGGGCGTCTTGGCGCGGAACGCGCGACCCTCATGGAAGCCCACCGAACCGGCAGCGCCCATCGAAACGACAACCCAGGGGATACCGGCAAAGCGGCCATCGGCGGCAAGCGCCTCGCGCAGGGCATCGACATCATCGGTCGTAAAGGACGTACCCAGCAGGCCGTTAATCTCGGTCAGGTTAGGCTTTACGAGCTCGGGCTTAGCGTCGGACTCCAGCGCGGCCTCCAGCGATGCGCCCGAGGTGTCGAGCAGCACCTTGGCGCCCGCCTCCTCGGCGATCTTCACCAGCTCGGCATAGTAACCGGCATCGACGCCACGCGGCAGTGAGCCTGAAAGCGTCACAACGTCCGCCTTCGCTGCAAGCTCGGCGAACTTAGCCGTAAAGGCCTCGAGCTCGGCCGGGGCGATCTGCGGGCCGCTCTCCAGCAGCTCGGTCTGATTACCCTCGTGCAGAATATTCAGGCAAATACGCGTCTCACCGGCGATGGGCACAAAGTCGTTCTTGACGCCGTCGGCATCCATAAGCTCGGCCATATAGGCACCCATGTGGCCGCCGAGCAGGCCGGTCGCGAGCACATCGTCGCCCAACTGCAGCAGCACACGGCTCACGTTGAGGCCCTTGCCGCCAGCGGTCTTTTCGGGCGTCACGCGGTTCACGTCGTCGATGATCAGCTTGTCGAGTTGATAGCGCGTATCGATCGACGGGTTCATGGTAACGGTCAGAATCATGTTGAACTCCTGTTCCGGGGCGGCATAACCCGCCCCAAACATACGATAACTCGTTAAAGGATCTCGATCTCAAAGCCGCGAGTGACGGTCTCTCCCGGCTTGGCCACCAGGCAGCCACGCTTGTGCTCCAGAATATCGTCCTCGTCGGAGCAGGTGGACAGACCACCCCACGGTTCAACAGCCACAAAGTCGCCCTCGGGCTTGCTCCACACAATCAGGTACGGCATATCGGGGAACGTCAGGCGCACGCCCTTGTCCTCGGTTTTCTTGGTCAACGTAACCACGCGGCTCTCGAGCACGTCAAAGATGGTCTCCGCGAAGTCGAAGAGTTCGTGGGTAAGCGGCAGGTTCTGGCCGATCATGGGGTTCTTGCTGCGATGCTCAACATCAATCAGGCCCGTCGAGGGAACGGCAGTACAGAGCTCGGTGGCCTCACGCTGCTCAAAACGAAGCTCATAATCGTCATAGGACTCGCCCTCGTCGAGCGGGCACTTAAAGCCGGGGTGACCGCCCACAAAGAACGGCATGTCCTCGGTGCCCTCATTGGTCACCTCGTACGACACGGCCACCTTTTCCAAATCGATCGTGTAACGAGCAACGATCTTAAACGGATACGGGTACTGCTCGAGCAACTCGGCATGGTCGGCAGAGCTCAGGCTCAGCGCAACCATGTTGTCGCTCTGCTCCTCGAGCTTCCACTCCTGCTTGCGAGCAAAGCCGTGGCGGGCGAGCTTTACCTCGCGGCCGCCCACGGTCATTGCGTGACCGTCACGAAGGCCGCCGCAGATCGGGAAGCAAATGGGAGCTTGGCCCGACCAGACCGCCGGGTCACCCTGCCACAGGTACTCGCGGCCGTTGGCTTTAATCGAAGTGAACGATCCACCAGCCGTGCTCAGTGCCACACGAATAGAACCGTTATCAAGAACAAACTCCATAGGAGCCTTCCCTTTCTTACGACAGCCCGCCAAGTCAATAGGGCTGATAGAAAACCGGCCCGCGCCCCCTCACAGAAACGCGAGCCGTCAACGGACTAGTAAATTACGCCGGATACCCGCTAGTCATGGTATTCGCCGCGGTCCCACTTCTCGAGGAACTCGTCAAAGAAGTGCGGGTCAGCCTGAGCCTCGGCGTCGGCCTTATTGCAAGCGTCGATCTTGGCGATCAGGGCATCGTGCTCGGGGGTCTTCTCGTAGGGCTCCTCCAGGAAGGCAAGCATGATGTCGGCCATCAGGAACTCACCGGTAATCTTGCCGCCAAAGCCCACGATGTTGGCGTTGAGCTCGCGACGGGCATACAGGGCAGAGGTCATGTCGCGAACCAGGGCGCAACGGGCGCCGGGAACCTTGTTGACGGCGTTGGTGATGCCGATGCCGGTGCCGCACAGGGCCACGCCAAAGTCGGCCTTGCCGCTGGCAACAGCCTCGCCCACGGCCTTACCGTAGATGGGATAGTGCGTACGGGTGTGGCTGTAGGTGCCACAGTCGAGCACCTTGTAGCCAGCCTGCTCCAGGCGGTCGGCCAGATAGATCTTCTCGTCCGTAACGATATGGTCGCAACCGATTGCGATGGTCTTCTTCATCAGAACGTCCTTTCGTCTGAATTCACAAGTTGAGGTAGAAGTTCGAGTTCTCGGTGGCTCTCGTTAGGCCATCTTGTTGAGCATGTCGACACGGATCTGGTGACGGCCGCCGGCGTACTGGGCGCGCAGGAACTCGCGGGCGATCTTCTTGGCGACCTCGGTGCCCACAACGCCCGGGCCCATGGTGACCATGCGCGAGCCGTTGTGCTCACGGGTCATGTAGGCGGAACGCTCGTCGGAAATGTTGGCGACGACCATGCCCTTGATCTTGACGGCGGCCATATAGGAGCCGACGCCGTACTTATCGAATGCGAAGCCCTGGGAATCCTTGTGCTCCAGCAGATCCTTGGCAACGGCGGTCGCGGAATCGACAAAGTCCGCGGCAGGGGTCTCGGAATAGTCGACGACCTCGTGACCGTCGGCGATGAGCATCTCCTTGATGGACTCCTTCATCGACATACCGTCGGCATCGGAAGCGATTACAACCCTCATGACATCCTCCTTGAGAGATACGCAGGTGCGTAGTTTCTGTTTGGAAGTGTTGAATCGCGCTCAGGTCCGGGCATCTGAATGTGCGGTTCTTCACTGTTCATGTTTATTTGAACACATTCGAACATCGGGTGCAACCATTATTTGTTTAACTTTGTTCTTTTTTGAACAAATACCGTTCACGGATGATTGCCGACCGTTTGGGCTCGAGAAAGGCCCGGCCTGCCACGTATTCAACAAATAGAAAGGGCGGCCGAGAACGCATCTCGGCCGCCCTATGGCGGTATGCCCCAGCAAATCCAGCCTTTTTATCTACTCAGACTGCCCACCCTTTTTGGCGTGCTTGGACGGAGCACTCAGAAAGCGGCCCGTCAAATAGTTCGCCGGGCCGGAGATATCAATCCCCAGCAGGGTGTGGCCCAGCCACAGAAACGCCACAAGCACCAGCAGCGGGATAACGCACGAGGTCACGATCATCACGATGACGCCTTCAATTAGGTCGGTCACCTGTTGCACGATCTCGTCGGTCATTTGCTTGGCACCACTGGTTACCGACGTGAACAGGCTCGAGGCACCGTCGGCAAGCTGTTCAAGCACGTTCTTGGACTCTGTGGACTCGGTCTTTTTCTTGCTTGCCTTGGAGCTGTCGCTATCTGCCGTACCCGCAGCGTCGGCCGCCTTTTGCTCCGCCGCTTCGATGCTCACTCGATACGTTTCGTCGACCTTTTGCGATACCCACACACTCGCGGGTACAAGCGCCATGCCGATCACGGCAACCACCAGCACGCGCGTCGCCACGCGGCGCAGGACGGCGCTCGTGCTCCAGCGCCCATGAATGCCAAGCGACACCGCAAAGAGCACCAACGCAAACGGGATTAAGATGCCTAGGCCAACCGACCACAAAATAGTCAGCAGATATTTCTCGAGATAGAGCACGGCAAGCACGATGCCCAAGTTGCCTGAAAGCTGCGCGAGCTGCTCGGCAACCGGCGTTCCCGTATCACCCGGCAGCGCGGTAATGCCCGCAGATAGCGCCACGCACGAGGTCGTGAGCGCCAGTACGTTACCTTTCTTTTGATCGATGACCTCGATGGTGGAGTCCCAAGTCTTGGTATCGGCAAAATGCGGACGAGCTACAAAGCCCGACAGCAGCGCCAGCACCACGAGCGCAACGATAAAGCCAATCTGGAGCTTTTTGTTTGCGCACACGACATCGGACAGGCTGGGCTGCAGCTCGGTTACCGTCGTATGCTCGGTTATCTGGACAGGACGCCCATGAGCCATCTCATACGCGTCTCTTTTTTGAATTGATCCGTTGTCCGGCATTTGGATACCTCCTCATTCCGGCCTGTATTGCGGATGGAAGTATACCCACCCATCGAAAAACCGAACGGCAGGAGGCGCAACAAGCTGCTGCATGATCCGCCCGCCATGAAATGGGCCCATCTACTACGTTTAACCGCCCATCCCCGACCATGCCACAAAGCGAAAAAACAAAACCGCAGGTAGAAGTCCTGCGATTTTTCATGAAACGCGGGTGTGTTCGAGGGTATCGGGTTAAACGTAGTAGATGAGCCAGTTTCGTGGCGAGCGCTGCCAACCGATCCTCCGGGGACGGGAAAAGCGGGTCATTTGGGGCTGTCGGCCCCTATTTCGCCGCAACCTAGATAGGTGGGATACAGAAAAACCCTGCCGCGGATAGCGGCAGGGTTTTTGGAAGGGGACGAGGTTGTGAGGGTTCGTTAGGCGAGCTTGGCCTCGAGCTCAGCGATGCGCTTGTAGGCATCGATGGTAAAGCGGGTCTGCTTCTCCAAGATCATGGTGGTCATGAGGGTGTCCTGAGCGTGGGCCATGATGAAGGTCATCTCCATCTCGCCGCCGCCGGCCTCCTGCGAAAGCAGCTTGGTCTGCGTGTCGTGGGCGCCAATGAGTGCATCGCTCGCATCCTTGTGCAGCTGTTCGGCCTTCTCAAAATCACCCTCGCGAGCAGCATCGAGCGCTGCAAGCAGATCAGTCTGGGCGTCACCCGCGTATGCGACGATCTCGAATCCAACCATCGAGATTTCTTCTTTGGTTGCCATATTGCGTTCCTTTCACATATGAACCAATGGAGAGCATCGCGTCCGGGCATACGCGCTGCGTTGTGTATGACAGAAACATTAACATTCAAACAAAACAGAACAATGCAAAACGCAATTTCGAGCTATGAACGGTCGATTTTCGCCCGTGAACGGTTTTTAAACCAATGCGAACAATATCGAACACAATTAGTGGCAACCCAAACAGGTCCACACCCTAGCGTACATCGCGCACCGTATCACCCTCTACGAGCATGCCGGGGATCAGCATGTGCTCCACGCCAGACGCAACCCCCTCGGCGCCGGCAATCTTGTCGACAGCCCACATGCCGACGCGCTTGTTGTCAAAGCGCACCGTGGTCAGGCGACGGTCGGGCACGATGTCGCCCAGGCTGTCATCAACACCCGCCACGCTCACGTCCTCGGGCACGCGCTTTCCGCGCGATTCGAGCCCGCGAATGCAGCCGTAGGCCATGGCGTCGTTGGAAGCATAAATGGCCGTACAGGTCGGATCGTCCGCCAGAGCCTGACCGGCGGCATATCCGCTCTGTGCCGTCCAATCGCCACGGACGAGTCGCGGCGGCTCAATACCATGCGCACGCAATGTCTCGCGCCAGCCCTCCTCGCGCTGCATGCCCGAAAGCGAGCGCTCGGGGCATGAGATAAAGTGCACGGTCTTGTGCCCCTGCTCCAACAAGTACTCGACCACCTGGCGCGAGCAATCGAACTGATCGTTATCAACCGTCGAGCACAGCGGGTGCTCCAGCATAGTAACGAGCACCGTCTGCATACCGGGCAGTGGCTCGAAGGAGCCAAAGTCCGCCGGCATGCGATTCATGATCACAACCATGCCATCCACCGGCAGCGCGCTCATGCGCGACGATGCACTCTCGAGGGTATACGGATGCCCGTCTACTTTAGTGAGAGTGATGGCATAGCCGTGTTTGTCGGCCGCAGCGGTAAAGCCCTCCATACGGTCGAGGTTGCCGGTGCCGGTAATGTTGAACATGGCGACGCCGACGGTCTTAAACTTGCCGCGACGCAGCGAACGGCCGGCAAAGTTTGGACGATACCCCAGCTCGCGCATGGCGGCACGCACGCGCTCCTTGGTCTCGGGACGCACGCTGGGCGAATCGTGCACGGTGCGCGAGACCGTCTGCTCCGAGACGCCCGCGAGACGCGCCACGTCCTTAACGGAAACCGATTTTTTAACAGCGGCCATAGGTCGATCTTTCTATGTCAACGATGCCATCGCGGACATCCCAACAGACAAAATGAACGCCTCCAAGTATATCCAACGCCTCCCCGCAATACGCTTACCACCCAAAACCTACCGTTCACCGACAATCCCGCTTCCCCGGACGGCTTTTGTCGTCCAAATGTTAACGTTGCCATTGCGCAAACACAGGGCCACCGGGCGGCTCAAACGTTCACGCGTAAGGAATCGATGGTTCGCAGGCACAGGAACCACCGGTTCGCGTCTTTTTTTGTGTCGCAAAATGGCAACGTCAACATTTTGGCAACCGAACGCCAAGAGCTACCATCGTTGCTAACCCACCGACTCTTAGGAGCATTGTATGGAGCAACTCATCGCCATCATCGAAAAGGGCCAGCCCTTTTTCAACGCGATCGCCCGCAACAAGTACCTCAAGGCGATCCGCGACGGCTTTATCTCCGTCATCCCCATCATCATCTTCTCGTCCATCTTCTGTCTGGTAGCCTCGGTCCCCAACATCTGGGGTTTCTACTGGCCCGATGACATCAACAACGCCCTGTGGAAGTGCTACAACTACTCCATGGGTATCCTGGCCATCGCCTGCGCCGCCACCACTGCCAAGCACTTCGCCGACGCCCAGAACCGCGATCTGCCCAAGAACAACCAGATCAACTTCATCTCGTGCATGTGCGCGGCCATCATCGGCTTCCTGCTCCTTTCGAGCGACACCATCGCCACGGATGCCGCCAGCGGCTTCAACACCACCTACCTTGGTTCCAAGGGCCTGCTGACCGCCTTCATCGCTGCGTTTGTGACCGGCATCATCTACAAGTTCTTCATTAAGCGCAACATCACCGTCAAGATGCCCGAGCAGGTTCCGCCCAACATCTCGCAGACCTTTAAGGACATCATCCCCTTCTCCGTCTGCATCACCGTCTTTTGGGTCTTTGACATCGTCTTCCGCGCTGCCTTTGGCTTCTGCTTTGCCCAGGGCGTCATCCAAGTGTTCCAGCCCCTGTTCACCGCTGCCGACGGCTACATCGGCCTCGCTGTGATCTACGGCGCTATGAGCCTGTTCTGGTTCGTCGGCGTCCACGGCCCCTCGATCGTCGAGCCCGCCATCGCCGCCGCCCTCGTTGCCAACATGACCGACAACCTAGCTGCGTTCCAGGCTGGTCAGCACGCTTCCGCTGTCCTGACCCAGGGTGCCCAGTACTTCGTCGTCTGCATGGGCGGCACCGGCGCCACGCTCGTCCTGGTCTTTATGTTCTGCTTCCTGGCCAAATCCCAGGAGATGCGTGCCGTCGGTAAGGCAGCCATCGTCCCCGTGTGCTTTGCCGTCAACGAGCCGCTGCTGTTCGCCGCACCCATCGTGCTCAACCCCGTCTTCTTTGTCCCGTTTGTCTTTGCTCCGATCGCCAACATCTGGATCCTCAAAATCTTTATCGACTTCTTGGGCATGAACGGCTTTATGTACACCCTGCCTTGGACCGTTCCCGGCCCCATCAGCACCATCATGGGCTTGGGCTTCCAGCCGCTCGCCTTTGTGATGCTCGCCCTCATCTTGGTCGTCGACTTTGTCCTGTACTATCCGTTCTTCCGTGCCTATGACGCCCAGAAGTGCGCCGAGGAGGCCGAGATCTCCCAAGAGGAGCTCGCCGCCAAGAACGCCGAGAAGGCCGCCAAGCTCAACGACGCCTTCCAGGGCAAGGCCGATGCCAAGAGCGTTGCCGCCGGCGCCGCAGCCGAGGCCGTGAAGGCCGACGCCCCCGCCGCTTCCACAGCACCCGCTGCCGAGGCTACGACCGCCAGCGACCTCAACGGCAAGCGCGTGCTCGTGCTCTGCCAGGGCGGCGGCACCTCGGGCCTGCTCGCCAACGCGCTGGCCAAGGCCGCCAAGGATCGCGGCATTAACCTCGAAACCGCTGCCGAGGCATATGGCAACCACGTCGACATGCTCCCCGACTTTGACCTGGTCGTCCTGGCCCCGCAGGCCGCCAGCTACCTGGCCGACCTGCAGAAAGACTGCGAGCGTGTGGGCAACAAGTGCGTCGCCTGCCGCGGTAAGCAGTACATCGAGCTCTCCCAGAACGGCGACAAGTCTCTCACCTTCGTGAGCGAGCAACTGTCGAAGTAAGTAACGCTTAGGGCCAGCCGACTATCCAAGACCGGCTGGCCCTTCGATTTAGACGATTGGATCATAATGTCCGTTAATCCTGCTAGCGTCACCAACCCGCCTGCGCAGTTTCCAGAGGACTTTGTCTTTGGCGGCGCCACTGCTGCCTACCAGGTAGAGGGCGAGACCCGCACTCACGGTAAGGGCAAGGTTGCCTGGGACGACTTCCTGGAGGCCCAGGGCCGTTTCTCCCCCGATCCCGCTTCCGACTTCTACAACCAGTACCCCGTCGATCTGGAGCTGTGCGAGGAGTTCGGCATCAACGGCATCCGCCTCTCCATTGCCTGGAGCCGCATCTTCCCCAACGGCACCGGCGAGATCAACGCCGAGGGTGTGCAGTTCTACCACGACCTCTTTGCCGAGTGCCACAAGCACCACGTTGAGCCGTTTGTCACGCTGCATCACTTTGACACGCCGCTTCCCCTCTTTGAGAAGGGCGACTTCCTCAACCGCGAGACCATCGACGCCTTTGTGGACTTTGCCACCTTTTGCTTTAAGGAGTACGCCGACCAGGTGACCTACTGGTTCACCTTTAACGAGATCTGGGCCGACGCCTCCAACACCTACATCGAGGGCACCTTCCCCGGCGGCGTCAAGGCGCATCTGGCCGAGGCTTTCCAGTGCGAGCACAACATGATGCTCGCCCACGCCAAGGCAGTACTGGCCTTCCATAACGGCGGCTTCAAGGGCAAGATCGGCGTCATCCAGTCGCTGGAGTTCAAGTACCCGCTTAACGAGAACGACCCCGCCGACATCAAGGCCGCCAACAACGAGCACGTGCTGCAGAACCAGTTTTTGCTCGACGCCACCTTCCGCGGCGACTATGCCCCCGACACCCTCGAGTGCGCCAACCGCCTGGCCGCCATCTCGGGCGGCACCATCGAGATCCTGGACGAGGACCTCAAGATTATGCGCGAAGCAGCGCTCTACAACGACTACCTGGGCGTTAACAACTACCAGTGCCGTTTTTTGAAGGCTTACGATGGCGAGAACGACCTGCACCACAACGGTACGGGCGAGAAGGGCACCGGTCGCTGGCGCGTCAAGGGCATTGGCGAGCATGTGAACAAGCCCGGCATCCCCACCACCGACTGGGACTGGATCATCTATCCCGAGGGTCTGTTCGATCTGCTCGTCTACATTAAGCAGCGCTACCCCAACTACAAGCAGATCTTCATCACCGAGAACGGCATGGGCTACAAGGACCCCTACAAGGACGGTTTTGTGGACGACCAGCCGCGCATCGACTACATCGAGCAGCACCTGCGTTGGCTGCTCAAGGCTATGGAGGTGGGCGTCAACGTGGGCGGCTACTTCCTGTGGAGCCTGCAGGACCAGTTCTCCTGGACAAATGGCTATAACAAGCGTTACGGCTTCTTCTACGTTGACTTTGAAACCCAGAAGCGCACGCCCAAGGCAAGCGCCTACTGGTACAAGCACGTGGCGCAGACCCGTCGTCTGGACTAGCGGCTCGCGACCAGTGGAATTGCCCCGCTCACATAACCTGTCCCCATTTCTCAGCCGGGGGCGGCACGTCACACAGCGCGCCGCCCCCGGCCTTTTTGGGCGGGCCGTGTCGCACGTTTGTCTCGATCTGTAACATCTGACCGAGTTTTTCGTTCCTAGCTGTTACAAATCGAGATGAACGCACAGGCCAAGCCGAAAATCTAAATCTGTAACACGTAGCCCGCTTTTGACCGTCTACCTGTTACAGATCAAGACAAACAGAATAGGCCGGGCCAAAAATCTCGATCTGTAACATCTAGCCGAATATTTCGGCCCTAACTGTTACAGATTGAGATGAACGAGCCGAGCACGTCTACGCTCGCAGGTCCTTTACGCTGGAACGCTCGACCAGCACGCCCGAGACGAGCGTACGGCTTCTGGAGCTCGGGGCTCCCAGACCTGCGACGACCTCGTTAAGCGCACGGATGCCCAGCTCGCGATGGCGAAACTTCACTGACGTCAGAATCGAGTTGGGGATCGTCTTGTAGAGCTCATCGTCGAAGCCGATCACGGACACGTCGTCGGGCACACTGAGCCCTTTGTCACGTAGAGCCATCATCACGCCGTTTGCCATGCTGTCGTTAGCAGCGAGGACCGCCGTGCAATCGGGTTTATCGGCAAGCACAAGGCCCGCGGCATAGCCACTATCCGCATTCCAATCGCCTTGCAGAGGCTCGGGCGGCTCAATGCCACGCGTCTCGAGTGCCGCACGCCAACCTTTCATACGGCACTGGCTCGACAGCGACTCTTTTTTACCAGAAACGAAGTACACGTTCTTGTGACCGTGGTCCAAAAAGTACTCGCACGCCATATGCGCGCCGCCCTCTTGATCGTCACTGACGGTGGAGCAGGTAGGATGTTCCATTGGTGTGATAATCACCGTCTTGAGGTCTTTCGGCGCCTCAAAGGTTTCAAAGTCATCGACCATCTGGCGCAGGTTGAAAATCATGCCGTCGACGGGAAGCTGCGACATCCTACGCGCTGCTTCGGCAAGGGTCATCTTCTCCCCCGCCCGCTTTTTGATCATCGTAAGCGCAAAGCCACGTTCTTCGGCGGCATCGGCGATGCCGTCAATCATATCCACGGCACCGCCTGACAAGTGAAACAGCACGACGCCAATGCACCCGTAACGGCCCAACTTGAGTGAACGCGCGGCAAAGTTGGTTCGAAACCCGAGCGCCTCCATGGCAGCATGGACCCTATCACGCGTCGACTCGCGCACGCTATCGGGCTCGTTGATCACGCGCGACACCGTCTTGAGAGAAACGCCCGCGGCAACTGCCACATCGTTCATTGAGACATTTTTCTTGTCCATCGTTGCCACTACTTCTCCAGTCGGTTTTGCATCGCTTGTTTTTTGCGTTCTAGCATACACTACCTGCCCAACTGACAAATCAGCCGTTTACCGGACAATATCGACCACTCACCCGTAAATCCTTGTTGCTCTTCCAAAAATGTCTTACGTTGTCATTAACGAAATGTCTTACGTTGTCATTTCGCAATGCCTTCCTTAAGCAGGAAGGTTTCCGGGCAGTCCTGACCATCCATCGACGACCAGTTCCATCCACGTGCATCACGCATCAAGCAGCAAAGGAGCTCTATGGACGCCATCGTAAAGATGCTCGAAAAGCATCAACCGTTCTTTGAGAAGATCTCGAGGAACATCTACCTCCAGGCCATCAAAGACGGATTCCTTGGGTGCATGCCAATCGTCCTCACCTCTTCGATTTTCCTGCTGATCGCCACGCTTCCCGGCGTGGTTGGCATCACGCTGCCCCAACCGCTCATCGACTGGTGCAACAAGCTGTACAACTTCACCATGGGCGTCATGGGCATCATGGTCGCCGGCACCACTGCCAAGAACTTGACGGCTTCTATGAACCGTCGCATGCCCGCCGGCAAAGTGCTCAACGACGGTTCCACCATGGTGGCCGCCCAGTGCAGCATGCTGTTGCTCGCAGTCACGCAGTTCACCACCAAGCTCAACGGCTCCGAGCTTTCGGTCTTCGATTGCACCAGCATGGGTACGCGCGGTCTGTTCTCGGCCTATATCGCCGCGTTCATTACCGTGTGGGTCTATAAATTCTGCGTCTCGCGCGATCTGACCATTAAGCTGCCCAAGGAGGTCCCGGGCGCCATCGCTCAGAACTTCCGCGACATCATCCCCTTTGGCGGCGCCGTCATCATCTGCGGCATCATCGATGTCGTCGTGCGCAACCTCATAGGCGTTCCGTTCTCCGAGCTGCTTATCAAACTGCTCTCCCCACTCTTTACCGCAGCAGAAACCTATCCTGGCCTTATCCTTATCCAGGCAGCCACCGCGTTCTTCTGGTTCATCGGCGTCCACGGCCCCTCGATTGTCCAGCCGGGCATCGACCCCATCCGTCTTGCCAACCAGGCCGAGAACCTGCAGGTTCTGCTGGCCGGTGGTCACCCCGCCCATTCCCTCACCTTTAACATGTCGCTCGTGGGTGAGTTCGGCGGCACCGGCGCCACGTTCATCGTGCCGCTTCTGCTGATTCTCTTTATGAAGTCCAAGCAGCTCAAAGCCGTCGGTAAGGCCTCGATTGTTCCTGTTGCCTTCGCCGTCAACGAACCGCTGCTCTTTGGCGCGCCGATGATTCTTAACCCCTACGTGCTCATCCCCTTTGTTGCCGCCGGCTGCGTCAACGTAAGCGTTGCCAAGTTCTTTATCGATAATGTGGGCATGAACGGCTTCTCCTTCGTGGTGCCTTGGGCCACCCCCGCCCCCATCGGCATCTTCATCACCACAAACTTCCAGCTTATCGCCCTGGTGTTTGTCGCGATCATCATCTTGCTGGACGCCATCATCTACCTGCCGTTCTTGAAGGCATACGATAAGCTGCTCTGCGACCAGGAGGCCGAGCGCGCCGCCGAGCTGGGTCTTGAGTCCGATGGTGCTGCCACCATCGCCGCCAGCACCTCTGCGCCCGCTGTCGAGCAGACTACCGCTTCCGTCGAGCCGACCGCCGCTGCCGCCGACAGCAAGCCTGTCGCCGATCAGCCCGAGCCCGCCGCCGACGCATCCGCTAAGAAGGGTGTCGACGGTCTGAAGGTCCTCGTCCTGTGCGCCGGCGCCGGCACCTCTGCCATGCTCGCCAACGCCATCAAGGAAGGTGCTGCGCAGACCGGAGAGAACATCGCTTCCTCCGCAGGCGCCTATGGCCAGCACACTGCCATCATGGATCAGTACGACGTTATCGTGCTCGCCCCGCAAGTCCGTAGCTACTACAACGACATGAAGGCCGACACCGATCGCCTGGGCATTAAGCTGCTCGCCCCGCGCGGTAAGGAATATATCGACCTTACTCGCGACCCCGCTGGCGCCATTAAGTGGCTCCGCGAGAACCTCGACTAGTTTCCTCCCTCTGTTGGTGCCCGGATCCCCTGTTCGGGCACCTCTCCCTATTCGAATCCCACAGAAAGGATGACTCATGACCAACCCCATGCAGTTCCCCGACGGCTTTGTGTTTGGCGGCGCCACTGCTGCTTACCAGGTTGAGGGCGAGACCCGTACGCACGGCAAGGGCAAAGTGCCCTGGGACGATTTCCTGGCAGCCCAGGGTCGCTTCTCCCCCGACCCCGCAAGCGATTTCTACAACAAATACCCGGTCGATATCGACCTGTGCCAGCGCTTCGGCATCAACGGTATCCGCGTCTCCATCGCTTGGAGCCGCATCTTCCCCAACGGCACTGGCGAGATTAACCCCGAGGGCGTCGCTTTCTATCACGAGCTCTTTGCCACCTGCAATAAAGCCGGCGTTATCCCCTATGTCACGCTCGATCACTTCGATACGCCCGAGGCCTTTTACCAGAACGGCGGCGAGGGATTCCTGACGCGCACGACGATCGACGCCTTTGTCGAGTACGCCAAGTTCTGCTTTGCCGAGTTCACCGAGGTCAAGCACTGGTTCACGTTTAACGAGATCCCCGCGACCGCCGAGGGCAGCTTTATCGTCGGCAACTGGCCGCACGGCGAGAAGTATCGCCTGGACAAGGCCTTCCAGCTCATGCACAACATGATGGTGGCCCACGCCAAGGCTGTCGTCGCCTTCCATGAGGGCGGCTTTGAGGGCGAGATCGGCATTGTCCAGAACCTGGAGCCCAAGTATCCCCTCGACCCCAACAACGCCGCCGACTGCGAGGCAGCTCGCATGGCCGACGTCATCAACAACCGCTGGGTACTCGACGCTACCTTCCGCGGCCACTATGCAGCTGACACCATGGAGGCTGCGACCAAGCTGGCCCACATCGCCGGCGGCGAGCTCGACGTCCGCGACGAGGACATCGCCGCGCTGACCGCTGCGCTCCCCTACAACGATTGCCTGGGCGTCAACACCTACAAGTGCCAGTTCCTACGTGCCGCCGAGGGCGAAAACGACATCAACCACAATGGCACCGGCGACAAGGGCTCCTCGCGCTGGTTCCTCAAGGGCGTGGGCGAGTCATGCGTGCGCGAAGGCGTACCCACCACCGATTGGGACTGGATTATCTATCCCGAGGGTCTCTACGACCTGCTGCTGCGCATTAAGAACGATTACCCCAACTACAAGAAGATCTACATCACCGAGAACGGCATGGGCTATAAGGACGACTTTGAGGACGGCTTTATCGACGACGCCCCTCGCATCGACTATATGCGCCAGCATCTCGCATGGATCCTCAAGGCGATCGACGGCGGCGTGAACGTCGACGGCTACTTTGTGTGGTCGCTGCAGGACCAGTTCTCCTGGACCAACGGCTACAACAAGCGCTACGGCCTGTTCTACATCGACTTCGAGACCCAGAAGCGCTATCCCAAGGCGAGCGCGTACTGGTACAAGAACGTCGCGGAGACCGGCCTGCTCATGGCCTAACTTTTGCCGCGTACCCCCTGTCGGCCGCATGTGAGTCCCTCCACGGGATCGCATGCGGCCTTTTTGTTTTGGCTCGGCCCGAGCAGACCGTTTGTCTCGATCTGTAACATCTAGCAGGGATTTTCGGTCCTACCTGTTACAGATCAAGACAAACGAGCGGCCCGAACTTGAAGATCTCGATCTGTAACATCTAACCCGGTTTTCTACTCCCAACTGTTACAGATTGAGATAATTCGTCGACGCCGACGTTTTAATATACCGTGGTACAATTGTGTCCCAACGCAAAGGAGGTACCTATGCCCGCCTGTGTGCCTGTCCGTGACATGAAGGACACCGCTGCATTTACCGCGCTCGTTGAGTCTGAGCGCGACGTCACCGTAACCAAGAACGGCTACGAGGCCATGCACTGCATCAGCAATGACCAGTATCGCCTCATGCAAGACGAAATCGCCAAAGCCAAGCTGCTGTCTCGCATGATGTTGGCAGAAGATGAGATATCGCAAGGCGACTACAGCGACTACGACTCTTTCGCGGCTTCGATACGAGACAAATATGACCTATAACGTCGTAATCCTCAAAAGCGCGCGATATGAGTACGAGAGTATTGTCGGATACCTTGCTCAAATCCTCAAGAATCCGCGTGCAGCAGGCAATTTTGTCGCTGAGTTTGAATATCAGCTTGACCTGCTTCGCGAGCAGCCGCTTTTACGTCCCCTCTCGCACATGCAAGAGCTGGCGGCACGTAATTACCGATCGTTTCCCGTCAACAACTACGTGTGTCTATACAAGTTTGAGCACGAAACAATCTATATCGCCCACATCTTTCATCAGTCACAGGACTACGCCCGCCTGGTCTAGTTTGTAAGCTGAATGCTTAATCCAAGCACATTTGCACGTCATATTGAAGCGATAATCCCCGCGCGGCAGAGGGCAGAAGTATCGCCTGCAGCGATAGCTAGCAGATGACCTGCGTGTGCTCCTCGATGGCAGTGCGGTCCTCGGCGGTAATACCCGGCTCGCACACAACGGCATCCAAGCTGTCCAGGCGGCAAAAGGTATAGAAGTCGCGCTTGCCGATCTTGCTGGAGTCGGCGATCAGATAGCGCGAGTCTGCCTTGCTAAAAGCGAGCTGCTGGATACGGCCCTCATCCATGTTGGACGTAGACACATCGCCATCCAGAATGCCGTTGGCGCCGATAAACGCCGCATCGATGCCCAGCGCACGCAGGGTATCCTCGGCCGTTGGTCCCACAAAAGCGGCGGTGCGGCGACGGTACATACCGCCCACGAGGCACAGGTCGCAGTCCTCGCGCGCCTCGAGCAGATTAAACACCGAAAGCGAATTGGTCACGATACGCAGGCGAAACGCCGGCAGCATCGAGGCCATCTGCTCAACCGTAGTGCCCGTACCCAAAAAGATGGTCGAGCCCTCCTCGATAAGCTCCACAGCACGGCGCGCGATCTGCAGCTTTTCCTCGGCATGCTTAGTGCGCTTTTCGCTGTGCGAATACTCATGGCGCAACATAGCGTGTGGACGGCCCTGTGCACTGCGGGCTCCGCCGTGCACGCGCTCAATCTCACCCAGGCTCGCAAGCTCCTCAAGATCGCGGCGAATCGTCATATCCGAGACACCTAACGCATCTGAGATCTCCTTGACCGAAACCGTTCCCTGTTCCTCGAGCAGCTGCCGAACCTTATCCTGTCGCTCTGCCTTAATCACGATGAATCCTCGCCGTTCTTTGCGCGCATATCATTCAAACAGTAACGAACAAATTGTATCAGACTCGTGCGCCTCAAAAATGAACGCCCGCACAGCTCCAATCATCACTTTTTTGAGAAAAATACCCCCTGCTTTAGTGGGGTGTAGTGATAATCTTGCCTGTTCGCGCTACAGTTTGTCGGAAATACCTCGATGTTAGGAACCAAATGATCACTTCCGAGCTTTTCGGCACCGCGCCGTGCGGTACCCCCGTTCATCGTTACACCCTCAACGGGCCCGAGATCTGCGTTCGCATTATGGACTATGGCGCCACTGTGTTGGGCATCGATGTGCCCGACATTCCCGGCAACGTGCGCGATGTGGTGCTGGGCTTCGATAAGCTCGAGGATTACTTTGACAACCCCGCCTGCTTTGGCGCGACCATCGGCCCCGTGGCAAACCGCACCGCGGGCGCCACGATCACCATCGACAGTACGGACTGGCATATGCCGGCCAACGAAGGCGTCAACAACCTGCACAGCGATCTTGAGCACGGCCTGCACAAGCGCGTATGGGATGTTGAACTCGACGAGGTCCACAATGCCGTGCGCATGACCACCTCACTTGAGGATGGCGAGCTTGGTCTCCCCGGCAACCGCACCTTTACGGCCGTGTTTACCGTGACGCGCACCGGCGTCTTTCGCATTGAGTATGGCTGCGAGAGCGACCGCGCCACCTACGTGTCCATGACTAACCACACGTACTTTAACCTTGCCGGCCATAACGCCGGCATGGACTGCGAGCACTTCTTTGTTGCCAACGCTGCCCACTACTTGCCCATTAACGAGCAGAACATCCCCACCGGCGAGATTGCTCCGGTCGAGGGAACGCCGTTTGACTTTCGCGAGCTGCGCCCCGTCGCTCCCGGCATGGAGGCCGACGACCCGCAGATTAAGCAGACCCGTGGCTACGATCACTGTCTGTGCATCGATGGCTATCAGTACGGCCGTAATCTGCGCCGCGCGATGCACGTCGAGGAGATGTGGACCGGTCGTGAGCTGGACTACTACACCACCGCCCCGGGCGTGCAGCTCTACACCGGCAACTGGCTGGGCGACGAGCACGCCAAGGACGATGCCAACTATGGCTGGGGTGCCGGCTTTGCCCTCGAGGCAGAGATGTACCCCGACACGCCGCACCAGCCGCTGTTCCCGCAGGGCATTGTGGGCCCGGGTCACCCCTACAGCAATGTGATCGAGTACCACTTTATGAGGCACTAAACGCACGGCGCAACATATCGCACAGTAGCGCCCGCCGGCACCGCCGCCGACGGGCGTTTTTCTAGGCTCTGTTAGACCAAGTTTGACACGATCGGCTGTTCGTCGAACCGGAAAATAATCGGGCTATCCCCGTCCATCG
>CAKTWK010000041.1 GCA_934630735.1 uncultured Collinsella sp. | reverse complement strand
CCTTTAAGATGCAAGAAGCAATTAGGCCTCGAGAGCCTTCTTGGCAATGGCAGCCAGCTCGTTGAAGGACTCGATGTCCTCGTAAGCCATCTGAGCCAGGACCTTACGGTCAAGCTCGATGCCGGCAACCTTCAGGCCGTGCATGAACTGAGAGTAAGAGATGTCGTTCAGGCGAGCAGCAGCGTTGATGCGGGTGATCCAGAGAGAGCGGATCTCGCGCTTCTTGTTGCGGCGATCACGATACTGATACTGCAGGGAGTGCTGGACCTGCTCTTTAGCATGCTTGTAAGTACGCGAAGCGGCACCGTAGTAACCCTTCGCACGGTGCATAACGGTACGGCGCTTCTTCTTGGCGGCAACAGCGCGCTTAATACGTGCCATGTTCTATCAACTCCTAGACGGTAAAACGAAAAACGGGAACGCGAACTTAGGCGAGACGCGACTTGATGACCTTGCGGTCGGCAGCGGCGATCTCGGTCTCCTGACGGAAGCCACGCTTACGCTTGGTGGACTTCTTGCTCAGGATGTGGCTCTTGAAAGCCTTGGCGCGCATAAGCTTGCCGGTACCAGTCTTGCGGAAACGCTTCTTGGTGCCGCTGTGGGACTTCATCTTAGGCATGAAATACTCCTTAATCGGTTACAGAACACTAGTTACTTGGTATCGCTTGCCGCTTTATCCTCATCGAAGGCGCCCTTAATCGGGGCGAGCAGCATAAGCATGTTACGGCCTTCCATCTTAGGCTTGGACTCGACCGTAGCGTAAGGCTTGAGATCCTCGGCGAGACGCTCGAGAACGTTAAGACCCTGCTCCGGGTGAGCCATCTCACGGCCGCGGAACATGATGGTGATCTTAACGCGTGCGCCCTTCTTGAGGAAACGCAGAACGTGGCCCTTCTTGGTCTCGTAATCGCCAACGTCAATCTTGGGTCGGAACTTCATTTCCTTGACCTCGACCTTGGATTGGTTCTTACGAGCGGCCTTGGCCTTCATGGCCTGCTGGTACTTGAACTTACCGTAGTCCATGACCTTGCAGACCGGCGGCTCCGCGTTGGGAGCGATCTCGACCAGGTCGAGACCCTGATCGTCAGCGACGCGCTGGGCATCGCGGATGGCGAACAGGCCGAGCTGAGAGCCATCGACGCCAATCAAACGGCACGAAGATGCAGTGATCTCGTCGTTGATGCGGGTGTCATCAGACTTAGCTATTTTCCCTACCTCCATTCGTAAAAAAATAACCCGGCGCTTCTTTGCAACCAGGTCGTACACATAGACATCCTCAATATGAGGAAGGGAATCTAAGTTGTATGACCAGTCAGCTGCTCATTGGCGCCAAAAGGTGGGAACCCTCGGGTTCCTCTTTAGGGCATTGCGGGAACAACGCCTTGCGAATAATAACACGTACCGCGCGTTATCACATTACGTACACGAAAAAGGGGGCCTCGACCCCCTTGAACGCTCACTTGCATGTATGGTGCCCGAGGCGAGACTCGAACTCGCACGTTGTTGCCAACGGTGGATTTTGAGTCCACTGCGTCTGCCAATTCCGCCACTCGGGCACGTAATGCGTGAGTTAGTTTATCACAGCTTTCTGTTGATTAGTCCGAAAATGGAACTTCGAGCATTTCGATAAGCTCAACCTTGCGCAACATCTCCCGCTTACGACATCCACGCCCGTCAACCGAGGCTTCGCCCATCTGGTTGTCATAGGGATCCTCGCGCATACCATCGAAAGCAGGCACAAGCTCAGCCTGGAATCGATCGTTGGCCACCAGGCGCCACGGGTCGAGATTGCCGAAGTAGTGACGACGGCGCCACTCCTCCCCCATTCTGCGCGCAGAGGAACCAAACGAAACATCGGCGTTAAGCCAACCGGTCTGTGGCGTATAGAACTCAGCCCAATCGTGCGGCCCCACCGAATCGGGCGCAACATACAGGCCGCTCTGCCAACGGGCAGGAACGCCCGCAATGCGACACATGGTGATAAACGTGAGCGCCATAACGCCGCAATCGCCGCGGAGCGAGTGTGCACAGTCGTCGGCAATAGACCCCAAAAGCAGGTACGGTGGCTGATAGCGATAGTCGACATGCTGTGTCAGGTAATCATAGATAGCACGAGCGCAATCGAGCGGATCCTCGAGCCCGTCAATAACACGCTCCGTCAACTGTCGCAGGTACGGCGTAAACGCAATGTGCGGACGGTCCTCAGAAGTGTCCTCGGGCAGCGGCGTGTCCATGCATGTATGCGATGGGAGAGCGCCACCATAGATATCGCAATAGGCGGCATCGATGTGATAGCGATAGGTCACCGAGAATGAATGTTCAGTCGAAGATGTCCAAGAGGCAGTACGAGCCGAAACGTTTTCAGAGGCAACGGTACCCTCCGACGTCATATCGAGAACCTCGATATGAGACTGTTGTCGACAGGCGGAGGCAACGGGCAGCCACGCGCGAACAGTCTCTCCCTCCAGAGCCCCGGGGACAGACACGGATGCCTTAAGCGTGATGACGCGAGTCAGCCCGTTTTGCGATTCCATCTCCCTGAGCATCTGGTTACGCAGCGCTATGCCATCCGTAGAATCGGGACGCAGGCCCGGAACCTCCTTGGGGTACACGCGAAGTGAATCAAGGAAGTTGTCGAGAACAAACAGCTCACCATCGATAAAGCGCCAGTCAATACGCTTACGATTAATCAGGTCATCAAACTGCTCTTCGGTAAACTCAGGCCACTCCTCGCGAATCATCGCAATGGCCCGATCACGCGACACCGAAAAATGAAGCGGCGTCTCGAGCATGCGATACCGCTCGGCACGAACACAAGCAGCCAGCGAAGGCTCGGGGTTCTGCTCCAGAAGGCAATCGCAGGCAGCAACAGCCTGCGTCAAATACCCGGCAACTTTGAGACGAAGAATCTCAGGCGGTAGCCCAATATCGAGATGGCGAAAATCATCACAGCAAACATCAACAGAGCAGCCAACAGGACCCTCGTCAATAACCTTCCCATCCGAAGGCAGCACATCAATAACAGCCATACCAAAACTCCAAGTCACTAGAACGCTTGAAGCCCATTGTAGCGAGATAAAAAGAAAGCCCCAACAAGGGAGCCATCAACACCGCTGAACGGTAGTCAAATAAATAATTCAGCCTCGTAACCCTGCGGCGTTAAACGAAGGAAGCCCCGTCCCCCGGAACTGTTTCCTTGGCGCGACTTCTGGCAAAGCCAGGTGAGCGCAAAGGAAACAGTGTAGGGGGACGGGGCTTCCGGCGGGAAGTTTAGCGACGCTTACGCCTTGTTGACGGAGCCAAACTCCTCCATGAGCTCCTTGGTGCGGGCAACGATGTTGTCGCGACCAGGCTTGAGGAGCTTGCGGGGGTCAAAGCCCTTGCCCTGCTGATCCTTGCCAGCCTCGATGTACTCGCGGACGCCCTTGGCGAAGACGAGCTGCAGGTCGGTGTTGACGTTGATCTTGGAGATGCCCAGGGAAATGGCCTTCTTGATCTGATCCTCGGGGATGCCGGTACCACCGTGCAGAACGAGGGGCAGGTCACCGGTCTGAGCCTTGATCTCGCCCAGGCGCTCGAAGGAAAGGCCAGCCCAGTCGGCGGGGTACACGCCGTGGATGTTGCCGATGCCGCAGGCGAGGAAGTCGACGCCCAGGTCAGCGATCTGCTTGCACTCAGCAGGATCAGCGAGCTCGCCGCTGGAGGTCACGCCGTCCTCGGTGCCGCCGATGCCGCCGACCTCGGCCTCGATGGACATGCCCTTGGAGTGGGCAAGCTCAACGAGCTCCTTGGTGCGATCGAGGTTAAGCTGGAAGGTCTCCTCGTGAGAGCCGTCATACATGATGGACGTGAAGCCGGCCTCGATGCACTTGAAGCAGTCCTCGTAAGAACCGTGATCGAGGTGAAGGGCGACGGGAACGGTAACGCCCGTGGCCTCGACGGCAGCCTTGACCATGTCGGCGCAGACCTTGAAACCGCCCATCCACTTAGCGGCACCAGCGGTGCACTGAAGGATCAGCGGAGACTTGGCCTCCTCGGCGGCCTGGAGAATAGCCAGGGTCCACTCGAGGTTGTTGGTGTTGAAGGCACCGAGACCGTACTTGCCGGCCTCAGCCTTCTTGAGCATGTCTGCTGCGTTGACGAGCATAAAAGAAACCTCCTGTAAGGTTGCTCCGATAACGCCTGAGATTTTACCACGGCGCACCCGAGCATAAACGTTCGTTTGTTCACGAATATCGTCCAAACAGACTTTTTTGACCGTTTGCCCTACGGAATCGACCCGTTGGGGAAAAATAGCTTGACGTTTGAACGCTTCTCGTGCTTCAAAAGCCGACTATTAAGCTACATCTGCATGAAAGGGTTCTGCATGAGCTCGCGTGCCATGGTGGTCGAATCGCCATGGCCGGTTAGGCAAACGGTATCGGGCGGGAGAAGCCGGGCGAGCTTGGAGAGCGAGCGCAGAATAGCCGCCCCATCTCCTCCAGAAAGATCGGTGCGGCCGTGCCCACCCGGAAACAGGGTGTCGCCCACAAAGGCAATGTTCCCCTGCTCGGTGGCAGCAAACAAGACGATCCCGCCCGGCGTATGCCCTGGCGTCTCGATCACCTGCAGGCAGATATCGCCCACCTCGATAGCATCGCCCTCGGCGAGCAGGCGCGTCGGCTCCCCGGGATCGGGCGTCTCAATGCCCCACATAGCTCGCTGTTCCTCGATGTTCGCATGCGGCACCGCCACATCCTTAGCACACAGCTCATAATGGCAGCCCTCGCCAACGGTGGTTCGCACGCCTGCAACACCACCAACATGATCGGCATGGCCATGAGTGCATACGGCGCCAAGCACGCGTACGCCGGGATGCTCGGCTCGAATATGCTCCACCAAGCGCTCGCCTTCCCATGCGGGGTCGATAATCACGCACTCATTGTCCGAAATAACAGCATAGCTATTGGTCTGAATGGGACCGTTTACGAGCGTCTCAATCTCGACCGATCCCTTGGGAGTTACATCCAAGGACACAGCACTCATGTCCCTCTCCTCTCTATAGAATTCGAGGCATCAAACGATGCCTCGAGTGTAGCGAATATCAATAATGCGGCACGTTCGTCGCGACTAAACGCGGCGCTTAAGCTGGGCTCCACCCTCGCCGGGCATCAGGCGGCGCGCATCGTAGACCGAGTCGACGCTGCTGATAGAGGCCAGCAGCGGATCCAGACCGCTCGCGTCCGAGATCTCGACCATAAAGCGCAGGGTTGCAATACCCTCGCGGTTGGTCGACGTGGCGGCAGAAAGGATATTGCCGCCCGCGTCGCCAATGGCAATGGTGACATCCTTGAGCAGGCCCATGCGGTCCAGGCACTCGACCACGATCTCGACCTGGAAGAGGGTGTCGGCAGCGCCGTCCCACTCCACTTCGATCATGCGCTCGGGATGCTCCATAAGACCCTTGACGTTGGGGCAGTTGGCGCGATGCACCGAAACGCCACGACCGCGCGTGATGAAACCGACGATATCGTCGCCCGTCACCGGATTGCAGCAATGCGCCAGACGGACCAGCAGGCCGCTGCTGCTCTCGCCCTTGACGATAATGCCGTTGCTGGCGCTCTTGCCGCGCTTTTGCGGCTTGCGGTTGGAACCGCGGGCAGGCTGCTTGACGACCTCGGCAATAGCCTCGGCCTTGGAGAGCTGCTCCTCGGGCTTGGGGTCCAAGATTTGCTCGACCTTGTTACCCACAGCGCGCGGGGCAACCTTGCCGGCGCCGACGGCGGCAAACAGGTCCTCGAGCTGCTTGTAATTAAACTGCTCCGCCACGGCGTTGAGCGCACGCGTGGATCGCGGCGTAGAGATGCCGTACCCGCGCTTGCGCAGGTCCTTGGCCAGTATATCGCGGCCGGCGGCAGCGTCGTCGTCCTTGGTCGCGGCGGCAAAATAGCGGCGGATCTTTGACTTGGCCGAAGGCGTCTTGACGATCTTGAGCCAATCACGCGACGGCTTGGAGCTCTTGTTGGTCAGGATTTCAACGCGGTCGCCCGTCTTGATCTCGTGCGTGAGCGGCGCTACCGCACCGTTGATCTTGGCGCCGACGCAGTGGTTGCCGACCTCGGTGTGAACGGCGTAGGCAAAGTCGAGCGGCGTGGAGCCGGCACGAAGTGCCATGACCTCGCCCTTGGGCGTAAAGACAAAGATCTCCTGGTCGAACAGATCGACCTTCAGCGAGTGCAGGTATTCCTTGGCGTCGGTGATCTCATCAGACGCAGCCCAATCGAGCGAATGTTTGAGCCAGTTAATCTGGTCGTCCAAGCGCTGGGCATCATTGGTCTTAGACGCAGACGATCCGCCCGACTTCTTATAGAGCCAGTGGGCGGCAATACCGTACTCGGCCTGCTCGTGCATCTCGTAGGTACGAATCTGAATCTCGAGCGGACGAGCCGTGGGGCCGATAACCGTCGTGTGGAGCGACTGGTAGTTATTGACCTTGGGCATGGCGATATAGTCTTTAAAGCGCCCGGGCATGGGGTGCCACAGCGTATGCACCGCACCGAGCGTGGAGTAGCAATCGCGCACCGAATGCGTGATGACGCGCAGCGCCACCAGGTCGTAGATCTCGGAAAATTCCTTGCCCTTGCGCTTCATCTTTTGGTAGATGGACCAATAGTGCTTGGAACGGCCGTTGATCTGGAAGTCCTCCAGGCCAATGCGGTTGAGTTCGTCGGTGAGTGTCTTGATGGTCTCGGCCAGATAGCGTTCACGGACCTCGCGCGACTCCGCCACCATGCGCGCGATGCGTTGGTAGGCGTCGGGCTCAAGATAGAAGAAGGACAGGTCCTCGAGCTCCCATTTAATGGAGCTCATGCCCAGACGGTCGGCCAGGGGCGCATACACGTCCATGGTCTCGCGGGCCTTAAACAGGCGACGGTCCTCACGCAGGGCTGCAAGGGTGCGCATGTTGTGCAGACGGTCGGCAAGCTTAACGATGATGACGCGGATGTCCTTGGACATGGCGAGGAACATCTTTCGCAGCGTGAGCGCCTGTTTCTCGTCCATGCTGTCGACTTCGATGTTGGTGAGCTTGGTCACGCCATCGACGAGCTCGGCCACCGTATCGCCAAACAGGCCGGAAACATCGGCAAGCGAGGTCTCGGTATCCTCGACGGTATCGTGTAGCAGCGCGGCGCACACCACATCGCAGTCCATCTTGAGATCGGCCAAAATGATGGCGACCTCGACGGGATGGTTGATGTACATCTCACCCGAGCGGCGCTTTTGGTTGCAGTGCTTCTCGGCGGCAAAGCAGTAGGCCTGCTCCACCTTAGAGAAGTCGTCCTCATTCATATATTTGAGGCACAGGCGCTCCAGCTTGTCGTAGCTGTCCGCCATAATCTCGGGCGGCAGCTCATCGGCATGCTTATAGTGCTCCATCTCCGAGAACGGCTGGAGGGTGGAATCATGGGCGGTACGGGCTGCGGCATCCATCGAGGTCCCCTTCCCCTAGGCCCGCGGTACGATCGGGCGGTTAACTTTGGCTAGCATATCAGAAGCGCACGAATCGAGCGCCCAGCTCCGGAAAGCTGAGAACTCCATGCGCGAGCGCAAGCCCTCCAAATAGCGAATTGACCTGCTCAATTGCACGCGGCCGGGGTTTTCGGCCATCGCGATGCGACGGGTGTCGTCAAACCCCGAGACGCAACAGAAACCAAGCTCTTCGAAGATTCCCAGGCCACTTTCCACCGAGCGCTCGTCGACCGGCGTGCGAGCATCGATGGCAAGGCACATCTGCGCGATGTCGATATCGCTCGCGCTAAAGGAATCGTCCCCGGTCTTGCCGCGGTTGGAGCGCCACATGGTTTGCAGCGCGCGATAGAGCGTGACGAGCTCGTCGCGCTCGGGCGCATAGCAGTCGAGTAGGCGCTCGTTAATGCGAGCGTCACGCGACGAATAGAGCAGGTGGATCACGGCAGGTTGGCCGTCGCGACCGGCGCGTCCGCTCATCTGGTTAAACTCAATCGCGCCAAACGGCATGTGATAGAGCACGACATGGCGAATATCGGGAAGGTTGACGCCCTCGCCAAAGGCAGAGGTCGAGACGATGCAGCTGAGGCTTCCGTCACGAAACGCCTCCTCTACGCGATGGCGGTCGGTGCGCGTAAGGCCCGCGTTGTAAAAGGCGATATGCGACGCGTAGTCGGGAACGCGTTTGCGTAGCGTCTTGGCAAGCGCCACGGACTGATCACGCGAGTTGACGTAGATGACGGTCTTCTCCCCCGTCGCCACGATTGACACCAGGCGGTTTTCGCGGCTCGCAAGATCTCGGTCATCCTCGAGCTGCAAGTTCTCGCGCACCGTCTCGTCGACCACCGTACGGGTAATCGGTAGCACGCGGGCGAGCTCGGCCACAACCGGAGCCGTTGCAGTGGCAGTCGTGGCCAGAACGACCGGGTCGCCCAGAGCCTTGAGGATATCGGGCATGTCGAGATAGGCGCTGCGGTCGCCGCCCTTGGCAAGACCGGCATGATGCGCCTCGTCAATAACGACAAATCCGATACGCCCCGAGCGCGCAAAGCGGTCGCGGTGAATGGACAGGAACTCGGGCGTCGTGAGCACGATGCCGGTGCGGCCCGAAGCCAGGCCGGCAAACACGTCATCGCGCGCTGCTTCCACGGTCTCGCCGGTCAACACGCCCACGCCAATCCCAAGCGCAGCCATCGTCGATGAGAGGTGATAGGCCTGGTCGGCAACGAGCGCACGCAGCGGATAGACAAAGATGCTCGCACGCCCACGAAGGACCGCCTCGCGCGCGGCGTGCACATGGAAGATAAGAGACTTGCCGCGCCCCGTTCCCATAACGGCCAGAACACTTTGGTGATCGGCCAGGGCATCGAGTGCCTCGACCTGCGCGCGATGTGGATGGTTCGAGCCGATAAAGCTATGGATAAGCGAGCGCGTGAGCTCGGTATAAGAAAGCTGGGCGAGCGTCTCGCGTTTACGCAACTCCAGGCGCAGGCCAGAATCCGCCGGTTGTACGCCGCGGCGAAGCTCACATGCCGGATCGTCGATATTGGGCGCCGCGGTATCGCGCACCAAGACATCCTTGATCATGAGCTTGGGCTTTACGCGACCTTGCCAATGCTCGGCCACGGCCTCGAACACCAAGTCGACGGCGCTATCGCAATTGATGAGCTTATCGATCTGCAGCACGCGGAACATAATGGCCGGCACACTCGCGGCGCCATCGGTCGCCACGAAGCGCATGTGCTCGCCGGTTTTGCCCACCACGGCGCGATCGCACATTGTCACGCCCTCGGCCGCCAACAGCGGCACCTTGTTGCCCTGGCCAAACGGCTCAAGACGGGAGATCTGCTCGATGGTCTCGATATTCAGCTCGGAGAGGTCGACGGTGGCGGCAACCTCGTCGGTGTCCTCAAAGTCCTCGGCGGGAAGTTCGGACAGCACGGCGGAAAGACGACGACGGAACTCGTCGAGCTTGGACGCCTCGATGGTCACGCCCACCGCGCCCGCATGTCCGCCGCGACGAATCAGCAGATCGGAGCAGCGTTCTACGGCGTCGAACAGGTTGACCTTACCCACCGAGCGACCCGAACCGCGAGCGATACCGTCTTCAATCGAGAAGAGCAGCGCCGGCACGTGATAACGGTTGGTCAGACGGCTCGCTACGATACCCTTGACGCCCTCGTGCCAGCCCTCGCCACCCACGACGATTGCGCGACCGCCATCATAGGTCTCCTCGACCCTTGCCATGGCATCGCGTGTGAGCTCCGCCTCGATCTCGCGACGCTGACGGTTGATCTCCTCGAGCTCGGCCGCCAGCGCGCTTGCCTCAATAGGATCGCGGGCAAGCAGCAGGTCGAGCGCCAGCTTGGGATCGGCCATGCGGCCGGCAGCGTTTAAGCGGGGAATGAGCGAAAACGACAGGCCGTCGGCCGTAATGCTAGAGAGGTCGGCCTTGGCGAGCGCGGCCAGCGCGATATAGCCGGGACGGGCGGTCACGCGCATCTGCTGGATGCCCTCGGCGACCAGTGCGCGATTCTCGGGCGTGAGCGGCATCATGTCGGACACGGTGCCCAGCGCCGCAACCTCAATCAGCGAACGCCAATACGACGGCTTGTCCAGACGCTCACCCAAAACCTGCACCAGCTTGAGCGCCACGCCGGCACCGGCAAGCTCACGCGAAGGGCCCTCGTCCTCGAGCTTAGGGTCGGTCAGGGGCACGCCCTGCGGCACCTGATCGGAGGGCTCGTGATGGTCCGTGACCACCAAATCGATCCCCAGGCTCTCCAGATAGGAGACCTCTTCCTTGGCGGCAATGCCGTTATCGACGGTCACGATCAGCTGGGGGCGAGCGAGCTCGTTAACGCGGTCGAGCGCCGCGCGCGAAAGACCGTAGCCCTCGTCAAAGCGATGCGGAATAAACGGTGTGACATCGGCGCCAAACGTGCGCAGTGCCTCGGTCAACAGGCAGGTCGACGTAATGCCGTCAACGTCAAAATCGCCAAAGACCGCAATGTGCTCGTGGTTGCGAATAGCACGCTCAACGCGGTCGGCAACGACCGACATGCCCGGGATAATGAGTGGGTCGGCCCAGTCGCGATTGAGCGAAGGCGTCAAAAACAGCTGGCCTTCTTCGATGGATGCAATGCCGTGCGCAACCATAATGCGCGCCACCAGCCCGGGTATGCCCAGGCCAGTCGAAAGCTCCTTTTCGAGCTCGGGGTTTTGCTGAGCGACCGCCCAGCGATGCGTCGTCTTAAGCGATGACATAGGCGCCCACCCCCGATAGGGGCAGGTCGCCGCGATACCTCTCACGGTTCATAGCGATGAGTCCTCTGTGTATGCCCGCTTCGGCAGGCAGATCTGTTGAACGGATTTATTATACCGTGCAGCGCGGACGCAAATCGCCGCAGCACGCCGCGGTTTCGGTAAACGATGCCGGTAATAGCCTCGAAATAATCGAGCGTTTCTGACGCACGGACGCACGCGAGCGTCTAGCATATCCATTCAAAACGGATTCACGAGCAAAGGGAGTCACAAGAGCATATGAAGCAATGGGTTGGACTGGGCAAGTTTCTCGCGGGGCACATGCAGGTCATCGTTCCGATTTGCGTGACGCTCGGCGTACTCTTTCCCCAGCAGATCGGCGTGCTCAAGCCCATCGTTCCCGCCCTGTTTGCCTTTATGACGTTTCAGGGTGCGCTCAGCAACACCTTTCACCAGGTAGCCGAGGTGTTCCACCGTCCGCTACATTTGATTTTGGCGTTATTTGTCTCGACCGTGCTCATCCCCATCGCGGCGTATGCCATGGGGTCACTCTTCTTTGGCTCCAATCCCAACCTTGTCTGCGGCATCGTGCTCGAATACAGTGTGCCCGTGGCCGTCACCGCCTTTATGTGGATTAGCATGTTCGACGGCAACGGCCCACTCGCGCTCACCATCATCCTGACGTCCTCGGTCATCTCACCTGTGACGATTCCTCTTACGCTCAAGCTCCTGCTGGGCGCCACCGTCTCGATCGACGTGCCGAGCATGATGCAGAACATGGCCTTTATGATCGCCATCCCCGCCGTGCTCGGCATCGTGATCAACGAGCTCACGCGCGGATGGGGACACGAGGAACTCTCCCCCGCGCTTTCGCCCGCCTGCAAGTTCATGATGATGGGTGTCATCGCGTCCAATTCCACCGCCATGAGCGAGTACGTGCTGCACATGAATGTTGAGCGCTTGGAAGTCGCCCTCTTTATTTTGGTGTTCGCCATCAGCGGCTTTGTCGTCGGTTTTCTGGTCGCCCGCGCGCTGCATCTGCCGTATAGCGAGACGACCACCATGTGCTTTACCTGCGGCATGCGCAATATCTCTTCGGGCGCCGTCATCGCCACACAGTATTTTCCCGGCGAGGTCGTGTTCCCCGTCATGTGCGGCACGCTGTTTCAGCAGGTGCTGGCCTCGATTATCGGGCATCTCTTTGAGCGCCTAACCGGCGAAGAGCGCGCCAAACAGCGCAAGCGGGTCAAGGCCGGGCGCGACGCGATGGCACGCTAGACTGTCCGCATTGCGCGGGCGTTAGCCTTGCTATACGAGCGTTTCCAGATGCGCGCGTAGGCGCTCAGCATCGGTATCGAGCGTGGTCTCAGCATTGACCTGGGCCAGACGATAGCCCACAAAGTAGGGCGACACCACCCAACGTGGCAGCGCCTTGGCAATGGTCCGGCCGTCCATGTGGTAGAAGAACAAGTTGTACGACTCCGCACGACCGCCGTGGTGTTCGTGCAGGATATAGCGCAGGGCCACCTGAATCGCATCGGCAAACAGGTCCGCCTCGGCTTGGTCGCGGGCGTCGTCGCTGGCGGCGATCCCCTGTGGAGCCGAGACGTTGACCTCAAAGAACCCCATAATCGGCTCGGTTGAGATGTTGACCGAGATTCTCCCCTGCTGCCAGACATTGATGCCTTCAAAGTTGGCTGAGGTCAGCGCCGCATAGCCGTCCTCCTGTTCCAAGCCCACAATCTGCATGTGCGGATGGACGAGGCTGCCGCCCGAAAGCGGGCCTTTGTTCTTGTACATGAGCACACTGCGGTACTGCTGGGAATCGATCATCTGCTGCCAACAGCCCAGGGCAAACCGCATCACATGATGCAGCTCATCCGGTTCATAGGTCACCAGGTCGGCGTCGTGATTGGCCGACTCGATCAATACGGTCTGACGGGTGGCCCGCAAGGTCTTGAACTTATTCTCGAGCCAGATGCAGTCACCATCGCGCTCGATGATGTTGGCGAGCCCCTCCGTGTCGCAAAAGGGGCACGCGGTGCCAGGGCGACGATTATCGTCGGGCTTGCCGCTCGCCTGCTGAACGTCGAATACCAGCGCCACGGGTTATACCTCCAGCGGCACAATCTTGGTGCCATGGAGCTCGGAGACGCCTAGCGCCGCCGCGACCGCGTCGCGATTTGCCGTAGTGATGCCGCCGCCGGGAAGAATGGTCAGACGATCGCCCGCATACTCGATTAAACGAGCCAGGTGATCGAAATTATCCCCAATCGACGTACCGGCCGCGCCGCCATGCGTGAGGATGCGTGTAACGCCGCAGTCGGCAAGTGTATCAATCGCATCGAGCTGAGCCTCGGGCGAGAGCTGGTCAAATGCCATGTGGAAGGTGATGTCAAGGGGCTCGCGCTTGCATTCCTCGGTCGCGCAGCCCGCAGCCATAACGAGAGCGCCGAGGGTGAGCTCGTCGAGCGCCCAGCCGCCGGCACAGGGCTTGCAGCAGCCAAAGACCAGGCCGTCAACGCCGGCGCTCACAGCAAGGCCCAAGTCCATCTCCATCATGCGCAGCTCGTCCTGGTTGTAATGAAAGTCGCCACCACGCGGACGAATCATGCACATCGCTCGCGCGTCATGCTCGTGAGCGTAGCTGACTGTAGCGCTAATAACGCCGGCGGAAGGCGTGGTGCCACCGACGGCAAGGTTGTCGCACAGCTCAATGCGCCCCGCACCGGCCTCGATGGCCACCGGTACCCGCTCAAAGTTCTCGGCGCAAAATTCGTATAGCATAGATAGCCCCCAGGAGACATTTCGATTTCCACACGGCATTGTCGCACGTTAAATAGCAACCCGCACGATGGAACAAAACCTTGACAAGGAGTGTCCCAAAGTGCCGGCACATAAGGAACGTCCCCAGGTGCCACCTTGAGCGATGGATACTCATTTAAGTACGTCCCCAATGAGTACCCGCAGGGGACAGACAGACCGGACTCCCTATACGACAACTGTTGACATCATATACTATGTGTCATATAGTAGGTGTTACACAGTATACTACGAAAGGAGGTGTGCGGATGGAGGCACAGATGAAGCGCGGCTTCCTCGAGGCCTGCGTGCTCGCGGCCGTCTCGGGCGAGGAATCCTACGGCTATCAGATCGTGAAGGACGTGCCCGCGAGTATGGGGCTCACGGAATCCACGCTCTATCCGTTGCTCAAGCGCCTGGAGAAGGCGGGCTGCATCACCGCGCGCTCCGCCGAACACAACGGGCGGCTGCGGAGGTACTACCGCATCACGGACGCCGGGCGCGAGCGTATCGCCGAGTTCCTCGCCGAATGGCCATCCGTGCAGGAGATCTACCGTTACGTGGAGGGGGCGCACCATGACGCGCGATGAGTTCTTGAACCGGCTGGGCGAGCTTCTGGCCTGCCTGCCGGCAGATCAGGTAAAGGAAACGCAGGAGTTCTACGCGGAGGCCATCGCCGACCGTATGGAGGACGGCATGACGGAGGCCGAGGCTGTGGCCGCCATGGGCACGCCCGGTGAGGTCGCCGAGGCAACGCTCGACGAACTGCCCGCCGTGCCGCGCGCGATCGCGAGGACCAAGCGCAAGAGCACGGCACTTCTATGGGCGCTCGCCATCGTGGGCTCTCCGGTATGGATTCCGCTGTTGCTCGCGTTCGTCGCCGTTGCCGCTGCAGTCTACATCTGTATTTGGGTTCTTGCGCTCTGCGTGTGGATCGTGGCCGCGGCATTCGGGGGCGCGGGCCTGGTAGGGCTCCTGTTCGCCGTGGACGGCATCATTATCGGGTATGTTCCGTACGTTTTGGCCTCGATGGGAATGGGATTCGCTTCCATCGGTGTGGCGCTCCTCACGGGAGCCGGCGCCTGGACGGCGTCCAAGCAGATCGCGCGCCTCTCTGCCCTTTGGGCGAAGAAAGCCGTTTCGCCCTTCTGGAAAGATCGAGGCAATAAGAGCCGCATGGGCGCCGAAGCGGCGCCGCTCACGGCATAGGAAGGAGTGCAAACATGTCCAGCGTAAAAAGGATTTACCTTGCCGTAGCGGGTGGGCTTGTTGCCACGGGGCTCGTCCTGGCTGCTATCGGATTTGTGGCCTCCGGCTTTAACCTCGCTGTGCTCAACACGCAGATCGACCTGCGCGATGACACCATCATTCTGGGTGGTGTTGAAATAGACGACCCGACAGGGCTTCCACTCATCGAGCAGCTTGCCGAGGTCGGCGAGATCCATATTGGATCTGCAACGACTGGTTCGTCTTCTCCTCGCAAATGATCGAGCTCGTAGCAGCCGTCCCCCCCCTTCGGGCGCACCACGACGGGCATGAGCACGCCGCGCTCGGAGCCTTTTTGCGAGACCTTCCGTCACGCTCTTCCTGCGTGGTGAACCGGTCATCGACCGACGAGAGGCTGATGGGAATCTCTCGACTTCGGGCCAATCCCGCTCACCGATCTGGTCTTCCTTCGTGATGCGCACATAAGCGAGCAGACACCGCGCAGAGCTTCAGCGCGGCCGCACTTCCACGTCTATGACGGAGGTGCCCGGCGGCGTCTTGGCGATCCCCTTGTTTGCAGGCGTTAGCGCGTGGGGATCGCCCACTCGGGGGTCGAGGTCGCCGAGGACGGCGGCGAACCTCGCGGTGTCATTCGACATCGCGAGGTTCCCGGACCATGACCACCTGGCCTCGTACCGCGGCATAGCCCCAAGGGTGAGGAGCTTCGGCACGTCGATCAGGGCGCCCGCGCAGCGTCGGCCGGTCCGCCGTTCGGCAGAACGGCGGAAGTCCCTAGCCGCCCAGGTAAGCCTTGCGGACGTTGTCGTCGTGCAGGAGCTCTTGGCCGGTGCCGGTCATGGTGATCTTGCCGGTCTCGAGCACGTAGCCGCGCGTGGCGATTGAAAGCGCCATCTGGGCGTTCTGCTCGACCAGAAGCACCGTGGTACCGGCCTTGTGCAGGTCCTCGACAATCTGGAAGATCTGCTCAATCAGAATCGGCGCCAGACCCATGGAAGGCTCATCGAGCATGAGCAGCTTGGGGTTGCTCATAAGGGCGCGCCCCATAACGAGCATCTGCTGTTCGCCGCCCGAAAGGGTGCCGGCGACCTGGCGACGGCGCTCCTTAAGGCGCGGGAACTGCTCGTAGACGCGCTCAAGGCCCGGAGCCACCGTGGACTTGGGCTGCGTGTAGGCGCCCATCTCCAGGTTCTCCTCGACCGTCATCTGCAAAAAGGCGCGACGGCCCTCGGGCACCTGGGCCAGGCCCTTGCCCACCAGTTTATCGGCAGGCGTATGGGTAATGTCCTCGCCCATAAACTTGATGGAGCCGGTCTTGGAACGCAGCAGGCCCGAGACGGTTTTAAGCGTCGTGGACTTACCGGCGCCGTTCGCGCCGATCAGGGCCACGATCTCGCCCTCGTTGACGTTAAAGGAGATGTCCTTGATGGCGTGGATAGCGCCGTACCAGACGTTGATGTTGTAGACGGAAAGCATCGGCTCTGCCATTTAGTTCTCCCCCTTATCCTGCTTGCCCAGATATGCCTCAATTACGGCATCGTTGTTCTGGATCTCCTCGGCCGTGCCCTTGGCGATGACCTTACCAAAGTTGAGCACGCAGATGCCCTCGCAGATGTTCATGACGAGCGACATGTCGTGCTCGATAAGCATGATGGCGATGCCAAAGGTGTCGCGGATCTTGACGATGTTCTCCATGAGCTCCGCGGTCTCGGACGGGTTCATGCCAGCGGCAGGCTCGTCGAGCAGCAGCAGTTTGGGGTTGGTGGCAAGCGCGCGGACGATCTCCAGACGACGCTGGGCGCCGTAAGGCAGCGAGCCGGCCTGCTCGTTTGCCAGGTGCTCCATATCAAAGATGGACAGCAGCTCCATGGCGCGCTCGTGGGCGGCCTTCTCGTGCTTCCAGTACGTCGGCAGACGCAGCACGCCCTCAAAACCAGAGTAGCGCTCCTGGTTGTGCAGGCCGACCTTAACGTTGTCCTCCACCGTCATGGTGTTGAACAGGCGAATGTTCTGGAAGGTACGGGCAATACCCATGCGGTTGACCTGATAGACCGACTTGCCCGAGGTGTCCTCACCGTCGAGCAGGATGGTACCGTGCGTGGGCTGGTACACCTTGGTGAGCAGGTTGAAGACCGTGGTCTTACCGGCACCGTTGGGGCCGATCAGACCGGCGATCTCGGTCTTACCGATGGTCAGGCTAAAGTCGTCGACTGCCTTAAGGCCGCCAAATTCAATGCCCAAGTGGATGCACTCGAGCGCCGGGCGCTGGCCCAGGTCGCGGTCGGGAACGATGGCGCCAGAAGGATACGGGACCATCTTGCCCTTGTTGAACTCAAATTTACTGGGCATCGGCTGCCACCTCCTTCTTGGAAGCAAAGCGGTCCTTAATGCGTGCGAAGAACGCCTTGAGCTGCGGGTTGTTGGTAAAGATCATGACCAGGATCAGCACGATGGCGTAGATGAGCATGCGGTAGTCCGAGAACTGACGGAGCAGCTCGGGAAGCACCGTGAGCAACGCCGCCGCGATGACGGAGCCGCGCATATTGCCCAGACCGCCCAGGACCACGAATACCAGGATGAGGATGGACGTGTTGAAGTCGAACTTGGTGGCGGAGAGCTGCGAGAAGTTACCGCCGAAGAGGGCTCCGGCAGCACCGGCGAGAGCGGCGGAAACCACGAAGGCGATCATGCGGTACTGGGTGACGGAGATACCCACGGACTCGGCAGCGATCTTGTTGTCGCGCACGGCCATAATGGCACGGCCGGTACGGCTGCGGACCAGGTTGAGTACAATCACGAGCGCGACCATGACCAGGATGGCGCCGGCAAGGAAAGTCGAATAGGTCGACACGCCCGATGCGCCCTGCGCGCCCTTGATGATGGCGGTGCCGTCCTCGAGCAGGTGCAGGTCGTCGATCGTAGAGTTGCCCGTGATGTTAAAGATCACGTGCAGGCCGCGCGAGTCGACACCCACGATAAGGCAAGTGACGATCTCTTTGATGATCTCGCCAAAGGCCAGCGTCACGATAGCCAGGTAATCGCCGCTCAGGCGAAGGACCGGGATGCCGATCAAGAAGCCCAGGATGGCGGCAGCGATGGCGCCGACCACGATGCTGATGATAAGGCGCACCGGATCGGAGGGAACGGCGCTCTCGAGGGCGACCGCGGTAACGATGCCCGTATAGGCGCCGACGCTCATAAAGCCCGCGTGGCCCAGCGACAAGTCGCCCGCGATGCCGACGACGAGGTTAAGGGAGATGGCCATGACGATATAGGCCGTGATGGGAACCAGCTGACCGGCGATCATGCGCGGAATCATGTGGTTGGACTGCATAAAGAACACGATGGCGAACGCCACAAGGCACATGGCGTACGTAACAAAGTCGTGACGCGTCTGCTTGTCTTTAAGAAAC
>CAKTWK010000040.1 GCA_934630735.1 uncultured Collinsella sp. | reverse complement strand
ACCTTTTGCAGGTCGGGTACTTGGGCTTGCTCAAGGCTATCGATCGCTTTGATCCCGAGCGCGGACTCGAGTTCACCACGTTTGCTACGCCTACCATTTTGGGCGAGATCAAGCGCCACTTCCGCGACAAGGGTTGGAGTGTGCGCGTGCCCCGTCGCTTGCAGGAGCTCTCTGCCAAGGTTAACCAGGCCACCGACAAGCTCACCAACGAGCTTCAGCGTTCACCCAAGGTTGAGGAAATCGCCGATTACCTGGGCGTGACCGTCGACGAGGTGCTCGAAGCCATGGAATCGTCCTCGGCCTACACCTCGGTGCCCATCGAGGCCCCCGGTGCGTCCGATTCCGACGATGCGCCTTCGATTCTCGATCGCTACGCCGACGACGACAACGAGCTCGACTTTACCGATGACCGCCTGGTGATTGAGGAAGCCATCCGCGATTTTTCGCCGCGCGAGCGTGAGGTTATCGAGTTGCGCTTTGTGAAGGGCATGACCCAGATCGAGATTGCCAAGAAGCTGGGCATCTCGCAGGTTCAGGTTTCGCGTCTGCTGCGCCGCACGCTTAAGAAGATTCAGGACAAGATTGACCCCGACGGAGTGATGGTTCGTTCATGAGTGAGCACCCCCAACAAACCGACCGCACGCTGCGCGATACCCGTATCCTGACGCTTCGCATTTGGGGCGTCGTAGGCTGCATTGTCATCGCCGCCGTCATCTTTAACCTTATGGGCATCCTGGCGCCGGTTATCGAGTTTCTCGCTGTCGGTTCCATCATCGCCTTTGTGATGTCGCCGATCACCAACTGGCTCGAGCATCACGGCGTGAATCGCGGCATCGGTTCGCTTGTCGCGCTTATTGTGGTCGTTGCTGTGCTCGTCGGCGTCGTTTGCATCTTGTCGCCGATTCTCTTTGGTCAGATCATGGAAGTCCTGAGCCGCCTGCCCGAGCAGCTTCGTGTTGCTGGTGGCGACCTCAACGAGATGATCTCACATGCCAAGACGCTCAACAACACGCCGGTCAAGGAGTATCTGGACGATAACCTTTCTTCGCTCGTTACGGTGGCGTCCAAGTATGTCTCACAGATTGCCGCCGAGCTCGGTCGCGGTGTATTCCCGCTCATTACCAACACGGCCTCGCAGCTGTTCGTCATCTTCCTGGGCTTGGTGCTTGCCTATTGGTTGGCCTGTGACTATCCCCGCATGCACCACGAGGTCTGCACCATCATCGGACAGGAAAAAGAGACCTCGTACCGCTTTATGGTTGCCATCCTTTCACGCTCGGTCGGCGGTTATATGCGCGGCATGGTCGTGACGTCCATCTGCGGTGGCATCCTCGCCTTTATCGGCTTTACGCTCATTGGTCATCCATACGCAGCTCTCATGGCCATCTTTACCGGCATTATGCACTTGGTTCCGGTTGTCGGTCCCTGGGTGAGCGCGGCGATCGCTACGGTGCTCGGCTTTATGTTCAGCCCTATGCTGGCGTTATGGACGCTTGTCGTGACCATGGTGGCTCAAAACGTCACCGATAACGTCATTTCGCCTAAGGTCATGCAGAGCTCGGTGCAGGTGCATCCCATCATGAGCCTGACGGCCCTCGTTATCGGCTCGGCACTCATGGGTCCCATCGGCATGGTTATCGCCATTCCGCTGTGCGCGGCCCTCAAGGGCATCTTCGTCTATTACTTTGAGAACGAGACCGGTCGCCAGCTCGTGGCATACGATGGCGCCGTGTTTAAGGGTACGCCGTATCGCGATGCCGAGGGCAACCCGGTCGCCGCCTATGACGCGCTTGGCGATGATACGTTTATTTACGAGTCCGAGCTCATCGGTAACGAGACCGCGCCGGAGGCCCAGGCCATGCCCAAGCCTGAGCTCGATAATCCCTGGATTAAGCTCTCGGGTCTTCAGCCCGACGCGACAGGCTTTTTCAAGAACCCCTTCGCCAAGGATGACGATTCCAATACGGACGACGACACCAAAACCGGCATCGATGGCTCCATGGACGATTCGGATTCCAAATAGGCCCTGTTAGCGTTTCTTGATGTTGTAAAAGACAAGAAACGCGAGCAAAGCGATTGATAAGGGGCCTGCTACATAGAAATAGAGAACGTCAATTGCGCGTAGAGGGCAATAAGCCTTATCGCCGGACGTTACTGCATATAATACGTAGCCAAATGCTGGTTGGTTTGCGTACCAGCAGGAGAAGGCCAAGAGCGCTAAAAGTGCTAGTACCAGAAGTGCATTCAGGACAAATCGTTTACTTTTCATCGATCGCTCCTTCCGGGTGACTCTTATATGTAATTCTACAGCAGTCCTTTTTCAAAGGATCGCACAGTACTGAATAACGTGCACTTTCGCTGGAGGGTCGCTGTTTGGCGGCCCTCTTTTTTGCACAGGCGCGGTGGGATGGTAATATCGTTACGTTTGAACTGTTTCGATGTGAAACCGAGGAGATTCCCTCTATGAGTGCTGACTACCCGTCAATGACTACGGCCGAGATTCGCTCTAAGTTCCTCAACTTCTTTGAGGAGCGCGGTCTTAAGCTCTATCCTTCTTCGTCCCTCGTCCCCGACGATCCTTCGCTGCTGCTTGCCAACGCCGGCATGAACCAGTTTAAGGAGTATTACCAGGGCAAGAAGACCATGAAGGAGATCGGCGCAATCTCCTGCCAGAAGTGCGTCCGCACCAACGACATCGATTGCATCGGCGAGGACGGCCGTCACCTGTCCTTCTTTGAGATGCTCGGCGACTTCTCCTTTGGTGGCGTCTCCAAGCAGCAGGCCTGCGCTTGGGCCTTTGAGCTCATTACCAAGGAGTTCAAGCTGCCGCTCGATCGCCTGTACTTCACCGTCTTTACCGAGGACGACGAGACCCATGACGTGTGGCGCTCCCTGGGCGTTGCCGAGGATCACATCTCCCGCCTGGGCGAGGACGACAACTTCTGGGCCGCTGGCCCCACCGGCCCCTGCGGTCCGTGCTCCGAGATCTACTTTGACATGGGCGAGGAGGTCGGCTGCGGCAGCCCCGACTGCAAGCCCGGCTGCGACTGCGACCGCTTCCTGGAGTTCTGGAATCTCGTCTTTACCCAGTACGACCGCCAGGAGGACGGCTCCATGCCGGAGCTGCCGCACCGCAACCTCGATACGGGCATGGGTCTGGAGCGCATGGCCGCCATCATGCAGCACAAGACCGCTAATTACGACGGCGATCTGATGCAGCACCTCATCAAGCTGGGCGAGAAGATCAGCGGCAAGACCTATGACGCCGACGATTACTCCGGTGCCAGCCGCTCCCTGCGCATCATCGCGGATCACTCTCGTGCCGTCGACTTTATGATTTCGGACGGCATTCTCCCCGGTAACGAGGGTCGCGAGTACGTCCTTCGCCGCTTGCTCCGCCGTGCCGTGTTCCACGGTCGCCTGTTGGGCATCGAGGGCGCCTTCCTGACCAAGTTCATTGACGAGGTCAACGCCCAGATGGGCGAGGCCTATCCCGAGCTGCTCAAGAACGTCGCGCTCGTCAAGGGTATCGTCGCTTCCGAGGAGGAGCGTTTCTCCACGACGCTCGACAACGGTCGCGTCTACCTGGACGAGGCCCTGGCCGCGCTTGCCGAGGGTACTGTCCTTCCGGGCGACGTTGCCTTTAAGCTGCACGACACCTTTGGTTTCCCCATCGACCTGACCGTCGAGATCGCCGGCACCGCCGGTCACAACGTCGATATGGACGGCTTCACCGCTTGCATGGAGGACCAGAAGGCCCGCGCTCGCGCCAACGCCAAGGGCGATGCTTGGGGCAGCTTCAACGACGTGTGGGTCGAGCTTTCCGACAAGGTCGCTGCGACCGAGTTCGACGGCTATGACAACGATGTGATCGAGGATGCCAAAGTTGTCGCTATCGTTCGCAACGGTGAGTCCGTCGAGTCCGCCGCTGCGGGCGAGGACGTCGAGGTCGTGCTCGACCGCACCCCGTTCTACGCCGAGATGGGTGGCCAGCAGGGCGATGCCGGCGAGCTTTTCGCCGAGGGCGTTGCGCTGACCGTTTCCGATACCAAGAACCACAATGGCCTGTATGCTCACGTCGCCCACGTTGCCGAGGGCACATTGACCGTCGGTGCTACCGTGACCGCCGCGCTCGACGCCGAGCGCCGTGGTTTCCTGCGCCGTAACCACACCGCCACCCACCTGCTCGACGCTGCGCTTAAGCAGGTCCTGGGCGAGCATGTCTCCCAGGCTGGCTCGCTGGTGACGCCCGAGCACCTGCGCTTTGACTTCACGCACTTCGAGGCCCTGTCCTCCGAGCAGCTCAAGGCTGTCGAGGACCTGGTCAACCAGCAGATCTTCGCTTCCAAACCGGTCGTGACCCGCGTCATGGGCATCGACGAGGCCAAGGCCGCCGGTGCTGTCGCCCTGTTTGGCGAGAAGTACGGCGACGTCGTCCGCGTTGTCTCTGTGGGCGCCGAGGATCAGCCGTTCTCCCGTGAGCTCTGCGGTGGCACGCACGCTGCCAACACCGCCGAGATCGGCCTGTTCAAGATTATCTCCGAGTCCTCCACGGGCTCGAACGTCCGCCGTATCGAGGCTGTGACCTCCAAGGGCGCTCTCGATTACATGGCCGACCGCCTGGCGCTCGTTGACGCCGCCGCCGCTGCGCTCAAGTGCCGCGTCGACGAAGTTCCCGCCCGCGTGGAGAACCTGCAGGCCGAGCTGCGCGAGACGTCCAACAAGCTCAAGAAGGCACTCACCGGTGGCTCCTCCGACGCTATCTCTGGCGCCATCGAGGGCGCTGTCGAGCTGAACGGCTACAAGCTCGTCGTCGCTGAGCTTCAGGGTCTTGAGGCTGCTGACCTGCGCAATGTGTGGGATACCGTGCACCAGAAGGTTGCCGGCCCCGTCGCCTGCGTCGTTGCCAGCGTTACCGAGAAGGGCACCCCGGCCCTGCTCGCCGCCGGCTCCGATGACGCCGTGAAGGCCGGTTTCCACGCCGGCAACGTGATCAAGCAGATCGCGGGCCTGGTCGATGGTCGCGGTGGCGGTCGTCCCAACATGGCCCAGGCCGGTGGCAAGAATGCTGCCGGTATCGCCGATGCCCTCGCGGCCGCCAAGACCGCGCTCGGCGCCTAAGAACCTAAGTAGTCGCTGTGGTCGCGCTCGCACTGGACATAGGGGAGACCAGGATTGGCATTGCCGTCTCGAGCCGTGATGGCAAGATGGCAATGCCTGTCAAGGTGCTTCCGGCTGCCGAGGTCACTGGTATGGCAAAGACGTTTCGCTATCTAGTCGAGGACTATGAGCCCGATATCCTGGTAAGTGGACGTCCCTTGACCATGGCAGGTGAGCCCGGCCCCCAGGCCGAGCGCGTCGCCGCCGTGGCGCAAAAAATCGCCGACGAGCTCGAACTTCCGCTGGAGTTTGAGGACGAGCGTCTGTCCTCGCAGGAGGCCAAGCGCATTCTGCGAGAGCAGGGACTCAACGAAAAGCAGATGAGGGGCAAGATTGACATGATCGCCGCCAGCCTGTTCTTGCAGACGTGGCTCGATCGTAAAAACGAGGAGGTTTCGCATGCCTAGCGCTTCCGATCCGCGCCAGCAGAATCGTACACGGCAGTCCGCGTCGCGCCCTGCTCAGCCCGGCCAGCGCCCGGTACAGCGTTCGGCTCAGCCTACTCAGCGTGCCGCTCAACAGCCCGCAGCTCGTCCCGCGCAGCCCGCTGGCGGTTCTCGTTTTAAGCAGCAGGCTCCTGCCCAGCGCACGCAGGGACAGGCCCCGCAATCACGCTCTCACGCACATCATGCTCATGGCTCGCACGGCGTTGCTCCGGCCACGCGCTCGAGCTATAACACGCATGCCCGCCGTGGTGCCCAAAAGAAAAGCTCTCTGGTGCCTATGATTTTCGGTGGCGTCGTCGCCGTGCTTGCGCTTGTCGCGATCGTTTTCTTTGTCGTGCCAGCCGTCAAGGGCTTCTTTGCCGGCGAGGATGCGAAAGTCGCTGCTGGCCAGCAAGTTACTATCACGATTCCCGATGGCGCCTCGGGTGATACCATCGCTTCGATTCTCTCCGAGAACCATATCGTCGAAAATCCCAAGGATTATTACGCGGCGGTCAAAAAGCTCAACGCCGACATGTCGCTCAAGCCGGGTAAGTATTCGTTCACCACACTCATGGACGCGACTAAGGTCGTACAGCAGCTCATGGAAGGCCCCAATGCGGGCTCTGATGCGCTGACTATCCCAGAGGGCCTAACGGTTGACCAGGTCGCCGATCGCGTCGCCAAGGCCTACGGCAGCATTTCTAAGGAAGACTTCCTTAACCAGGCCAAGGCGAGCAATTATGTGAATGATTACGCTTTCCTTAAAGACGCTGCAAACGATTCACTCGAGGGCTTCCTATTCCCCAAGACCTATTCGTTGGGTAAGGACCCGTCTGCCGATGATGTGATTCGCTCTATGCTTGACCAGTTCAACGCCGAGTATAAGTCGCTTGACTTTGCCAGCTGCGAGGCCAAGATTAAGGAGCGCTACGGTGTGGAGATGTCCGATTACGACATCGTTAACCTTGCCTCGATCGTCGAGCGTGAGGGCCTCAACGCCGATCAGCGCGCGCATGTGGCATCGGTTTTCTATAACCGTCTGGCGGGCAAGCTCGATGGCCTGCGTTACCTCAATAGCGATGCGACTATGATGTATGTCACCGGCGGCGAGGTTACCGCCGACGACCTGCAGAGCGATAGCCCGTATAACACCTATAAGCATGAGGGCCTGCCGCCCACGCCCATCTGCTCTCCGTCTCTCGAGGCGCTCAAGGCTACCCTTGAGCCGACCGACTCCGATGACCTGTATTTCTACATCACACAGGACGAGGAGTATTTCTCGAAGACCTACGAAGAGCACCAACAGTCTTGGAATTGATCATGAGGATTTTTAGCCCCAAACGATATGTTGCCTCAGTCGACCGCATCGACCTCGATACCCTGTGGGCCGACGGCAAGCGCGCCATTCTGCTCGATCGCGATAACACCCTGGTGCCGCGCGATACCGAGCAGGTTCCCGCTGCGGTTTCCGCTTGGCTCGAGGCCGCCCATGCCAAGGGCTTTAAGCTGTGCATGGTGTCCAACAACTGGCATCGCGACCAGGTCATGGCATCGGCGCGCGAGCTGGGACTCGAGGCCATCAGCCACGCCATGAAGCCCGCCCCGTTTGCCCTGAAGGCGGGTCTTAAGCGTCTGGGCGCCACGGCCGACGAGGCCGTACTGATCGGCGATCAGCTTTACACGGACGTGTGGAGCGGCAACTTTGCCGGCATTGACACTATTCTGGTCAAGCCGCAGGCAACCCAGGACCTGTGGTACACGCAGATCTTCCGTATCTTTGAGCGCCGGGCCCTGCGCGACCTTTCCTGCGAGGAATAGGTTTCGCCATGTCTCAGCACATCAAACACGGCTGCGACCATATCTTCTTTATCGGCTTTTTGGGCGCGGGCAAGTCGACGCTTGCGCGCAACGTGGGCACTATGTTCAAGCGTCGATTCATCGATACCGATCGCTTGGTTGTGCGTCGATGCGGCAAGTCGGTGACCGAGATATTTGAGACCGAGGGCGAGGATCGTTTTCGCGAGCTCGAGACCTCGGCACTCCGTTCGCTTCAAAGCGAGCGCAGTCTGCTGGTATCGTGCGGGGGTGGTATCGTCGAGACGCCGGTGAACATTGAACTGATGCACGAGATGGGTACATGCGTGTACCTCGAAGGGGACTTTGAGGACTCGTTGCGCCAGATTCGCCGCTCCGATACCCGGCCCGATTTCCGCTCGCCCGAGCACGCTGCGCGCCTGTTTGAGCATCGCCGTCCGCTATATCGCCAGGCCGCCGATATTACCCTTGATATTCGCAACAAGTCCTTCGAGGACGTTTCCTACCTTTGTGCCGAGATGCTTTTGGAGCGTGGACTGCTATGATTCGCCGTCAACTTATCAATTTCCAAAACCGCAGTGTCGATGTCCGTGTCGGGTTGGGCGCGTTCGAGGAGCTGCCGCGCATGTTTGCCTCGGCTGTGGGCAAGCCTAAGCGCGCGATGGTGGTTTGGAACGACGCTACATCCGAGCGATTTGGCGAGGTCGTCGAGCATGCGCTGATCGACGCCGGTTTTGCCGTGTCGCTGCTCGTCCTCGAGGTTTCACCTGCTGGTGCTACGCTTGCCGATGCCGATACTGTCTTTTGCGCCCTGTCGGCTAACGGCATTACCTGCGACGATCTCGTTGTCGCTGTCGGCGACACGGCGACCTGCTCGGTCGTTTGCTGGTGTGCCAATCAGTGGTGCGGTCGTACCGAGTGCGCCTTGCTGCCGACGACGTTCGACGCCATGCTCACGGTCGCGACGACTATGAAGCCGCTTGTCGCCTCGTCGTCGCATGCGCTTCCCGCTATCGCGTTCCGTCCCGAGCCGGGCTTGGTCGTGTGTGACCTCGACCTTGTTCGCGAGGCGGACCCCGAGGACCTCAAGCTCGGCTATGCGGTACTTGTTGGCACCATGCTTTCGAGTAGTAAGTCCCGCTGGAATCAGTTTACCGAGACCGTTCCCGAGATTCTCGCGGGCGAGGAGGTCGCGCTCGTCAATGCCGTTCAGTGGTCTCAGACTGCCCGCAAGGACGTACTGATGGCCACGAACCCGAGCGCCCGCCATGCGCTCGATTTTGGCAAGACGGGGGAGCGTACCCTGCGCGCCTGCTTGGGCGATGCCGCTTCGCAGGTCCCTGCCTACCAGTTGTTGTCCGAGGGCATGCGCTTTGAGGCGCGCCTAGCACATGATGCCTGCGACTTCGATATCGATTACGTCTTTGAGGTCGATGACTGCCTGGAGGACTTTGGTATCGAGGAGCTTGCCTTCGATCTGGAGCCTGCCGCATATATCGAGGAGTTCCGCAGGCAGCAGTTTATCCGCTCGAACCGCAGCATGTTGCCGCTGCCCGCGGCGCTCGGCGCCATTCGTCTAACGAGCGTTGAGGACGAGGTTCTTGAGCGCCATGCTCACGCCTACTTGGCTTCTCGCAAAGAACTTCTCTAAGATTTATTGACATCCATCGTCTTTCGTATCATGTTGAGGGGCGGGTTTTCAATCGGTTGCGGATCGCATACGATTTCATCTTCCGATCGAGACCCGTCCCGCTTTTATTGAGGACATCAAGAAAGGAATCTGCATGTCTGAGTTTGCTGCCGGTCCCGCCGGTCGTATCGAGCGTGTCCGTGCCCTGATGGCTGAGCGTGGCTACGACGCTATCGTCGTGCGCGACGAGGCCAATCTTCGTTGGCTTACGGGCGTGAAGGGCGTCTTCGATTACACCTTCGAGTTCCCGCACGCTGCGTTTATTACGGCTGACCAGTGCCTGTTCCATACCGACTCGCGCTACCTCAACAGCTTTGAGGAGAACACGCCCGCCGGCAGCCCCTGGGTCTACGACATGGACGAGGGCACCATCCCCGGTTGGGTCGCCGGCAAGATCGCGGCCAACAAGTGCCGCGTCTGCGCTGTCGAGGACGACATGCAGATCAACTTCTACCAGGGTATTCAGCGTGGCCTGGAGGATCGTTCCGTCGCCTGCATGCTGCCGCTGATGCATGACGACATTCGCAAGATGCGCGCCATCAAGGACGCCGAGGAGATCGAGCTCATGCGCCATGCGCAGTCGATTACCGACGCCGCCTTCCAGCACATGCTCGGATTTATTAAACCCGGCATGACCGAGAAGCAGGTTCGCAACGAGCTCGAGAACTTTATGTTCGCCAACGGCGCCGACAGCCTGGCCTTCGGCTCTATCGTGGCGAGCGGCCCCAATACCGCCAACCCGCATGCCGTCCCGAGCGACCGCGTGATCGAGAAGGGCGACTTCGTTCTCATGGATTATGGCGCGGGCTATTGCGACTATCGCTCCGATATGACGCGTACCGTCGTGATGGGCGAGCCTACCCAGGAGCAGCTCGACCTGTACGCGCTCGTGCGCCGTACGCACGAGGAGTGCGTCGCTGCCATCCATCCGGGCGTCGAGGGCAACGACATTTTCAAGCTTTCCAAGAAGATCATCGGCGATGCCGGCTATGGCGATTACTATAATCATGGTCTGGGCCACGGCGTGGGCATCGATATCCACGAGCTGCCCAACTTTAACCGCAGCAAGAATATCATTGAGGTTGGCTCGGTTATCACCATGGAGCCCGGCGTCTACCTGCCCGGCGTGGGCGGCGTGCGCCTGGAGGACTACGGCGTGGTCACCGAGAACGGCTACGAGCCCTTCACCAAGACGCCGCATGACCTCCACGTCATCGATTGCTAGCCCATTTCGATAGATTATTGGGGCGGGGCGTCCGGATTGATTCGGACGCCCCGCGTTCTCTTTTTATGCGCTCGCTGCAGGCGTCGTCTGCAAGTGTATAATTTCGGTCGTATGTAATTTGGACGCTTGTGCGTTCTGCCCATAACAAGAAAGGTCACTATGCCTACCATTTCTACCGCCGACTTCAAGAACGGCCTCGGTCTCCGCATTAAGGACAAGGTCTACACCATCGTCGAGTTCCAGCATGTCAAGCCGGGCAAGGGCGGCGCGTTTGTGCGCTACAAGACCCGCGACATCAAGAGCGGCCGCGTCGTCGAGAACACCTGCAACGCCGGCACCAAGTTCGAGAGCGTCATGCTCACCACTCGTGAGTTCCAGTACCTCTACAACGATGGCACCGACTACATCTTCATGGACAACGAGTCCTATGAGCAGGTTCCCGTTCCCGAGGACATGGTGGGAGAGAACTCCAAGTGGCTGCGCGAGAACGACATCTGCCAGCTGCTCTTCGCCGACGATGAGCTCATGGGCGTGACCCCGCCGATGTTCATCGAGACCACCATCGTCCAGACCGACCCGGGCTTTAAGGGCGACACCGTCCAGGGTTCCACCAAGCCGGCCACGATTGACACCGGCGCTGTCATCCAGGTCCCCATGTACCTCAACGAGGGCGAGGTCATCAAGGTTGACACCCGCGACGGCAAGTTCGTCTCCCGCGTCTAGCAACCAACTCTTCTAGGAGGACTCATGCCCCAGGAAATCAAGATTGACGGCATCGGCATTTCGCCCGATGTTCTGACCGCCATCGTCTCGCGCGCCGTGTCGGATGTCGAGGGCATCGCCTCCGTTGGCGTCAAGGACCTTGCCACCAACCTTGTCTCCATGATGCTCTCGTCCAAGGCCCCGGCTTCCGAGCCGGCGGTCGAGGCCGAGGTCGTCGGCGACAAGCTCGCGCTCACCGTGCGTGTCGTGGTGTTCTTTGGCTATCCGTTCAAGAAACTCGCCGAGGCCGTTCGCGCCGCCGTGGTCGCCGCCATCGATGCCCAGGTTGGCGTCGAGGTCGAGCGCGTTGACGTTTGCATTGACGGCCTCGTTTTCCCCAAGGAGTAACCTTTGAGCCTTAAGGTTTATCGCGGGCGTACGCTTGCCCGCAGTCAGGCGCTGCAGCTGCTGTTCCAGGCCGAGGCCACGGACAGCCCGCTCGAGCGCGTCCTCGAGGGCGATTTCCTGATCTCGAAGGGTCCCCTCGACCCCTATGCGCTGGAGCTTTGCCGCGGTGCCTACGAGTATATCGATCGCATCGACTGTGCCCTGCGCGCCGTCGCCAAGAACTGGGATCTTATGCGCATGCCCGGCGCCGACCGTAACCTGCTGCGTATCGCCGTCTACGAGATGCGTTTCCTCACCGACGAGGAGGTCTCGGACGCTATCGTGATCAACGAGGCCGTCGAAATTGCTAAGGCTTATGGTACCGACCAGTCCGCATCGTTTGTCAACGGCGTGCTGGGCAAGATCGCTCGCAGCGAGGAGCTGCCGGGCGAGGACCTGTACCAAGAGCTGCTGGCCGAGGATCGTGCTCGCGAGGAAGCACAGGCTGCTGAGGCGGCCGCCAAGGTCGCTGCGGCTCAGGCTGCCGCCGGTGTGCTTGCCGATGATGCGGACGCTGCTGAGGCCGTCGAGGCCGACTCCGTCGAGGAGTAGCCATGCCAGAGGGTTCCGTCCGTAACTTCGATGAGATCTCGGATCGCCTGGACCAGATCATCGCTACCGTTCGCTCCAAGGATACGTCCCTGGAGCGTTCGCTCGATTTGTTTGACGAGGCGATCGAGCTGGGCTCCCGTGCGGTCGATATGGTCGACAAGTTTGAGCTGACGCCGCGTGAGGCCGACAAGCTCGAGCAGGAATACGATGAGGATGCGGCAAACGAATCCCAGGATAGGCAGGCCGCGTCTCCGGATACGAATGGTTGATGGCATTCATGAAACGCGTGCGTCTCGATGACGAACTGATTTCACAGGGCATCTGCGCCGATCGCGCGGATGCCCTTCGCACTCTTATGGCCGGCTTGGTCTCGAGCGGCGGCGAGCGTTTGACCTCTCCGGGGCTCAAGGTGACACCGGGCCTGCCGCTGCATGTGAAGGGTCGTATTCCGTACGTTGGGCGCGGTGGCCTTAAGCTCGAGGGTGCGCTCGATGCGTTTTGTATCGATCCCACGGGGCTTGCCTGCCTGGACGTAGGCTGCTCTACCGGCGGCTTTACCGATTGCCTGCTCAAGCGCGGCGCCGCGACCGTTGTCTCGGTCGACGTGGGCCGTGCCCAGTTCGACTGGTCACTGCGTCAAGACGATCGCGTGACGCTCCATGAACGCACCAACGTGACGCAGTTGCCCGAGCTCGGCTACGGCGGCGCTATCGACCTGGCTGTGTGCGACGTGTCGTTTACGAGTATCGCGAATATCATCGATGCCGTGCTGGCGTGCCTGAAGCCTTCTGGTTCGTTTTGCACGCTCGTAAAGCCGCAGTTTGAGGCGCCGGCGGCGCTGGTGGGCGAGGGCGGTATCGTGACCGACCCCTCCGTCCGCCGCGATACGCTCGTGGCGGCGATTGAGCTGTTTGCCGCGAAGGGCCTCTTCCCGGTCGACGTGTGCGTGTCACCCATCCATGGCGCCAAGGGCAACGTTGAGTTTTTCCTGTACGGCACGAGGTTTGTCCCCGGCGAGCGCTCCGATGACGAGTTGCAATCCCAGGTGTCGGCTTTGAGCGAGAAAGCGGCAACGCTATGAAGGTCTTTCTGGTTCCCAATTACTACAAGCAAGAGGCGGTCGAGAGTGGCCTGATGCTCGAGCTTTGGCTTTCGCGCCAGGGCTACGAGGTCGCATGGGCGGCCGATCAGCGCTCCAAGATTAAGAGCACGCCCGATGTTGACGATGCCGACCTGGTCATTACGCTCGGCGGCGACGGCACGCTTCTGCGCGCCGCCCGTATCCTCAATTACCGCGAGATTCCCATTTTGGGTCTTTCCTATGGTCACCTGGGCTTTTTGACGGCGGCCAGTCCCGAGGAACGCGATATTTTGCAGGTTGTGAGCGATGCCCTGTCCGGTGAGCTCCACGTGAGCCGCCGCGCTACCATCGCTGCAGACATCGTTTCCGTGCGTGAGGACGGCACGAAGGATGTCGTGCGTTCGTTTGCTCTCAACGACATGGCGCTCACGCGTGGGCCCCTGTCCGATATGGTCGAGTTCGACATCACCGTGTCGGGCCACCATATCGACCGCTTGCGCGGCGATGGTGTCGTCGTGTCGACGGCGACCGGCTCCACCGGCTATGCGCTTTCCGCCGGCGGCCCCATCGTGAGCCCCGATTATACGGGTATGGTTTGCGTGCCCATCGCTCCGCATACCATTCAGGCTCGCGCCTTTTTGACCTCGCCAAGTGATGTCGTCGAGATCTTTATGTCCGACGACCGCCCGAGTGTGCCTGCCATCGCTATCGACGGACAGTTTATTACCTGCGACGGCACGGTCGAGAGCGTGGCAGTGCGCCGAGGCCCCGGCGATGTACTGCTGCTGGATTACGGCCCCGAGAGCTTCTATAACTCGGTAAGCCGCGTGTTCTATGGAGTTCGTCATGATCGATGAGCTGCAGGTTTCCAACATCGCGCTCATTCGAGCGGCGACGTTGGTGCCGAGTGCCGGCCTAACGGTTTTGACTGGCGAGACCGGCGCCGGCAAGACTGCGCTGCTCTCGGCTCTTAAGCTCATTTTGGGCGAACGCGCGGATTCCTCGACCGTGCGCGAGGGCGAGGCGCTTGCGAGCGTCGAGGCGCGCTTGTTCGATGGTCCGCACGACACGGAGGGCTTCACCGTGCAGCGCAGCCTTTCTGCCGAGGGCCGCAGCCGCGTCAAGATTGATGGTCGCATTGCCAGCGTGCGCGAGCTTTCCGAGCGCGTCGGTGTGATGATGGATTTGTGCGGCCAGCATGAACACCAGCGCCTGCTCGATCCGGCACATCATGTTGCCATGGTCGATGCCTGGGCTGGTCGCTCTGCGCTCGAGGCGCTGGAAAAGTACCGTGCCTGCTTTAAGGCGTCGCGTGCGGCTGCCAAGGAGGTCCGTCGCGTAGAGGAGGCGTCGCGTGCGCAGGGGAGTCGCGTCGAGGAGGCGCGCTTCGCTCTGGAGCGTATCGCCGAGGTCGACCCCAAGCCGGGTGAGTATGAGGAGCTCGAGGAGCTGCTGCCGCGCTCCGAGCATGCCGAGGTGCTGGTGGCGACGGCCAACGATGCCCATGCATCGCTTACTTCCGAAGGGGGAGCGCTCGATGCCGTGAACAGCGCTGTGGCAGAACTGTCGCGCATGGCGACCGTCGATCGCAAACTGGGTGACATCGCCGACGCACTTTCGGACGCCTGCATCTCACTCGAGGATTGCGCCAATGAGCTGCGTGCTTATCGCGATGGTGTTGCGTTCGATCCTCGCGAGCTCGCTCGCATGCGAGAGCGGTATTCCGACCTTAAGGGACTTCTGCGGCAGTGGGGTCCCACCATGGACGATGTATTTGCCATGCGTGACCGCTCGCGGGAGTTGTTATCGCTGGTGGACGATGGTGACGAGCAGATTAGGAAGGCACGCGAGGCACTCGGCGCGGCGGAGCACGAACTGTTCGCCGCTGCCAAGGCGCTTAAGCGCGCACGCAATACGGCAGCCCCGCGTTTTTGTCACGAGGTGGGTCGTCAGATGGCACGCCTGGAAATGGGCAGCGCCGAACTCGTCTGGGAGTCGCGTGATCTTCCCCGCGCCGAGTGGACGCCGGCGGGCCCTTCGAGCTACGAGCTTTTGTATCGCAGCGGTTCCGGCCTCACACCGCGCCCTCTGCGCCGCATCGCCTCGGGCGGCGAGCTCAGCCGCGTTATGCTGGCGAGCAAGGTGGTTTTGGGTAACGCTGATGGTGTCGATACGCTGGTGTTCGACGAGGTCGATGCCGGTGTCGGCGGCTCCACGGCTCGTGCTCTTGCTGGCGTGCTGGCCGATCTTGCCGCCACGCATCAGGTCATCGTCGTAACGCACCTGGCGCAGGTTGCTGTCATGGCCGACAAGCATTACGTGGTCAGTAAAGAGCCCGGCGATGTTCCCCAGACGCACCTGGACGAGGTGACCGGCGATGCCCGCACCGCAGAGATCGCTCGCATGCTGAGCGGCGATCAATCGGAGGCAAGCCTAGCGCACGCCAAGCAGATGCTGGAAGAAGCGCGCGCTTAGGCCGAGCCGCCACATGCATTTCCGACCCGGCCGCCACGAAACCGGCCCATCTACTACGTTTAATAGGCTATCGGCAACCACGCCAAGAATTGTAAAAAGAAAACCGCAGGCAGAACGCCTGCGGTTTTCTCTATTTTCGGGATGTGGTTGGGCTATACGGATAAAACGTAGTAGATGGGCCGGTTTCGTGGTGAGTGGCGTTTGTCGGCTCGCCAAAATGTCTATTCCACGACCTTATCCGGCTGGATGAGCTCCTCGTAGTAGCTGATGTGCTCTCGGGCGTCCTCGATTTCGGGCAGTAGGAAGTTGTAGATGACCTCTATGATCATCGTGGCGCTCATCTTGGAGAACGCGAAGTCGCCCGTTGTCAGCAGCGCCTCGTGATTGACGGTATTAAAGGTGTAGTCGGCTAGGCGCGCAAGTGGAGACTTGCTGTCGCTGCTGATGACGACCACGGTGGCACCGCAGTCGCGAGCCGCTTTTGCCATGCGATTCAGACGGCGTGACTTGCCGGAGTTCGAGATCAGCACGATAACGTCGCCGGGGCGCAACGTGAGCGCAAAGCCGATTGACGTCTCGCTGATGGTGCTCGCCATGCAGCGCAGGCCCAGCTGCGAAAACTTAAACGTCGCGTCGAGCGCGACGGCGTTGGTGTTGCCTACGGCCGCAAACTCAATAACACCCGCATTTTTTAACGCGTGCACAACGGCCGTTAGCGTATCGTGGTCAATGCCGTCGATGGTCGCGTTAAGCTCGCTCACCTTGGCGGCGAGGATATTTTTAAGGCTCTGCTCCATGTTGTCGAGCGAGACCTCGTCGGTCAGCCCCTCGTTGCGCTGACTCTCCAAGTCGCGTGCCAGCGAAAACTGAAAGCTGCGGAAGCTGCCAAAGCCCAGCTTGCGGCAAAAGCGCGAAACCGTCGCCTCGGACGTGGCGGCGGCTCGTGAGAGCTGTGCGGCCGTCAGGCGCGGCGCCTCGGACTGGTGCTCCAATATATAGTCGACAATGCGCTGCTCGGATCCACTATATCCCTGATGAGTGCTAATAAGGGAGAGCGCGCTCTTGCTGCTATCGGTCATGGATGGCTCCTGGTTGGCATGAAAATCGGACTTGTTTTCCAATGCATAAGTATACGGGCATTTTCATTTACAAGATACACCTTGCCGTTTCAGGTGTTGATGGTAAACTTTCACCTACCGTTTACGGTTATGAAAGAACCTTTCACCGGAGAATTGGGACATTTCCCTTTCCGCAAAAGCGCTGGGTTGGTATCTTTCAGTTGTGGAAAAGCGCGCAAGGACGCGCGTGTAGGGGAGCGCCTGCGGGCGCAAAACTTAAAAAGGAGGGACACATGGCTAAGTTTGACATCATCGCCGCCACCGGTTGCCCGACCGGCATCGCGCACACCTTCATGGCGAAGGAGGCGCTGGAGAAGGCAGCTGCCGAGCGCGGTCTGACCATTAAGGTCGAGACTCATGGCCAGGTCGGTGTCGAGAACGAGCTCACTAAGAGCGAGATCGCTGGCGCCAAGGCCGTCGTCGTCGCAGCCGACAAGGATGTCCAGGCGGAGCGTTTCGCCGGTAAGCCCATGGTTTCCGTCGGTGTTTCCAAGGCCCTGTCCGTCGAGGCCGCCGGAAAGCTGATCGACCGCGCTCTCGCCGCCAAGGGCGACGACACGGTTGCGGCTGCTGCCGATGTCGAGGACGAGGTCGAGGAGAAGGAGTCCATCGGTCACGTCATCTACAAGCACCTCATGAACGGCGTCAGCCACATGCTGGTCTTCGTCGTCGCCGGTGGTGTCCTGACAGCCGTCTCGTTCCTGTGGGGCATCACGTCCTTCGATTCGACGGCTGCCGACTACAACAGCTTCGCCGCCATGCTCAAGATCGTCGGCGGCATCGCCATGAACCTCATGGTTCCCGTGCTTTCCGCCTACATCGCCGAGTCCATCGGCAAGCGCCCGGCACTCGTCCCCGGTTTTGTTGCCGGTATGATCGCCATCCAGGGCCTGCCCGTTAACGCCGATACCGGTATGATCGACGCCGGTGGCGCCGGCGTGGGCTTCGGCTTCCTGGGCGGCATCGTCGGCGGCTTCCTCGCTGGCTATGTCATCCTGCTGCTCGAGAAGGTTTTTGCCGGTCTGCCCAAGAACCTGGACGGCCTCAAGGCTATCTTCCTGTACCCGCTGTTCTCGACCGCCATCGTCGGTCTGGTCATGCTCGGCATTTCCGGCCCCATGGCTGCCATCAACACCGCCATGATGGACTTCCTCAAGGGTCTGTCTGCCTCTGGCGCCGTTGTCCTGGGTCTTGCCATTGGCTGCATGTGCGCCTTTGACATGGGCGGCCCGGTCAACAAGGCTGCTTACGTCACCGGTACCGCTATGCTTACCGAGGCCCTGGCCGCCGGTGTTGGCACCGACACCTACAACTTCGGCACCAACTTCATGGCTGCCGTCTCCGCCGCCTGCATCGTTCCGCCGCTGATCACCACCTTCGCCGTCGTTGTCGGCAAGAAGTACTTCAGCCAGGAGGATCACGACGCCGGTATCGTCAACCTCATCCTTGGTTGCACCCACATCACCGAGGGCGCCATTCCGTTCATGACCAAGAACATCTGGCCCGTCATGCCCATCATGATGCTCGGTTCTTCCATCGCTTCGATCCTGACCATTATGTTCAACGTTCACGATCCGGCGCCTCACGGTGGCTTCCTGGTCCTGCCCGTTGTCGAGAACGGACCGCTGTGGGTCCTCGCGATCCTTATTGGTGCTGTGGTCGGTGGCATCCTGTTCGTGGCCTTCAAGAAGTACGACTTCGAGAAGAACCAGAAGGCTGCCCCTGCAGCCAAGCCGGTTGAGGCCCCCAAGGCCGCTGCCGTCGAGGCTCCCAAGGTCGAGGCTGCCGACTTCGTGAAGGTCGAGAACGTCTTTGTCGCCGAGGACTTCGCTTCTCGTGACGAGGCCCTGAGCTTCGTCTCCAACCAGGCCGTCAAGGCCGGTGTCGCCAACGACGCCGACGCTGTGATGAACGCCTTCCTGGCCCGCGAGGCCGAGGGCACCACGGGCATGATGGAGGGCTTCGCCATCCCGCATGCCAAGTCCGACGCCATTTCCGAGGCTGCCGTCATCGTCGTCAAGGACGAGTCCGGCGTGACCGGTTGGGACACCATGGACGGCGCTCCCGTCAACGTGGCCATCGCGCTGCTCATCCCGGGTGCACAGGCTGGCACCACGCACCTCAAGATCCTGTCCAAGGTCGCCGAGGCGCTCATGGACGAGGACTTCCGTGCCACCGTCAAGGGTTCCACCGACGCCGCCGAGATCGCCAAGACGATCAACGCCCGCCTGGTCTAATCCCACAGCCAGCGGATAGCATCGCCCCCTGTAACAAAGGCGGAGACCCTCACCAGGGCCTCCGCCTTTTTATCCCAACTCGGCACTTAGGGACGTTCCTTTTCTGCCGGCAGTTTGGGACACTCCTCAGTCCACAAGAGGGTATAGATAGGCTCCATCAACTAGATCAACCAGGCGAACAAAAAATTAGCCAGAATTCCGTTCGCACGATATTGCTCTGGACCGACCGAGTTTCCGCAGCTTGCTCGCCCACAGGGGGCCGGGCGCGGCCTGTGAGATTTATCGCGAGTTCCGCACGAGCCGAAGAGCACTTAATG
>CAKTWK010000039.1 GCA_934630735.1 uncultured Collinsella sp. | reverse complement strand
GCACATAGTCGTCAACCTTGACGCCGGCCAGCGGCAGACCAAAGAACGCAATGTAGATCTGCAGGAACGCCGGCGTACCACGGATGATATTCACATAGATGCCGGCAAGGCAACGCAGGATGCGCGACTTGGAAATGCGCATGAGCGACAAGGCAAAGCCAAAGGGAATTGCCAGCGGAAACGCCACGAGCACGATCGAGAGCGACATGAGGAAGCCTTTGAAGACGATCGGCAGGCTCTGGACCAAAATGACCGGGTTCAGGAACAGGCGCAGGAACATGTTGGAATTCCATGCCTCGACCCACGGCTGCTCCTTAAGATCGGCCAGAAAGTTATCGAATGCCGTCACGCCCTTGATCTCCACCGAGGGAATCTTGGAAATCTTCTTGGTCGAACCGTCGGCGAGCGTATAGGTGCCGCTAAAGGCTTCGTCGCCGCCCTCGACGGGGAAGGTCACGCCGTAAACCTCGACACGGAAAAAGCCGCCAGCAGGCGCCGTCTCGCCAAAGTCGATCTTGAGCGTCTGTCCATCAGCCGTGCACGTGGGTTTCATGGGCGTACGATCCATGAGGTCCTCGCCCGAGAGCATCGTCAATCGCGTGTCATCGGCACCAAACGTCGTGCCGTCGGCAAACGTCAGCGAAAGACCGCTCAGCTCCTCGTCGGCATCGGCCTGGACCTCCCAGGTAATGCGCGTCTCGGTACCGCCGACCACGGCGCTGCCCGAACCGGTATTGGGGCGCGCGGTGATCTTTGCGGTCTCGAGCGCCTGGGCGGTCGAAGGCACGGCTGTCCCCGCGCACACCAAAGCGAGCGCCACAGCCAGGGCACTGGCTAGCTTTTGGAGCATCGAGGGCAGCGGGGAACGCCGACCCATGGCCCCTTCGTTCAATCGAGACAAGGTAGCTCCTAACGTATCAGTTGCCGACATTACGGGACGGGACGACGCCCGTTCAAGAAACGCAAAAGCCCTCTCCGCCAAAACGGAAAGGGCCCGCGCGCAATCAAGTAGCTATTTTACTTGATGTTGTACTTAGCCATGAGGGCGTCGACGGTGCCGTCGTCGGTCAGGTCCTTGATGGCCTGGTTGATGTCGTCCTTGAGCTTGGTGTTGCCCTGGTTGATGGCGATAGCGTACTCCTCGCCGGTGCTGACCTGCTTAACCGTATGGCAGGTGTTGAACTGCTCGGCGGTCAGCTGGCTCGCAACGGAACGGTTGGTGACCACGGCGTCACCCTTGTCGGACTGCAGGGCGCTGAAGCACTCGGTAGCGTCCTTATAGGGAACGATCTTGGCCTTGGGGAAGTTCTCCTGAGCAAAGGCCTCGGCGGTCGAACCGGACTGAACGATGATCGTGGCGTCGGCATTGTTGAGCTTCTCGCTGTAGTTATCGGCCGTAATGTCGGTGTTATCGACCTTGGTCACGACAGCCTGATCGTCCATGTAGTAAGAGTCGGAGAAAGTGACTTCCTTCTCACGCTCGGGTGTGTCAGTGATAGCCGCAATGGCGACGTCGTACTTGGCACCCGAAGCAACGCCGGGGACGAGCGTGTCGAAGTCGTTGTTGACGTACTCGACATCCAGATCCAGCTTGTCACCGATCGCCTTGATGAGCTCAAGGTCAAAGCCCTGGTAGTCGCCATTGTCATCCTTGTACTCAAATGGCGCGTACTCGGCAGAGGTGCCGACGGTGAGCGTACCGTCCTTGACAAGTGCATACTCCTTGGAGCCGTCGACCTTCTCGACCTTCGCGTTGTCAGAGCTGCTGGAACCGGCATCGGAACCAGAGGTGGCGTTGGACGAACCACAGCCCGTCAGTGCAAGAGCGAGCGCCATGGCGCCCGTGGCTGCAAATGTGCCAAGCTTCTTGAGCTTCATAATCAGTCTCCTTCCAGTGACCCCGTTTGATTCAGAGGTCTGCAAAAACTGTTGGCTATTATGCACCCGTAAGTGCGAATCTGCAATTAGAAAACTGATTGAAACAAACCCATAACGTGAATGGAACACTCCACTTTGTGACAGTCGTTACTGCTGCAATGACCTTAACAGTTTGATTTCAGCCGCATAACCTGCAAGTTCGTTCGGTGTCTCCAAAATAAATGGCAATGAACGCAAACGGCCATTCGATACAATATTCTGCATAACCTGCATACCGCCGCCAAACTCCTCACTACCCAAGTAGCCCTTACCGATGCACTCGTGGCGATCCTTATGGGCACCGCAGGGGTTCTTGGAGTCGTTGATATGCACGGCGCGCAGACGCTCGATACCCACCACGCGATCGAACTCGTCGAGCACGCCGTCAAGATCGTGGACGATATCATAGCCGGCGTCATTTACATGGCAGGTGTCCAGGCAAACGCCCAGCTTGGTCGACAGCTCGGGGCGCTTGTCGGCAACGCCCTCGATGATGCGCGCCAGCTCCTCAAAGTTACGGCCCACCTCGGTACCCTTGCCGGCCATGGTCTCGAGCAACACCATCGTCTGCTGGCCCTCAAACATCACCTGGCACAGGGTGTCGACGATCATCTGAATGCCGGCGTCGGAGCCCTGCCCCACATGCGCACCAGGATGGAAGTTGTAGTAGTTGCCGGGCAGTGCTTCCATGCGTCGCAGGTCCTCGGCCATGGCCTCCAAGGCAAACTCGCGCGCCCGCTCTTTAGCCGAACAGGGGTTATAGGTATACGGGGCATGAGCCACAAGCGGGCCAAAGTCGTTCTGTTCCATAAGCTCGCGCAGGGCCGCCACGTCATCCATGTCAAGGCCTTTCGCCTTGCCGCCACGCGGGTTGCGCGTGAAGAATGCAAAGGTATTGGCGCCAATGGACAGCGCCGTCTCCCCCATCGCCCGATAGCCCTTCGTCGTCGAAAGATGACACCCAATCGTCAGCATCTCCAGCTCCCCCTCATCAGTTGCGGTGAAATACGGTCTATTGGTGCCTTATTTTGGCGCAAACAGACCGTATTCCACCGCAAGATATAAAAGGGGCATCGGGGGCACGGTCCGCCGAGCCCCCTTGAGCACCAGCACCGTAGCCTAGAGCGTCAAGCGAATCGCATCGATGATCTGCGCACAGCGCTGCGTGGCGGCAAGAGGCATGACGGGACTCTCGAGTTTCCCCGCCCGGATGAGATGGGTCGCATGCGAAGCTTCGCCGTAGAAATCATCGACCTCAAACGGGGCATTAATTTCGAGCACTCGACCGTCGGAGTACTTCACATGGGCGAGCTCGGGGCGATGGAGGCGCTCGATTTCCAACGAGCCCCGCTCGCAGGCAATCGTTAAGCGGCTTTCATATGCCGCTTTGCCGTCGCACACCATATGAATGGGTATACCGCCGACGCTCATATGGATCTCGTCGGCCCAATCGACGCGACCGCCCGATACGTCACGCCAGCGAACTTCACGAGACGAAACATCGCACGCACCCGCAAGCAGATCCTCAAACCACCCGACCGCATAGCAGCCCATGTCATATAGACAGCCACCCCGCAACGGATCAAGCAGATAGCCCGAAGGAGACTCGCCGTAATCGAGCTTTTGCACGCTTTCAATCGAGACAATACGGCCAAGCTCACCCGACGCAAACAAGTCCTTCACGCGAGCGCGCATCGGGCAAAACCGATTCTTCATTGCCTCCATAAACAGCACGCCGCGCTCGCGAGAGGTGGAGGCGATCGAGAGAGCCTCTTCCTCACTCAAAACGGCCGGCTTTTCGCACAGCACGGCCTTTCCGGCGCACAGCGCGCGACAGGCCCAACGCGTATGCATGCCATGCGGAAGCGCCAAGTAGATTGCGTCGACATCGGGGTCGGCAATCAGCGCGTCATAAGCCGCATTGCCGTTATCGTCGACCGAGGCATGGCCATGCGCAGCATCGATCGAAAACGCTCGGCAAAATTCCTCGACATGTGCAGGAGTGCGACCGGCCGCAGCCACCAACCGTGCCCCGTCGACCTCCTTGAGCGACGATGCAAATCGATGCGAAATGTGCCCAGCGCCCAAAACGCCCCAACGAACCTCACGCAAATCATCACATGAATCCCGATGGCCCACGACAGCCCCCTTCAGTTGCGGCGAAATAGTTCCTGTTTGGCCCCTATTCTGCCGCAAACAGAAGCTATTCCACCGCGAGTTATAAAAGGGGCATCAGGAACGCGTTTTGCAAAAGGCTTTAAGCGCGGCCGTTACGGGGCCAGGCTGGAAGCGTCGGCGCACGTCATCGAGTCGCTCGGGGATATCGATATGCTGTGGGCAGTGCCGTGCGCATTTGCCGCATTTGACGCAATTGCTCACCAGCTTGGGCTCGCTCGTGCGCACCGCACTCGCCGTAAAGTATTGCGACAGCCCCGTAAACCAGCTGTGCGCATAGCTCGCGTTGTAGGCGGCAAAGCAGGCGGGAATGTTGATACCCTTGGGACATGGCATGCAGTAGCCGCATCCCGTGCAGGGCACGCGATTCGATTTTTCAAACTCCGTCAGCACGCGTGCGATGGCATCAAGCTGAGCAACTGTCATCGAATCCGGCAGGGCCCGATCGGCCAACGCCGCGTTCTCATCCACTTGCGCGGTATCGGTCATGCCCGAAAGCAGCATCGTGACTTGAGGATGGTTCCACACCCACGAAAGCCCCCAAGCGGCAGGAGTGCGCAAATGCGGGTCACGAGCGCCATCGAGCACGGCGCGGGCCCGCGGCGGCAGCTTGCCTGCCAGACGCCCGCCCAGCAGCGGCTCCATCACAAACACCGCGAGCCCGCGCTCCGCAGCCGCCATGAGTCCTGCCGTTCCCGCTTGGTAACGCTCGCCGGCATAGTTGTACTGTATCTGGCAAAAATCCCAGTCATATGCGTCAAGCATCGTCAGGAAATCAGCCGCGCTGCCGTGGTACGAAAAACCAATCTGGCGAATGCGCCCCGCCGCCTTTTGACGCGCAATCCAGTCCTCGATACCCAACGCCACCACGCGCTCCCACTGAGCGGGCGAAGTGATGTTGTGCATAAGGTAATAGTCGATATGGTCGGTCCGCAGGCGACGCAGTTGTTCGTCGAAGAACCGGTCGAAATCCTCCGCGCGCTTGCACGAAGCGTGCGGCAACTTGGTCGCCAGCAACACCCGGTCGCGCAGCCCCAAGCGCTCAAGTGAGGCGCCCACGCACGCCTCGTTACCGGGATAGAGATACGCAGTATCCAGATAATTAATCCCCTGCTCCACCGCACGGGAAATGATGGCATCGGCTGTCTTCGCATCGGGGTGTCCCGGCGAACCGGGAAACCTCATGCAGCCCAGACCCAGAGCAGATATTCGGTTACCACTTTTGGGGTCAACGCGGTATTGCACGGCCCCTCCCTTCGCCATCAGCGCCCCGGCAAGGCGAAACACAATGGTCACGCGGCCGAAACATCGTGGAATCGCAATCGAGAACGTATCGTAACGCAGCAGAAATCGAGCTGTCACGGCACCGCTTTAACATCAGCAAAAAGCCCGATGAAAGGAGCAACAAACAAATACGGCCATCCGGTGCACGCAGCATGGTCCGGCGGCATACAATCCATCAGGCGCCCTTTACGCGGGCGCCTTTTATATGGGGAGATGATTCACATGCAGATCAACAAGGTCGCCTTTATCGGCAAGGGCGGCGTCGGCCTGCTCTACGGCAGTATGATTGCCAAGGCCCTCGGCAATGACGCCGTCGAATACGTTATGGATGACGCCCGTTTTGAGCGTCACGCAAACGATGCGCTCACCGTCAACGACAAGCCCTGTGCGCTCAAGTCCGTCCGCGCCAGCAAGGCAACGCCCGCCGATCTGGTCATCCTGACGGTCAAGACCACCGGTCTCGACCAAGCACTCAAGACTATGGAGCGCGTCGTGGGACCCAACACGCTCATCGCCTCGCTGTGCAACGGCATCACGAGCGAGCAAAAGATTGCCGAGCGCTTTGGCTGGGAGCATACCGTTCTTGGTATTTGCCAGGGTATGGACGCCGTGTTCCTCAACGGAGAGCTCACCTTTACCAACACGGGCGAAATCCGCTTTGGCGCGGCGGCCGGTACGGACCCCGCAACCATCACCGCAATCGACGAGCTCTACACGCGCTGCGGCATCGCCCATACCGTCGAGAGCGACATTGCGCACCGCATGTGGGCCAAACTCATGCTCAACGACGGCATCAACCAGACCTGCATGGCCTACGGCGGCACGTACGGAAGTGCCACGGAGCCGGGCTCCGAGCAGCGTCGCTGCCTTGTTTCCGCCATGCGCGAAACGCTTGCGGTCGCCAACGCCGAGGGTATCGAGCTCACCGAGGAAGACCTGACGCAGATGGTGCGTCTCATAAAAGGGCTCGATCCCGCCGGCATGCCCTCGATGGCGCAAGACCGCATCGCTCAACGCAGAACCGAGGTCGAGGAATTTGCGGGTACCATCTGCCGCCTCGCGACCAAGCACGGTATCCAGGTGCCGCAAAACGAATGGCTCTATTCGCGCATCCGCGAAATCGAGGCCAGCTGGTAACGCCGCCGTACCGCATCCAACAGTCTCAATAGCAAAAACCGCCGCAAAGGGCACTCCCCTTGCGGCGGCTTCCTTCTTCATCTATGGGCAAAACCAGCTTCACAACGGCTAGCGCTGCACCTGCGGCGTCTCGTCCTCGTCATCGCGACAAAGGGTCACGCCCGCACTTCCCAGCAGCGCTGCTGCGATGAGCGCGCCGACCACAATAGGAGCAGCCCCGCACGAGCCCTGCATGCCTGCGACAAACGCAGCTGTAGGGCCAAGACAGCCAAGTACCAATGCGACGGCGGCAACGGCAATATCTCGAGCATTCACAAGATCACTTCCTCCAAGAGAAAGACCCTATTTCTCATGAACCAGTGTGCCCCGCATGCATACGCCCAGCGTACCGCCACGGTAAGGGCTCTGTTAACTCAAACGCACATAAAGAAAGGGCGGCTTTACGTTGCCTAAAAGCTCAGTAAAGACGCCCGCCCATCATGTGCCTATTTTGCTCTGATGGCAGATTACCAACCGGTGTAGTAGTCGGTGGTTCCGGCGGCGCAGCCGGAGTCATAGACCTTGCAATCACCCTTGGAGCCCGTAAAGGTCGAGCCCTGGGCCATATCGCCCGCGGCAACAACGTAATAGCCGTCGGAATCGCGCCAGAAGCCCTCAGAATCCTGAGTCCATTCGCCCGTGCGATAGTGATAAAGCACATTGCTGCTGTAATAGGTCTCGCGGCGCCCGTTGTAGTTATTGACACCCGCAGAGCGCGTCAGGCCCGATCCGTTCGCGTAGGACGCGGCAGACGCGTAGGACGGAGTGTAGCCGGCGTTGTAGTACGAAGCCTGGGCGGCCTCGGCAGCCTCTGCCTCGGCGGCAGCGGCCTCGAGCGCTTCGCGCTTGGCATTCTCAAGCGCAGTGCGCAGCTCATCGAGCTCGGTCGACTTCGCGTCGACCTCCCCCATCGTCAAAAGGCTGCCCGCACCATCGATACAACCCTGCAGCACAGCGCGCTCGTCATCGGTGGCATAGTCACCATACATGTTTAGGATAATCTGAGCGCGCATCTCAAGGGAATCGCGCTTGGCCTCCATCGAGGCGTTCCACTCCTGCATGGAACCATAACCATCGCCGCGATAATCAACGGGCTGTACCAGCGTCGTCTCGGACGGCGTAGATCCAACCGTATCGGACAGTGTTGCCGCGTGGGCATCAGTTGCGCCGGCGCCCGCCAAAAGCGCCACGGTCAGAGCGGCGGAAAGGGCGGCGGCTTTCGGTTTTCGTGAATCGATCCTCATGTAGCTGGAAACCTCCGTAGTGCGTTTTTGCTGCGTTTGAGCTGCGTGTGATTCGATCGCGCTGCATAGTACCTCGAGCAAATCGCGACCTGCGGTTTTACTCAAAAGGCGCACGTCAATTGCGTAAAACTCACATCCTCTCAACAGGAGTTTTCCACAACTCGAATGCATAAAGCATGCCAAAAACCCTGTAATAGCGCCCTTCCTATGCAAAAAAGGCGCCTGCGCAACCATTGCTTGCGCAGGCGCCTTGAGCAGGCATTTTATGCAGTTATACCTATCGAGTCGCAAGGGGTCCTTGCACAAGTCGCCTTACTCGTCCAGCGCGGCGAAGGCCTGCTTCAGATCCCAAATGATGTCCTCGGCGTTCTCGGTACCGATGGAAAGACGGATCGTGGAGGGCGTGATGTTCTGCTCGGCGAGCTCCTCGGCAGAGAGCTGGGAGTGCGTGGTGGTAGCCGGGTGCACGACGAGCGACTTGACGTCGGCCACGTTGGCGAGTAGCGAGAACACCTGCAGATGATCGATGAACTTCCAAGCTGCCTCCTGGCCACCCTTAATCTCAAAGGTGAAGATCGACGCGCCACCGTTGGGGAAGTACTTCTGATAGAGCTCGTGATCGGGGTGCTCAGACAGGCTCGGGTGGTTCACCTTGGCGACATGGCTGTCACCAGCCAGGAACTCAACGACCTTCTTGGTGTTCTCGACATGACGGTCGACGCGCAGCGACAGAGTCTCGGTGCCCTGGAGCAGGACCCAGGCGTTGAACGGGCTGATGCAGGCGCCCTCGTCGCGCAGCAGGATGGCACGGACATAGGTCGCGAAGGCAGCGGGACCGGCAGCCTCGGCAAACGAGACGCCATGGTAGGAGGGGTTGGGCTCAGCGATCTGGGCGTACTTGCCACTCGCCTTCCAATCGAAGTTACCGCCGTCGACGATCACACCGCCCAGCGAGGTACCGTGGCCGCCGATGAACTTAGTTGCGGAGTGAACGACGATGTTGGCGCCGTGCTCCAGCGGACGGAACAGATACGGGGTGCCGAAGGTGTTATCGACGACGACCGGAAGACCGTGCTTCTTGGCGACCTCGGAGATAGCGTCGATGTTGGGAATGTCGGAATTGGGGTTGCCGAGCGTCTCGAGGTAGATGACCGTAGTGTTGTCCTTGATGGCACCCTCAACCTCTTCCAGGTTATGAGCATCGACAAACGTGGTCTCGACGCCAAACTGGGAGAGCGTATGCTCCAGCAGGTTGTAGGAGCCACCGTAGATGGTCTTCTGAGCCACCACGTGGTCACCGGCCTGGGCAAGAGCCTGCAGGGTATAGGTGATGGCAGCGGCACCGGAGGCGACGGCAAGACCGGCCACGCCACCCTCGAGCGCGGCGATACGGTCCTCAAAGACGCCCTGGGTGGAGTTGGTCAGACGGCCGTAGATGTTACCGGCGTCGGCAAGACCAAAGCGGTCGGCGGCGTGCTGGGAGTTGCGGAACACATAGCTCGTGGTCTGGTAGATAGGCACGGCGCGGGAGTCGGATGCGGGGTCGGCGCTCTCCTGGCCAACATGAAGCTGCAGGGTATCGAAACCAAAGGTGTGCTCGGGGTTGTTGATGAACTGGCTCATGATGATCTCCTTGATCGAACGAAAGTAAATAAATAAGAGAAAAGTAAGTCGCTGTCTCCTGATCACGCCAACGGGCGCAAACAGGAGCCCGGCATTCGTCTTGGCAAGCAGTTCATATGCGGTCCTCCTTTTGACATCCCGGTTCCGTGGTCGGCTTAATTACCTACCGCCTTTGTGTGTTTTGAATAGTACGAGCATTGTTTCGCTCGGTCAATCACTTAAAAGCGCTAACCTGTTATCGGTTTTTTAGATAGCTATCGAAAGGACGGGCACCGATGACCCTCCAGCAGCTTCGTTTTCTTATCGCCGTGGCAGAGTCCGGCTCAATCAACGCCGCAGCTCAGCGCCTCTATACCGCTCAGTCCAATATCTCCAATGCCGTCAAAAGCCTGGAACAGGAGCTCCATCTGGAGATCTTTACGCGCTCCAGCCGCGGCGTCACGCTCACCAACGACGGCACCGAGCTTTTGGGCTATGCGCGCCAGGTCGTAGAGCAGGCCGACATGCTCGAGGCGCGCTACGAGGACGGCGGCACCCCGCAAGCCCGCCTCGCCATTTCCGCCCAGCACTACGCCTTTTCGGTCGAGGCCTTTGTCAACGTGGTCGAGCGCTGCCGCGACAGCAAGTTCGAGTTCATCATGCGCGAGACCACCACATCGCAGATCATCGATGACGTCCGTGCGTTTCGCAGCGATATCGGCATTCTGTATCTGGATGACTTTAACGCCCGCGTTCTGCAGAAGGCCTTCGCCGATGCCCGTGCAAGCTTCCATCCCCTATTCGACGCGACGGTCCACGTCTTCGTTAGCGAGCGCCACCCGCTCGCCCGCCGCCCTCAGCTGTCCCTTGCCGACCTCACGCCCTATACGCGCTACAGCTTTGAGCAGGGAACCTCAAACTCCTTCTATTACGCCGAGGAACCTTTTAGCTATATCCCTTGCGACCGCAACATACGAATCTCGGACCGCGGAACACTTACTAACTTACTTATCACGTCGAACGGTTACACCCTGTCGACCGGCGTCCTCTCCAATGAAATGCAATGGGGTATGGCATCGATCCCGTTAGCAGACGCCCCAACGATGCGCGTAGGCTATATCATGCACGACGAGCGCAAGCCCTCTCCCCTCTTGCAGCAATACCTCGACGAGCTCAACCGCATCATCCATGCCAACTAACTGTCGGAAGACGGGGTAGAAATCGTAGATTGTTAGCCCCCGGCGGGCATGGCGCTACAATGGTCACTCACATGAAATGCACTCAACGAAAGGAAGCCCGTGAAGGTCATCATCTACACCGACGGCTCGGCCCGATCAAATCCGGGACGCGGTGGCTACGGCGCCGTGCTCAAATACACCAACCCCGCCGGCAAGACCTTCACCTCCGAGCTTTCGCGCGGCTACGCCAAGACCACCAACAACCGCATGGAACTCATGGCCGTCATCGTGGCGCTCGAGGCGCTCAACCGCCCCTGCGAGGTCGAAGTCCATTCCGATTCGCAGTATGTCGTCAACGCCTTTAACAAGCACTGGATCGACGGCTGGAAAAAGCGCGGATGGAAAACCGCCAACAAGCAACCCGTCAAGAACCGCGACCTGTGGGAGCGCCTACTCACCGCCAAAAGCAAGCACAAGGTTGAGTTCATCTGGGTTAAGGGTCACGCCGGTCACGAGCTCAACGAGCGCTGCGATGAGCTCGCCACCACGGCGGCCGACGGCAGCAGCCTCGATATCGACGCCGGCTTTAACGAGAGCGACCTGTAATAGCGTTTTCGCGCAGCTTTATATCCCCACGCGCTACACTCATCCTGTAGACCAAACAACGCAAGGGGGACGTATGCTGCGCATCGCGACCATCGGCACATCCATGATCACCGACGACTTTATCCAAGTTGTCAACGCCAACGACCAAGCCGCGTTTGTGGGCACGCTTTCACGCGATGCCAATCGCGGTGCCGCCTTTACCGCCGAGCGCGGTGGCGAGCGAAACTTTACTTCACTCGATGAGCTCGCGGCAGCCGCCGACGTCGACGCCGTCTATATCGGCAGCCCTAACGCGCTTCACTACGAGCAGGCCCTTGCCTGCATCGCCGGTGGCAAGCACGTCATCGTCGAGAAGCCCTTCTGCGCCACCGAAGCGCAGGCGCTGGAAGTCTTCCGCGCTGCCGAGGCAGCAGGTGTCGTGGCCCTCGAGGCCATGCGTTCCCTCCACGACCCCGCCTTCCACGCCATCGAGGACGCCCTGGGCGAGATCGCCCCCATCCGCCGCGCCTCATTGCGCTTTGGCAAATATTCCTCGCGCTACAACGAGATTCTCGCGGGACGCGCCACCAATATCTTCGACTGCAATATGGCATCGGGTTCCCTCATGGACATTGGCGTCTACACCGTCGAGCCCATGGTCGAGATTTTCGGCATGCCCTCCGGCCTTACGAGCATGGCTACTCTGCTCGACCCCGCCACGCGACAGCTCACGCACGGCCCCATCGACGGCTGCGGTTCCATCCTCGCCAGCTACGGCGGTGGCCGTATCTCCGTCGAGCTCGCGCACTCCAAAATAACGAATGACCTGCTGCCCTCGCAGATCGAAGGCGAGCGTGGCACTATCCAGATCGATCATCTGTCCACGCCCCGCAACGTCCGCATCGACTATCGCGGCGATGTCGTACGCGGCTCGGCAACCGAGGCACCGCGCGAACAGGGCGACAACGGCCGCGTGCTCGACCTGCCCAAATCGAGCAACACTATGGAATACGAACTCACAGACTTTATCACCGCCATCGGCGGCATCGATAACGTTAAGGAAGAGATTTGGGAGACCCCGGCGGGACGCCACGAGCTTGGCCACTACCGCGATGTCACGCTCGTCTCACTGCGCATCATGGATGCCGTGCGCCAGCAGGCCGGCATTACCTTCCCGTCCGACGCAGGCAAGCAGGCCTAGCGATGGGCTTCTTCGATACGTTCTTCTCCAGCGTCACCGGCGGCAGTCGAGAGCCTCAAAAACCATCAAACATCGAGCTCGAGTTGCGCCGCAGGCTTACTGTGCTCGCAAGCGACGAGGCCACTCAAGACACTCCCCTGCGCTATTTCCTGCGCTGGGCGGGACAAGTCCAAGGCGTTGGTTTTCGCTTTACCAACACCAACCTCGCGCAGGCACGCACGCTCACCGGCTGGGTGCGCAACATGGAAGACGGCTCGGTCGAAATGGAGATACAGGGAGCTCCGGCGAACGTCCTATCTCATCTCGAGGCGCTTCATGCTTCCTACGAGCGCATGGGAACGCGTTTTCGCCTCGTAGACGCCCAGGCCCGAGCCCCACTTGCCAATGAAGACGGTTTCATTCCTCGTTATTAGTATTGTGTGCTAAATACGGTATCATTTACCTACGACCGTTGATAGGAAAGAGGCAAGGCGCATGGCGGTGCAAAGAAGGAATACCAGGCAGCGAAAGCTGGTTCTTGACGCTGTGCGCCAAAGCTATAACCATCCCACCGCCGACGAAATCTACAACGTCGTGCGCGCACAGGATGACAAAATCAGCCGCGGTACGGTCTACCGCAATCTCAATCTCTTGGCCGACGCCGGCGAGATCCTCTCCATCAAGACGCCGGGCGGCAGCCGCTTCGATCGCACGATCGAGCCGCACGCGCATATCATCTGCACCTCGTGCAGCCGCGTCATCGACGTACCGCTCCCCTTCGATGCCCAGCTCGACGCCAAGGCATCCGAGCAAATCGGCTGGCACGTCACGTCGCACTACACCATCTTCGAGGGTCTCTGCCCCGACTGCCGGTAGATGTTTGGGGCATGCCTACTCAGCAAGTAGACGACGCAGCTCTTCTTCGACCGTGCGCGTGTATCGGACACGGTCGTTGATGCCGCGCATGGTGGGGTTGCAGCTCTCCATCAGATAGGGATGGCCCACGACGTTGAGCATGTCGCGATCGTTCTCATTGTCGCCAAACGCCATCATTTCGTTAGGTGAGATCCCCAGCGCACAACCATAATCGGCAAGCGCGGACCCCTTGCCCGAATCAAAGCCGATAAAGTCGGTCCATTCGGTTCCCGACGTCATCACATCGACCCGGTCGCTAAAGCGACGCACAAAATACTCCAGCGCCGCCGGCTGCTCTGCCTCGGGCGTCTGGAAGGCAATCTTAATGACATCCTCGTCAATGTCTTCGGGACGGTCGACTACCGCCACATCACAATGGACCTCATAACGCAGGTGATCAACAAACGCATCGTTGCCGCTCATGCTGTAGAGGTGCCCCTCACACGAAAGGGTCACGTCGGCATGGGGATACGCAACCACGGCGTTCGCGATATCCATAGCAAGGCTACGCTCCATGGAACGCTTGACAACGGCACGCCCCTCGCTCATCACCAGGGCTCCGTTTTCGCATACATAGGCGAGCTCATCGGCCACCGGGGCAAACAGGTAGCGCAAGCTCGCATATTGACGGCCACTCGCCGGCATAAACACGATACCGCGACGATGTAGCTCATCGATAAGCTCAAAGGCCTCGGAACGCGGCTCGCGCTCCCCCGGATGCAGCAACGTGCCGTCCAAATCGCATGCAATCAGCTTGATTCCCTCAAGACTCATATGCTTCCCCCAAAGCCTCCTATCAACAGCAAGACGGACTTTGATTGGTCGCCCCTCAAAGCCCGTCTTACGCATACGCGCACTTAGCCGCGCGTCTTTTTAACGATGGTAAAGTCGGGAGCCATGCTCACGACGACCTCCGCCGCACTCGACGCAAAGCGCCGGTCCGCATCGAGTTCACGGGTAACCACCGAGAGCCGAACACCCTCGACACCCCGAAGCATGCGGCCCAAAACAGGCTGCACCGGCGTATACATGCGCACGGTATGCTCGTCCGAGTCACCCCGGAAGAGCGGCGCATGCATGTTGCCGATCTCCCAACACGCATGCGCGAGTGCAATCGGATCCATGCGGTCGACTTCGACCAAATAAACCTCGGCGCTGCGCAGGCGCACGACAACCGCCACGGACACCACGCCCGAACGGTCAATGGCGAGCACGTCGCCATCGGCAAGACGACCGCCGTCGGCAGTATCCAGCCGAACATCGATCGTGCGCCCCAGCTCCGTCACGCCCACAAACGTGCGCGCATCAGCCTGGTCCCAATCGAGCAGGAGCTCGTCAACTTCAAAGACACCGCCCAGCTTCCGGCGAAGTAGGAGTTCATAGGACGGATCGTTGAGATTTCCCAAGCATGTCGTCGAAACCAAGCGTTCAGGCATACTCTAGCCCTCGACCTCGACGAGCTCGATATCAAAGTTGAGGTCCTTGCCGGCCAGCTCGTGGTTGGCGTCGAGCGTCACGGCCTCGGGCGTTACGTCGATGACCACGGCGGGGACGGGCATACCGCTCGGCGTGGACAGGAAGAGCTTCATGCCCTTCTCGATCTGCTCGATGTTGGGAACCTGTTCGGCCGGGAAGGTCAGGACCATCTCGGGGTTGTGCTCGCCGTAGGCATCGGCGGCCGGGATGTGCACGGTCTTCTTCTCGCCCACCTGCATGTCGACAACAGCGGCATCGAAGCCCTTGATCATCTGACCGGCGCCGCAGGTGAACTCCAGCGGCTCGCCGCGATCGTAGGAGCTATCGAATTGCGTGCCGTCGTCGAGCGTGCCGCGATAATGAGTCTTGACCTTCTTGCCCTGGTTGGACATGGAAACCTCCGTGATAAGGGCGGCGCACAACGCGGGCCGCCATGAACATATGGCGCTAACTATACCCTAGTCATACAATTCAAAGACAGTTTGCAAAGAAACGCTGCAACCGGAGGAACCATGGCATATCCCGTATTTGACCTACACTGCGACACCGCCGACCGCATCGGCTGGGCCACGCTCGATCTCGACCTGCGCTTTACCGCCGGCACCGACGGTTATTTCCCCGGCGACGAAACGCATCCGCAAGATTTCGACCTCATCGAGGGCAACGCCTGCGCCATCTCGCTCGCAAAGATCGGCAACACGCCGTGGGCACAGTGCTTCGCCACGTTTGTCCCCGACGAGATTCCCACCGCCCACGCCGCGCGCTTCCAGGCACAGATCATGGCGCACATGAGCGGCCAGGCCATGCTTAACCACGACCGCATGGTCAACGTACGCAGCGCGGCAGACATTCGCCCTGCGCTCAAAGACGGCAAGGTCGCCTGCATCCACACCATCGAAAACGCCACGTTCTTTGCCGAGGACCCCGCGCTGATCGAGGTACTCAAGAGCCTGGGCGTACTCATGTCATCACTCAGCTGGAACGCGCAGGGGCCGCTCGCGAGCGGCCACGACACCCACGCCGGCCTCACCGCTGCCGGCATCGAGGCCCTTACGCAGATGGAGCACGCCGGCATGGTGCTCGACGTCTCCCACCTCAACGATGAGTGCTTTGACGAGGTTGTCGCCCACGCCACGCGCCCCTTCGTCGCCAGCCACTCCAACTCCCGTACCGTCTGCAGAGTCAAGCGCAACCTCACCGACGACCAGTTCCGCACCATTCGCGACATGGGCGGTATCGTCGGCCTCAACTACTGCAGCGAGTTCCTTTCCAACGGCGCAACCAAAAAGACCGCCGCAGACGTCACCTTCGACCAGCTAGCGGCACATATCGAGCACTGGCTCGACCTGGGCGGCGAGGACGTCATCGCACTCGGTGGCGACTGGGACGGCGCCACTGTGCCCGCCTTCCTCTCCGATGCCAGCATGATGCCCGAGTTCCAGAACATGCTCTCCAAGCACTTTGGCAAGACCGTGATGCAAAAGCTCTGCAGCGACAACGCGCTTGCCTTCTTTGAGCGTTATTAATTTCACATCCCTTGAGCGGGCCGGCATGCCGAACGGTCGACATGCCGGCCCGTCCCCAATCCAAAGGACCGCTTTTGACGCAGCAGTTTACGATTTCCGCATCCCGACCGGATGGGACGCCCATCCCCGTCGTCGTTACCAAAAAGTGCGTCAAGAACTTCAACCTACGCGTCACTTCGAGCGGTGAGGTCCACGCCAGCGCACCGCTCGGCGCCACCCGCGAGCGTATCGAAGCGTTTGTGAAGCGCAACAGCGCCTGGATTACCAGCCGACTTGCCCAGCGCGAGCAGCGTCAGGCGACGGCACGAGAGCCGCTCAGCCCCTCGTCCATCATTGCACTTTGGGGCAAGCCCATCACGGTACAGGATGCACTCGATCACAACTTTGCATCACCCGCACCGCGACCCAAACAGGCCACCTTCGCAAGTTTTATGGGTACCGATGAATCGGACGAAGGCCCACAGGCCAAGCGGCACGCAATCCTCGACGGCCTAACGTCCGATGAGCTCCAAGCCCACATCGACCAGCTCTATGCGTCCGAGGTCACATCGGCGCTGCGCGACATCGTGCACGCGTACGAAGTCGCAATGGGCGTCACCGTGGCCCGCGTCTCCGTGCGCAGCATGAAAACGCGTTGGGGCTCCTGCACACCCAAAACCGGCGCCATTCGCATCGCGCGCGAGCTCGCCGCCTACCCTGTCGAATGCCTCGACATGGTTGTCGCCCACGAGCTCGTCCACTTGCTCGAGCCAAGCCACAATCAGCGGTTTCACGCCCTGCTCGACACGTACTGCCCTAACAATAGAGCTCTGTCGCAGCGGCTCAAGCAGCCACCCCTCAACAAGCTCTAGCGTCGACTAGCGCACGCGCTCGATCTCGACGCCACAGCTTGCCAGGGGCAGGCCAACAGGAGCCCACGGCTTATCGAGCTTTATGCGCACACCAAGCAGCGAGGGATAACGGCGCAGCAGCATCTGGGCTGTCCCCTCGGCTGCCGCCTCGATGAGCTTAAACGTGTGCTCGCGCAGATAGCCATCGACATCGTGGCACACCGAGCCGTAGTCAATCGAGGCGTCCAGGTTATCGTGCTCCCCCGCCGCGCGCAGGTCGGCATAGAGCACCAGAGAAACGATGAACTTCTGACCCAGCGCGTTCTCCTCGGGATACACGCCATGGTTGGCAAAAACCTCAAGGCCGTCAATGACAATACGATCGGCATGGCGCAGATCGTCATAGCTCACGTGAGGCACCGCCGTTGCGGTGGATATTTCGCCCCTTCCACGGCGGGCGAGCTCAGCACCTTCAGTCTTGGTTGCATTCTCGGGCAGTTTCTTGTTACTCAACGCGATCGTCTCCTTCGTATAGAACCCCGACCGCGCAAACTACTACACGCGAATCGACAGGTTCTTTTTATCATCGCTCCAGTTGCAAGCATTGCGCGCGGGGCATGCAAAGCAGGCGCGCGACGCTTTGTCGGCTGCATAGAGCAGACGCTCGAGCGGTTGGCTGTTCACGCGCAGCTTTCGATGGCCCAGAATGGCCGTCTTAATGGCCGCGGCATCGGCCGGCTCAAACGCCACGTCATCGGGCATACCGCCGAGAATCGCATCAGCGACGCGTTCGCTTGCAACATCATGGGATATACCCGATTCATACTGTTCATCTTTGCCGATATCGTGAAGAAGTGCCGTGGCGTAGATGACCTCGCGGTCAAATTCGAGCTGTTCCTCGAGATTCTTGATCCACATAATGCGAGCGACATCGAGCAGATGGTCAATACCGTGGCGGCAGAAGATGCGCCCCGATTCCAACTGTGCAATGTTGCCCAGGTGCCGCCGGAACAGCCCGTTGGCACAAATGTAATCAATGCGAGGCATGGCACCAAAGGGGGCCAGGCCCGAAGCCATAAAGCCGCGACGCGACGTCCCCTCATCGGTCTTCGATGTAAAGTCGTTGACGACTCTCATGGTTAGCGGCCCAGCATCCTAAAGAAACGCTCCTCGAGCGCGGGATCGGTCTCAAAGACGCCGCGGCGAGCAAGCGTCACGGTCTTGGTGCCGGGCTTTTGCACGCCACGCATCGTCATGCACATATGCTCGGCCTCCATCAACACAATCGCTCCCTGGGGAGCGAGATAATCCATGAGGGCATCGGCAACCTGTGCGCACAGTTGCTCCTGCAGCTGAAGACGGCGGGCATAAACCTCAACCGTGCGGGCGAGCTTGGAAAGCCCAGCCACTCGACCGTTAGGGATATAACCAATGGCGGCCTTGCCATAAAACGGCAGCAGATGATGTTCACACAGCGAGTAGAACGTAATGTCGCGCTCGATAACCAAATCGTTCGAAGCGACGGCAAAGGTTTTGGACAGGTGCTCCTCGGCACTCTGGTCCATGCCGCCGGCGATCTCACCATACATACGGGCAACGCGCGCCGGGGTCTCCAGCAGGCCCTCACGAGTTGGGTCCTCGCCTATGCCCTCAAGCAACAGCTTAATGGCGGCCTCGACTTTTTCCTGATCGACCATCTGGGCCTCACTTTTCCGATTTCACGTTCGCGCTATGGTACCACGCCCTCCGGCATCGACCACAAGCTACATAGTATGGGTCGAATAGACCGGATCATCACGCCAAAGTTCAACCGCATCACAAAGCGCAACGCCCTCGCGCTCAGCACGGGCACGCGTGGCATTCATATCGATCACGCGCTGGTTACTCGAGCCCCTAAAACGCAACGAGATATCGTACAGATCTTGAACAAACGGGCCGTCCACCAACATGTCAAGGCAGGCAAGAATGCGATCCGTCACCTCGGTATGATGACGACCGCCCGGCATAAGCTCCTCGAGCACGTCACCGGTAAAGCACCAAATAGTCTTCCCCGACTCCACGGGGTAAGCCTCACGAACACGCTCGACAAACTCAACGAGTCCCGCCTGATTCTCAGGTTCCATAGGCTCGCCGCCCAAAATCGTCAGACCATCGATAAAGGGATGGTCGAGGCTCTCAATAATCTTGTCTTCGACGGCACGATCAAACGGCTCGCCCGCAGCAAAGTCCCACGCGACAGAGTTAAAGCAGTTCTTGCACCCACGACGGCACCCACTCACAAACAGAGAAGTACGAACGCCTTCCCCATCAGCAATGTCGAAATACTTAATGTTCGCGTAGTTCATAAGTAACCTTCCTGGGGGTCTGGAGTATATCATTCCGTCCTCAAACATTCTCGGCCTTTGGCCTGCGAAACTGCGGGCGGAACGATATACTCCAGACCCCTCGCGAGCAACACTCAATGAACGAAGCGAACATCGAGTATAGGGTTCGAGGTCTAATAAAAACTGGGTTGCGGCTCAACCGTCATCGCAAGTAAATCGCAGCTGCAGCTCGAATTATTTCCGCTAAGAACCTCGAGGAGTGAGCAGGCTGCGCGCTGCATCTCAACTACGTCAACTTGGCTGAGCCGAGAGGGCCGCTTGGGCTTTTGCTCGATATGAGTTCCGCACGCAAAGAA
>CAKTWK010000038.1 GCA_934630735.1 uncultured Collinsella sp. | reverse complement strand
GGGGGCCCCGCGGCTGCCCGCGCCTTTGGCGGGCCGGCCGAAGTATCCGACACTATCTCTGCGACCAAGGAGGGCTAAGCCATGGCTTCTCAAGCCGAGCTCACCCCGTGCGGGGCAATGTTTGACATCTTTAAGCGCGCAGCGCACCTGAGCCATATCGAACTGTGCGGCCTGGTGCTCTCGAGCCGCCCGCTCGCCGACGGCCGTAGTCCGCAGAGCCGTGCCGCCGATCGCTCCTGGGTTTCGCGCTTTATCGTGCGCGCGCCGGTCGGCACGCTGCAGGAACGTTATTTTGCCGATTACGGCACCTCGGCCGCGCGCATTATGTCGCAGCTGGCCCTGCGCCGCCGCAATCCCATGGACGCCGTGGCCGTGACCAATATGGTGTGCGGCCCCGCTGGCGAGCCCATGGTGCGGGCACTCGAGGAATGCCATCAGGACACGAATCTCTATCGCAATGCGCTCGAGCGCCTGTCGCAGGCGGCTGAGCTCATGCCCGCCGAGCGCGCCGAGGCCATCCTGGTGCTGTTTGTCGCCGTGGGTTGCTCGGCAGATGTCCGCTCGTCGGTGACCTATGCCATCGACTACGCTCATGCGACCTGTGGCGGCGCCACGTCGACGCCGCGCTCGCTGAGCACATCTTCAGTCACAGGCGAGCACGAGGCTTCGCCGGCGCATCCGCTGGGACTGCTGCGCGTGCAAAACGGCTATGTGGTGAGCGCCCCGCGCTGGATTCAACCGAGTGAGGAGGGCGTCGAGATCGGCGCGCTGGCTACGGGGGAGGGCGACATTACCGACGTCGGCGACGACGTCTCGGCTCGTCATGCCCATATCTGGTGCGACGATTCTGGCACATGGTTTGTCGAGGACCTGTCGTCCACGAACGGCACCGTGGTGGTAAACGGGGCCACGAGTGTGTGTATTCAAGTAGAGCCCGGCCGCTCCGCCCAGCTCAATCCCGGCGACGAGCTCAAACTCGGCGAATCCACCACCTACGCCATCCTCCTCGGCGCCCTCTAACCGACAGATAGGGACGCTCCTTTTCTGTCGGCACTTGGGGACACTCCTTGGCGCGCCAGAGCCAGTCGCCCGGGGATGGGGGGACCATTTTGGCCCTTGACGGTCACCCGAGGTAAACCTTTACCGCCCACCTATATTTGCCGAAATATGGCCTGACGGCGGGGTACAATAAACCCGCATGCGGATTTCCGTTGCGGGCGCTTCCCATCGCCGGGGCGTGCCCGGGAGCATCCGGCATGCGGCCTTTGCGGCGCTCGGTCATGTGCAAGACGGGTAGCTGGGCCTGTGGAGCGCGTGTAGCCCTCCTCGCCTCGGCATGCCTTCTCTCCACGCCATGTACCTGCCACTGAGTCCGCCTGTCAGATGATCGGAAGCAACAGCGAAAATCCCATCACGCCAACATCCCGGCGATCGCCGGGGCCTGTATACCTATATGAGAGGAGAGGGGTATATGGCGCGTAAGTTTAAGTCTATGGACGGCAACGAGGCGGCCGCATATGTTTCGTATGCGTACACCGAGGTAGCGGGAATTTATCCCATTACGCCGTCCAGCCCGATGGCCGACCATGTCGACCAGTGGGCGGCCCAGGGTCGCAAGAACATCTTCGGCACCCCGGTCAAGGTCGTCGAGATGGAGTCCGAGGCAGGTGCAGCCGGTACCGTTCACGGTTCGCTGGGCGCCGGTGCTCTGACTACCACCTACACGGCTTCTCAGGGTCTGCTCCTGATGATCCCGAACATGTACAAGATCGCGGGCGAGCAGCTCCCGGGCGTTTTCCACGTCTCCGCGCGTTGCGTCGCTTCCCACGCCCTGAACATCTTTGGCGATCACTCCGACGTCATGGCCTGCCGCCAGACCGGTTTCGCCATGCTCGCCGAGGGTAACGTCCAGGAGGTCATGGACCTCTCGCCGGTGGCTCACCTTGCCGCCATCGAGGGCAAGACCCCGTTCCTTAACTTCTTCGACGGCTTCCGCACCAGCCACGAGATCCAGAAGGTCGCCATGTGGGACTACAAGGATCTGGCCGAGATGTGCGACATGGACGCCGTCCAGGCTTTCCGCGATCACGCGCTCAACCCTGAGCACCCGCACACTCGCGGCAGCCACGAGAACGGCGACATCTTCTTCCAGAACCGCGAGGCCTGCAACAAGGTCTACGACGAGCTTCCCGCCGTCGTCGAGGGCTACATGAAGAAGATCAACGAGAAGCTCGGCACCGATTACGGCCTGTTCAACTACTACGGCGCTCCCGATGCTGATCGCGTCGTCGTATGCATGGGCTCCTTCTGCGACGTGCTCGAGGAAGTTATCGACTACCTCAACGCTCACGGCGAGAAGGTCGGCCTGGTCAAGGTTCGCCTGTTCCGTCCGTTCTCCATCAAGCACTTCGTCGACGTTCTCCCCGAGACCGTCAAAAAGATCGCCGTCATGGACCGCACCAAGGAGCCGGGTTCCATCGGCGAGCCGCTCTACCAGGACGTCGTCTCCGCTCTCTACGAGGCCGGCAAGACGGGCATCAAGGTCGTCGGCGGCCGTTACGGCCTGGGCAGCAAGGATACGCCTCCCGCGTCCGCGTTCGCTGTCTTCGAGGAGCTCAAGAAGGACGAGCCCAAGCGCGAGTTCACCATCGGCATCGTCGATGACGTGACCAACCTGAGCCTGCCCGAGGCCGAGGATGCGCCCAACACCGCAGCCCCCGGCACCATCGAGTGCAAGTTCTGGGGTCTGGGTGGCGACGGTACCGTCGGCGCCAACAAGAACTCGATTAAGATCATCGGCGACCACACCGACAAGTACGTTCAGGCCTACTTCCAGTACGACTCCAAGAAGACCGGCGGCGTCACCGTCTCGCACCTGCGCTTTGGTGATTCCCCGATCCGTTCGCCGTACTACGTGACCAAGGCCGACTTTGTCGCCTGCCACAACCCCAGCTACATCGTCAAGGGCTTCAAGATGGTCCGCGACGTCAAGCCGGGCGGCACCTTCCTGGTCAACTGCCAGTGGAGCGACGAGGAGTTCGCCGAGCACATGCCCGCCGTGGCCAAGCGTTACATCGCGAACAACAACGTCAACGTCTACCTGATCGACGCTATCGACCTGGCCGCCAAGGTCGGCATGGGCAAGCGCACCAACACGGTGCTCCAGTCCGCCTTCTTCGCGCTGGCCAAGGTCCTGCCCGCCGAGGACGCCCTGCAGTACATGAAGGACGCGGCCACCAAGTCCTACATGAAGAAGGGCCAGGCCATCGTCGACGCCAACCACAAGGCCATCGATGCCGGCGCTACCGCCTTCCGTAAGTTCGAGGTTCCGGCCGACTGGGCAACCGCCGAGGATGCTGCTCCCGTTGAGCTCTCCGAGGAGACCAAGTCCGCCATCGCCCAGCAGGTCAAGAACCTGCTCGAGCCCATCGATCGCATGGATGGCGACAGCCTGCCTGTTTCCGCCTTCGTCGATTGTGCCGACGGCCAGTTTGAGCTGGGCGCCTCCGCATACGAGAAGCGCGGCGTCGCCGTGGTCGTTCCCCACTGGGACGAGACCAAGTGCATCCAGTGCAACCAGTGCGCCTATGTGTGCCCGCATGCCACCATCCGTCCGTTTGCGATGACCGAGGACGAGGCCGCCGCCGCGCCCGAGGCTACCCGCACGCTCGACGCTATGGGCCCCAAGGCCAAGGGCATGAAGTTCACCATGGCCGTGTCCCCGCTCGACTGCATGGGCTGCACCAACTGCGTCAAGGTCTGCCCCAAGGGTGCCCTCGAGATGGTTCCCACCGAGCAGGAGATGGACCAGCAGCCCGTTTGGGACTACATGGTCGAGAACGTCTCCGAGAAGAAGGAGCTCATCGCGGCCAACGTTAAGGGCAGCCAGTTTAAGCAGCCCTACCTGGAGTTCTCCGGCTCCTGCGCCGGCTGCGCCGAGACCGCCTATGCACGCCTGGTGACCCAGGTCGCCGGCGACCGCATGTTCATCTCTAACGCCACCGGCTGCTCCTCCATTTGGGGCAACCCCGCTGCCACCGCTCCTTACTGCAAGGACAAGGACGGTCACGGCCCGGCGTGGAACAACTCCCTGTTCGAGGACAATGCCGAGCACGGTCTGGGCATGGCCGTCGGTTACGAGGCCGTCCAGAAGAAGCTGATCGCCGCTACCCAGGACATCATCGCTGCCGATGGTCCGTCCGATGAGCTCAAGGCTGCCGGCCAGGCTTGGATCGACTCCGTCAACGACGCCGAGGCCTCCAAGACCGCTGCCGCTGCCTACGTTGCCGAGCTCGAGAAGTGCGGCTGCGACGCTTCCAAGGCGATCCTCGCCGACAAGGCTTACCTCACCAAGAAGTCCTTCTGGATCTTCGGCGGCGACGGTTGGGCCTACGACATCGGCTTCGGTGGCCTGGACCACGTCCTGGCTTCCGGCCACAATGTCAACGTCTTCGTCTTCGACACCGAGGTTTACTCCAACACCGGCGGTCAGGCCTCCAAGGCCTCGAACCTGGGCCAGGTCGCTCAGTTCGCCGCTGCCGGCAAGGTGACCAAGAAGAAGTCTCTGGCCGAGATTGCCATGAGCTACGGCTACGTCTACGTGGCGCAGGTCGCCATGGGCGCCAACCCGGCTCAGACCCTCAAGGCCATCCACGAGGCCGAGGCCTACGACGGCCCGTCCCTCATCATCGGCTACAGCCCCTGCGAGATGCACTCCATCAAGAAGGGCGGCATGCAGAACTGCCAGGCCGAGATGAAGAAGGCTGTCGAGTGCGGTTACTGGAACCTCTTCCGCTTCAACCCCGAGGCTGCTGCGGGCAAGAAGTTCTCGCTCGATTCCAAGGAGCCCGCGGGCGGTTATCAGGAGTTCCTGATGAACGAGGCCCGTTACGCTTCGCTGACGCGTTCCTTCCCCGAGCGCGCCGAGGAGCTCTTCAAGGAGAACGAGCAGGCCGCTATGGACCGCTACGCTCACCTGCTGAAGCTCAAGACGGTGTACAACGAGGCCTAGGTCTCCCACCGCAGGATCTGAGGGCTAACCTTCGCGGACGTCCTCGGACATGAAAGAACCCCCGCTGCACACTACGTGCGGCGGGGGTTCTTTCGTCCTGCGGAGTGTCCGCGAAGGTTAGCCCTCAGATCCTGCTACGACTACGTCCTCGGATTGTGTGGGCGGATGAAGGACGTGGCTGAGGGGGCCTTTGGTCCCTTTCGCTGTTTCGCGGCTTTGCCGCGAAAACTCGCGTTACTTTGGGGATGGATGGAGGATTTGGCTGTTGCTGCCTTCTATCCCCGTGCTTTGGGGGTTGGCTGCCTTTTTGAAGCTCATCTATATTCCTTATGCTGGATGAAATGCCCCATGTTTTTGTAAGGGTGCATACTCGTCTTATTAATGCATAGAATCTCGTATAGTGCGAGTAAGATATTACGCTGCCCGTTTTGTGTTTAGCGGAGATATAGTTTGCATAATCTGGTCTAATCCCTGCTCTATTAAAATAAAGTCGCACGTAAATGGCGTAAATATGCCTAAGCTGGGCTTCTTTACGCTGAGCGGATAAAAACGACCGTTCACCGTTCAACTATTTTCAAAATGAATAAAATGAGCGATAAAGAGAATATAAACCTTAATAAACTCGCGTATTGCACGGACACGGGTTATTAATGGGTTGTAGGCCTTTTACAGAAAGGATTCCAGCAATGTCTAAGCCTCTTGGCAAGCCCGATCGTATTGTCGTCGCCCTCGGCGGCAACGCCCTCGGCAACAACCCCGTCGAGCAGATCGAGGCCGTGAGCAACACCGCCCACGCCCTCCTCGGCCTCATCGAGCAGGGCAACGAGATCATCATCACCCACGGCAACGGCCCGCAGGTCGGCATGATCCAGAACGCCTTCGCCGCTGCCCACGACGCCATCGGCACCCCCGAGATGCCGCTGCCCGAGTGCGGCGCCATGTCTCAGGGCTATATCGGCTATCACCTGCAGCAGGGCATTGGCCGCGAGATGCACAAGCGCTATAAGCGTTGGCACGCCGCAACCGTCGTCACCCAGATCGAGTGCGATCCGGACGATCCCGCGTTCAAGAATCCGACCAAGCCGATCGGCCCCTTCTACACCGAGGAGCAGGCCAAGGAATTCATGGCCGAGGACCCCTCCAAGGTCTTCGTCGAGGATTCCGGCCGCGGCTGGCGTCGCGTCGTCGCTTCCCCCGATCCCAAGAAGATCGTCGAGGCTGACTCAATCCTCAACCTGCTCGACAACGAGTTCATCGTCATCGCCTGCGGTGGCGGCGGCATCCCCGTCGTCCGCGACTACGAGAACAAGGGCTGCTACAAGGGCGTTCCCGCTGTCATCGACAAGGACCTGGGCGGCGAGCTGCTGGCCGAGGACTGCGACGCTGACGTTCTGTTCCTGCTGACCGCCGTTGAGCATGTCGCCATCAACTTTGGCAAGCCCAACCAGGAGGAGCTCGAGGACCTCACCGCCGACGAGGCCGAGCGCCTGGCCGACGAGGGCCAGTTCGGCAAGGGTTCCATGGAGCCCAAGGTCCGCGCTGCCATCAAGTTCGCCCGTTCCCGCAAGGGCCGCACCTGCATCATCGGTGCTCTGGACAAGGCCGCCGAGACCATGGCCGGTCTCTCCGGTACCCGCATCCACGAGTAGTCTCTACTCTGTTGCATCTCTCGTGGGCGCCAGGCAAAGCGCCCGCAAACTAGCCTCTCTTCATGAGCCCCGCGGTCCGCTCCGACTGCGGGGCTTTTGCTATCGATAGTCATTGGGGACAGACTTAAATGAGTGGCACCAATCAACTGCGGAAAGTGCATCCCACAATGAGTGTCCAAAGCGGGGCACAGTTTCCTTTGAGGCCCTCAACCGGAAAATACATCCCGGAATTTGGCCGAAAAGTGGCCCCCAGCTTCCCAAACAGGCCGCTAACGGAAAGCGCACCCCGCTATCGAACTTCAAAGCGGGGTGCGCTTTCCGTGCCAGCAGTTCCTGGCAGCCTGGGGCTACTCATTTAAGTCTGTCCCCAATGAGTGCACGGGCAGCCAGAGACCACTCAAATAAGTCTGTCCCCAATGACTAGCAGTAGGCCCACATGGCTTCGACTTCGTTAAGGACCTCTACGACGCCCCAGCGGCGGGCGCTGCGGCTGGCCGAGTTGGGGTCGAAGACTTCAATCTGGTCGGCGTCGTCAATACCGTAAAGCACAATGTAGTGGCCCACGCTGGTAAAGGTGCCCGGCCGAACGGCGGCGATGACGGGCGCTCCCGAACGCAGCGCCTGAGTCATCGAGTCGCGATCGTTATGGAGCTCCGTTCCGTTAAGTCCCAACTGCCACGCGCCGCTCGTCATAAACGACCATTCGGTTGCACCGGTGGGGGCGTAATTGCCCGCCTCGGAAAGCGCGCATATATCGACGGGGGTCATATCGGTGCGTCCCGTCTTAAAGATATAGACCATGGTGAGGCACGTGGGCCCGCATGCATTTTGGCGGATGGTGCCGCCGGCGTAAGGCAGCTCCGACCACGCAGGGTCGATCTGATAGATATGGGGCATCGTGCCGGCTTGCCATTGCGAGCGCGGGGTCGAAAAAGCGAAAGAATAACCGGGCGCGACGGGGGCCTTGAGCAGCTTGTCCTCGGCGGTGGGCTCAAGGCCGGCCGAGCCGTGGGACATACAGGAGCTCATAAGCACAAAGACCAGACAGATGAGGATAGAGCACAGTGCGAGGCAAAGTCGACGAGCCGGCAGGGCGGGGGCATTCACGTACGATGTCGAGCGGTAGGGCTTGCCGTCGCGTCCGCCTTGGGAATGCGAAAAGAAGCGGTTGATATGGATGCCGGACTGACGTGCGCCGTTGCGGCGCAGTTGCGGAACCTCGGCCTGGCGCTGTCGAGTGCGCGCGCCCAGGCGGCTATCTTGCTGCGCGCTTGTGCCCGTGCTCGGACGGTCACTCTGCCGTGTTCTGCTTGTCTGCTGCCGAGACGAAGGCCTGGGTTGCTCTTGAGGGCGTTGCGGATTGCTGCTCGTGGCACTTCTAGGCGTCGGCGTGGTGCGGCCAGCAAGGCGAACGCTTTGTCGCCGTTGATCACCGTCGTTGTATCCGTATGCCATTCGTACCGCCTTGTCTCATGTATAACCTGTCTATCCTACAAAAAAGATGTGCAACAAATGGGTCTGCGCGTCAAAAGCTCGGTAAACGGTACGAAAGGCGCAAAACGCACGGCTTCAAAAACATCTCTCTATGCGTCCGATGAGCGTACGCCCGTCGGACGGGCGGCAACAATGAGCGGCAAACCGTGCCGTTCGTCCCAAAAACGGCGCCGCTCGTTTTGCAGTTCTGCCTTCGGTCGAGCCACAAGCGGCGCTGCTGTGCCAAGGCCGTATCTTAAAGCCACGAAATAAAAGCGCGCGGCAAAACAGACCGCGCAAGGGGTGACGCCAAAGAGGCGTCAATAAGGAAAGGAGGGGAACAATGGCGGACAAGAACGCAGAAGTTGCAGTCGAAGGTAACGGCGGCATGAAGAAAACGCTTTCGCTCTGGAACTTCTTCACCATCGGTTTCGGTGCCATCATCGGTACCGGTTGGGTCCTGCAGGTCGGCGACTGGATGGTCGTGGGCGGCGGTCCCGTTCCCGCTATGATCGCATTCCTCTTGGGTGCAATCTTCCTCGTGCCCGTCGGAGCTGTTTTCGGTGAGCTCACGGCTGCTATCCCCATCTCGGGCGGCATCGTCGAGTATGTCGACCGTAGCTTTGGCCGTACGCTGAGCTACATCACCGGTTGGCTCCTGGCCCTGGGCAACGGCATCCTGTGCCCGTGGGAGGCCATCGCCATTTCGACCCTCGTGTCCGAGATGTTCGGCAGCCTGCCCGGTCTTGAGTGGCTGCGCGCCGTCAAGCTCTACACCATCTTGGGCGCCGACGTTTACTTGTTCCCGACGCTAATCGCGCTCGGCTTTGCAGTCTACGTCATCTTCCTCAACTTCCGCGGTGCCAGCTCGGCCGCCAAGCTCCAGGCCTTCCTGACCAAGGCTCTGCTCTGCGGCATGCTGCTCGCCATGGGTGTCTCGCTGTTCACCGGTTCGCCGGAACACGCCATGCCCGTGTTCTCCCAGGTCACCGGTGCTGGCGGCGGCAAGCCCGCTACCGAGGGCACCAGCCTGTTCGCCGGCATCGTGTCGGTCCTGGTTTTGACCCCGTTCTTCTACGCCGGCTTCGATACTATTCCTCAGCAGGCTGAGGAAGCAGCCGAGGGCCTCAACTGGAACAAGTTCGGCAAGATCATCTCCCTGGCCCTGCTGGCCGCCGGCGGCTTCTACATGGTCTGCATCTACTCGTTCGGCACCATCCTCGACTGGCATGAGTTTGTTAAGAGCCCGGTTCCCGCGCTGGCCTGCCTCAAGGGCATCAACATGCTCCTGTACCTGGCCATGCTCGTCATCGCCACGCTTGGACCCATGGGCCCGATGAACTCCTTCTACGGCGCCACGAGCCGCATCATGCTCGCCATGGGCCGCAAGGGCCAGCTGCCCGAGAAGTTCGCCGAGGTCGATCCCAAGTCCGGCGCTCCCAAGCTCGCCTGCGCCGTTCTGGGCGTCATCACCGTCATCGGTCCGTTCCTGGGCAAGAACATGCTCATCCCTCTGACCAACGTGTCGGCTCTCGCCTTCATCTTCTCCTGCGGCATGGTCGCCCTCGCTTGCCTGCGCATGCGCTTCACCGAGCCCGACCTGCCTCGTCCCTACGAGGTGCCCGGCGGCAAGTTTGGCATCAGCCTCGCTGTCGCTGCCTGCGCCGTCATCATCGGCCTGCTCGTGGTCCCGTTCTCTCCCGCCTCCCTCAACATGGTGGAGTGGAGCATCGTGATCGGCTGGCTGGCCGTTGGCCTGGCCCTCATGGCCTTCACCAATTCCCGCAAAAAATAACGCCTAGCCGGGGCGGATCGGGTGCGCGGACCCCTCTCTTCCGCGCACCGAACCCGGCACCACTTGGGTAGCTTTGTGAGGCCATAACCCAACATGGCCTCGCCCACTATATGGATCCATAAGGAGGAACCATGTCCACTAAGTACGCAATCGTTGGCGGCAAGCTCATCGACGGTACCGGTGCCGAGCCGGTCGAGAACTCCCTCGTTCTCGTCGACGACAACGGCAAGATCGAGTATGCCGGTGCTATGCAGGATCTTCCCGAGGGCGTTGAGGTTATCGACGCCGCTGGCAAGACCGTCCTTCCCGGCCTGATCGACACCCACCTGCACTTCTCGGGCAACCTGACCGACGATGACACCGATTGGGTCATGCAGCCGCTCCTCGAGAAGCAGGCCGTCGCTGTCAAGCAGGCCTACGACTGCCTCACCCACGGCCTCACTACCGTCTGCGAGATCGGCCGCTTTGGTATCCAGATCCGTGACTGCATCGACAAGGGCGTCTTTAAGGGCCCGCGCGTTCTGGCCACCGGTCTGGGCTTCTGCCGCGTTGCCGGCCACGGTGACTCCCACCACTGCACCCAGGAGCTCAACAAGGAATCCCATCCCTGGGGCGACCAGGTCGATGGTCCTTGGGATCTGCGCAAGGCCGTCCGTCGTCGCCTGCGCGAGAACCCCGATGCCATCAAGATCTGGGCTACCGGTGGCGGCATCTGGCGCTGGGACTCCGGTCGCGACCAGCACTATTGCTCCGAGGAGATCCAGGCCGTGGTCGAAGAGGCAAAGATGGTCGGCATCCCCGTGTGGAGTCACTGCTACAACAACCACGCCGCCGCCTACGATTCCGTTCGCTTTGGCTGCGAGCAGCTGATTCACGGCTTCGATATCGATGAGCGCACCATGGACCTCATGGCCGAGCAGGGCACCTTCTTCACTCCGACGATCGCCTTCCTGCCCACCTGGTACGCCACCTATCCGCCCGTCTACGTCCCCGAGCTGCACGACAAGTACGAGGGCACCCTGGTCGAGAAGGAGCTGCAGCGCAACTACGACTGCCTGCGCGAGGCCAAGAAGCGCGGCGTCGTCATGACGATCGGCTCCGACTCCTTCTCCTTCGTCACCCCGTACGGCACCTGCTCCATCGAGGAGATGTACGAGTTCGTCGACAAGATCGGCTTCACTCCGGTCGAGACCATCACCTGCGCCACCCTCAACGGTGCCAAGATGTGCCACATCGAGGACGAGACCGGTTCCATCGAGGCCGGCAAGTGCGCCGACCTGCTGGTTGTCAACGGTGACGTCGCCGCCGACATCCACGTGCTCAACACCGACAACATGGACGTCATCATGAAGGACGGCTGGATCGTCGAGGCTGGCACCTTTGGCGAGGCCAACAAATACAGCGCCTAAGATACCGTTCGTCGATGACTGGATGTAAAACACAGTATTTGATTGCATAATGCAATGGAGAGGGTCGCTTGCGGCCCTCTTTATTGCTATGGGTGCGATAGATAAAAGGGGATGACGGTGGATTTAAACAGGCTGATTCTGGGCAAGAGCTACAACTCTACCAAGGTCTTTCGTACGGCCCAGCATGTGGTTCAGGCCATCCTGCTCGGTATTGTCGTTCCGGCGCTTATCCTGCTGCTTATCTGGGATTTAACCGATAATCCCAATCCCGTTCCGGGCGTTGTCGTTATTGCCGGCCTGGTCATGCTGTGCTTCTTTTTCTCGTATGTCTTTGTGGTCCCCGACGACCTCACATCGAGCGCAACCGACCGTACGCTCGCCATCGCATCAAAAATATTCGCCTACACGTCGCGCGGCCTTACGCCCGAAGCGGCCCTGGGCGCCTCTAAAATTATCCTGTCCGAGACCATCGCCTCTGCCATCTGCTTTACCGATGGCAAACAGGTGTTGGCAAGCTGGGGCGAGGACTCGGCAAAGTGCCCTGCCGGCACCCCGGTCGTGCTCAAGACCACGCTCAACGTGATCGAGTCCGGCGAACAGAGTGTATTTTCGCGCGACGCCTCCAATGAGACGGGCGGCTATTTTCCCCGTCTGCGCGCCGGCATTGTCGCGCCGCTAACCGTGCGCGGGCATTGCGTGGGCACGCTCGAGCTGTATTACCCCCGCCTGAGCAGCATCGATATGCGCCAGACGGCGTTGGCCTCGGGCTTTGCCGATCTCATTTCCACGCAGCTCGCCAGCTTTGAGCTCGAGCGCCAGGACGAGCTCACGGCCCGCGTGGAGCTTCGCGCCCTGCAGTCGCAGGTCGATCCGCATTTTCTATTCAACACTATCAGCACCATCGTGTCGCTCGTTCGAACCGAGCCCGACAAGGCGCGATCGTTGCTGATCGATTTTTCCAATTATTACCGTCAGACGCTTTCTGACTCCGATACGCTCACCACGCTCGAGCACGAGGTGGAACAGGGCACTCGTTATATCAATCTTATGCAGGCCCGGTATGGCGACGGCCGTCTGCGCGTCTCGGTCGACATCGACTTTGAGGTGCGCGACAGCCTGGTACCGCCGTTTATCTTGCAGCCGCTGCTCGAAAACTGCATCAAGCACGCGCAGCGCGAGACCGAGCCGCTTTCTATTCGTGTTAGGGCTTTTGAGACCGATGACGGTTTGGAGATTATCGTCGAAGACGACGGCATCGGTATGAGCGAAGAAGTCTGCGCGCATCTGTTTGAGCAGCATCGCCGAGAGGAGCCCGAGAGCATTACCGCCGACGGCTCCGTCAAGCGAGGTTGCGGCCTGGCGCTCTTCAACGTGCTTCAGCGCATCCATTTCTTTTACGGAGAAGATTCCGGCATGCGCGTGAAGTCCCAGGAGGGCGTGGGAACGCAGGTCATCGTTGAGTTGAACGGCGAGCCACATGAGCCGGCGCCGCTAACGGTGTAGCGCGCGGTTGGATTGAGAGAAAAAGAGGGGAAGCGCATATGTCCGAAGGCTGGAACATCCTGGTGGTTGATGATGAGCCTCCAATTAGGGCTGAGCTACGCTATCTGTTGGAAAAGGATACGCGTGTGGGTCAGATTGCCGAGGCGGGCAATGTCACCGAAGCCGTGGAGTCGATTCTGTCGAACAAGCCCGACGTGCTGTTTTTAGACATTACCATGCCCGGTCGCTCGGGAATTGAGCTTGCCGAGACGCTGCAGAACCTAAAGACGCCGCCGGTCGTGGTGTTTGTGACGGCATTTGCCGAGTACGCGGCCGATGCCTATAACCTCGATGCTGTCGATTACATCGTCAAACCGGTCGAGGATGCCCGCTTGTCAAAGGCACTCGACAAGATCGAGACTGCCCTGGGCGCTCGCCGTGTCGTCCATGCTCCGCGCCAGCCTTTGCGCCTGACGGTGGATCGTGGGGGCAAAAGGGTGTTCATTCCCGTGGCGGATGTCTGCTACTTTGAGGCACGTGCCGATTTTTGCAACGCCGTCTGCGCCGAGGGAACATACCTGATCAATGGGTCGATTTCCTCGCTCGAGCGGCGCCTGGCCTCCGAGGGCTTTATCCGTGTCCACCGCAGTTATCTGGTCAATTTGGAAGACGTGCATAATGTCGAGATCGGCTCCACGGGTCTTATGGAGCTCAGGCTCGACCGTGTGAGCTCGACGGTGCCCGTTTCACGCCGTCGCGCCGCCGAGGTCAAGGCGCACCTGGGGCTTGCGTAGGCGGGCTGCACACCATCGTTTACCACCGCGGGTTTGGCATGACCGCGCGGTGGGCATAATGGGTGGCATCAAATGAAATCGAAAGGATCATTATGCCCGCGCTCATTACGCATCATCTGTTTGCCGAGGAAAGCATCGACCGTCTTCCGCAGGGCGTTATCACGTCCGACGAGGAGCGCATCGCCTTTATCCTGGGAAACCAAGGTCCCGACCCGTTTTTCTTCCACATGCTCACGCCGCGCATTTCCGACTGTACGTCGCTTGCTCAGGTCATGCACCGCTCGCGCATGTCGCGCCAGTTCTCATGCCTGCGCGACGGCGTGTCGCACCTGCAGCCGCGCGACGCCAATCTGGGCCGCGCCTTTGCGCTGGGCCTGCTGTCGCACTATGTGCTCGACCGCAATGCCCACCCCTTTGTCTACGAGCAGCAGTTTGGCATTGTTGAGTCCGACCCCGAGCTCGAGGCTTCGGGCAGTCAAGTTCACGCCGTGCTCGAAAGCGACCTGGACGTGCTGATGCTGCAGCTTAAACGTGACGGGGCCACGGTCGAGGATTATCCGCCGGCGGGCGAGATCGTCACCACCGACCGCATCAATCGCGTGGCCGGTGTGCTGATGAGCTACGTCGCCGGGCGCGTGTACGGTATCGACATCCCGGCGGGGGAGTACGCCGGCGCTGTAGCCGACATGCAGCTGCTCTACCGCACTATCGAGCCGGCCGGTTCGGCCAAGACGCGCGCGATTGCCCTGCTCGAGGGCTTGGTGCACGATTATTCGCTGCTCGACGGCCTTGCGCACCGTGTGACGACCGAGCTGCCCGAGCGTACCGGCAACCTGGGCCACTTGGCATGGAAGAACCCCTTTACTGACGAGGTCTCGAACGAGAGTTTCCCCGAGGTCTTTGACCGCGCGCTGGTCGATTACGAGTGCATGGTCGCCCGCTTTATCGAGACCGGCGATATGGAAGCCGTGACCAACCACGTCAATTACAGCGGTCGCGTGCTCGGCGCCGACGAAGAGTTCGACCGCGAGGAGTAGGGCTCGTGCGTGCCCCTTTGCCGAATCCTTACCGGCGCCTCTGGACAATTGGGGTACGATGAACTAACTGTATATCGGGCGAATACGAAGGGGCCCTGTCCATGAAATACACCAAGCTCGAGCGTAACTGGGTTATGTACGATGTGGGCAACTCGGCCCTCGTGCTGCTCAATACCTCGGTGGTGCCCATCTACTTTAACGCCATCAATACCGGTGCTTCCTCGGCAGACCTGGTGGTCGCCTGGGGCAACGCGCAGACGATTGCCTCGCTAGTCATTGCCATGCTCATGCCCATTCTGGGCGCGCTTGCCGATTACGCCGGCAACAAGATCAAGTTCTTCTTGGGCTTCTTCCTCACGGGCCTGGTCCTTTGCCTGGCGCAGGCTATCCCAATGTCCGCCATGGCATTTTTGACCGTGTACGTGCTGTGCACCATCGGCCTTAACTCTTCTATGACGTTCTACGACGCCATGCTGCCCGACATTACCACCGACGAGCGCATGGACGCCGTGTCCAGCTCGGGCTATGCCTGGGGCTACATCGGTTCCACCGTGCCGTTCATCATCTGCCTGGCGCTTATCATGGGTGGCCCCGCTCTTGGCGTCCCCACCATGCTGGCAACGCGTCTGTCGTTTATCATCACCGGTGCCTGGTGGCTCATCTTTACCCTGCCGCTCATTCGCACCTATAAGCAAAAGTACGGTCGCGAGCGCGGTCCCCAGGACACCATCGGCCACATCGTGGGCGGTGTGTTCTCCGAGGTCGGACACACCATGCGCGAGATCGCCCACAACAAGACCGTGCTGGTCTACATGATCGCGTTCTTCTTCTACATCGACGGTGTGCACACGGTCATCTCCATGGCAACCAGCTACGGATCGGCTCTGGGCATCGACTCGACCCAACTGGTGCTGGCTCTGCTCGTTACGCAGTTTGTGGCCTTCCCGTCCGCCATCATCTACGGCAAGCTCGCCGGTCGCGTGGGCACGCTCAACATGATCATGGTGGCCGTCGCCGCCTATATGGGCATCGTGCTCTTTGCTGCGTTTTTCTTAAAGACCGCCTTTGAGTTTTGGGTGCTCGCTATTCTGGTCGGCCTGTTCCAAGGCGGCGTGCAGGCGCTCAGCCGTAGCTACTTTGGCCGCATTATCCCTAAAGAAAAATCCAACGAGTACTACGGCTTCTTTGACATCTTTGGTCGTTATGCAAGCGTCATGGGCACCTTTCTAGTGTCGGTTGTCACCTCGCTGACCGGCAACCCGTCGCTGGGCGTTCTTTCCATTGGCGTGCTGCTGATCGTTGGCTTTATGCTGCTGGTCCGTCTGTCCCGCATGACTCAGGCGGCGGCGTAAGGCAACCGGGCTCAGTACAGCAATTGTGCCTATCTGCAGTACTCTTTTGGAAGTAGCCGCATAAATCATTCTGACTTCCGAGCAATGTTTAGCCCAAGTGGGTATGATGGAATCAGCTAGGTCGCGGGGCGTCGCCTGTGTTTGGCGGCGCCCCGTTTTTGTGTTGCAAGGAGGGTAAAGGTATGAACGCCACGGTTGTGATCCCAACATATTGGGCGGGCGATGATACCCAAGCAAACGCTCCCGGCACCTACGATCACTCGACGTCGCTCAATGCCGCCAACCCGGAACTCGATCGCTGCCTGACTTCACTCGAACAGGTGCGCGACATTCCGCGCATCATTCTCTTGGTGGTCTGTCCGGTTTCTGCCACACCCGACGTATCCCATCGCGTGCACGAAATCGTTAATGCGCATCCCACACTTAAGGTCACCGTCGTTACTAATACTCAGGCTTCGCGTGTTGCCGACCGCGTGGCACAGATTGCGCCCAAAGGCTCGGGCGAGTGCGTGAGCCTGCGCGGCTACGGCGCCATCCGCAACATGGGTCTTGCCTGCGCGGCGGTGCTGGGGCACGACGCGGTTGTGTTTTTGGATGACGACGAGACCGTCATCGATGCCGACTTTATGAAGCGTGCGACCTATGCGCTGGGCCAGCAGACGCGTCAGGGCCTGCCGATTTTAGTCAAGAGCGGATACTTTTACGATCGCGACGGGTCGCCGCTGGCTCCCACGGACAAAGTGGGCATTTGCCATCGCTGGTGGACCAAGCGTATCGAGTTCAATCGCTGGATGAAAAAGGCGCTCTCGGGCACCCGCATCTCGCGCTCCAATTACGTATGCGGCGGCCTGATGGCCCTGCACGCCCGCGCCTTTACGCGTGTGGCCTTCGACCCGTTTATCACCCGCGGCGAGGATCTGGACTACCTGTTTAACATGCGCATGTTTGGCTATGACGTGTGGTTCGATAACGAGTGGGCCGTGCGCCACCTGCCGCCCGAGTCCGAGAAGCGCTCGCCGCGCTTTATGCAGGACGTGTACCGTTGGTACTACGAGCGGGCCAAGCTGACGTTCGCTGCGCACCAAAAGGAGCTCATTCCGGTTACGGCCGCATCGCTCATGCCCTATCCGGGTCCGTGGATCTCGCGCGAGCTCGACGACCGCGTGCGCAAGACCGCCATGGTTCGCAGCATGTTTACCCGCGAGCACGAGGGGTATCTGCGCATCTGGCGTCATGGTATTGACGAGGCCAAGACCTATGCCCGCCAAAACGCCGCAAGCTACCTGCGTTTTCAGAGTTTCTGGCCCAAGATCATGGACGAACTTTGGCGCGACGCACAACTGATTAGCATCCTGGAGGGGGCTGAATGATCGACCGCCGCGCCCAGCGCGATAATTCAATTTCAATCTTTCGCATCATCGCCGTTGTCTGCGCCGTTTGCGTGTTGGCGTACTTTATCTTTGCCCTGGCGACTGGCATTGAGCCGATTGCTACGGTGATTGCCTGCGCGCTGCTGTGCATCTTCCTGTGCATCTTTATCTTTTTGACGCTCAATCCCGATTCGGTACGCTCCCAGTACACCGAGGAGACGCTCTCGGTTGCCTCGGCCATGCTCGAGGACATTAAGGGCGGTCTGACGCAGGAATCGGCGCTTTTGGTGTGCCGGCGTATCCTGCCCGAGACACGTGCCATGACCGTTGCCATCACCGATGAGGGCAACGTGCTGGCCTGCGCGGGCGAGTTCGAGGAAAAGCTGCTGCCCGATTCGCCCATCCACACGCTTGCCACGCGCTACGTCATTGAGCACGGCATCGTGCAGTCGTTCAACCGCGTGGTGGACGTGGTGGGTTCGGACGGTTCGCACAACCATGTTCCCGCCGGTATCATCGCGCCCATCAAGGTGGGCGATCGCACCATCGGCACGCTCAAGTTCTACTACAAGACCCCGCGCGCCGTAGACCGCACCCAGTATGCGCTTGCCTCGGGTTTTGCCGAGATCCTGTCCACGCAGCTCGCCATCCACGAGCTCGAGGTGCAAAAGGAGCTCACGGCCCGTGCCGAGGTTCGTGCTCTGCAAGCGCAGATCAATCCGCACTTTCTGTTTAACACGCTCAACACCATCGCGTCGTTTACACGCACCGATCCGCTGCGTGCCCGCGAGCTGCTGCGCGAGTTCTCCTCGTTCTATCGCGCCACGCTCGACAACTCGGGGTCGCTTATCCCGGTCTCGCGCGAGGTTGCCCAGACCAAGCGCTACCTGACGTTTGAGAAGGCGCGCTTTGGCGAGGACCGCGTACTGGCGACCTTCGATGTCTCCGAGGATGTCGAGGACACGTTGGTCCCGGCCTTTGTAATCCAGCCCATCGTCGAGAACGCCGTGCGGCATGGCATGGGCGATGACGATGCCCTGCGGATCGACGTGACCGTCCATCAAGACGGCGACGACGCAATCCTGATTGCCGTAGCCGACAACGGCGTGGGCATGGACGAGGGCACCGCCGCCAGGCTGTTTGATGAGCGCTCCGCCCGCCCCGATGCCAGTTCCCCGCAAGGCGGCGGCGCCGGTGTGGCCATGCACAATATTTCTGAGCGCATCCATCGCTTTTATGGACCGCACTCTTATACGCGCGTCGAATCGGCGCCGGGCAAGGGCACCAAAGTGCTCCTGCACCTTGATTTGTCAGAGAGCATCTTTGACATTCAAGAGTAAAATAAAAGGCTATGGGCTCAACGCCAAGCGGCGGATGCCCGGCGTAGTTTGTTGACGAAAGGTTTAATCCCTATGCTGCGTGCGATGATTGTGGATGATGAGGCCCCGGCCCGTTCGGAACTTCGCTTCTTGCTCGAGCAGACGGGCAAGATCGGCACGATCACTGAGGCGTCGAGCGTCCGCTCCGCCATTGAGATGTTGATGGAAAGCCGCGTCGATGTCGTATTTCTCGATATCTCGATGCCCGGTGCTTCTGGCCTGCAGCTCGCCGAGGCACTGCATAAGCTTAAGAATCCGCCGGCGATTGTGTTTGTGACCGCGTATAGCGATCATGCCGTCGAGGCGTTCGACGTAGATGCCGTCGATTACCTAATGAAGCCGGTTGAGGAGGCACGCCTGGATCGCGCGATCGAGAAGGTCATGCAGCGCGCCAAGCCCGTCACGGACAGCAAAGCCACCATCGAGCGCATTCCGGTGGAAAAGGGCGGCCGTAAGGTCCTCATTCCCGTGGATGACATTCGCTTCATCATGGCCAAGGACGATTACTCCTGTATCTATACCGTCGATGATCGTTTTCTATCGACGACTTCGCTGGCGCAGTTCGAGGCCAAGCTTTGCGACTTTGGCTTCTTCCGCGTTCATCGCCGCTATATCGTCAACTTGGCGTGCGTCACGGATGTCGAGACGGTGCCCTCGGGCGCTATCCAACTGGGCATTACGGGCGTCGACGAACGCGTGCCGGTCTCGCGCCGCCGCGTTGTGCCGCTCAAGAAGGCCCTGAGCCTCTAGCACACTGGCCCCGCGGCCCTGTAGACCAATTGTCTGCGGAGCCGTGGGGCTTTTTGTATATACGTCGAATCGGTTTTGCAGAAGGGATTTCATGAACAGTGCAGACGCCAAGCGCATCGATATCATCTCGGACACCCACGGCTATCTTTCGCCCGCGCTTCTGGACGAGCTCAAGGGCGCAGATCTGATCATCCACGCCGGAGACCTCACCTCGGAGATGGATTACGAGCATCTATGCACCATCGCTCCCGTGCGAGCGGTCCTAGGAAACAACGACTACTACCGCGACTACGGCCCGGATGTAGACCGTCTGGCCATCTTCACCTACGAAGGCCTCAAATTCGCCGTAGCCCACTACCGTGAAGACCTGCCCGTGGGATCCGTAGACGTAGCCATCAACGGTCACACCCACGTAACCAAAGAAGCCCAAGTAGGCCGCTGCCTAGTCCTCAATCCCGGCAGCGCCAGCTACCCCAGAGGCAGCCGAGGCCCCACCATGGCCAGAATGCTCGTCAAAGACGGCAAAATCATAAGCACCAAATTTATTGACCTAGCGTAACCGCAACAAAGACGGGGGATGCACAATGCATCCCCCGTTTTCTTTCAGCCAAAGGCCGAGCTCCAACAAGAACCTTCAGACAACCCCACCGCGGAGAACGGGGCCGCCGAGCCGCGAAGCGGCGAGCAACAACATCGGCTTGAACCATGTGACGGCAGGGAGGGTCTTCGGGGCCGGCTGGCGCGGGTTAAGTTTGTCGCGAGTTCCGCACGCAAAGGAAAGCACTTAATGTGCTTTCCGTCTTGCGCAGGACTGTAGAGCAGCAAACTTAACC
>CAKTWK010000037.1 GCA_934630735.1 uncultured Collinsella sp. | reverse complement strand
CGATGGACGGGGATAGCCCGATTATTTTCCGGTTCGACGAACAGCCGATCGTGTCAAACTTGGTCTAACAGAGCCTTCTTTTTTGCACTCCTACCCCGAACAGGACTCCTCGCCGAAGCCCCTTGAGCATCGGGCGCCACTATCGAGCGTGCGCGTTTTCGTAGGCCTCTTTGATTTCTTGCGGCAAATTGTCTGGAATCAGTGCCTTAAGCCTGTCCTCGCCGCCATCTTGCATCGCCTGTTCGTAGTACCAGCATTTGAATTTCAGCATGTCCAGCGCGCGGTTCATGTTCGCGATCTCCGATTCCATGTGGGCCTTCCGTTCCTCGAACATGGCCTTACGCTGGGGGTATGTTGATGGGCCTTCCGCGCACCATTCCATGAACAGCCGGATGTCCTTGATTTCCATCCCCGCCTTCTTTAGGCATTCGATGACCCGAAGCGCCTCGAGTTCCCTGTCGCCGAATTGGCGAATGCCGGACGCTCGCTCTAATCCTGGAAACAGTCCCTGCTTGTCGTAATATCGCAGCGTTGAAGCGGGCGCAAATCGAACATCTCCGCCACCTGTCCGATTGTGTACATGGCTCCTCCAAATCAATCTAGCGTTCATTCCTTGACCTAAAGTCAGGTTTAGGTATTACCTTCATTCTCGTCAATACAAATCGGAGGCGCAAGGGGTGTTCCGTAATTGCTGGGCATCCCGCTCTGGAACAGACGCGACGAATGGGCATGGGAATCTAGTCGGACTGCTTGGCAGCTCGGAAGCAGATTTGTGCCTAATACCATCGACAGGAGGAAATCGATCATGGCAATTAAACAGACGGCGGGCAGAGATGCCCTGGGGGAGTTCGCCCCCAAATTCGCACAGCTCAACGATGACGTGCTGTTCGGCGAGGTGTGGAGTCGGGAGGGCGAGCTCTCCCTGCGCGACCGCAGCATAGTGACGGTGGTTGCCCTAATGGCGCAGGGGCTGACGGACTTTTCGTTCCAATATCATCTGATGTCCGCGAAGAATAACGGCGTGACCAGGGCGGAGATAGCGGAAATCCTTACGCACGCGGCGTTTTACGCGGGTTGGCCCAAGGCATGGGCGGCCTTCCGCATGGCGAAGGAGGTCTGGGCGGATGACGATGCCGCCGATGCAAAGGCACGGCACCAAAACGAGATGGCTTTCCCCATCGGTGTCCCCAACGACGCGTTCGCGAAGTACTTTATCGGTCAAAGCTACCTCGCGCCCCTTTCCACCGAGCAGGTTGGCGTCTACAACGTGACGTTCGAGCCTGGCTGCCGCAACAACTGGCACATCCATCACGCCAAAAGCGGCGGCGGGCAGATCCTCGTCTGCGTGGCTGGCCGAGGGTTTTACCAAGAATGGGGAAAGTCGGCACAGGAGCTGCGCCCCGGCGACGTGGTCAACATCGCCCCGGGAGTGAAGCACTGGCACGGCGCCGCGCCCGACAGTTGGTTCTCCCATCTGGCGTTGGAGGTCCCGGGCGAGGAGACCTCCAACGAGTGGCTGGAGCCCGTGGGCGACGACGCATACGTTAGAGCGACCAACAAAGAGGCCTAAGCACCGTCGCCCGTCCGTGCCCCCGCTCAAAGGAACGGAGGCGGATGCCCTCTTCCAGCGCCTGCCGGCAAACGATGACTATTATCTGCTCTACTCGGATGACGACGCGTACGCCCGCGTGGCCCAGCGCGTTATCGAGCGCGGCGCGGAGCAGATGGTTCCCTCGATCATGGAGAAGACCGGGCTCTCGCGCGAGGACGCCTATCTGCTCTTCGTCCACAGCGTTCAGGGAAATCACGCGGTCAACCGCCTGCTCGGTTGGAGGCGAGGGCCCGAGTTCGCCCACGCCCAGGAGCTGCTCAGCGCCTATTTCGAAGGGGGCATGCGGGCGGTATCGGCTCGTCACGATTTCCGTAGTTGATTTTGACTGTGGACTCCTTACAAGTCTTGCTCGAGATCGAGCGGAGACTGGGTCCTGCCGAACCGGAGCTATGGCGACCAAAAATGTTGCCAGAAGACGCCGTCGACGCTGTTTGCGATGGGGCAGAGCTCGATGGCGGTTCGGCACAGTCTGTTTCGTCGGTTTCGCGGGGCGTCGATGGCGTGAAGGCGACCGTTGGAAAAAGCTCATTTCCGTCGGGAAGAAACTTCTCGGTGAGTAAAGCTCATCGGAGCGGGGATAGAGCTTTGTCTGCGGGGTACGAAATGCTGGCTAGCGGTTGCGACGCCTTGTTGCAGAAATGCCAACTGCCGCAACTGCACCACCGGCAATACTCAGGGCGGCTGCCATCGCGCCGTTGTCGCCCGTCGCGGGTAGGGTGGCCCCGGCTGGTTTAACCGCCGCTACTGCCTTGGTGGAAACGGGATTTGACGTGGGCTTTTTTGCATTGGGCTGCGGTGTGGGCTCGGGCTTGGTTTGAGGTTCGGGTCTGGAACCGCTCGTATCGGTTGCAAACAAGTGCACGTCACTGTCGAAGACGTAACGGATGTAGTAATCGTGCCGCGTTTCGTGCATAATCCCTTGCCCGCTGTCGAAGTCACGGTCAACGTGTGTGCCAAGGTAGGTTGAGCTGTTGAGGTCCAGCCTGTAAGGGATTTGGTCGTCGGCGTAACTGCCTGTAAAGACTACGGTTGCTCTAACGTGATTGTCGATCATGGTCAGGGTAATAGAGACGCTGGCCTCTTTGGGGTTCTCGGTTTTTATAAGGCTTTCGGTATCGGTGTCGATCTTGAAGAGATGGACGGTGTCGTTAAGCCCGTAGATGAAGTCCTCGGGTTTGTCGGGAAAATCGTGTACAAGAGCCTCGTTCTGGACCAACTCGAAAGCGGGGGGTAGCTCCAAATCGTAGTAATGATCGACGGTGGTTGCTGTGAGGCTGCCTTCCGCGTTGACTTCGTCGCAGGTGATGGGTGTTGCGACATCGGGTTCGGGCATTTCGGTCGCCAGTGCTGCGCAGGGTAGCAAAAGCTGCCCTGCCATAAGAATGCTTACTCCGAAGGCGACGACTCTGGCGCCTGCATGAAGCTTGACGTTGCGGATAGACAGGCCAGTGCGTTTGTTATGGGTTTGCGGTGCAACATGCTGTCCATACATAAGGCGCTCCTTGTTCGTAGGCCGGTTTCCTTGGATCTATATTGCGCCTGCCCGATTCGGCCAGGCCCATACACGCGAACGCTCACGCGAGCAGGAGAAAGCTCTAGTTAATTTTCCCACAGTCGACACTTTGCGGCCAACGATTTGCTGTTCAATTCTCGGAGAGAGAATCAAGACAGTTGAGGAGTTGTCAGGCAATGAGATTGTGCCTAGAGAGCACGAACAAGAGATGTGGTCTACAGACGACTGAATAGCTCCATCCGTTTTGGTTACAACGAAATGTGTGCCGCGCGCCTGCGGCATGAAAGAGAGGGAATCCTATGAATATCATTGTGTTGAGCGGCAGCCCGCGTAAGGGCGCCAATACCGATACCATGGTCGAGGCGTTTGCCGAGACCGCGCTCGAGGCCGGCCATACGGTCGAGGTCATCCGCGTTGCCGGCAAGAAGATCGCCGGCTGCTTGGGATGCCAGTACTGCTTCGCCCATGAGGGCGTCTGCGTGCAGAAGGATGACATGGCCGACGTGATCGAGTCGCTGAAAGACGCAGATATGGTCGTCTTCGCCTCGCCTATCTACTGGTTTGATATCACCGCGCAGGAAAAGGCCGCCATCGACCGCCTGTACGCCTTCGGTGCCACGGGATTCCCGTTCACCAAGGCGGCCCTTTTGCTCGATAGTCACAGCGAGGGTGTCTATGACGCGGCGATCGCCATGTACAAGTCAACCTGCGCATACTGCAAGTGGGAGGACCGGGGCATTGTCACCATCAGCGGTATGACCGAGCGCGACAGCATGGCCTCCTCGCCCAAGCTGGAAGAGGTGCGAGAGCTCGCCCGCAAGCTCGCCTAAGGGCAAGAAGAGCGCATGGCAATCAGCACTAGCGGAAATGCTTGCTGCCCTTACCAAGAAGAGTGCTGATTGCCATGCGCTGATGCCCTTTCGGACAATCTCGGCGTGCTAAAACGCCTTCTCGCTCAAGAATTCCCTGAACGCGGGGATGTCGAAGCCGACGAGGCCACGTCCACGTTCCCCGATAACGCCGTCCTCGAGGAGGCGGCGTTTGTATTGACTTGCATAGTTGCTGGCGACGCCCATACGCTTGGCTATCTCCGAGACCCTGCTGGGTCCAGAATCAGGCAGAAGATTGTGAGTCAAAATCGGGAGTAGCGCTCCCGATTTTGACCAATTAACGTTTGTACGTGATAATAGGCTCCATAACGGGAGGCGATTCTATGTACATCGAGCGCGAAATTGAACAGACGATAGATTCGATGCTGGGACAGGGAAAAGTTGTCCTGGTGACCGGAGCGCGCCAAGTCGGGAAGACGACGGTTCTCAGGCAACATCTCGGTGACCGATTCGACTATGTTTCGATGGAGAACCCGCGGGATTATCTCCTTGCAAAAGAGGATGCAACCCTGTTTTTCGAGTCTCATGATCTGCCGATTATCATCGACGAGATTCAACGCGTACCCGAGCTGTTTTCTCCTGTGAAGTGGATTGTCGATCAATCTGAGGAGAAGGGCCGAATCGTCCTCACGGGATCTCAGACATATCACCTCATGAAAGGGGTGAGCGAATCTTTGGCGGGGAGGATTAGAATTCTGGAGATGCCTTCTTTAAGCTTGCGAGAGCTTGTTGGTGGTTCCCAGGGTCCTCGTCCGTATATCCCCAAAAAGGTTTCCTCGGCCTCTAAGATGTCTTCGGGAAATATTTGGAACATCATCCATAGGGGTTCGATGCCCGAACTGCAAGACCCAAATATCAATTGGGACTCCTATTATTCCGACTACGTTGCCGCATATCTCGAACGCGATGTTCGCGATCTTGTAAACGTGAAGGATGAGGCGAAGTTCTACAGCTTTATGGTCGCGTGCGCAGCAAGAACGGGGCAACTGTTAAATGCCACCGATATTGGAAACACCGTTGACGTCGACCGTAAGACGGTGAAGGCTTGGCTCTCGGTTTTGCAGGCGTCGAACATCGTTCGGATTGTCGAGCCCTTTTGGCCTAATATCGATAAGCGTCTGACCAAGACCCCTAAGATATTCTTTATGGATACAGGTCTTGTTTGTCATCTAACGAGGTGGATAACGCCGGAGCAATTGCGCAACGGGGCCGCGGCGGGGCATATATTTGAGACGTTCGTTGTCTCGGAAATTTTGAAGAGCTTCATGAACGCGGGGAAGAGCCTTCGCGACGTATGGTTCTATCGAGACCAAAAGAAGCGCGAAATTGATTTGCTCATCCAAGAGGGCCATATTCTCCATCCCGTCGAGGTGAAGATGTCAGCCACGGTGGGCAAAGATGCGGTGAAGAATTTTTCCTGTCTCGAGGGCCTGACCGGCTATGAAATTGGGTTTGGACACGTTGTCTGTCAAACCCCGGATCCATACCTTATTACCAAGGATGTCCAAGCGATTCCCGTGTGGGGCATATGATATACGTTGCAGCGAGCGGGGCCCGGAGCGCGATGTTGCTGCGCTCCGGGCCCCGCTGCTTTGTACAACTATGACGGTTTGGCCACCGTTGTTTTAGTCAAACAGACTCGGCATGTCGTTCTCTTTCATGAGGGCACCGGCGGAGGGCAGGCTCTGCGCGGTGAACTTCTCGGCCGAGACGCCGGCGCCAAGAATCTCCTCGGTCGTGCCGACGGTGGTGACGGAGCGGCCCTTCTTGGCCGTGAAAGCCTGGATGCCCTGCGTGTTGGTGGTCGTCTTGGTCTTGAGCAGCGACGTGTTGAAGTTCATCAGGCGGTAGTCGCTCGAGACCAGCGCGAGGTCGCGGTCTTCCTTGAGCACCTGGGCATACAACAGCTTGCTGCCGCCGTAGATGGCGTTCTTAAGGCGCTTGCGGTTGGTCTTGGTGACGTATCCGGCAAGTGCGACGCGCACCACGCGGCCGTTTTCAAAGACAAACAGCACGTCGGCCTTGTAATCCTCGGGGTCGATGACCCAGATGACACTCTCGTCGGGTTCCATCTCGAGGTCGGTCGGCAGGTACGATCCCAGCTGAGCCGACTTGGTGTCCTCAAACGCCGCAACCTTGCACTTGTATACCTGGCTCTTGTTGGTAAACACGAGCAGCTCGTGCGTGTTGGAGGACGGGAACTCGATAAAGGGTTTATCGCCGTCCTTGTACTTGAGCGTGGTCGCCTTCTTGAGCACGCGGTCCGTCATCTTCTTAAGGTAGCCATCGCGCGAGAGCATGATGGTGACCGGGTACTCCTCGACCTCGGGCTCCAGGCTCACCTCGATGACCTCATGGGGCTCAATTTTGCCCGTGCGGCGCGGCATCACATACTTCTTGTTGACCGCTGCCAGCTCGTCGCTGATGACCTTCTTGATGTTCTCCTCGCTGGAGAGGATCTCCTCAAGCTCGGCAATCTCGCCCTCAAGCTTGGCAATGTCCTTGGTGCGGTTGAGGATGTACTCCTCGTTGATGTTGCGGAGCTTGAGCTCGGCAACAAACTCGGCCTGGGTCTCGTCGATGTCGAAACCCTTCATAAGGTTGGGCACGACCTCGGCCTCGAGCTTGGTGCCGCGGATGATGGCGATCGCCTTGTCGATGTCGAGCAGAATTGCCTCGAGGCCGTGCAGCAGGTGCAGACGCTCGGACTTTTTGCCCAGGTCAAAGTTAATGCGGCGACGCGTGGACTCAATACGCCACTTGACCCACTCGTGCAGGATCTGGCGCACGCCCATAACGCGGGGATAGCCGTCGACGAGCACGTTGAAGTTGCACGAGAACGAATCCTGCAGCGTGGTCGAGCGATAGAGCTTCGCCATGAGCTTGTCGGGATCGACACCGCGCTTAAGGTCGATGGCGATACGCAGGCCCGAAAGGTCGGTCTCGTCGCGGATGTCGGCGATCTCTTTGACCTTGCCCTCCTTGGAGAGCTTGACGATGCGCTCGATAATGACATCGGTCTTGGTGGTGTAGGGGATCTCGTACACCTCGATGATGCGCTCTTCGGGAATCCAGCGCCAGCGGGAGCGGATTTGGAAGCTGCCAAGGCCGGTCTCGATAATCTTTTCCATCTCCTCGCGGCGGTAGATAATTTCGCCGCCGGTCGAGAAGTCGGGCATGGGCATGTACTCGAGCAGGTCGCAGTCGGGATCCTGCAGGTAATGCATTGTGGCGGTACAGACCTCGTTGAGGTTGAAACCGCAGATATCGGATGCCATGGCGACGCCGATGCCCTTGTTGGCCGAGACGAGGATGTTGGGGAACGTGGTGGGCAGCAGGCGCGGCTCCTTCATGGCGCCGTCGTAGCTGTCGACGAAGTCGACCGGGTCCTTGTCGATGTCCTTGAAGATCTCGGCGCTGATGGGGGAGAGCTTGGCCTCGGTGTAACGCGAGGCGGCGTAGCTCAGGTCGCCCGAATAGTACTTGCCAAAGTTGCCCTTCGACTCCACGAAGGGGGCGAGCAGCGCCTCGTTGCCGGTGGCCAGGCGCACCATCGTCTCGTAGATCGCGGCATCGCCGTGCGGGTTGAGCTTCATGGTCTGGCCCACGATGTTGGCGCTCTTCTGGCGCTCGCCCTTGAGCAGACCCATCTTGTACATGGTGTAGAGCAGCTTGCGGTGCGAGGGCTTAAAGCCGTCAATCTCGGGGAATGCGCGCGAGACGTTGACGCTCATGGCGTAGGGCATGTAGTTGACCTCGAGCGTCTGCGTGATCGGCTGGTCGGTGACCTCGGAGTGCAGGCCGATGACGTTCTCGGCGTTGACCTGCTTTTTCTTTGGCTGGTTCTTTGTCTTCTTCTTTGCCACGATTTCCTCTTGAACTTCTTGTGGGCCTTCGTTATCGATTTGCAGCTATTGCAGGTCCAGCTGGTCCAGGTATTCCTTGCCATGCTCGGAGATGTGGCGCTTACGGCCCGCCTCGTCGTTGCCCAGCAACAGGTTGAACATGGTTTCCATCTTGGTGACGTCCTCGGGCTCCACCTTGATCAGGCGGCGCGTCTCGGGGTTCATGGTGGTGAGCCACATCATGTCCGGATCGTTCTCACCAAGACCCTTGGAGCGGTTGATCGAGCATTTCTGGTCGCCAATCTCCTTGAGGATGCCGTTTTTCTCGAGCTCGGTGTAGGCAAAGTAGGTCTTCTCTTTGCAGTTGATCTCGTAGAGCGGCGACTCGGCGATATAGACGTAGCCCTCGTCGATAAGTGTGGGCACCAGGCGGTAGAGCATGGTGAGTACGAGCGTGCGGATGTGGTAACCGTCGACGTCGGCGTCCGTACAGATGATGACCTTGTTCCAGTTGAGGTTGTCCAGGTCAAAGGCGCCAAGGTTCTTGATGCGCTTGTCCTTGATCTCCACACCGCAGCCCAGCACGCGCATGAGGTCCATGATGATGTCGGACTTAAAGATGCGCGGATAATCTTCCTTTAGGCAGTTGAGGATCTTGCCGCGGACGGGCATAACGCCCTGGAACTCGGCATCGCGCGAGGTGCGAATGGCGCCTGCTGCCGAGTCGCCCTCTACGATGTAGATCTCGCGACGGTCCTTGTCCTTGGAGCGGCAGTCGATGAACTTCTGCACGCGGTTGGCCATGTCGGTCTTCTGCTGCAGGTTGGTTTTGATGCTCTGGCGCGTCTTCTCGGCGTTCTCGCGCGAACGCTTGTTGATGAGCACCTGCTCCATGATCTTGTTGGCAGCGTCTTTGTTCTCGATCAAGTAGGTCGAGAGGCGCTCCTTAAAGAAGGCAGTCATGGCCTGCTGGATAAAGCGGTTGTTGATGGCCTTCTTAGTCTGGTTTTCGTAGGACGTCTGGGTGGAGAAGCAGTTGGTCACCAGTACCAGGCAGTCCTGGACGTCCTGCCATTTGATGCTACTCTCGTTTTTGTTGTACTTGCCCTGTTGCTTGATGTAGGCATCGATGGCGCTGGTCAGAGCGCTGCGGGCAGCCTTTTCGGGCGAACCGCCGTTCTCGAGCCATGACGAGTTGTGGTAGTACTCCTGCATCATGAAGGTGCGCGAGAAGCACATGCACGCGGTAATCTTGACGTTGTAGTCGGGCAGGTCCTCGCGGTCGCGACCGCGGCGGTCGGCCTCGATAAAGAAGGGCTCGGTGAGGTAGTCGGCACCGACCTTCTCGAGCACATAGTCCTCGATGCCCTTGGGGTAGCAAAAGTCCTCTTCGGAAAACTCGCCATCGTCGCCCTCGATGCGCAGGCGGAAGGTAACGTTGGCGTTGACCACGGCCTGGCGGCGCATGGTCTCGCGATACCAATCGTGGGGGATGCTGATGGAGGTGAAGACCTCAAGATCGGGGCGCCACTTGATGGTGGTGCCGGTGCGGTTCTCGTCGCTGGGCTCAATCTCGAGCGCCTTCTTTTTGGCGCCGACGACCTTACCCTTCTTAAAGTGCAGAGAGTACTTGTTACCGTCACGCCAAACCGTGACGTCCATGTACTCAGAAGCGTACTGGGTCGCGCAGGAGCCCAGGCCGTTGGTGCCGAGCGAGAAGTCGTAGTCGCCGCCCTGGTTGTTGTTATACTTGCCGCCGGCGTAGAGCTCGCAAAAGACGAGCTCCCAGTTAAAGCGCTTCTCGGAGGGGTTCCAGTCGAGCGGGCAGCCGCGGCCGTTGTCCTCTACCTGGATGGAGCCATCGCGAAAGGCGGTAAGGGTGATGAGTTTGCCGTAGCCCTGGCGCGCCTCGTCAACGGCGTTGGACAGGATCTCGAAGGCGGCATGCGCGCAACCGTCGAGTCCGTCCGAGCCAAAGATGACGGCGGGGCGCAGGCGTACGCGCTCCTCGTCCTTGAGCTGGCGGATACTGTCGTTACCATAGTTTGCGGTGTTTTTTGCCATACTCGCTCTCTCGGTGCTCCTTTGCTGCGTTTTAGTCATATAGATAGTCAAGGTAGCATAGCCCAGCCCTTGGGCGATTCCACCCAACACGAAATCCATCGAACAATCGTTCGTGGTATATTGACTGATGTTACGCTATTGGGAGAAATAGCTGAATAAAATCAAGAGTTATTTGATTTCATTTAGTAGAATAAGATATATATTAAACGAAAACGAATCAAGAGAGCTTTTATTTAATAGAACGGTGAAGATATGAAGATTATCGAACGTCCTCAATATATGGAAGCGCTTCTTGGCGCTAAGGGAACGCCGGACATCAAGGTTATTACCGGCATTCGTAGGTGCGGCAAATCTGTTCTACTGGAAGCTCTTGCCGATCGCTTTCGTGAGGCCGACCCCGATGCCAATATTATCCGCATCAATTTCAATCTCCTCGAATTCGAGGAACTAACGGATTATCGAGCACTGCATCGCTATGTTGAGGAAGGCTATTGCGAGGGCCTCGATAACATTGTGATGATCGATGAGGTGCAAACCTGCGTTGGGTTCGAAAAAGCGGTCAACAGCCTTCATGCATCGGGAAAATACGATATCTACGTTACTGGCTCCAACGCTTTCTTGCTTTCGAGTGATTTGGCGACGCTTTTTCGCGGGCGGACATATGAGGTTGAAGTATTTCCGTTTTCTTTGCTTGAGTTTTCGACATATTACGAAATTCATAACCCGGACGAAGCGCTTGACCGATATTTGAGAGAGGGCGGAATGCCTGGCTCATATTTGTATCCTAGCGAGCGAGCTCGCTATCGATATATTGCGAACGTGCTAGATGTCTTGGTTTTGCGTGATGTGGAAGAAAAGCATGGGGTTCGTAACAAGGTGCAACTAGAACGTGCATGCGATTTCCTAATGGACAATATCGGTAACATATCTTCTGTTAGCGGGATTGTGGCTGCGCTGGATGCTGCCGGAACACGCGTTTCCGTGGCAACGCTCGCCCAGTACCTCGGATATTTATGCCAGGCCTTTGCGTTCTATCGAGTGCGCCGCTATGACGTAGGCGGTAAAAAGTACCTCACTTCGGGTGATAAATACTATTTATCGGATCATGCAATCAGATACGCAAAACTGGGCACTAAAAAGCTCGACTTCGGGCACGTATATGAAAATATGGTCGCCATAGAGCTCCTAAGACGCGGTTGGGAAATCTATGTCGGGGTGCTTTATAAGAAGGAAATCGACTTCGTGGCAATTCGTCGCGATGAGCGAGTGTATATCCAAGTTAGCGATGACATTTCGCGTCAGGAGACTTTTGAACGCGAAGTGGCACCCCTGCTTGCGATACGTGATGCGTATCCCAAAATGGTCATTGCGCGAACAAAGCACGAGGCTGTTGATTATGAGGGGATTAAGGTGGTCGACATCGCCCGATGGCTGATGGGGGAGGGGCCGGATGTCGAATAGCGGACAGTGATAGTTTACGCTCGCGTTTACTCGGACAAAACCGAGTCGGTTCTGTCCGAGTAAGTTTGAATAGCGAATCGAAATTGTTATGTCCACATGGCGATGGCGAACATGGTTTCCATAATGACAGATATAGTTGACATCTTGTGAAGGATGCAATATATTTCTGTCATGTTGCAACGGATATCTGTCCACATTTACGAAAGGAACTCCATGCCGGGCAAAAAGAACCTACGCATGAAGGCGGCACGCGCGGCGGCTGGCCTTTCGCAAGCTGACTTAGCCCAAGCCGTGGGCGTTACGCGCCAAACCATCGGCCTTATCGAGGCGGGCGGCTACAACCCCACGCTCAATTTGTGCGTGGCAATCTGTAAGGCGCTGCGCGTTACGTTGAACGACTTGTTTTGGGAAGACGAAACCGACGCCGACCCTAATACTCTTTAGGAGTTCACTATGAAATATGAAGATCTGAAAATCGTGCAAAAGTGGCGTGAATATGCCGGCCCAAAGGATGAACGCCTGGAGGCTGAGAGCGCGAAGATCTACAAGATTGGTTTCGTGCTGCTTTCGTTTGGCATGTTGATGATCTTTTTCTACCAGTTTATAGCTCGACAGGTCGCGTGGGTTCACAGCGACGCCAGTGAAATGCCGCATGGCTTTGCAACGCCGTTCGAGGCAGCCATGTATTTGTGGCTCGTTCTCGTGATGTTGATTTGCGCAGGACTGCAAACGCGGAAGGGCTATGTCGATACCAATCGTTTTGGGCAAACCGAGCATCTTCCTGTTGGATATTTCCTGCTTGTCAGCGGTCTTAGCGGCGCCGCGTTCGCGCTTGTTATTGCCGCAATGCGCTGTATCGCTGAGGCGCAGACCGTACCGCTCGAAAGCGTCTTTTGGTTGGCGAACCTGGCCACGGGCGTGTTCTGCGGTGCGACGATTTTCGCGGCCACGTTTGCTGTCCTGTGCGCAACGTTTTTCACGGCGAAAAGACGCCGTGCCAAGCTCGAGGCAGAACTCGACTCCTCAGACGACATTTAATGCGCAATGGGCTGGCTCTGGGTATTCAGAACCAGCCCATTTTGGTGTTCGATGAGCCGAGTCGGCGTCTCTCACAAAAGTAACTAGGAGCTAGCGAGGCCTATCCGAATTGACCTCATTGGCGGTGTCGTTTTCGAGCGCCGTACGGCGGGCACTGTAGGCGACGAGGCCGGCGCCTGCCGCGGCGAGTGCTGCTGCGGCTGCCGTAAGGGGAGCGTTGACATCGCCCGTGCCCGCAAGCGCGCCCGCTTTTCCGGAGCGCTTGTTATTGCCGTGATCCTTGCCGCTGCCGGAGCTGCTTCCGCCGGAGCCGCCACCCTCGTCAGCACCGCCGCCACTCGAGCCACCATCGCCGTCTGCTGTCATCGGGGCGTCGTGAAGTCCTGTCGTATCCGCGCTGTCGCATACGCCGACCTGAACTTCTGAGCGTTCGCATGCCGCGTCGGGCACATGAAGCTCGTGCAGTACGGCACCCAGTGCCGAGTTTGCGCCGGGTCGGATTTCCTTGAGCGTCACGGGGTCGAGCGCCACCAGGTCGCGCGCCTTTGCGTAGAGCGTTACGCGTTTGCCCACTTCGTCGCTCCAACTCTCGGGGATGGCGAAGCTCATGCGGAACTGTGCCGTGCAACCCGGTGCCAGCACGGCGTTGCCGTTGTCGGCTACCAGCGGGTGCGTTGCAAAAAGCGCGCCCAGCGTCTCGAGCGCGTACTTCACGTGTGCCATGTCGTTGGCCGAAGCGTCCTCGGCAAGCTCTGGATCGTAGATCGAAGCCATGCGTGCGTTCGCTCCGAATCCGATGGATGCGCTGGAGAACGGCTGGCTGGAGCCCTCTCGGTATAGATCGATCGTGCCGGCGGTCAGCAAAGTGTTGCCGTCGTTTCGCACCGTGACCATGAAGGATTCGCCTGCTGCTCCGGGCACCACCGCGCCCGAGGTAGCGACCGCGCCCGTCGGAGTGGCACACGCCACCAAGGGCACTTCGATGCCGTGCAGCTCTGCCTCGCTCTTCTCCGCGCTCACAATGTGCGTGGCGAGCGCGGAGAGCATGCCTCCCGACGTCAAAAATGTCGTTATCTGATCGATGGGATGGTCCAGCTCGCACATCACGAACGGCTCCGTGAACAGATCGCCTGCCAAAGTGCTGGCGAAGATGCGGAAGTGCTTGCCCATCACTGCTACCGGGTTGCCTTCTTCGTCGTAGGTCTGTCCCACTTTGCCGTCGGTGTTCTCTACGTACATCACGCACCGGCCGTTGTTGCTTACGCTAAACGATGCCGGGCCACAGCCTGCGGCACCCACGGGCTGCGTTGCAAATGTCGATGCGCCTCGCGTCCAAGTAATATGCTGCAGTTGCTCGTTGACGGTTGCCAAAAAGCCCGAGTGTTGTGGCCACGGCACCGCACGGGGTACTGTGACATCTGGTGACATAACGCCCCAGCCCGCAATGGACTGGCCGATCACGGCGTACGATGCACAGCCGCAACCGTCTGCGGTCTCGTACGCAACGGGCACCACCATTTTGCCGTTGATATTCTCGGACTCGCCCAACTCGATACTCGACGGTGCTTGCGGAAAGCGGAGAACTTGACGGAACGTCAGGCTGTCGCCCGAAACGTCCGACCATAGGGTAAAGCACTCCAGCGCAACCTCAGCCTCGCTGCCGAGCGCCTTTTCTGCGGTGGTTCCGCGGCGGTGGAGGTAAGCGCCCGACAGGCGGCCGTCGACCAGCGTCTTACCCACCGTGATGCGTGGGCACTGCAGGCAATGGTAGCCATCCTCTTGCAGGCGGCCACGCGAGATGCTGCGCCATGACGTATGCGACACCACGCGAACTCCGCCGTTGCTTATGCGCAGGCGCACAACGGACAGTATGCCGGATGTGCTCGCCGCATCGAAAAGGGTGTTGTCGCCGTCGCGGCGCTCGCCCGAGACCAGCAGCACGTAGGCGTCCTGGTTTCTTCTTCCGTCCGTATATTCCACCACGTCGAAGTCGTAATCGTATATGCCGTCGCGCTCCACGTCGCCCTCGCCAAAGCCAAGGGGGAAGTCCACGGGCGTGGGAGCGGACCACGTGCCGTTTGCCTTTGTGTGCACCACCAGGCGCGAGCGGCCATGGTCGCCGTAGCGCACCGAGGCGATGCGGAACAGGCATTCTACGCCGGCAATCATTGCCAGTTTCATGTGGGCTTCGCTGAGCACGCCGGAAAACAGCACGTTGTCGCTCGAGGGTTTGATGCCGCCACGCTCGTCCTCCGATACACCAGCAGAATTGGCGTTCGGGTCCGCAACGGCGTTCGCTACCTGGCCGATGTAGGTGTACTCATACATCGGCGCGGCATTTTCGTCGTTCTCCATCAGCGCGTGGACGAAATGCTCGATCTGTCTCGTGTCGTCGCTTTCTGCATCCGCCTCGAGCTCAATGCGCGTGACCGCTTGATCCCAATCGCGCACGACAGACGCGGCGTTTACGGCAGTGGCCTTAACCTCGGCGCGTGCGAGCAGCTCGGCGTTGGTGACGATGGTGGCCGATGCGATAAATTGCGGCACGCCGCCCGCCTCGATGCTGCCGGCCGAGCCGAAGCAGGCATCCAGCGTGTAAGGCGTATCTCCACCCAATGCGAGCTCAGAGCGCTGGAGCACATACTGGTCGCCATTGTTCACCGACATATTCCACGAATCGATGAGTGTGGGCCACGACCCCGACCAAGCCTTGGTGGTCCACTTGAACATTACGAACTGGAGTATCACATCGACATCGACGTCTGCACCTACGCGCAGCCGCGGAAGCTGGTGTCCATCTGCCTTCTCGTACCCAATGAACAGCGTGAGGGATGCGGCGCCGCGCACGGCAGACGAAGCGACGCCTGCAACGCCGGCGCCAAAGGTGACGGCAAGCCCGATCTGGATGGTGAACGAGCCCGACGTGTTGGAATAGTCGAGCGAAATGTTCTTGAAAAACGCCGCGCCGCTGCCGTGCGTGTGGGCACCCACAGCGAGCGCCAGCTTCGCCAGCACCCAAGGGTTGACGTTTAGGAAAAATGGCACCGGTCCTAGGGTAAACTGCTCGGTCCAATTGAGGTCGGTTCTTACCTGGAAGAGGGCCTTAATATTGCCGTATGCGGGGTCGTTGTTGTTACCCCAGGTTTTGCCCACCCAATCGTAGGCGAGCGAGCCGTACAGCTGTGTGGCGATATCCATCGTGAACAGCGGCGTGCAATGGTGGCGAAGGAGCTTGGTGTTTCTTGGATCGGTGCCCGAACCGGCACTCATACTCTTGTACTGATTCCACTTCCCCTCCATCTCGTCGAGGTAGCGGTTTGCCTGCTTGGCGCCCGACTCACGCGGCGATTTCTTCCAGTATTCCGGATCAGGGTTGCCCGAATCGTTCATATAGCTGGCTGGTTTGTATCCTCCACCAAACAGCACGTATCCAGCAAACGAGAAATCGAAGAGGATCGGAAATGTGGGCATCCAGCACGTGAACTTATTGCCGCCAATGCCGGGAAACGCCGCCGGGAAATCAAACGGAGTGATCTCTTGGTCCATGGTAGTGGGGACGATAGTGGTCGAGCCCGATTCTGCCTTTGCGGCCGGCGCGGTGACAACGGCCATGGGGGAGGAGAGTGTATAGGTCTTGCCCTGGTAGTCGAGGACAAAGCGCAGCTTGCATCCTTCCTCCAGAAGGCTCGACGCTGCATCGAGGAACTTGTCTTCGAGTGTGAACGTCGCCAGATTATCCGCGCCCGATGCGCTGGCCTTGACTTGGCCAATCTGCGTGACGGTTTCGGATGAGCTGCCCGCAGCGGGCATCACTTTATTGATATGCAACGTTGCCTGCCCGCCCTGCGGCAGATGGGCCTGCACGGTAAAAGCATGCGTGTCGGGTTGGTCGTTTGCTGCTTCGTCCGCTGGCATTGCCATAAACGTGGCGTCGGCGTACTGGATGTCCCATTCGTCGAACGTGAGCTGGCGGAAGTACGGCTCGCCATCGGAGAGCGGACGTGTGGGTGCGGTTATGGCGGTGCCGCCCTGGATACGCGCAAGGGGAATCTCGACATCGCGGTAGCCCGCCATGCTAATGGAGATGCCGCCGTTAAAGTCGTACGCGTCGAGAAGCGTTGCCTCGTCCACGTAGCCTTCCGAAAGAGGGGCGACCTCAAAGATGGCCGTGCCTTCTTCATCGGTCGTGGCGGCGAGCTGCTTGCCTGCGGCGTAGCGCGACGTGAGCGTGACCTTGGCGCCTGCGATGGGCGTATTCTTGTTGGCGACGTCGACCACGACCACACCAAACATGGTGCGCGAGAGAACGAGCACCCTGAAGGGATCTTTTTCGTCGGCATAGGCTTCGGTGGGTGCGAACGGCAATATGAAGGCGTTTGCGCTTCCCGGCACGCGAGGCAACATAATGCTCGCTAACGAGGACGCTCCGGCGACAAGTAACGAACGGCGATCAAGCATCTTGGGCTCCCATCCCGCAAATATCGGTGGAAATAATCCAATTGTGCGAGAAGGTGCCCCGTGGCGGTAGTGCCGTTCAAGGGTCAAAATGTCCAAATTAATCGAGCGAAGCGCCGGGTTCCGGAACGCGTTCGATGCGTTTGACAGCCCGGTCGCTAACGCAACATATGCGCGACCAGCTCGGCGCGTGTGCCGATGCCAAGCTTTGCGTATACGCCGGATAGGCGGTTTTTGACGGTGCCCGGCGATACTCCCATATGGCGTGCGATTTCGGCGTTGGTCCACCCACGACAGGCGAGCATGGCCATGGTGAATTCCGTGGTTGTTAGATCGTCGGCCACGTCCTCGCCCGAATCGGGGTTGTGGATGCGCCGCCAGCCGTAGCTGAAGCGGTACGTGATCTCGATGATGCGCGCGAAGTCGTCAGGGTATTGCGTTTTTAGGCACGCCTCGATGAGCCCCTGTAAAAGGCCGTGGTGCTCGCCAATGAGCTCGATAAGGCCGTCGGGGCGCGCAATATTCCAAGCGGCTCCAAAATGCGCTTTTGCGGCGTCGATGTCCTTGAGGCTCATGCATGCCATGGAAGCTGCCAAGTGCAGGAACAGTTCCGAGATGGGGTAGCTTCTCTGTTTCATAATCAGGGCGTTTTCCGCCATGCCCAGGCTGCGGCCGTATTCGCCGCGCAGATATAAGGCGTGCGCCATCACGTAGCTGGCGAACAGGCGCAGGCCTTCGGGCAGATGCGCCGCAAGCGGATAAAACTCTTCGGCGGAATACGGGGAAGGCAAGTGCAGCAGGACGCTCGCGGCCGAGGCGAACAGGATATGCGTGGCGTGGACGGTGGGTGATTCCTCGTCGGCCGGCGTATCGAGGATGCCAGCAAGGCAACGGCGGGCATCGGCGATACGGTTGAGCGACAGACTGGCATATCCGCAGATAAAGCATGCGGAATAGCGCAGTGCGGGGTCGGTGGCGTCAAGATAGGGGCGTGCTGTCTTGGCGGCGAGTGCGGCCTGTCCGCGAAAGTACAGCGCTTCTGCCGTGGCGATGGCGCGTGAATCGGGGTCGGAAATGCCTGCAACCGCAGCGTCGATCTGCCCCGGCACAAAGGCGGTGCACATCAACGGCATGGGAACGCATGGGTAGCCATCGCAGTCCATCTTCCATCTCCCAACAGCTGGCAACAATAGCAGCAATTGTACTCTTGTTGCTCGGGACCCCTTTCGTTTTACTGATCGGTTAACGCTGCGGATCGTTTTGGAAGGTTTACGAGCATGGTGGTTCCGTTCTCGGAACTTGCTTCGACCTCTACCGTGCCACCGTGAAGCGCTGCGATCTCCCAAACGAGCGCTAGTCCGAGTCCTGCGCCGCCGTATGCCCTGCTGCGGGATTTGTCTAGACGAAAGAACGGCTGGAAGATGCTCTCTCGGTACTGCTTGGGTATTCCCGGGCCCTCATCTTTGACTCGCAGGAGCACGTGGCTGTCGCTGCCGCTGATGGAGACGTTGACAGTCGAGCCGGAGCGGCTGTAACGGATGGCGTTTTCGACCAGGTTGAACACCAGCCGATAGAGGAGCGCATCGTTCCCGATTACTAAAGCGTCTCCAGCACAATTGAGGGCTATGCCCTTATTTTCGGCAAGTGGCGCAAGGTCGGTGAGGACCTCTTCGGACAAGGGACCGAGTTCAACAGCGTCCTCGCAAGGAACGCTGCGGAGCTCACTCATCTCGAGCAATACCTTGGTCATTCGAGACATGCGCTCGGTTTGTTCTTGTAGCAGGCCGAGCAGCTCGGCTGTTTCGGGTTGCAAACCGGAGTGCTCGGAGATGAATAGTTCAATCTGTGCTTGCATAAGGGCGAGCGGGGTGCGCAGCTCGTGTGCGGCGTTGCCGGTAAACTGACGCTGCGCAGAGAACCCTTCGCCAAGACGGGCGATCATGTCGTTGAAAGAGGCGCTGCATCGCTGTAGCTCGGTGGGCACATCTTCACTGAGCCTGATTTCGCTTAGGTTGTCAGGCTGCACACGCTCAACCTGGGCTGCAAAAGCCCGTAGCGGTTTGAGTGCACGGCCGCTCGCAAAGTATGCTAGCGCGCCGCCAAGGAGTGTGACTCCAGCCGTGATGTACCAGGTTGTCGTGCCAAAAGACTCCTGTGCGTCGTTTACGACGATCGTGACCTTGTCATCGGGGGTCGCTTTCGTTGGGTCGAACGCCTGGGGCGAATCTTCGCCGGTTGCGTTAAAGGCCGAGATGTTACTGCCGATGGCATCCATGTAGCGCATGCCCGTATAGCCGACCAGGCAGTTCGTCAGCACGCATGCTGCACACGTGAGCAGTGCCGTCATGATCGTTATGCGCCATTGCAGCGAAAGCCCTTTCATTCTCCATCCTCCATAACGTAGCCCTCTCCAATCCGATTGCTAATCGGGTCGTATCCCAAAGCGCTGCGTAGCTTTTTGCGGAGTGACGAGATATGAACGCGGGTTGCGTTGCTAAAGCTGTTTACGCTGCTATCCCAAACGTGCTCGATAAGCTCCTCTTGGCTTACCGGTCGCCCCTGATGAAGCATCAGGTATTCCAAGATTCCCGTTTCCTTGCGCGTAAGAGATAGAGCCTCGCTGTCCACGGAAGCGATGCGCGCCTTGGTGTCAAAGCTCAGCGATCCGCAGGTCAGGACAACATCGCTTTGTGTAAAGCGTCTGAGGGTAAGGCTGCGAATTCTTGCCGCAAGCTCGTCCAGATGAAACGGCTTGGTGAGGTAATCGTTGGCGCCGGCATCAAGTCCGGCGACTTTATCGGATACTTCGCCACGTGCGGACAGAATCAGTACCTTCGTCTCGAAGTCAGTTTTCCTAAGTTCCCTGAGTACGGTCATGCCGTCGATACGGGGAAGGTTGAGGTCGAGTACCACAAGGTCGAAGGTCTCAACGTTCAGTAGGTCGAGCGCCTCCTGTCCGTCGTGACAGCAGTCGACGCTGTACGCCAAGTTTCGCAAGCTGCGCGCGATTGCATCGCACAGCGCCTGCTCGTCCTCGACGATCAAAATTCGCATAACAGTCTCCTTGCACATTCCAAATCGCGCTTAACACGGATTTTATAGTCGATATGGTCCAATGGTCGCGTAACGAAAGGAGTGGTCGAGTTGTTCAAAGCGGTAAAACCCGTGGTACAGGTCGCTTTGTTGATCGTCGGAATTGCCATGGTGTGCTTTGGTGTTATGCGTGGCGAGGCGGATGCCGTGCTGGCCAAAGCGATTAGGCTGTGCTTGGAGTGTATCGGAATTGGATAAAAGAGAAAACACTGCGTCGCATGTTTTGGCCCGATTTCGCGGATTGATTCAGGCGGCGGCGACGCTTGCGACCAATATTCATCTGCCCAATTTTGCCAAGGGAGGCATTTACCAAGGGGCGGGCAAGGCCGTCTGTGTGCCGGGACTCAACTGCTACTCGTGTCCGGCGGCTTCGGGTGCGTGTCCCATCGGCTCGTTTCAGTCGGTGGTGGGCTCGTCTAAGTTTAGCTTTTCGTATTACGTCACCGGAACGCTCATTCTGATCGGCGTACTGTTGGGGCGTTTTGTATGCGGCTTTTTGTGCCCGTTTGGATGGCTGCAGGAACTTCTACACAAGATTCCCGGCAAAAAGCTATCAACGAAAAAGCTCAAGCCGCTCACGTACATCAAGTATGCCGTGCTGCTGTTTGCCGTGGTGCTGCTGCCTGTCTTGGT
>CAKTWK010000036.1 GCA_934630735.1 uncultured Collinsella sp. | reverse complement strand
GGCGGAGTTGCTCAGCTTGATTTTGAAAGCGGTCGTGCGGGTAAGGTCTATCCGTACTCCGGTGTACATCCGGCGCAGAAAGTCAGTTTCCTGGGGTTTGACTTTGACGGGCGCGTTGTAAGACTTCGACAGTCTACGGTTGGAAGGTACCATAAGCGTCTCCGTGAGGCGGCCACTGCGATTGCGCGTTCTAATCAGGGGGAGGGAAGGCACGCATCAAAAAAGCGCGTCTCCGCTCTGTATCAACATTATTCACCGCTCGGTATTAAGGGAAGAAGGTTGTGCCCTTCTGGTGATGCTGGTTCTTCTGCATTTTCTCGCTATGGGAACTTTCTCTCCTACGTGGCAAGAGCCCAAAAGGCGTTTCCCAATGATCCTATTGCCCCTGATGAGGCTAAGATCTACAGGAAGATTAAACGCTTGAGCGCTCGGTAATTATGCTGCTATAGCTCCGATCGATTTCGACTACAAATAGATGATTAATTAAAACAATTGATAGTTGCCGGTCGCTGTTACTCGGCAGCTCCCTTCGTTTGTCCATGTGGGGCGCTATAATTCCCAAAAAGTTAAGGGCTCAATTATAAGGGGTTGGCTTGGCGAGTAATCTATCCGTGACGGTCTTGGTTGGCAATGGATTTGATTTGTCGGCAGGGTTGAAGACAAGTACCACTAGGTTTATGGATTTCTTCTCCAAAAACCATGCTTCGGATGAAGGCCCAGTTGGCCGTTTGGCAGGTTGTATCGAAAAAGAAGGAGCGCGGGAGTGGGCCGATTTTGAGAAAAAATTAGGTGAGTACACTTCCAATCTTGAGGTTGACGAGGAAGACCCAGTTGAATCCGCGCTTGATTGCAAAGAAGCAATAGATATCGATCTTGCCGCTTTCATCGCATTGGAAGATAAAAGGGCAACCGATGAATTCATCGAAGCTAACTCCGAATCTGTTATGGCCTCTTTGTCATATTGGTACTCTGCGTTGCAACCTCTGGAAAGACAGCGGATTCTTGGTCACTATTCAACTGATTTTGTGCTGAGTGTTTCGATTGTCACATTTAACTACACTACGTTACTTCCTCGTTTATTTAACGCTGTCGAAGCAAACGGGTGTGCTGCCCCTGAGGATAGCTTGGGTGTTTCTTCTATCCGGCTCACTCGACTTGTCCAAGCTCATGGTGCTCTCGGTCGTGAACCCATATGTGGAGTTAATGATGTGTCCCAGATTGGATCGGATGCTCTTTCCAAAAACGAAGATATTGCGTCCACCTTTGTAAAAGGCGAGATACAGAAGCTATTCGGTTCCGTCGATGACCGTAAAGCAGAAGATTTTATTCTTAGGTCCAATATACTAATAATTTTTGGTTTGTCGCTTGGAGAGACGGATATACGCTGGTGGGAAACTGTGGTGAAGCTTCTAAGATCAGGCGAAAATCGCTTTGTTTTGATAGCTTCGACTGAAGCTGTATCCGCTAGAAGGAGCCCTGCGTCTTTCCGCCGTTTTTCAAAAGAGCTTAAGGAAAAATTGTTGAGCCGCGGCGGCGCGAACGATGACGAGAAGCGGTTGCTTTCCGAACGAATTTTTATTATCCCCGCCGGTTCAATTTTCAGATTTAAAAGCCATATTCCTGATGCTGATTAGGTCTGATATATGATCGCCTCGATTAATGACTGATTCGTGAGAGGGCTCAAAGGTTGATTCGAGGTTTTGGTGGCATTGGATTGACGGCCCCCGAGTGTCACTCGTTCACTTCAATGGTCCTTCTAAAGACGGAGTATTGGAGTCACCAGCGTAGTGGCGGCATGGAGGCGTGGCGGTCATTATCTGGGGATCGGAACTGGTCAAAATCGCTTGACTATTACTGGCTAAAATCGCCTGGCGCTAACGATGAACCGAAGTGTCATCGCGACCCTTACTGAGAAAAATGGTCCCTTGACGGTGGTATTTGTTGGCGCATTTAAATAACTATCCGCTTTGAAAGGCTGTCTATCCAATGAACTCGCGCATCTCTCATCAGCTTCTTGTTCTCGGCAACGGCTTTGATATCACATGCGGTTTAAATTCCAGGTTTGTTCAGTTCTTCAGACCGAGGATGGCTGTTATCGATAAAAATAAAAACATCAGTAAAAAGGGCTGGGTAAAAACTCTCTCTGCCTCAGGTATTACCGCCTGGGACTTGATTCTCTATTTCCGTAAAGAACTTGCTGATAAAGGCTATGACGTTAATTGGAGTGACGTCGAGTTAGCGGTCTCCGATGTTATCGAAATGGAGCGCAACTCTGGGGCGCTTCCGTCCTCCTCACCTATGGATAGACAACATTTTGTCGCTATTCGAACTCTCCTCGAGTATTTTGTGTTTCTGCAGTCTCATCCCTGGATTAAATGGCCGAATCACTATTTAACACAATTGAATGAGAAGATCGAAAAATCGACTGGATACGATTGGGGCAAACTGCAAGAAGACGTTTTCCGCGAAATGCGTGAAGCGGGATATTTTGAAGATGACGACGATTCCGGGCGTCTCCACACTGTCTCCGATATCTTCCCCTATACGTATGCGGATATTGATGACTATCGAGATGCGTTGAAGGAGCAAACGCCGGGTCTTGCTGTCGAAGTCGTTGCTAGCTTTCTCTGCGGCGTATATGTGGACGTTAAAAGTTGGACGCAAAACTCTCTTCGTTCGGTGCTCGAACAAGAGCTTCATAAGCTAGAAGCTGAGTTCAGTCGATATCTTAGTCGCGAAGTAAAACTTAACAACGAATATTACGAGGCTTCGGAACAGCTAATTGAACAGTTGTTGTCTGGCATAGCGAGCTGGGATGGCGGTTGCGTTACAGCGGCTACTGTGCTCAGTTTTAACTACACAAGCCCGTCGATTCCATCCATTTGGCGGAACGAGTCCACATTCAAATTCATTAATATCCACGGTAGGCTTAACGGAGACATAATCTTTGGCGCCGATGGTACAAACTGCATGGATGATCCTGGGGCGGCAAGATTTTCTAAGACATTTAGAATTATTCGTTCTGGGAGGCCCGGCGGGGGAGAGCCAATTGCATTTGGCGCGCCATCAAAAGAAGAACCTCGAGAAACAGTTGTTATCAAAGTATTCGGGCATTCCCTTGCGAAGGCCGATTACGCTTATTTTCAAGCAATATTTGACATTGTTGATTTATATACAGGTCCGGTTGAACTGGTGTTTTTCTACAAGCCCTATCGCGAAACTGCTCGTGAGGAGCTGCTCCTTAATATATCAAGGCTGCTCGACTCGTACGGCGCATCAATGGACAACCGGGATCACGGGAAGAACTTGATGCACCGGTTGATTTTGGAGGGGCGGCTGTCTGTTGTTGAGCTTCCATGATGATTGGGGATTTGTGGCCGTCCTCAGCTAAGGCATAGCCTTTTGTTTGTGCTAATCGTCAGTACCCCTGCACCACTATTTCAACGCGATTATTCACTGACCCCGTCACGAGTAATTTTGTCCGCGCGATAGATTAGTCTTTTAATCGGTTTGCCACATTTAAGCTGGCGTGAGTGTGTATCTTCTTGTGTCTTCGGCGTGCGCCTTATTTTAGCGGGGAGCGATTTGGCATTTTAAGATATGTATGGTTGGCTACCTTGACGAGGAAGATGGTGGGCATTGGAAAACAACGACCAACGCTACAAGGTTATCGATCACGGTGGCCTGATGGAGTTTCTTCGAGAGGATATGATTGATCAGCTTCGAGGAGAGGAGATGACTCTTAGCACCCTTTCGGGTGAGAATTTTTATACTCCTCGCAATAGCCTTCTAGAAGTCTGTCGAGAGTATCTTGAGCGCGATCCCCAAACCGATGCGGTTTTGATCCAATATCCCCATGGGATCATTCTCGAACAATCTAAGAGGCGATTTTTCTATCGAGGCGAAAAGCAGATTTATCCACGGTCTGAATCATCGCTCAAGAGAAAACTTCGACAGTTTAACAATATTAAAGACCAAGAGCTGTATCGTCTCGTGGCAGATATGCGGCTATTTGAGTTCAGCCGCTTTATTGATCAGTTTCAGTCCGTGCGGGAATGGAATCGTTGCGATGTTCTTTATGAACTTTTGGGTCAGCATTACGGCTTAGAGACCAATTGGCTGGACGTGACGAACGATTTCTCAACGGCGCTCTTTTTTGCAACTTGCGTTTGGGATAAAGGCCGCTGGCGTCCGCTTTCGCATCGGGACATCGAGCGAGATGAGTTTTCCAAATGGGGCGTTATTTATAGAAAGAGCGCTGCGCGTGTTGGGCTGGACGAATGCATGCGCATGGGAAAGTACATTCATCGCTTGCATGAGCCGCGTCCACTATTAAAGGATGTTGGGAGTAACATCCCCGTTCCAATTGGATACCAGCCTTTTGTGCGTAGCTTTATCCAGAGTGGTTACGCAATATATGACCGCGGAGCAATGCCGCTGCAGGAGGACCCTTCCTTTGAGCAGTACAGGTTTGAGCAAGACCCCGAATTTTCCAAAGACATTTTTGACATGATGAATGGCGGGAAAAGGATTTATCCGGATGAAAGTCTTACTGAGGCGCTTCCAATTATTGGCTCAATTGCGTGCGCGACGTCATTTACCAAGGAAGCCTTAAACTACGCCCTTACAAGGAGCCATTATTATCGCGCCGAAGATTTTGGAGCAGCGCTAGCCGATCTATCTAATTTTCGAGTGGATGGAAAGCCTATCGAGATTAAAGCTGAACATCCCTGGAGCCTGCCGCGTTACCTAAGAAGGCGGGTTGATCGTCTTGGTAAAACGGAGAGGCGAATAATGGACAGCCTCCAGATGACAACTAGACTATCTCCAATGAGTCGTGGTCTTGAAATTTGGGCGCCATGGATGCTTCCAGAATGCGAGTCCGATCGGGGTGTCCTAGATATGGATCCCAGAATGATTGATGATGGGAACCATACGGTGTTTACGGATCGGTTCTACTTTCGCATGATGTACAGCACGATGATGGGAGAGCTAAGCCCATTTTAGGGCGGAACCACTTCTAATCCTATTGGCGGGGTACCGCCCATACCCCTTCGTCTGTGATTCTGTTGCTTAGTCACTAGAATCATATGACGGTGCGCGGAGTGCGTTCCGCTATGCAGCTGCCAATTTGCGAAAGGAATTATTCGCTACCATAGTATGGTGCTCGAGCTTATGCCGAGTTCTATTTCGTTGGGAGTTTTACGGTGAAAAAGTCCCGAGAGAGCAAGGATGGCGAGTTTGAAGCCTCCGATCTCCTAGTCACAGTTTTAACCTCTGCGGCCCTACCGGTCGCCTCGCGCGTCCTTACGCTTGCTTTTGGGGAAAATTCTTTGTGGTCTGTCGACCGATTATTTATTATCTACTTTGCATCATTTTCAGGATGGATATTGAGGAACTATCTCCAGCTTGTTGTGGAGAGAAGCGGAATGAGGGATAAGGGCTATAGTTTTATGAATTCAGACGCTGCGGGAAATGCCATTTGGACGTTTCCCGTTCTTCTCGCCCTTTTTTGTTGGAATTTATTGCCGGGCTTAATCACGCTTCTCGCCATCTATGCTGTCGCGGCTATTCTGCTTCTGAAGCATCGGAATGCCTTTTGCATCGACGTTGGAAGAATGGAGTTTATCGGGTTATGTACGCTTCTTACTGTGCTCGTTGTGGAGGCGGTCTGTGTGAGCTATTTGCCCGACCCGGCATCTGAAATACAACATTTTGCGACTTATACGGTGGCGCTTGTTCTTATTGTTTTACTTAATTTTGCCCTCGATTGTTTCCGAATTAAACGCTCCGATCGGAAACAATAGGACTCGGAATCTTTGAGATGGTCGCTTGCGTCCATATGCATCATTCAGCGTCGTCTCATTTGCATGGGGCTAATTAGCTATATGTGCATTTCACTAGACCAGGGATTGGTTTAATATGCCAGAAACCCAACACCACACTGATTGCTGCTGTTTTGTCCTGCAAGGCATTTTTGTTCAACGCTGCTGTTGGTTCCGTTATTCCGTTATTTCCGGTCACTTTTTCGGCAGATGAGTGCAGATGGGAAAGGAAGCTGCTGCTGGTGAAATATTTGAGTGACCAACATGGCTCTTTACAACGAAACAAATGTTCGATAAAGTTTTCTAAAAAGGAGGCAGGGATGGTCGCTAGTTTGTTTTCAGAACTTATCAAATCAACAGTCTCTCCTTATGAAGAGATGCTCGCCTATGAGTATTTATATGCCGCTTCAGATGCAACTCTAAAAAGAATTTCCGGCAAGACTGTCGGCCTTGGTAAAACCCCTTCCGAGGTTTTGGAGGAGGAGTCTGGTCTTCTCGATTTGCGGGAGAGCGATAGATACAAAGAAGTTCAGGAAACTATCGATCAAAAACTCGGTACTTTCGACGTGATTGTCAACGGAACGCCGTCTTGGCCGGCCACCTTAAAGGATTCTGCAAGGCCGGTGCCTGTTCTTTACTATAAAGGTGCCGTTTCGCTTCTAGACAGGCCTTCTGTATCTGTCGTGGGCTCGCGGAAGGCCTCCCAGAAGGGCAGGGCGCTTGCTGCAAGGATTGCCTCTCAATTATCCGAGCATGGCGTAAGTGTTGTTACGGGAATGGCTCGCGGCATCGATACCGCGGCAACTGAGGCCGCTCTCGAATATAAGGTTGGCGCGATTGGGGTTATTGGTACGCCGGTTGACGAAGTGTATCCTCCTGAAAACATTGACCTGTTTAATAGGCTTATTGAGTGCGAGGGGCTCATTGTCAGCCAGGTGCCTTTTTATAAGTATCAGCATCAGCCTTTTGATACCAAAAGGTTCTATTTCCCCGAGCGTAACGAGCTGATGGCCGCTATTTCAAATGCAACAATTATTGTTGAGGCTTCTGATACAAGTGGCACGCTCACGCAGGCTCGTGCTTGTGAGCATCAGGGACGACCTCTGTTTATTACGAGTCATGCCTGCTCCGACCCCTCGGTCACTTGGCCTTCCAAATGGCTGAAAAAGCCCAATGTCTTCGAAATTGATGATGCCATGGACGTTCTAAGCATGCTTGGCCCCATCGGGCATTGGGGAGGCGGTTTCAGTGTCTGATTGGAATTGGACTCTGATTGACAAGGTCGGCATGGCTAACCGCAGGTTTCTTTGCGAAGACGATGCGTGTTTCTACTACATGCAGCGTGACAGCAGGGGTTTTAACGCTTCTCCGGAAAACGACTTGATCAGCAATTTTAAGAAAGATCCGTTTGAGTATCGTGATCGCCCTGATGTGCTTAGATATAAAAACGGCGCCATCCAATCATGCAGCAGTTTTGTTGTGTCGTTCTTTAGGGATCGTCCTCGCATCTTTGGGGATAAGCTGATTGCTCTTGTTCCAATGCCGACATCGAATCCAAGAAACTCAGCAAAATTCGACGACAGACTCGATCAGGTTTGTTGGAACGTGTCTTCCTGCTTCGACAATATTGTCTATGCTCCCGTAATTGATGTTAAAGACAGCGTAACCGCTGCTCACAGGGGTGGCCCTAGAGATCCTGAGCTCCTGCAAGGGTCTCTTGTTATGACCGGCGGTCTTCCACCAGATACCGACATTGTCGTGTTGTTTGATGACGTTCTTACCTTGGGCGGTCATTATTCTGCGTGCAAGAATTTGTTGCGCCAGAACATGTGGGCGGCTCCCAGCATACTGGGGCTATTTCTGGCGTTGCATACTTGGCCGATCCTTGCCGCTGATTGCCCTGTCTCTGCTTCGTGGTAGTTGCTGGCTTCTTGACGTTAACTATTGGTGACTGGTATTTCCGGCACTAGGCTGTTTGGCGCCCCTGTTAGGCTCGACACTGCCACCTTCCTGGATAAGCTCGTGCGCGTGCTGCCTAAGTTCAGATCCGCATGACTATGCTCTTTGTTTCAAACGCGGTCGTCGCATTTGCTCTAAATTATGATGTGATAAATGAAAAGCGACAACCTGTCACGGGCCATCGTTTTGCAAGGGGGTTCCTTCTAAGCGGAGGGCATCCCCTAGTTTTTTGCTAGAGACTGGAGTCGAACAGCCGCATTGCCACTTGTTGTTCTGTTGGGCCGTTTTACGTTACGGTAAAATGCTCTTAGTGATGCAGTCGTCGCGGACTCTACGTGAGGCGATGACAAAGAAGGGTCGTTGTTCGGTTTTCCGGCAACGGCCCTTTGACGTTTCCGCGACAACTGGATGTTGTCGCGGATGCCTTCATTGCTGCGTGGGCTTTCGATCTGGGTCTGTAATTCCGGATGTATGCGGCAAATTTCGGAATCCCCGGGCACACCGCCCTTTTCACGCAAAGAAACCGCAGGTAGAGGTGTTGCGGGATTCTAGTGTGCCCGGCATATTTAGAATTTGCCGCATACTTCCGGTTTTTGCCTCCGTGGCAGGCCGTGTCCACTTATATCCTTGGCTAGATAATGGACAGAACAGCCAATTCCGTCTCCATACTAAAACGCCGGCAGGGGCGAAATTGCTCCTGCCGGCGTTGGCGTGCCTGCTTGTGCTGTTTTCGGCTCGCGAGGAGGCCCGATTTGGGCTCTTACGCCTCAGTCGGCTCCACGCCCAGCTCGTTGCGGACGAGTTCGAAGGCCGCGGCGATGGCCTTGTCCATGTCGTAGTACTTGTAGCCGCCCAGGCGACCGGCAAAGATCACGTCGCCCTCCTGCGCCGCCAGCTCCTCGTACTGCTTGTAGAGGGCCTCGTTCTTGGCGTCGTTGATGGGGTAGTAGGGCTCGTCGCCGGGCTTCCAGTCGGCCGGGTACTCGCGCGTGATGACGGTCTTGTCCTGCGTGCCGAACTCGAAGTGCTTGTGCTCGATGATACGCGTGTAGGGGACCTCGCGCTCGGTGTAGTTGACCACGGCCACGCCCTGGTGGTCCTGCTCGTCGAGCGTCTCGGTCTCAAAGCGCAGGCTGCGGTACTCCAGCGTGCCCAGCTTAAAGTCGTAGAACGCGTCGATGGGACCGCAGTAGATCGTCTTGGCGGCGATATCGGGCTCGGCGGCGGCCAGCTCCTTGTACTCCACGCCGCAGCGCACCTCGACGCCCTCGAGCATGTTGGCGACCATCTTGGTGTAGCCGCCCATGGGGATGCCCTGGTAGCGATCGTTGAAGTAGTTGTTGTCGTAGGTGAAGCGGCAGGGGAGGCGCTTGATGATGCTCGCGGGCAGGTCGCGGCAGTCGCGGCCCCACTGCTTCTCGGTGTAGCCCTTCACGAGCGTCTCGAAGATGTCGCGGCCCACGAGGGACAGCGCCTGCTCCTCAAGGTTGGACGGCTCGCCGATGTTCTCGGCGGCCACCTGCTCGGCGATCTTGGCGCGGGCATCGGCCGGCGTGACGACGCCCGGCCACATCTTGGCGAAGGTGTTCATGTTGAAGGGCATGTTGTACATGTTGCCGTGGAAGTTGGCGACCGGCGAGTTGACGTAGTTGTTGAACTCGGCAAAGCGGTTGACGTAGTCCCAGACGTCCTTCATGGAGGTGTGGAAGATGTGCGCGCCGTAGCGGTGGACCTGGATGCCCTCGACGTCCTCGGTGTAGATGTTGCCGGCGATGTGGTCGCGGCGGTCGATGACCAGGACCGACTTGCCGGCGCGCTTGGCGGCGTTGGCAAAGACGGCGCCCGAAAGGCCGGCTCCGACGACGAGGTAATCGTACTGGGACATGGATATGCTCCTTTGTATGTCAATCGAATAGTTACTTAAGTTTTGGGACAAACGCCACTGGGTCATTTGTCCCATGGTTTAGTGTAGCAGATGCTCTTTCAGCAGCTCCAACGCATGGGCGTAGCCCTGGAGGCCTTCGCCGGTGATGGTGGCAAAGCAGGCCAGGCGGGCGTAGCTTACCTGGCGGAAGTCCTCGCGCGTCTCGACGGCACTGATGTGGACCTCGACGGCGGGGATGGCGACGGCCTTGAGGGCGTCCAGGATCGCCACGCTGGTGTGCGTGTAGGCCGCCGGGTTGATGACGATGCCGTCGACCTTGCCGTATGCCTCCTGGATCTTGTCGACGATGCTGCCCTCGTGGTTGGACTGGAAGACCTCGACTTCGTCGAAGCCCTGTGCGGCGCCGGTCTCCTTGCAGATCTGGACTAGGCGGTCGTAGTTGTCGCTGCCGTAGATGCCCGGCTCGCGAATGCCGAGCATGTTGAGGTTAGGTCCGTTGATGACGAGAGCTTTCATGGTTGCTTCCTTTACGATCGGGCAGAGTTGAATGGAAAAGCACCACAAAGGTGCCTGTCCCCTTTGTGGCGGTTTTGGTTAGAGAGCGGCTTGGAGGGTGTCGACGACGGCGGCCGCGGTGTTGGCGGCGCAATCGAGCGAGTCGATGATGTAGTCGGCCCAGGCGCGGTAGCGCGGTATGCGCTGCTCGGCCAGCTTGTCGATACCGTCGCGGGCGGTGATGGGGCGACCCTTGTGGGCGAGCTCATCGAGCTTACGGTTGAGCATCACAATCTGGCTGTTCTGGTGCAGCAGCGGATAGTTTTCGTCACGCGTGACCACGCCGCCGCCGGTGGAGAGCACTAGGCCGCTGCACTTGGAGATGTCGGACAGCGTCGCCGTTTCCTGCTCGCGGAAGGCCGGCTCGCCGTGCTCGACGATAAAGTCGGCGCAAGGCATGCCCAGACGACCCTCGAGGGCGCGGTCCAGGTCGATGTGCTCGCGGCCGGTGAGCAGGGCGATCTGCTCACCCACGCGGGTTTTGCCCGAGCCCGGCATGCCGATCAGGGCGATGTTCTGCTCGCGGTGAGATAGACGCTCCGTCACGTCCAGGATGCGCTCGCGCGGGGTGACTTGGCCGGTATAGCGCTCGACGGCTTGCGCCGCCTGGGCCACAAGCATGAGCAGGCCGCCGATGCAGGGGATGCCGCGACGCTCGGCCTCGAGCATGAGTCCCGTGCGGGCGGGGTTGTAGACGATATCGATGACGCCCTCGAGCGCGTCGTGGCCCTCGAGCGTGCAAGGTGCGTCGGGGCAGTGGGGGAACATGCCGGCAGGGGTGCAGTTGACGAGCAACGCGGCGTCGGACTGCTGTGCGATGTTGTCGTAGTTAACCTCGCTCGTGCGTCCCACGGGCACCACGACCGCGCCCAGGTCGTCCAGCACCATACTCGCCGTGGTGCCGGCGCCTCCGGTGGCTCCGAGCACGAGGACCTTCTTGCCGGTAACCTCAACGCCCAACTCTTCGACCAGGCATTGGAAGCCGAAGTAGTCGGTGTTGTCGCCTCGCAGACGGCCATCGGGCAGACGCGTAATTGTGTTGACGTTGCCCATGCGTTCGGCGAGCGGGCTCAGCTCGTCCAGGTAGTCCATGACGGCACGCTTGTAGGGAATGGTCACGTTGGTGCCCTCCCACTCGTCGCCCTTCATAAAGGCCTCAAGATCCTCGGGCTCGAGCTCAAAACGCACGTACTCAAGCCCCGCGAGCTCCTTGTAGATGGTCGGGGTGTAGCTGTGGCCCAGCACGCGGCCCAGCACGCCATAGGGGCGGGTTGTGGCGACGTCAGTCATCTAGAGCACCTCCGTGTAGCTGCCAAAGTAGGTGAAGCTCTCGCACACGTCGTCAATCGAGTCGAGCAGGTCGTCGAGGGCTTTGCTGCCAAAGGGACAGTTCAGATCGAAGTAGAACATAAACTCAAAGTCGCGCCCGGGGATGGGGCGGCTCTCGAGCTTGATGAGGTTGATGTTGAGCGCATAGAAGCGCTCGAGCACGCGATAGAGGGCGCCCGGCTCGTTGGCTGTGGTGATCATGAGCGAGGTGCGGTTGGCGCCGGGGTAGACGCGCGGCTCGCGGCTGATGACGACGAAGCGTGTGTAGTTGTTGTCCGAGTCCTGAATGTTGGGCTCCAGCACCTCCAGGCCGTAGAGCGCCGCGCAACTGCGCGAGGCGATGGCGGCGACGTCGGTGCGCTCGGAGTTGGCGACCATCTCGGCCGACATGGCCGTGTTGGGATACTTGGTGGCGTGCAGATCGTGCGCCTCGATAAAGCCGGCGCATTGCGCGATGGCCTGGCCGTGGCTATAAACCTCACGAACATCCTGCAGCTTGGTGCCGGGCTTGACGAGCAGGTTGTGATCGATCTTGAGGCGCAGCGAGCGCACGATATGGAAATCAAACTGGGCGAGCAAGTCGTAGACGGCGTTGACCGAGCCCGCGGTGGAGTTTTCGATGGGCAGTACGCCAAACTCGCAGAATCCGTCGCGCACAGCGCGCATGACACCTTCGAAGGTGTCGAAGAACGCGATATCGGGCACGTCGAAGAGCTTGCACGCGGCGATCTGGCTGTAGGCGCCCTCAACGCCCTGGCAGGCGACGCTGGCAGTCTGGGGGAAGGGCGTGTCGAAGGCCTCGGCAGTGGCGTGGGCCTTTTGCGAGACCGTGATGCCCTTGAGTTCGTTGATATAGCGCTGCTGCTCGGCCTTGCTCATGCTCATGAGGAGGCGGAACAGCGTGATGGTTTGCGCCTCGTAGCGCTCGGGCGCGCGACCGGCAAGGTTGTTGAGCTTGGAGCGCTCGCGGGCGGGGTCGAAGACGGCCTTGCCCATCTCGATTTTTGATTTGGCGACCTCGGTGGCAATGTCCATGCGTTCGACAAAACTGTTGAGCAGGGTGGTATCGATGCCATCGATGGCCTTGCGGATGTCAGCAAGGTCCATTGGGACCCCTTTCACTGGGTGGGCGTGGGGGCCGGAGTTGGTCCCCGGAGATTTTTAGCGCTGGGCGGCGTCTTCTAGGAGGGCATCCCAGATGGCCAGCGCTGCGGCTGCCTCGGCGACGGGGACGGCGCGCGGAACGATGCAGGGATCGTGGCGGCCGTGGACCGAGAGCTCGGCATTTTCCATGGCGTCCATATCCACGGTCTGCTGCTCGCGACCGATGGAGGGCGTCGGCTTTACGGCCATGCGCCACATGACGGGCGCGCCCGTGGAAATGCCGCCCAGGATGCCGCCGGCATTATTGGACTCGACCTCGATCTTGCCGGTCTCGGCGTCGATGCGATACGGATCGTTGTTCTCGCTGCCGCGCATGGCGGCCACGGCAAAGCCCATGCCAAACTCCACGCCCTTCACGGCGGGAATCCCAAACGCGATCTGCGCGATGCGGTTTTCGATGCCGTCGAACATGGGGTCGCCGATGCCCGCGGGCAGGCCGTAAATACCGCACTCCACGATGCCGCCGATGCTGTCGAGCTCGTCGCGCGCGGCCAGGATCTCCTCGCGCATGCGAGCGCCAGCTGCGGCGTCAATGCACGGCAGGTCGTTCGAAAGAATCGCCTTGCGGTCGGCCTCGCGATAGACCATATCGTCCATGGGCAGATCGGAGATGCCACCGATCTGCGCCACGTGCGCCATCACGTTAATGCCGCGGGCCTCGAGCGCCTGCAGCGCGATGCCGCCCGCGATGCATAAGGGCGCCGTCAGGCGGCCGGAGAAGTGTCCGCCGCCGGCGACGTCGTGCATGTTGTGGTACTTCACGCGTGCCGGGAAATCCGCATGGCCCGGGCGGGGCTTGCGGCGCAGCTCGGAGTAGTCCTTGGAGCGCGTGTTGGTGTTCTCGATGATCGCGGCGATAGGCGCGCCCGTGGTGTGTCCATCGACCACGCCGGCGATGATGTGCGCGGCGTCGGCCTCGCGGCGCTTGGTCGCGGTCTCGTCACGGCCGGGGGCGCGACGGTCCAAAAAGGCCTGCAGCTGCTCCTGGTCAACGGCGATACCTGCCGGAATGCCATCGAGCGAGCAGCCGATGGCGGGGGAGTGCGACTGGCCGAAGATGCTTACGTGCAAGACGTTGCCAAAGGTCGAGGACATGCTATTCCTCCTCGAGCGTGACCTTGCCGCCCAACAGGCGGTAGTGGTCGAAGAAATCGGGATAGGACTTGTTGACGGCCTCGGCGCCGTGAATCACGACCTCGCCGGCGGCGCGGCTTGCGGCGATAGCGGCCATCATGGCGATGCGGTGGTCATTGTGCGAATCGACCTCGCCGCCGGTAAAGGCATCGGCGCCCTTGATGATGAGGTCGTCACCGGCGATGCGCACCTGCGCGCCCAGCGCGGTGAGCTCGCGGGTGGTGGTGACCAGACGGTCAGATTCCTTGATGCGCAGGCGCGCGCAGTCACGGATGAACGTGCGGCCCTGAGCCAGCGATGCCACGGCCGAGATGACGGGCACCAGGTCCGGAATGTCGTGGGCGCTCATCTCAAAGCCGGTGAGCTTGTCGGACTGGACGGTGGCGGCGTTCGTGGAGCGCACAATGCGGGCGCCAAAGCGCGAAAGCGCGGCGAGCACGTTGCGGTCGCCCTGTGCAGAGCTCAGCGACACGCCCTCGACGGTGATGGGGTCGGAGCCGATGGCGCCGGCGCACAGCCAAAAGGCGGCGTTGGACCAGTCGCCCTCGACGGCCACGCTGCCGGGCGTGCGGTACGAGCCGCTGTTCACGCGGAAGTTCGTGACCTCGGGCTGACCGTCCTTGGCCGGAATACGCTCGACGTTGACCTCGACGCCGAAGGCCTTCATGGCCTGGATCGTCAGGTTGATGTAGGGGCGGCTCTCGATGAGGCCGGTCACCTGCACGCAGGAGGGCTGGGACAGCAGCGGGGCTGCCAGTAGCAGGCCGGAGATAAACTGCGAGCTCACGTTGCCCGGAAGCACAAAGGTGCCCGGGCGCATGCGGCCGCTCGTCTTGAGCGGAAAACCGCCCAGGCCCTGCAGATCGCAACCGGCGGCAATGATTTCGTCCGAGAGCGGGGAGAGCGGGCGGGCGCCCAGGCGGCCCTGGCCCACGAAGGTGGCCTCCGCACCCAGCGCACAGGCGACAGGCAGCATAAAGCGCAGCGTGGAGCCGCTCTCACCGCAGTCGAGCGTGCCGCCGGCAAGGGCCTTGAGCAGGCCAAATTCAACGCTCTTCATGGTGGGGTGGACCTGGAAGCCGTCCTCGACGGTCTCGATGCGGGCGCCGAGTGCCGTAAGGCAGCGCACCGTTGCCTCGATATCGGCGCAGGTGGTGTTGCAGGTAACGTGTGTCTCGCCGTTGGCAAGCGCGGCGCAGATGATGAGGCGATGTGCCATCGACTTGGACGCGATGGCGGGAACGGTGCCCTTGAGCGGGGACGGAGTGATGCGGGCTAGCATGCGGAAACGTCTCCCTTCTGGCCGAGGCCCTCGGCAATTAAATCGTGGAAGGTGGAAAGCGGCGTGCGGTCGATGCTGCAACGGCCAATGTCGTGCGGAATTACCAGGTCGATGGTGTCGCCCGCGCGCTTTTTGTCGTGGAGTGCCTCGGCAAAGACGGCATCGGCATCTAGGTCGCAGCGGGTCTTGAGGCCGTGGCGGGCGCAGAGCTCCTCAATACGATTGGGCAGCTCGGCATCGCAGATGCTATGCAGGGCTGCGGCACGCGTGATGATGACCATGCCGATCGACACGCAGTTGCCGTGGCCGAGTTCAAAGTGTTCGCAGGCTTCGACGGCGTGCCCGGCGCTGTGGCCAAAGTTGAGGAGCTTGCGCTGATTGGTTTCGCGCTCGTCGGCAACGACCACGGCGCGCTTAATGTCGATGTTGCGGGCGATGATGAGCGCCACACGGGCCACGTCGCGGTTGAGCAGCTCAAGCGTGAGCGGAGTCTTCTCCAGCTCGGCGAAGAGCTCGGGGTCGGCGATCACGGCGTGCTTGACGACCTCGCCGCAGCCGTCGGCGAACTGATCGGGCGTGAGGGTGGCAAGGCATCCCACGTCGGCGATGACCACGCTCGGCTGCCAAAAGGCGCCGGCCAGGTTCTTGCCGGCTGCCAGGTCGATGGCCGTCTTGCCGCCGACCGACGAATCCACCATGGCGAGCAGGCTTGTGGGAATCTGCACAAACTTGCAGCCGCGCATGTAGGTGGCGGCCACAAAGCCCGCCACGTCGCCCACGACGCCGCCGCCGAGCGCCACGATCACGTCGGAGCGCGAAAGCTCGTGCTCGGCCACAAACTCCAAAATGGCAACGTAGGTCTCGGCACGCTTATGGGCCTCGCCGGCCTCGAAGGTATAGATGCTCACCTCGTAGCCTGCGGATTCGAGGCTCTGCTTAACGGGCACCTGGTAGAGTGGGCCCACGTTGGTGTCCGTCACGATGACGGCGCGGGTGCCGCCGGCGGTGGCGCGTACGAGCGGACCTGCCTGCTCAAGCAAAAACGTGCCCACATGCACCTGGTAGGGGCGTGCGGTGTCGATATCGATGGTAATCGCCATAAGCTTCGGTCCTTTCGACCTGGCGTGATGGGTGGTCTAGTGGGAGGCCTCGTCGTCGAGCGCGCGCTTAATGCGGTCGCCCTCGGCAAGGAGGTTCTCCAGATAGCGCTGGTCGCGGTCCTTAAGGGCGCGGCTGTAGGCGCCGAGCGATTCGATCAGATGGTCGATCTCGAAGGCGAGCGCATCGGCGTCATCGATCATGAGCTCGGACCACATCTGCGGATTGAGGTGCGCCACGCGGGTGAGGTCGCGGTAGCTGCCGGCCGAAAAGCCGTGGTGGACCTGGGCGGTCGGGCTCTTAACGTAGGCGTTCGAGACGACGTGTGCGAGCTGGCTCGTAAAGGCGATGACGCGGTCGTGCTCGGCGGCGCTCGTTACGCTGAACTTGCCAAAGCCTAAGGGGCGTACCATCTCGCGCACCTGGCCCAAAAGCTCCAGCTTAAGTGCGTCGTCCACCGCGGGCGGAACGAGCACGAGCGGTGCGCCCTGGAACAGGTCGGCGCGGGAATGCGCGTAGCCCGAGAACTGCGTGCCCGCCATGGGGTGCGCGCCCACAAAGTAAAAACCGTGCTCGCGGGCAAGCTCAAAGGCGCGCTCGCATACGATACCCTTGACGCCCACGGTGTCGATCACCACGGGGCCCATGATGGCCTCGGTGTCGGTGGCGTCGGCGAGTGCCTGGACGTGCGCCTCGAGCCACTCGATGCAGGCCTCGGGGTAGCATGCCAGCACGATGATGTCGCACTCGCCGAGCGTCTCGTCGTTGAGCTCGCCGGCGACGGTGCCCATGCTGGCGGCCGTCATGACGTCGTCATCGGGGTCCCAGGCCAGCACGCGGACGCCCGCCTGCGCATAGCCGCGGGCAAAGCTGCCGCCGATGAGGCCCAGGCCCACGATGCCGGCGCACTTGGGGCCACCCTGGTTAACGCGTGCGTTTCTTACCGTACCCATGGGCTACTCCTGAACGGTCTCTTGGCAGACGACCTCGCGGATGGCGCGGATGCGGCGCATGGTGTCATCGAACTGGTCGGGGGTGAGCGCCTGAGCGCCGTCGGACCAAGCGTGGCTCGGGTCGTCGTGGACCTCGATCTCCAGACCGTTGGCGCCGCAAGCGGTCGCGGCGAGCGCCATGGGCTCGACGTAACGGGTGTAACCGGTGGCGTGGCTGGGGTCGGCGACGACGGGCAGGTGCGACAGGTGGTGCAGCACCGGCACGGCGTTGAGGTCGAAGGTGTTGCGAGTGCGGGTCTCGAAGGTGCGGATGCCGCGCTCGCACAGAATGACGTTGTCGTTGCCCTCGCTCATGATGTACTCGGCTGCCATAAGCAGCTCGTCGACGGTGCCGGACATGCCTCGCTTGAGCAGGATCGGGGTCTGCGTCTTGCCGACCTCTTTGAGCAGGGGGAAGTTCTGGGCGTTACGAGCGCCAATCTGCATGACGTCGATCTTCTTGTCGAGGAAGACCTGCACGTCGCGCGGGTCCATAATCTCGGTGACGATCGGCATGTCGAGCTCGGCGGATGCCTCGCACAGCAGGTCCAGGCCGGCGGGACCCATGCCCTGGTAGGCGTACGGGGAGGTGCGGGGCTTGTAGGCGCCGCCGCGCAGCATCGTGGCGCCGGCAGCCTTTACGCGGCGGGCGATGCGGATGAGGTTCTCGCCCTCGACGGAGCACGGGCCGGCGATGACCTGGAACTGGTCGCCGCCGATCTTGACGCCGTGGCCGCAGTCGATGACGGAGTCCTCGGGGTGGAACTTGCGGTTGGCGCGCTTGAACGGCTCGGAGACGCGCTGCACGCGCTCGACGACGTCCATGGACTCGAGCAGGAACGGGTCGATCTTGGTCGTGTCGCCCACCAGGCCGATGATGGTCTCGTTCTCGCCGCGCGAGACGTCGGTCTTGAGTCCCTTTTTCTCAATCCAGCTGACGATGTGGCTTACGGCCTCGTCGCTGGCGCTCTGCTTTAAAATTGCAATCATGGTGTGCCTCTCACCTCGATGGATAGCCCTTGAAAAACGGCCCGCACCGCGAGCCGTATTATATGGTGCATGAGAGTTTATACTATCCGACTCGCTTTTGCCGCCTAAAGCGCGCCGTCGCGGCGCGTCTCCCACGTAATTGCAAAGCTTTTTCTATTATTCTGTTAGCCCGTGGCGCACTTGGGTATAATGCCAACCGTTCGCCCTATTAGCTCAGGGGATTAGAGCGTCTGCCTCCGGAGCAGAAGGCCGTTGGTTCGAATCCAACATGGGGCACCATCGAACGTAAGACCGTCCGAACCTCGCATGGTCCGGGCGGTTTTCTTATACCGACGCGACGTGATGGGACGTGGTATGGCAGCAACGGATATCGAGCGCGGACTCTCGACCGCCGAGGTCGAGGAGCGCATCGCCGCCGGTAAGATCAACCGCAACATGGAGCTCAAGACCAAGTCGGTCAAAGAGCTCATCATCGAGAACCTCTGCACGCTGTTTAACTTGATCAACGTGGTCTTGGCGATTTTGGTGTTGCTGACCGGTTCGTTTAAGAACCTGACGTTCCTGTTCGTGGTGTTCTTGAACACGGCAATTGGCGTCATTCAGTCCATGCGTTCCAAGCGGATGGTCGACAAGCTTACGCTGCTCACCTCAAAGAAAGCCATCGCGGTGCGCGACGGCGCCGAGGTGGAGCTCGACCTGGACCAGATCGTGCTCGACGATATCATTCGCCTGGGTCGTGGTGACCAGATTCCGGCCGACGCCGTGGTAGTGTCGGGCGAGGCGCTCGTCAACGAGAGCCTGCTTACGGGCGAGAGCGACCTCATCAAGAAACAGCCAGGCTCCGAGATCATGAGCGGCAGCTTTATCGACTCGGGCCTGTTGCGCGCCCGCGTGATCCATGTCGGCGCCGATAACTACGTGGCAAAGATCAACAACGAGGCTAAGTACGTCAAAAAGGTCAATTCCGAGATCATGAACGCGCTGAACGCCATCGTGCGGTTCGCGAGCATTATCATGATTCCGCTTGGTCTGGCGCTCTTTTCCTCGAGTGTGAGCGAGCTCTGGGATGCCGCGGGAACCCCGGGCGATAGCGCACTTTCCTGGTGCTTTTCCGAGCTGCTGGCCGGCCGTGTGCCTTCTTCGGCGCTGCTGTCCACGGTGGGTGCCCTGCTGGGCATGATTCCGCAGGGCCTGGTGCTGCTGACCTCGTCGGTGCTCGCGATTGCCACGGTGCGCCTGGCACGTCGTAAGGTGCTGGCACAGCAGCTCTACTGCATCGAGACGCTCGCGCGCGTCGATGTGCTGTGCCTGGACAAGACGGGCACCATTACCTCGGGCCGTATGGAGGTCGAGGGCACCTACCCGCTGCCTGTTGAGGGTGTTGGCTTTGGCGCGGACTCTGACGAGGCTGCTGTCCCCGTCGAGACCACGGTGCTCGACTTTGCGCTTGCCAACGTGGCGCGTGCGACCTCGGCAGATGCCAACGAGACCTGCCAGGCGCTGCTCAACTACTACGCCGATCGTCCGGTCGAGGTGTCCGAACCTCTGTCGGTCATTCCGTTCTCGTCGTCCAAAAAGTGGAGCGGCGCGTCGTTTGCGCAGGGCTCCTATGTGATGGGCGCCGCGCAGTTTGTGCTTTCTGATCGCGCATTTGCTCAGGTCGAGAATCGTGTCGCCGAGCTCGCCGATACCTGCCGCGTGCTCGTGGTGGCGCGCGTGGACGGCTTTACGCCCGACGGCGATATCGTGGGCGAGGCCGAGCCCGTGGGTTTTGTGACCATCCGTGACGAGATCCGCACCTCGGCAGCCGAGACTATCGGCTACTTTAACGAGCAGGGTGTGACCCTCAACGTGATCAGCGGCGACGACCCGCGTACGGTATCGTCGATTGCACGCGTGGTGGGCGTGCCCGGGGCGGATGCCTACGTGGACGCCACGACCCTCGATACGCCTTCCAAGCTCGATGCGGCGGTGGACCGTTATCACGTCTTTGGGCGTGTGACGCCGCAGCAGAAGCGCGAGCTCGTACAGGCGCTCAAACGCCGCGGGCACACCGTGGCCATGACGGGCGACGGCGTCAACGACGTGCTGGCGCTCAAGGAGGCCGACTGCTCCGTGGCGATGGCCGCCGGCTCCGATGCCGCGCGCAATGTGGCCGAGATCGTGCTCGTCGATAACGACTTTGCCTCGATGCCCGCTGTGGTGGCCGAGGGCCGTCGTTCTATCAATAACCTGCAGCGCTCTGCCGCGCTCTTTCTGACCAAGACGCTTTTCTCGATGGGCCTGGCGGCGCTGTGCATCGCGCTGCCGCCGTATCCCTTCGAGCCTATTCAGATGACGCTCATCAACTTCTTCTGCATCGGCGCGCCGGGCTTTGTGCTGGGCCTGGAGCCCAACAACGCCCGCGTGAAGGGGTCGTTCTTGACCAACGTGCTTAAGCGTGCGCTGCCGGCGTCGATTGCGGTCATTTTGGCCGCGGCGCTCGATATCTTTGTGGCGCGCGTATTTGGCTTTAGCCAGCTTACGCTTTCGACCATGTGCCTGCTCACGTCGTGCGCGGCGAGTGTCAGCCTGATCTGGCGCATCTCGCAGCCGCTCACGCCCTTGCGCGTGGTGCTTTTCGTGTTTGTCATCGCTGGTATTTTGACGGGCGTTATCGGGTTCCCGGGGCTGCTGTCGATTGCCAACTTGTCGATGGGTCAGATTGTCATCTTGGCGGTTATCGTCGTCTTTACCTGCGCGGTGTTCTTTAAGCTTGCCACGATGATGGACTCGCTTAAGCCTCGTCGCCGTCATGCGGCCACCGGTTTTGGCCGTGGCGTGCGCGTTCGCCTGGGTCGCGGCGGCGGCAAGGTGAGCTCGACGGGATCGACCGCCGAGCGTTTTGCCAAGCGCGTTGCCGCCGATATGGCGCAGCGCCGTGAGGCGCGCACCGTCCGCGAGGCCGAGGCCCGTGCACTCGAGGGCGTGGCCCAGACCCAGCCCAAGAATAAGAAGAGCGCCGTTGCCAAGCGCTCCCGCGTGACCAAATCGGCCCAGGGCATTAAGGTCTCTATGCCGAGCAAGAAGAAAAAGTAGTCCGCGGCCTTCAGGGATGATTTTTCTGGCGATGTTGAATTGGTGCCTTGCGCTTGTGGGGCCGTGTCGATGTTATGCTCTAACCTCAATTGTTTGAATTGCTTCGGAAAGAGGATGCCGTGATCTGCCCGCATTGCCTAAAGACCATCGAGGACGGCGCCTCGTTCTGCCCCTATTGCAACGCATACGTTGGTCCGGGCGATGGCCCCGAGCATACCGAGTTTGTGTTCTGCGACGGCTGCGGCGCCCGTCTGTCCCCGCATGACCGTACCTGTCCCAAGTGTGGACGCCCCGCGCCAGGCATCCTTTCCGAGGATGCGGCGGCATCCGACCTGGCCGCAGGGCGCACGGCCGGCTTTCCGCGCTTGACGCAGGAGCAGATCGATACCGAGGTGCCCCACGCGCCGGCATCTGCCGCCGCGGTGCTCTCCGACGCAGCCGACCCCAACGAGACCTGCGTGCTGCCTGCCTTCGATAAGGACTTTGGCATCCCCAAGGTCGATATCCCCACGCCGGTGTCCCTGCGCGATGATGCCCAGCCCAAAAAGCAAAAGCCCAAGCGTAAGGTCCACCCC
>CAKTWK010000035.1 GCA_934630735.1 uncultured Collinsella sp. | reverse complement strand
GACAGGACGTCAGCGACGATCTGCTTAGGGAGGTTAAGGTCGATCTCGTACATCTGACACATTCCTTTCGATTTTTGCGACGCCACATTGCCGGACGCACGCAGGGTTACCGTGATTTGGACCGAGTCGCCGGCCCGTTGAGGATGTGACAAAGGAACTGTCCCATTGTCACATTTTGGGGATGGAAGCCTGCCTGGGGTATGGGATGCCAGGCAGGCCCCCGGGGAAAGCGGTTAAACGCTTGGTCGCGACTAGGCCAGGATGCCGGCCGCGGAGAGGGCGATGCCGCCCACGATGGCGATCACGAGAAGCCAACCGGTGTTGACGTTCTTCTTGATGAGCCAGTACATAAGGCCGGTGAGGCCGAGGGAGATCATCTGGGGCATCATGCCGTCCAGGATGTCCTGGATTACGACGGTGCCGTCAGCGAACTGCAGCGGGGTGGTGGCGCCGATCAGCGTGGCGATCATGCCGCCCACGGACATAAGACCCACGATGCCGCAGACATACATGAGCTTCTCCATGAGGTCGCCGCCCTGAAGCTTGCTTAGGTACTCGTGGCCGCCCTGATAGCCCATCTTGGCTGCGAACCAAGTGATCAGCACAGAGGGGACGATGGAGATGAGCATGGCCAGGATCGGGCCCATGATGGAGCCCTGCTGAGCCAGCTGAACGCCCAGGCCAAAGGCGATAACGCGGATGGTGCCCTGGAAGAAGGAGTCACCGATGCCGGAAAGCGGACCCATGAGGGAGGTCTTGACCGCGTTGATCGAATCGGGATCGAAGTTCTCGGGATCCTTGGCGTACTCCTCCTCCATGGAGGCGGCGAGGCCTAGGACAAAAGCGCTCGTCTGCGGAGTGCAGTTGTAGAACGCCATGTGACGGTGGTAAGCCTCTTTCTTAGCAGCGAGCTGCTTGGGGTCGGACTCGTCCGGATAGAGGCGATCGAGCGTGGGAACCATGCCGTAGAGGAAGCCCATGTTCATCTGACGCTCGTAGTTCCAAGAGGCCTGGATGGCCCAGGAGCGCCAGAAGAACTGGCTGACCTTCTTGTTCAGGGACACGTCCTTGGTTGCGGTTGCCATAGTGTGTTCCTCCTTAGTCTTCGTCGTCTTCGAGCGGATCGTAGTCGGAATCGACACCGGCGGCTGCATGGGAACCGTTGAACTTGAAGCCCATGAAGACGACAGCCAGGCACACACCGATCAGAGCGACCGCGATGACGGACAGGTTGAGGTAAGCGGCGAGCAGGAAACCGATGAACAGGAACGGAGTCATACCCTTCTTGATCATCATGGTGAGCAGCAGGGCCAAGCCGTAGGCGGTCATGATCTTGGTCGAAACGTTAAGACCGGTGGACAGCCACTCGGGAACCATGTTGACGATGGCCTGGACCAGGTCGGTACCGACAAAGACGGCGAGGAAGATCGGCAGGAAGTACATGACGGCGTACAGACCGGAGCCGGCGCAGATGTGCATACGGTAGGCGGTCTTGAACTTTCCGTTATCGATCGCGCTATCTGCCACATGGGTGAGGGCGGCGATGATGGAACGGAACACGATGCCGAGGAGCTGACCCAGGACGGCGACCGGGATGGCGATCGTCATGGCAGTCTCGGCGGAAGCATCGGTCAGGCACGCAAAGGCAGCGGCCACGATGCCGCCCAGGACCATATCGGGCGGAACGGCGGCGCCGACCTGCACCAGGCCCATGGACACGAGCTCGACGGCGGCACCGACGGCAAGGCCGGTGGGCACATCGCCCAGCAGCAGACCGACGAGCGTAGCGCCAACGAGGGGCTGCTCGAAGTTAAGACGACCGAGCAGGCGGGAGTCCCACATGCAGAACACGCCGACGAGGCCGACGAGCACCGCACTGATGAACGTATTCATACCCTTCTCCTTTCAGTCAGGCAAAAGCCTGGTTGATTACAGCTTGGCGTCGATGTCGACGCTCTGATACGTAGGGGTCTGCTGGACGTAGAGCTTAATGCCCATGTCGAGCAGCTGGTTGACGTCGGCCTTCTGGTTGGCGTCGAGGAAGACGGAGCTGTCCTTGCCGCCGACCTGATCGGCACCGTCGTGGTTGGCGGTGGCGCCCAGGTTGATCGCGTCGAGCTTGTAGCCCTGGCAGAACTGCAGCATCTCGGCAGTGTTGCCAAAGACGAACATGACCCGCTCGCCGAGGGTGTTGAGCTTGTCCATCTTGGCGAGGGCACGCTCGACGGTGAAGACGTTCAGGCGAACGCCCTGGGGCTTGGCCAGCTTAAGAGCGCCCTTCTTGATGTCGTCGTTGGCGGCAGCGTTGTCGACGACGATGATGCGCTCGGCCTGAACCTTGGTGGTCCAGGTAAAGACGACCTGGCCGTGCAGCAGACGGTAGTCAAGACGTGCGAGGACGATCTTGGCGGGACCGGAGCTGTGACGGGACGCCTTGGCCTTCTTGGCGGGAGCCGCGGCGGCCTCGACCGGTGCGTTGGGGTTGGTCAGACCGGTGCGGGCCTCATTGATGAGGGCCGCGAGCTCGGCGCCCTTGACGGGGACGGGGCTCATAGCGAGCGTGAGCGCCAGCGGGATGTTGAAACCGCTGACAACCGTGAACTTCGTGCCGTTCTTGGAAAGCTCGACCATGTTGTTGTTGACCGAGCTGCCGAGCATATCGGTCAGCACATAGACGGTGTCGTCCGCGTTGAACGTGGCGATCATGGCGTCCACCTTATTGGTGATGGGCTCCTTGTCGTCACGAGCAAGCGACACGACGTGGACGTTTGACACGTCGCCGAGAACCATCTCGAGCGTGTCTTTGGCGCCTGCGGCCAGGCCGCCATGAGATGCGAGAATGATCTGATTCATCTTGCCTCCTCCTTTTCGTTATGGTCATTATAACGTCTTATACGTTGCTTATATTGCTAATTAGTATAAAGACCGTTCGCGGGTGAAAATCGACCGTTGACGGGTTTAACGTACTTGAAACGTTGGGGCTGGGTAGGCCGGCGCTGGCTGGATAACCCCAGGTCGGACGCCGCGCGCAGCCCCCCCTATCGCACGAAGTACCAGGGGCTTTCCTGTACGGTGGGCTCCAGCGCAATGCCCGTGCGCTCGCGGAACAGATCCATGTCCTGCGATTTCTCCGTCCACCACGCGTTGGGCTTAAAGGTCATGCTCTCGACAATATGGCCGACAAAGGCACTGTTGCGCAGCTTGGAAAAGTTGGTGTTCATAATCAGGATGGACGCGAGCACCAGCACGATGCCCAGGACCTTGATCGCGCCGGCGGGCTCGGCGTAGATGCCAATACCGACCAGAACGGTCGCCACGGTTTCGAACGAAGCCACGACCGGCACCTTCGATGTCTCAAGATCCATCGAAAGGCCCTGCATATAGAAGATGTACGCAAGAGCTGTCGGAATAAAGCCAAAGCCTACGAACAGCAGAATGAGTTGCGGGGACATTGCCGCGGCTACATCGGACCACGGAGCCGAAAGCGCCGCCATAAAGCATCCGCCAAAAACAAAGCCCCAAAACGTCACCGCCAGCGGATGCAGCGTCTTGGTGGCCATGCGGCTAAACACAGCCAGCAACGCGCCGCAAAGTCCGGCGATCACACCCGACGCGACGCCCCAAGTCGAGAAATGGAAACCAGACAGGTCGCCGCTCGTCACCGCGAGCACGCAACCCACAATGTTAAAGACGATGGCGACGAGCTTGTTGGGGGTCACGTCCTCGCGATAAAGCACGCGGCCGAGCGCGACGCCAAACACCGGCGAGGTGTAGAGCAGCACCGAGGCCGTGGACATGCCCACCTCGCCCATGCACTCGTAATAGCAGGTGTTGGCGACGGCTAAACCGACTATACCGACAAGCGCGCATGGGACGAGTTCTTTAGGACTTGCCTTGAACAATGCCATGGGACCCGAGGCTTTTCCCTCACGAGCACCTCCCTGGCAACCCATAAATGCCAAGACCGGAGCCATTAAGACGGCACCCGACAACAGGCGAAAGGCCGCCATGCTCTGAGACGAAACACCCAGGGCCGATATTCCGTTTACAAAGATTCCGATGCTGCCCCACATAAGCGCGGCAATCAGCACCAGCACATAGCCCAGATTGCTTTTCTTCAACGCAGCCCCCTCGATATTGTTTCCAATATGTTTCATACTACGTTATAGTCGTTATATACATTTTTCAAGACACAAATCGGTAAGCGGAAAAGTAATCCGTTTTCCTCCGTCCCCAGCGGATTACTTGGCGGTTGCGGTGAAATAGTTCCTAAATAGAGGCTTCAAGCCCCCAAATAGGAACTATTCCACCGCAACTTATGAGGACATCGAGCTGTTAGGCCGCTCTATCCCTTAATAGTCCAGCTTCCACATGTAGCGGCGCGTCATGTAGTCCTTGTGGGTGACGGCAGAGAGCGCGCGCATGTACACGTTGTTGAGGATCGGCGCAAAGATCAGGTGGTTGAAATACTCACTTACGCTGTCCTTGATGTCGTTGAGGCCAAGCTCCTTGGCGTCGAGCTGATAGACGCGCTCGCCACCGTACTGGTTGACAAAGCGGATGCCGCGCTCGTCGTTGCAGCGGCTGCGGCCGACGCTGATGAGCTGGAACAGCGAGGTGCGCTTGTCCAGGATCTCGAAGGGACCGTGGAAGAAGTCGCAGGTGTTGATGGTGCAGGAGTCGATCTGCAGCATCTCCTGCACGTTGCAGATGCTAAAGACGTAGGCGGCACCAAAAAGCGGGCCCTGAGCCATAACGTTGATGCAGGGCTTGTCGGCGTTCTGCTCGGCCCACTTGGCAGCGAGCGGACGGGTGTACTCGAAGGCCTTGCGATAGATGGGATCAATCAGGTCGAAGGCGGCCATGGCGGTCTCGTACTCGGCATAGCCCTCGGTCTGCTGCGTAAGCTCCATGGCGATCATGGTCACGACGGCGGAGTTGGTGCGGCCCATGCAGGACTCGTCGATGGCCAGGCTGTCGTACTGGATCTTGTAGTCGCAGACCTCGGTGAGGCCGGACTCGTCAACATAGATGGCGATGGTGCTGGCGCCGTGGTCCTTGGCGACCTGGGCGGCGACGATGGTCTCCTTGGTGCCGCGCATGGACACGACGACGGCCAGGGTGTTCTCGTTGACGTAGGCCGGGGTGGCGTGCACGAACTCGTTGCTGGTGTAGCTGGAGCTCACGACCTGCGTGGCCTCGTGCTCCATAAAGTACTGGGCAGGATAGTTGCCGCCGTTGGATCCGCCGGCGCCAATCCACACGACGCGCTTGATGCCGCCCTTGTCTGCCTTGTCAGCCAAAACCTGGGAGACGACGTCCTTAACCTGTTCCTGAGTAGTCATCGTGCATCAGCCTTTCTTCTCGTTTGATGCTCTCGATGGCATACAAGTTACATACATGTTTTGGTTATGTCGACTAGTTGTATGCTATATTTGTCTTAGAAATTTTGCTGGTAAAGTTTTCGGCAATCCATTACCAGCGGTTTTGTTGTCATGTTGGATACATGCTTGGTTCAGTAAGCATACAAGTTAGATACAGGTTGTTCGCATGAGCACTTCGTCAAAAAAGAACTTGGCCCAATACGAGCGTCTGGCGAGTACGCTGCGTGACCGCATCGCCGCCGGCACCTACGCACGCGAAGACAAGCTGCCGTCCGAGATGGAGCTCATGGACGAATCGGGACTGTCGCGCAGCACCGTGCGCCATGCCCTTAAGGTGCTCGTTGATGAGGGCCTGGTTCGCACCGAGCGCGGACGCGGTGCCTTTGTGGCCGACACGCCGGCGCTCCACGAGAACAACCTGGTGTTTTCGAGCTATACGGCACAGATCCAGGGTCAGGGCATGAAGCCCACCACACGCACGGTAGACTCGGGCTTTGCCAAGGCGGCCGGCAGCGTGGCCAAGTTTTTCGATGCCGCCGTGGGCAGCAAGCTCGTCAAACTTGTCCGCCTGCGTTATCTGGACGATGCGCCGCTGTGCCTAGAGACCACCTATTTGCCGCCAAGCTTTGGGTCGCTCATCGATCGCGATATCAACGGTTCGCTCTACGCCACGCTGCGCCAGGAATTCCATCGCGCGCCGGCACAGGGGCACAAGACCTTTGAGGTGTGCTATGCCTCGCAAAACGAGGCATTTTTGCTCAACGTCGAGCGCGGTCAGGCGCTGATCCTGATCACCGACTACGTCTACGACACCGACGGCCGCCCGCTCCATGTCTCCAAGCGCATCCAACGCACCGACCGCGCCAAATACACCGAACCCATCGGCTAACCACCGCAAAGGGGACAGGCACCTTCGTGGTGGTTTTAGGCGAGGAGGTCGGGGAACCAGGTTGGTTTGGGCTGGTTGGGGGTGCGCTCGGCCAGGACCAGCTCCATCCAGCACATGTCGTACCAGCGGCCGAACTTTTGGGCACAGCGGTCGAAAGCACCCACCAAGCGATATCCCATATGGGCATGGAAGTCCTGGCTGTTGTGCGTTAGATACTCGTCGTCCTTGTCGTGCGGCACGGCGATGAGCGCGCACATGTTGGTGATGCCCATCGCGATCAGGCACTGCTTGAGCGCATCGTGCAGCTTGCGGCCCAGCCCGCCGTGGCGCACGTCGCGTGCCAGGTAAATCGACGTCTCGACCGACCAGTCGTATGCCTCGCGGCTGTTGAGCGGACTCGCATAGGCATAGCCTACCGGACGCCCGTCCAGCTCCATCACCAGATACGGATAGCGCTTGAGCGTACGCTCGATGCGCCCGGCGAACTCCTCAACGCTCGGCACCTCGTATTCGCAGGTAATCGCCGTCTGGCGCACATACGGCTCATAGATGGCAAGCAACGCCGGCGCGTCTTCGGGCGTCGCCAGGCGAATCGCCGGCTCGGACATCTCGGTCATACAACCCTTCTCTCTCAAAAACAAAGGCCGCCTTGCGCCAAACCCAGCGCAAGGCGGCCCCTCGTCATTGCATCAGGCTACAGGACAGCCGCCAGCGCGTCGATGTCCTCCTGCGTCGTGGCCCAGCTGGTGCAAAAGCGCACCACCGTGTGGGTATCGTCGTACTTTTCCCAGTACTCGATCGCCGCATGCTCGCGAATGCGGGCCATGTCCTCGTTGGGCAGAATCACGAACTGCTGGTTTGTGGGCGTCTCCAAAAAGAACTGGTAGCCGCGCTCGTGCAGCACACGACGCAGCGCCTGGGCCGTCTGAATCGCCTGTCGACCAATCTCAAAATACAGGCCATCGGTAAAGAGCGCCTCAAACTGCACGCCCGTCAGGCGGCCCTTGGCCAACAGCGCGCCGTGCTGCTTAATACGCGGAATGGGGTGCGCCGGGGCGTGCATGCCGCAGAACACCACAGCCTCGCCGCAAAGCGCGCCGCACTTGGTGCCGCCGATGTAGAACACGTCACACAGCTGCGCCAGCTCGGGCAGGGTAATGTCGCATTCATCGGCCGCCAGCGCATAGGCCAGGCGAGCACCGTCCACAAACAGCGGAATCTCGCGCTTCTGGCACACCGCGTGAATCGCCGCGAGCTCGGCCTTGGAGTACAGCGTGCCGTACTCGGTCGATAGGCTCACGTACACGGCGCCCGGGAACACCGTGTGCTCGTAGCTCTCGTTTTCGTAGAACACCTGAATATAGTTCTCGAGATCCTCGGCGTGCATCTTGCCCTCGTAGCCGGGGATGGTGAGCACCTTGTGGCCACCAAACTCGATGGCGCCCGCCTCGTGGCAAGCGACATGGCCGGTCTCGGCGGCAACGACGCCCTCGTAGGGCGCGAGCAGCATGTCAATCACCGTCGCGTTGGCCTGCGTGCCGCCCACCAGCAAGAACACGTCGGCATCGGGGGCCTGACAGGCCTCGCGGATAAGCTTCTTGGCACGCTCGGTGTGCGCATCGGTACCGTAGCCGGGCTGCGGCTCCATGTTGGTATCGACGAGCGCCTGCAGCACTGCCGGATGAGCACCGTGGGAATAGTCGTTGTTGAACGCGAGCATGGCAATCCTCTCTAGCCGGGCATGGGCCCGATGATTTAAACGCCGCTATTGTACGCCGCCCGGATAGGCAATGCGCGCGGCAAGACACTCAAGTGCCAGTACCAGAGCAAAACCGCAGCTCACGTCACTCAAAAAGTGTGCTCCGATCACGATGCGGCCAAGCGCGACGAGCGCCACGACCGCAGCCGCCGCCCAAAAGACCACACGACGGCGTGACGGCTTTTCCTTAAAGGCCGTCGCGGGAAGCCCGGCGAGCATAAGGCCGATCGCCGCGTGCGCCGTGTGTCCGCTCGCAAACGACTTAAAGCCGTCCTTGATCACACCGGCGGCGATATAGGCCCACTTGTCGGGATTGCCGATTACCCACCACGGCTGAAAATTGAGCCCCGGCGTGACCTCGATCACGCGCATGCGCGGGCGCGACCACAGCGGCTTGACAACCACGTTGAGAATGATGGCCTGAGCGACCCACACGGCAAGCACCATCAGCGCCCAGCGTGTGAGCTCGTCGGAGTCGGTGTCGCGCGTGAGGCGATAGGCGATGAGGTTGGCCGCGATGACCAATGCAAACGTCAGAACCAGCTGAACCGCGATGAGTTTGCCGCCGATGCGCAGGGACGAAACGATCTCGTAGCCGACCAGGCCAACGTTGACGAGGATGCCGAGCACGGCGAGCCACTTGCTCGCCTTGGAATCGGGGCGTGCCGAGCGAACGAGCATAACGCCTGCGACGCTCGCCGTCAGCTCGAACGGCAGCTCGCCGGCGGCCTCGATAAAGCGACCGTACATGCTGCCGATATTGAACAGCGCGCTCGAGATCTGATAATCGAAGAAACTGCCCACGCCCAGACAAAGGCACAGGACAACCGCGATAATGGCGACATCTTTCTTATCGATGTATCCGAACATGCTTTCCTTTCGATGGGGTCAGATTGCCCAAATGGGGCGTTTGCAGCGTCGACCCGTTAGTCGTCGTCGCTCGCACCCAGCTGCTGCAGCAGCATGAGCGCCGCGGCCACGGGGCCGGTGCCATCGTTGGCGTCGAGACCGCGACCCAGGCCGCTGCCCGCGCCGGCGCCCGCCTTGTAGGGCACCGACAGCTTGCGGCTCTTGGGGAAGTTCACCGCGCCATAGCGATTCTTGAACTCAAAGGCTACCTTCTTGGGAACGTCAACCCCCAGGAAGGTAATGCGCCCGCCGCTGAGCGTGACGCTCTCGAGTCCCAAGCGCTCGCCGCGAATGCGAATTCGCGCGCGGTTGAACAGGTTGAGCCCTGCCAGTGGCAGCTCACCGTGCGCGGCCTCGGTCTCCTCCTGCACCTCGTCGATGCTCTCCAAGTCCTCAGCCGCCGCGAGCTTGCGGTACACGAGCACGCGCTGGTCCACCGCCGGCATGTACTCCTCGGACAAGAAGTAGTCGGCCGGCAGGTTGATGCCCACGCTCGCCGCCTCCACGCCGGCATCGTCATCGCCGCGCGCCTCGGCCACCGCCTGGCCCAGCATCTGCGTAAACAGGTCAAAGCCCACGCTCGACAGGTTGCCGTGCTGCTCGGCGCCCATAAGCGAGCCGGCACCGCGGATCTCCAGGTCGCGCATGGCGATGCGCATGCCACTGCCCAGGTCCTGGAACTCGGAAAGCGCAGTCAGACGCGCCGTGGCCTCCTCGGTAAGAGGCAGCTCACCCGGGAACATAAAGTACGCGTATGCCTGCGTGGCCGAGCGGCCAACACGGCCCTTGAGCTGGTAGAGCTGTGCCAGACCCAGACGCTGCGAGTCCTCGATGATGAGCGTGTTGGCCGTTGCGTTGTCGATGCCGCTCTCCACGATGGTCGTGGCGATGAGCACGTCGATCTTTTTGGTCGCGAACTCAATCATCACGTCCTCGACCTCGCGCGGGCTCATCTTGCCGTGTGCCACACCCACGCGTGCCTCGGGCGCGGCCTCGTGCACGCGCGCCACGGCATCGTCGATGGTCTTGACGCGGTTGGACACGTAATACACCTGACCGCCGCGGCCCACCTCCAGGCGAATCGCCGCGCTCACCACGTCGGGGTCGTACTCCCCCACGTGCACGATCACAGGACGACGCCCAGTCGGCGGCGTGGTGATCAGGCTCATGTCGCGCACGCCGCTCGTGGCCATCTGCATGGTTCGCGGAATCGGCGTTGCCGAAAGCGTGAGCACGTCAATCTGCTCACGCAGATTCTTGAGCTGCTCCTTGTGCTGCACGCCAAAGCGCTGCTCCTCGTCAATGATCACCAGGCCCAGGTTCTTGGGGTTCACATCGGCCGAAAGCAGGCGGTGCGTGCCGATGAGCACATCGATCGTGCCCTCGGCAAATGCCTTGAGCGCGCGCTTTTGCTGCGCCGGCGTGCGGAAGCGGCTGAGCACCTCGACCTCCAGGCCAAATGGGGCAAAGCGCTCAAAGAATGTCTCGTAGTGCTGTTGGGCCAGAATGGTCGTGGGGCAGAGCACCATGACCTGGCGGCCGGAGTCCACGCACTTAAAGGCTGCGCGCAGGGCGACCTCGGTCTTGCCGAAGCCTACGTCGCCGCACAGCAGGCGGTCCATGGGCTTGGGTGCCTCCATGTCCGCCTTAATGTCGGCGATAGCCTCCAGCTGATCGCGTGTCTCGTCGTAGGGGAAGCTCTCCTCCATCTCGATCTGCTCAGGCGTATCGGGCGGACAGGCGATACCGGCGATCGACGAGCGGCGCGTATACAGGTCGACCAGGTCAAACGCCAGCTTTTTGGCATTCTTGCGCGCCTTGTTGGTGGCCCGCGTCCAGTCGGCGGTGTTGAGCCTGGTCAAGCGCGGTTTATCGCCGTCGGGGCCAACGTAGCGCGTAATGCGATCAACCTGCTCGAGAGGCACGTAGAGCTTGTCGCCATCGGCGTATTCCAGCAAAAAGTAGTCGCGTTCCTTGCCGCCCACTTCCTGGCGCGCGATCTCGCTAAAGAGCGCGATGCCGTGGGTAGCGTGCACCACGTAGTCGCCCGGCTTAAACGGGAAGGTGATCTGTGTGATGTCAACCTTGCGGCGGCTGCGCGCGCGGTTGGCATCCATGCGAGCGTTGAGGTCGGCGATCGAGAACACGGCCAAATTGGCGTCGGGCACCACCACGCCCTGCGGCAGGGCAGCGTCCACAAAGGTCACGCGCCCGCGCGAGATGGTGGGCACGGCGGCGCCTGCGGCAGCCTGGGCCGCGCCCGCCTCGAGCGAGCGGACGTTGAGCGCATCGGCCTTACGCTCACGAATGGAAGCATGGGCCTCCTGGCGTGCGGCACGGTCAGCAGAATCCGCCGCTGCCACGCGCACGCGATCGCCGATAGCGCCGGCATTTTCGGGCGCCGCGGTCAGCGATTCCTCAAAGGTAATGCCCTCGTCGCCAAAGGTGAGCTCCATCGACTCACGCGCGCCGCGGTCGGGGATGGCAAACACGCAGGCATAGCGCTTGCCCACGACCTCCTGGATGCGCGTCATAAAACGGTTGTCCGAGCCCGCGATGGCAGGCTGCTCAATCTTGAGCTCGGCCGTCACCGCACCGCCGGCGCGGATGAGGCTCACATAGTTCAGGCGTTGCTGGGAACCAAAGTCGAGTTGCTGGGCACGCACGTACAGGCCGTCCAGACGGTCGACCCCCGCCTCGCCGGCACGCGCCTCGATATCCTCATAGGCGCGCAGGCAATCGTCGAACAGCGAGCGCGGCTCGGACAGCACCACGAGCGCCTTGCCGCTCACATGCGACAACGGGCTCACGGTCTGGCCGTACATCACCGGCAAAAAGCGGTCGAGCTCAGGCGTGACGATGCGCGCGTCTACCATCTCGAGCAGCGCCGCCAACTTGCTGTCGTCCTGGCTGGCGCGGTAGAGCGCCACATGCATGTTGTGGACGGCGTCGTCGGTGAGTGCGAGCTCGCGACAGGGGAAGATCTCGATGCTGTCCTCGTTGCCGATGGTCTGGCCCGTGGAGCTCACCATGCGGCGGATGCGGTCAATCTCGTCGCCGAAAAACTCAATGCGCACGGGCGCCTTCTCCTGCGCGGGAAACACCTCGACGGTGTCGCCGTGCACACGGAACAGGCCGGGCGCGTCGACGGCGCCAGCATTGGTATAGCCCATGCCTACCAGATGCTGCGGCACCTCGTCAAAGGGAATCTCCTCGCCCACCGCAAAAGTAGTGGACTCCCAGTAGCGGCTCTCGACCGGCGGCACGCAGCGCAGCAGTGCGCGGGCCGAGGCGACCATGATGCAGTTGTCCCCGCGTACGATGCGTCCCAGGGCCTCGCAGCGCTGCGCCACCACGGCGTCGTCGGGCGCCTGCTCGCGCCAGGGGTAGTCCTTGCGCTCGGGAAAACGGCACACATGCGCCAGGCCCACGTAGGCGGCTAGACTGCGTGCGGCGCGATCGGCCGCATCCTCGCCACTCACGATGTAGACCGTGGGGCGCGGACGACGCGCAAACTGGGCGGCCGCCATAAGCGTGCGACCCGACTGAGACACGGCCAGCGTCACGTCCTCGCCAGAATCGAGCCCGGCCTCGACGGTCTGCAGCGCCTCGGCAGTGTAGAGCTGCGCGGCTATACGGTGAATGAGCATGCTGTTCCTCCGGCATTGCAACGCCAAAAGCCCGCCGGGGCAAGCTCGGCGGGTATGCGGCGGATTTCGTTGCCTGTCATGGTAGCGCATGGAGAGGACTCCAGCTCAAGCGTACTCCCGGCCCCGCAACAAAAACGCCAGACGGGCAAGCCGTTTGGCGCTATCAGAGTGAGCTATACGCCGAGTCTAGTCGTAGACGCCCATTTTAAGCAGTGTGAAGGTCGGAGCGCCGTCACCCTGCGCGACGCGGACCGTGCAAGTCTCAGTACGGCCCATGGATGCGTCCGCTTGAATTGCGGCAATGAACTGGTCCTTTGGCAGGCCGTAAGTGCTCTCGGGGATGTCGGAAGGAAGTAACGCACCGCCAGCACTGTAGACCTCATAGGTGAGCTCGTAGATGTTGTCGCCAAGGTCAGTCGCGCCCGTAACGATGGCACACGATGGGTTGTAATTTCCCTGGCCGTATTCCTGCTTCAGATACAAGTACCCGTCATGCGCTTCGGCCGAATCGGCAAGCATCTGCCCACCCGACCCTTTATCAAAGGTCATGTCAGCATCCGAGAGCGTCAGACCCGTCAGGCGATTGAGTTCCCTATTGATCACATCGGTCGCCATGCGCTGATAGTGACCGTTGTCATAGTCGCCTTTCTCGATTCGATACGGCGCGTTGTCAATAAAATGGCACCAGATAAACTTGACCAGCTTGTATTTCTCGTCATCAGAAAGTCCGTCAGTCGAATCGAAGCCGCCCGCCTGATACAAGTCCCGATCGAAGTGTTCCTCCGTAAAGTTCGATAGGAACAGGTTCGCCGCGGCATAAGTTGCCTGGTCGTTGAGGTCAACTTTTACGCTGCTGCCGGTCTGCTCGGGCTCTTCCGGCTCTTCTTGCTCTTCGGCAGGCTTCTCCTTGGCGCTTCCCTTGTCCTTGTGCTCGGCCGAACCCTCGTCGGACCCAAGTACCGTAATCTGCGATGAATTGCCCTGCCCAAGCGGACCCAGAACGCCGGTCAGTGCCAGCGCGGCACCGCCGGCAACGAGCACGCCCGCTACACATATGCCGATAATCACCGCTCGCTTATGCGGCCTCTTCTGCACGGAAGGCATCCCTGCCGCCGGCATCGGCGCGGGCTCAGCGGGCGCGGTAGCTGGAGAAGCGGCACCCATGCGTGCCCCGCAGTTCGTGCAAAAATCGGTTCTGTCGGGCATCTCGGAGCCACACTTGGTGCAAAACATATTCGGGCATCCCCTCACAACAAACGGCATCTGTCGCCATCATATTGAGCCTTCGCAGCCCAAATGTGTTGCGCAACATTGGTCGCCGTCTTCGGGTGCCGGCAAAACGTGCCGGACCCTACCCCGTCACACGCACGCTGGGGCAAAGGTCTGCCAGCGGGCACTCGTCGCACTTGGGCTTACGGGCATCGCAAATCTCGCGACCGAAGGTGATCCACTGGTGATTGACCGACTCCCAATACTCGTGCGGCAAGATCTTGAGCAGATCTTGCTCGGTCTTGAGCGGCTCCTTGGCGTGCGTCTTGGGGCTCAGCATCAGGCGGTGCGCGATGCGGTTGACGTGCGTATCCACCGCGATGCCCTCGACAATGCCAAACCCCACGTTGAGTACGATGTTCGCCGTCTTGCGCCCCACGCCCGGCAGCTTTACAAGCTCCTTCATGTCGGCCGGTACCTCGCCGCCGTAGTCGGCAACGATCATCTGCGCAGCCTCCACGGCGTGCTTGGCCTTGCTCTTATAAAAGCCGAGTGACTTAATGGTGTCCGCCACGTCGGTCACGCTTGCCCCGGCCATGGCCTCGGGCGTGGGCCACTGGGCAAACAGCTTCGGCGTCACCTTGTTGACCTGCGCGTCGGTCGTCTGCGCCGAGAGCAGCACCGCGATGAGCAGCCTAAAGGGATTCTCGTGGTCCAAGAAGCACTCGACCGGGCCATAGCGACGGTTAAGGCGCTCGCACACCTCAACGGCGCGCTCGCGTTTGGCGGCATTGGTCTCACGTGGCATAACGACTCCTCGGCTCGGCAGAAACATAACTTCACGGAAACGATTGTCCCACGTACGGGGGCCTTAAGCCTCCAAAAATGCGCCGGTCTGGCGGCTCCACAGGCTTGCGTATTCGCCGCCCGCCTCGACGAGCTGAGCATGCGTGCCATCCTCGACAATCTCGCCGTCTGCCAGCACCACGATGCGGTCGAGCGCCGCCACGGTGGACAGGCGATGCGCCACCACAATGGAGGTGCGCCCGCGCATCAGGTTCTCGAGCGCCTCCTGCACCAACGCCTCGGACTCACTGTCCAGGGCAGAGGTCGCCTCATCGAGCACCAGAATCGGCGCGTCGGTCAGGATGGCGCGGGCGATGGCCACGCGCTGGCGCTGGCCTCCTGAGAGCTTAACGCCGCGCTCGCCCACCATGGTGTCAAAGCCGTTGGGTAGGCGGTCGATAAACTCCAGGGCATTGGCCAGGCGAGCCGCCTCGCGGATCTGCTCGTCGGTGGCGTCGGGGCGGCCGTAGGCGATATTCTCGCGAATGGAGCGATGGAACAGCAGCGCCTCCTGCGGCACGTAGGCAACCTGGCGGCGCAGGCTCTGCTGCGTGCAGCGCGAGACGTCCTGGCCGTCCACGAGCACGCGGCCGCCCTGTACGTCGTCCAAGCGCAGCAACAGCTTAGTGAGCGTCGTCTTGCCCGAGCCCGATTTGCCCACCAGGCCCACGCGCTGGCCCGCCGCCACATGGAGCGTCAGGTCGTCGAACACGCTCTCGCCCACCGCGGCATCACGGTATGCAAAGCTCAGGTGCTCAAAATCAATTGCGCCCTCGCTCACCTTGAGCTCGGGGGCATTCTCGTCGTCTGCCACCAGACGCGGCTCGTCCAGCACGCGCGTCATCTCGGCGGCGTCGCCCAGCGCGCGGTTGATGCGCTGCATCATGGAGCTCACGTAGTTCAGACGCATAGTGAGGTTGTACGTATAGGTAAAGATCATGACGAGCGCACCGGCAGAGATGCCAAACCACGCGTTGCCGCCCGCGACGAACACACTCACCACGGCCATGGTGATGACGATAAGGCCCGAGGTCGTAAAGTTGCGCTGCATCATGGCGTGCATCGAAACCGTTTCGGCATCGCGCGCAGCGCGGTCGGCGGTATCGAACAGGTCACGCTCAAAGTCCTCGCGCCCACAGGTCTTGACGGCCAGGATGTTCGTGACCGCGTCGGAAAGCACGCCCGACAGCTTGTTCTGCGCGGCGGACGTCGCGGCCGAAAGCGGCATGATGCGCTTGTACATAAGCCAAACAAACGCGATGTAGACGACCATGATGCCCACCAGGATCACGGTAAATGCGGGCACCACCGGAGCGAGCGCCGCTACCGTGCAGATAACCGAGGTGATAGTGGGGATGAGCGAATACACCGTCACGTCCACCAGACCCGTGTAGCCGCTCATAAAACGGCTTGTCTGGCTCACAAGCGATCCGCCAAAGCGGCTGGTGTGGAACGTCATGGATTGATTGGAGAGTGTGTCGAAGCACAGGCGCGCCAGGTGATAGTTGCCCGCAATCTCGAGCTTGTAGACGGTGTAGTCCTGCAGCTTGGAGAGGATCTGGCCTACCAGGTTAACGAGCACGAGCGCCAGAATGTAAGGGCCAAAGACCTCGAATACTTGTTCGCCTGCCACGGGGCCGGCCTGGACGCGGTCGACGATAAGCGCCATCACGTAGGTGTTGGCAAACGTGAGCAAAAAGATATAGCCCGCCGACGAGAACACCGAGAGAAAGACGATCAGCGGCTGCGTGCGCGTGACGTCCCAAAAACGCTGCAGCGTGCGGCGCACGGTAGAGCGTTTGAGCGGACTGGTGCTTCTCTGAGACATGGGCTTCCTTTCGCGTCTGATAGGGCGAGAGGCCATTGTTGCACATTGAAGCGCGCTTCAGTCAAGCGCGACGCGAAAAGCGGCGGGGTGCCCGCGTCCGCGCTGGCGCCCCGCCGTCCATTTCGGCTAGTCCTCGTCCTCTTGGTCTGCGGGCAGACCTGCCGACGTGAGCCCCAAGATCTCGTCGGCCTCCCGCGCGTCTTCCAGCGCGTCGATGTCCTTGAGCTTGCGCTCCATAACGTTGGTGCGCGTGGTGATAATGCCCTCGACCGTCTTGCCCGCGGTCTCGATCTGCTGCTGGGCACGGCGCAGCGCCGCCTGATAGCGCGGCAGCTCGGCCTTGACGGCGGAGAGCACGCGCAGCACGTCGTCGGTGCGCTTTTGCAGCTTAAACGTCTGGTAGCTCATCTGCAGGCTGTTGAGAATGGCGGCCATAGTGCTGGGGCCGGCAACGTTGACGTGATAGTCGCGGCCCAGGGTCTCGATAAGCCCGGGGCGGCTGACGACCTCGGCGTACAGGCCCTCAAACGGCACGAACATGATGCCAAAGTTGGTCGTCGCGGGCACGCTCAGGTACTTCTCGCAGATGTCCTTGGCCTCGCGTTTCACCATCATATCGAGCGTCTTGCGCGCTGCGGCGACGGCCTCAGCGTCACCCGACTCCTGGGCGTCGAGCAGATGCTCGTACGCATCGCCCGGGAATTTGGAGTCGATCGGCAGCAGCACGGGATCGCCCTCGTCTACCGGCAGCTTGACGGCAAACTCAACCCGCTCCGAGGCGCCAGGCTTGGTGGCAACGTTTTCCAGATACTGGTCGGGCGTAAGGATGTCCGCAAGGATCGCACCCAGCTGCACCTCGCCCAAAATGCCACGCGCCTTGACGTTGCCCAGCACGCGCTTAAGGTCGCCCACGCCGGTAGCGATAGACTGCATATCGCCCAGGCCCTTGTACACGGCCTCGAGCTGGTCGCTCACCTGCTTAAACGATGCGGACAGACGATCATTGAGCGTACGGGAAAGCTTCTCGTCCACCGTCGCGCGCATCTGATCGAGCTGCACGTTGTTGTCCTTGCGGATGGCGCCCAGCTGGGCATCGACCGTCTCGCGCACTTTGTCCAGGCGGTGCTCGATGCCCTCGCGGTTGGCGCCAAGCTGTTGGGCCGTCTCGCGACGAAGGTCGTCCATGCGGTCGCCGGCCTGTGAGAACTCGCGCGCAATGGTCAGGTAGCGCTGCTGCTCCACGGCCGCATCGGTTGTCTGCTGCTGCGCGATGGCATTTGCCGTGCGGCGGGTTTCAGCCAACGCGACGTTCAGGGTGTCGAGCGCGTTGTTGGCCTGCTCGAGCGCCGCGAGCGTCTCCGCGCCGTTGCCGCCATGCTCTCGCAACTCAGCACGAAGACCTTTAAGCTGCAGGGCGCAAACCACAGCAACTCCCACCGCCACCAAGGCAATCACAACAAGCACGATATCAATAGCAGACATAGACTCCGCCCAACAAACCCAATCGATTATCAATCAAAATCGCGATCAATCTTACCCCGCCACACGCACCGAGCGCTCCACGGCAGTCGGACAAATGGATTTTGGGCCACAGGCGTCAAAACGCTAGTTCTCCCAGCTGGCGCGGATGGTTGTTATGACATCACCTAGGCGCTGGCCGAGGGCTGACAGATGTTGGAGCACTTCACTGGGCGAAGCACCGTTGAGGATGCAGGTGAACGCATACGAGACCAAGAAAATCGCCGCAAGTCCTAACGGAATGAGCACGATCATCGCTAATGTGCGCAGGCGCTGGCCCACGCGACGGTGACGCGCGCGGCGTTTGTCGAACGCAAGCTCCTGCGCATACGAATCTTGTTGTACGGAATAGTTCTCTGGCGCCGATTCACACCCGGGCACAGCTGCAGGTACAGCAGCGGGCGCGGCATTTTGCGCAAAGGGCTGGGCAGATACCCCTTGCATTTGCATCTCCATGAGTCGTTGCTGCTGACGCAACATGCGCTCGGCTTGTTGCTGCGGGGTCTCAAGAAACAGGTCCATGCTGGCCTCCTCAATCGGAGCATTCGACGCTTGCGCCCAGCATCCCGCACCGCCAAGGCCACGGCAACGCAATCCGTAGCAATAGCTGCAAAGTTTCTTGCTGACAAAAGCTGTCGAAAACCTCAACAACTCCCCTACCAGCACTTTCTTTGAGCTTTTTTATCGGATGATCTTTTGCTCTTCCGCCAGCCCGCCAACTGACCAAAATCTAACCAAAAGCTTGACGAAAAGTGTGGAGACCGGGATCCCAAACAAAACGTGCCGCCCCATAAGGGGCGGCACGCAAACTTCAAATCAGCTTTTCAGTAACGAGCATGCGACGACTCAACGCCGGAGCGCAGGGCGGGGAAACCTTTGCCTAGCGCGACCCTGCGAAGCCGTGAGCGAGAGGGAAAGGTTTCTCCGCCCTGCGCTCCGTGGTCGGTGAGGACAGATTACATGCCCGCAAGGCCTCGAGCTGCGGTGGCACACATAAACGCCAGGACCAGGATCACGAGCGAACCGGCAATATCTGCCAACACGCCCGCAACACGGCGCTCAAACAGCCAGCTCCCGAAGTGCGGGGCAACGTTGCGCCAGACACGCCACAACAAGATGCCTATGCCGATGACGCCGGGAATATTGAGCAGCAAAATCTCGGAGCACAAGAGGCCGATCAGGTTGCCGGCGGCAAAGCCCGCATCGCCCTCGCAGTATTTGCGATAGATCATGTACAACATGTACGCCACAAACGGTTGCAGGCACGCAGAAATAAACGTAACCACCATCGAGGGGTCCTGAGAAAAGACATCGGTGAGCTTATCCACGCTCGTGGCATCTTTCGAAGCCAAGAACAAGCCAATGACCACCACGGGCACCACGCCCAAGATAACCTCGACCAGTGCAAACAACTTAGCAGTCAGATCCTCGCTAGCCGTATTGAGGTGAGGCACCCACTCAGGATGAGCATGCGCCCCAACCTTTTTCTCCTTATCGGCACGGGCAGCCTTACCGCCCTCATCAACCACGCGATTAGGATCACGACGAGTCCCAGCAGCAGCCATCCGAGCTCGAGACTTCTTACCCATAAAGCACCCCACATCAGGCAGTAAATAAACAAAAACACTACCCAGTTTACCCCTAAGCGATGGTGCGGCCCCAACTGGCCCCCACACAAAAACGTGCCGCCCCATAAGGGGCGGCACACAAACTTTTTTATCAGCTTTTCAGTAACGAGCACGCGACGACCCAAAGCGGGCCGGGAGGGCCGGACTACCTTCCCTCAACGCGACCCTGCGAAGCCGTGAGCGAGGAGGGAAGGTAGTCCGGCCCTCCCGGCCCAGCTCACGCTAGCGCCAAGCGCTAGTAGTTCACCACCTGCTCCTCAAAGTACGCCTTCGGGTGGTTGCACACCGGGCACACTTCAGGCGCCTCGGCGCCCACATGCAGATGCCCGCAGTTCAGGCACTTCCACACCTTTACGCCCTCACGCTCAAACACCTCGCCCGACTCAATGCGCTCGACGAGCTTGTTGTAGCGCTCCTCGTGAGCCTTCTCGACAGCAGCGACGCCGCGGAACTTCGCGGCGATCTCGGCAAAGCCCTCCTCCTCGGCGGTCTTGGCAAACTCGTCATACATCGTGGTCCACTCGTAGTTCTCGCCCGCAGCGGCATCACGCAAGTTGTCCAGGGTGTCGGGAACGGCGACGTCGTGCAGATACTTAAACCACAGCTTGGCGTGCTCGGACTCGTTGCCTGCGGTCTCGGCAAAGATATTCGAGATCTGAACGTAGCCATCCTTCTTGGCCTTAGATGCGTAATAGCGATACTTGGTGTGCGCCTGGGACTCACCGGCAAAAGCGGTCTCGAGGTTCTTCTTGGTCTGAGAGTTCTCAAAATCCATAGGTGTACTTCCCTTCAACATATGCCGCCCGTAGGCTTCGAGCGGCCTTGTCTTTAGGATGCCCTCATGTCGAAAATCTAAACCTTACAATCCTGTTTTTCAGATTCAGATGGGCTACACGCTTAGCCAGCGGTCGTCCTCCACGCGGCAAAAGCCCTCACGCTCTAAGTCGGCCAAAATGCCTGCGACGAGATTGTGATCGACCGGCTCGCGGCCTGCCGCCGCCTCCATTTCGTTGACACCCGCCACGGCCTCGGCGAGCGTGATGCCCGCCGGCCGCCCATCGCGCGCAGCCAGCAGCATGCGCACAATATGGGCGCGCTTTTGACGGCGCGAGCCCTCAAACTTGGACTGACGGCTATAGCTCGCCGAGCGCCTGGACGGATTGGGCAGCGTCTTCTTAAGATACGCGCCATAATCCAGCAGCGCGTAATACCATGCGCGCGGTGTGTCGGCATCATCGAGCGGCACGGCAAAGGGAGCGATCTCATCCGCCGTCGCGCCGGGAGCCGCCGGACAGGCGGCCTGAATCAGCGGCACCAGCTCGCGATCGGGAACGGCCGGCACATCGGGAAAGAAATGATGCAGAAAGACCGTGCGCACGTTGGTCTCCAGATACACACCCGGTAGATCGAACGCAAACGATCGGATGCCCTGCGCCGTCGCCGGGCCAATACCGGGCAGGGCGACCAGGTCGCGCGTCTCACGTGGAAACTTCCCGTCCCAGTCCTCTACAACACGCTGAGCGGCCTTGTGGAGCGCCAGGGCGCGTCGGTTGTAGCCCATCCCCTGCCAAGCGTCCAAAACATCGGAAGGCGCGGCCTGGGCAAGCGCCTGCACGGTTGGAAATCGATCGAGCCACGCGGGCATACGCGTCTCCACACGCGGCACCTGCGTTTGCTGCAGCATAACCTCGGAAAGCCAAATAATGTACGGGTCGCGCGTGCGGCGCCACGGAAGGTCGCGATAACGCAGGACCCCTTCCGAACGAATCATCGAACGAAAGGGGTCCTGAATCATGGCTATGCTCCTTATGCGGCGCTATTCCTCCCGGCAAGCGCACGTACAGGTGGCGTACTCGGGAAACGCATCGCGGTCGGCGAACTTGGAATCGACGGCCGGGAACTGACGGTGAGCAACGATATCGCCCAGCGAAACGGAATCGAGGTAGTCGCGCATCAGCGCTTGAGCTCCGGCCCACAGGGGATGATAGCAGCACGTGCCCATGCGCGCACAGTCGCCATTGGGCGCGGTGCAATCGTTCATGACCATGGGACCCTGAACTGCCTCAACGACCTGGCGGATGGTGACATCGTCGGGGCTGACCTTAAGACGCATGCCGCCATGGACGCCACGCAGGCTCTCCACAATACCGGCCTGAACCAAACCATGCTGGATCGAACGGGCAAATGAATACGGGACATTGACCTCTTCGGCGGCAGTGCGAACAGAAAGCAGACGCTCCGGGTCCTCGGCAAGCATCGCGAGCATGCGAAGGGCGTAATCAGTCTTCCTCGATATGTCCATTTTTCCCCTTTCAAGGAATAGGAACAGCTCGAACGAGCTCCGGGGCCGAGCTTACGTCGAGACACCAATGACCGTATGGACGCCCAAATAGCAAAACGGGTGCCCACTGAATGCCGCGTTTGAAGCCTCTTGCATCAAAAACGGTCCACAGTGCAATTCAGTATAACCTAACCCCCTGCTTCGTTGAACAGGTGTTGCGCAACAAACGCCTTGTTTGAACACATGCCTCAAACGGAACTTGTCCGGGAATTGGAAGGATTTGCTTCTGGGCGAAAGGAGCCGATGGGGTCGAGGTCCTATCAAACGCCAAAAGCCACGTCCGAAGACGTGGCTTTAATTGCGTTGGCGGGAAGTACGGGGCTCGAACCCGCGACCTCCGACGTGACAGGCCGGCGCTCTAACCAAACTGAGCTAACTCCCCAGGCAGTCGTTCGCGTTTGTTTCCGCTCGCGTGCGCTGCGGGGATTAGTATACACAGAAGTCTGTCCGCCGCGCAACAACTTTTTTGAAAAAATTTTTGGGGCCATCCGGGAGGGTCTTCGGGGCCGGCTGGCGCGGGTTAAGTTTGCTGCTCTACAGTCCTGCGCAAGACGGAAAGCACATTAAGTGCTTTCCTTTGCGTGCGGAACT
>CAKTWK010000034.1 GCA_934630735.1 uncultured Collinsella sp. | reverse complement strand
TCCAAATCACGGTAACCCTGCGTGTGTCCGGCAAAGTGGCGCCGCAAAAAATCGAAAGGAATGTGTCAGATGTACGAGATCGACCTTAACCTCCCTAAGCAGATCGTCGCTGACGTCCTGTCCAACCACGAGATCCACAGCGTCGCCTTCGTCGGCTGCGGCGCTTCCATGTCCGACCTTTACCCCGCCAAGTACTTCCTGGCCAACAACACGGACAAGCTGAACGTTCAGATCTTCACCGCTAACGAGTTCAACTACGACACGCCCTCCTGGGTCAACGAGCACACCTTCGTGATCACCTGCTCCCTCGGTGGCTCCACGCCCGAGACCGTCGAGGCCAACAAGACCGCCAAGAAGCACAACTGCCCGGTCGTCTCCCTCACCAACAAGGCTGGCTCCGCTCTGACCGTCGACGCCGACCACGTCATCGTTCACGGCTTCCACGCCAACTACGCTGCCAAGTGCGAGAAGCCCGGCTATGCCATCGCTCTTGCTCTCGAGATCCTGCAGCAGACCGAGGGCTATGACCACTACGAGGACATGATCACCGGCCTCACCAACGTCTTCGATCTCTGCGAGAACGCCGCTCAGCACTGCAAGAAGCTCGCCAAGAAGTTCGCCGAGGACTTCAAGGACGACAAGATGATCTACTTCATGGCTTCCGGTGCCTCCGAGAAGATGGCTTATTCTCACGCCGCCTTCCTGTTCACCGAGATGCAGTGGATCGACGCTGCCGCCTACAACACTGGCGAGTACTTCCACGGCCCGTTCGAGGTTTCCACCGAGGGTAAGCCCTACGTCTTCTTCATGTCCGATGGCGCTACCCGTCCGATGGACGCCCGCGCCCTCACCTTCCTTGAGCGCATGGGCGCCAAGGTCGCTCTGATCGACTCCAAGGACTACGGCCTGGCTGACGCCGTGCCCGCGAGCGTCATCACCTACTTCAACCCGCTGCTGCACCTCGCCGTTATGCGTGAGTACGGCAACCAGATCGCCGAGGCCCGTCAGCACCCGCTGACCATGCGTCGCTACATGTGGAAGCTTTCCTACTAATCACAAGTAAGTAGACCTTACGGGTTGATTGAGAGGGGATGGGGTTTGCGCTCCGTCCCCTTTTTGCTTTGGGGGCGTGCCCGTCGCGCCGCAAAACCCCAGATAAAACCTACCAAAATTAACCTGTCCCTTTTTGGCAGGTGGAAGGAGATGCGTATGATCAAGGCAGTGCTGTTTGACATGGACGGCGTGCTGGTCGATACCGAGTGGTTCTACAACCGCCGTCGCGTGGCGTTTATGGAAGAGAAAGGGTTCCACTTTGACGAGATCCCCGATCTTTCGGGGTCTAACGAGCCTGCCATTTGGGAGGCGCTGGTGCCCGACGATATTGAGCTGCGCGAGCGTCTGCGTGTGGAGTATAAGCAGGTCTACAGCCCGGACCATCCCGTTCCGTATGCCGAGCTGCTCAACAAGCAGACGGAGCCGGTGATGCGTGAACTGCACGAGCGCGGCGTGAAATGTGCCATCGCGAGCTCGTCCTATCGTGAGCTCATTGACGAGCTGGTGGAGATTGCCGGTATCGCCGACGTGCTGGACTACACCATCAGCGGTCACGAGTGCAGTGCGTTTAAGCCCGACCCCGAGATCTACCTGCGTGCCATGGAGGCGCTGGGTGTGGAGCCTGCCGAGTGCCTGGTTATCGAGGATTCGCCTTTGGGCATCGAGGCTGGCAAGCGTTCCGGCGCCCGCGTCCTGGCGCTGCGTCCGCACGAGGGCGTCAACCTGGATCAGTCCGCCGCCGACGTTGTCATCGACAACCTGACCGACATTTTGGCCGCTTTGTAGCGTCGATTCACCGCAAGAAGCACGGGTTCGAACGTCATTTGCGGTGGACTGGCTCAATTTGGTTTCGATTTAGATCCGTTTGGCTTCGATTCGGGCTAAGTGAGTAGACTTTTTGGCGCAGGCGGAGCACAAAACATATCTTCCTTTATAAAACCGCAGGTCGCAGAGGTTGCTATTTTTGGGTGTGCTCGGCAGATCGTAAAAGTCTACTCACTTAGATTTTTGCCCTTTGGTCGTAGGAGTTGCTGGTCCCGTATTGGTTGTCGAGAGAGGGTGAATTGAAGCGCCCTCTTTCGCTCCATGTTACAATCGCCGGCATGCCCCACAACTACATCTGCCTTCGAAGGGAGCCTACGTGGCGAACGCCATCGATCAGCTCACGGACCGCGTGCTCGTGCTCGGCCGCCTCACCATCGTCCGCCGCGCCATCACCGCCGTGGCGGTCACAATTTCCGCCGTTCTCCAGACATTCCTGATCCAGGCGTTCATTCAGCCCGCCGACCTGCTTCCGAGCGGCCTCACCGGCGTCGCGGTCCTGCTCGATCGCGTTACCTCGCTGGGCGGCGTTCACATCGACATCTCGCTCGGTATGCTCGCGCTCAACATCCCCGTGGCGCTCCTATGCTGGAGCGGCATTAGCAAGCGCTTCGTCATCTTCTCGATGATGCAGGTCGTGCTCTCGTCGCTGTTCCTCAACGTCTTTCACTTCGCGCCGTTTTTGGGCGACAAGATCATGCTCATTATTTTTGGCGGTGTGGTCTCGGGTCTGGGCGCTGCCATCGCGCTCAAGTCTGGCGCATCCACCGGCGGCACCGACTTTATCGCGCTGTGGGTCTCCAACCACACGGGCAAGACCATCTGGGGCGTCATCTTTGGCTTCAACTGCTTTATCCTGGCGATCTTTGGTTTTATGTTTGGCTGGGACAAGGCGGCGTACTCCATTGTGTTCCAGTTTATTTCGACCAAGACCATCGACAGTTTCTATCGTCGCTACGACCGCGTGACGCTGCAGATCACGACGCGCAAGGCGGACGAGGTCATGACCGCCTATGTTGACCATTTTCAGCATGGCATTAGCTGCGCCGAGGTCATTGGCGGATACAGTCGCGAAAAGATGTACCTGCTGCACGCCGTTGTCTCGACCTACGAGAGCCAGGACATTATCAAGCTGGTGTGCGACATCGATCCCGGCGCCGTGATCAATGTGTTCCACACGCTCAACTTTGTGGGCGGCTGGTGGGGCGGCCATGTCGACGAGCCCATGCCCACGGCCGTTCCCGATCCCGACAAGCCCGCACGCATGGCCAGCAGGCAGGCGCGCCTCATCGAGCAAGACAGCCTGCAGCAGGACGACGGCAAGTAGGGTTTTGGCATTTTGCCGGCCCGGCGCAATCCTGTCCGCTTGAGCCCCTCGAAAGCCTCGCTGCTTTCGAGGGGCTTTCGTTTGCCCAGATAAAACCTACCAAAATAAACCTGCCCCTTTTTGGTAGGGTGGGTGTATCGTTTTATCAATATGAGGTAACATAAATCTAGACGTTATATACGTATTAGTTATTTCGCTATTTTGATAAGAGTGATCAGATATGCCCGCACCCAAAAATGCACCGCTATACCAGCAGATTTACGACGAGATCAAGGACGCGATCGAGAAAGGTGTTTATGCACCCAAGGAGCGCATCCCGTCCGAGCTTGAGCTCGCCGAGCAGTACGAGGTGAGCCGCATTACGGTGCGTCGCGCCGTCGAAGAGCTATGCTCCGATGGCTACCTGGTTAAGCAGCAGGGCCGCGGCACCTTTGTTTCCACGCCGCACATCAACCGCCAGTTCCACGCTTCGACGCTGCAGACGTTTTCCGCGCTGTGTGCCGACAATGGCATGAAGGCGGGCGCACATGTGGTCGATCGCCAGATTGTGCCGGCACGTCAAAACGAGATGGAGTTCTTTGGCCTGCAGAAGGACGCGCTGCTGCTGCACATCAAGCGCGTGCGTACAGCCGACGGCGAGCCCATCTTTGAGGAGAACATCTTTGTGCCGTTTGACGCCTACCGCGAGCTGTTGACGGCCGATCTTGAGGACAAGTCGATTTTTGCCGAGGTCGAGCGTGTTGGCGGAACGCCGATTGCATCGGTTGGCTACCGCACGGTCGAGGCCGTTCGTGCCAATGCCGAGCAGGCGGCCGAGCTGGGCATTGCCCCGCACGATCCACTGCTCAACCTGCGTGCCGGCTTTATCGGCCCCAATGGCGAGCCAGTCCTGATGGGTAAGCAGTACTACGTGGGATCACGCTACGTTATGGTCATGTAGGGTTGGTTCCGCCGTTCTGACGAACGGCGGACCGGTCGACGCTGCAAACGCCCCTAAGCGGCAATCTGACGTTCAATCGTCGGTCGCGTACCGAAGTACGCTTCCCTCCTCTTTCACGTCACCTTGCTCGCTTAGGGGCGTTTTCTCTGACTTATGCTCAACCAGCGACGTTTCCGTGCTTGTCAAGAGATAAAACATCGACGTTGCCGGGCCGGCACTTGGGGACGTTCCTTTTGTGCCGGCACCTGGGGATATTCCTTAGCCGTTGGGGACGTTCTTAAACGACTAGCCATTCAAGAACGTCCCCAATGACTACCCGCAGAATGAGCGTGGCTGACAGCCGTGCGGCAGCGGTTCGCGTGGCGGCGTATAATCGGCGGCAGATGATTCTGACGTTAGGAAACCATGACCGAAAGCATGCAGCAGATGGCGCTCGACACGCTCGGCGCCTATTTTGGCTACACCTCGTTTCGCCCGGGACAGGACCGCATGGTCGATGCGATCCTTGCCGGCCGCGATGCGCTCGGCGTTATGCCCACAGGCGCCGGCAAGTCTATCTGCTACCAGGTGCCCGCGCTCATGCTGCCCGGCATCACCTTTGTGGTGAGTCCGCTGCTGTCGCTCATGGAGGATCAGACCCGCGCGCTGCTCGCGGCGGGTGCGCACCCTAGTTATCTCAACTCCAGCCTTACGCCGGCCCAGCAAAACACCGTGCTCAAGCGGGCGCGCGAGGGCCGCTATCAGCTTATGTACGTGGCACCCGAGCGTCTGCTCGAGCCGCGCTTTTTAGCCTTTGCGCAGGAGGCCGCAGCTGAAGGCGGCATTGGCGTGCCGCTCGTGGCCATTGACGAGGCTCACTGCGTGAGCCAGTGGGGCCAGGATTTTCGCCCCGCCTACCTGCAGATTCGCGAGTTCATCGATTCGCTGCCGCAGCGCCCCATCGTGGCCGCCTTTACCGCTACGGCGACCGAGCGTGTGCGTGCCGATATCCAGCAAATGCTCGGCCTGCAAAACCCGGCGACCGTGGTGACGGGCTTCGATCGCAAGAACCTCTACTTTGGTTGCGAAGAGATGGGCGACAAGGCCAAGACCGCGTGGGTGCGCGACTACGTGATCGCGCATTCGAGCGAGAGCGGCATCGTGTATTGCTCGACCCGCAAGACGGTCGATGCGCTGGCCGCGGAGCTTGCCGAGGCACTGGGCCCCAGCGGCATTCGTGTGGGCCGCTACCATGCCGGCATGGGTAATGACGCCCGCCGCCAGAGCCAGCGTGCCTTTATCGACGACGACATTCAGGTGATGGTTGCCACCAACGCCTTTGGCATGGGCATCGACAAGCCCAACGTGCGCTACGTGATCCACAATAACGTGCCCGAGAGCATCGAGGCCTACTACCAAGAGGCGGGCCGCGCCGGCCGCGATGGCGACCCGGCCAGCTGCTACCTGCTGTGGAACGGTAACGATTTTCGCATGCGCCGCTTTTTGATCGACCGCGGCGATGCGGCCGACGAGGCGCTCGACGACGAGCAGCGCGCGTGGGCACTCCAGAACCGTTATCGCTTGCTCGGCCAGATGGAGGGCTACTGCAATACCACCGGCTGTCTGCGCGAATACATGCTGCGCTACTTTGGCGACGAGGCCGCGGCCGAGCATGCGGCAGCCGCCGCGGGCGGCACGGCAGACGACGCCGAGGGCTGCGGCAACTGCAGCAACTGCCTCACGCAGTTCGAGGTCGAGGACGTCACCGATATGGCCCGCGCCGCCGTGCGCTATGTGGCTACGCGTCCCATGCGCTTTGGCAAGTCGCTCATCGCCGATGTGCTCCACGGCGGCAACACCGAGCGCATTCGCCAGATGCATCTGGACGAGGACCGCGGCTACGGTGAGCTGTCGAGCGAATCGGTCGGGCGCATCAAGGACATCATCGGCCAGCTGTGCGGCCGCGGTTATTTGGCCACCTCGCAGGGGCAGTACCCGGTCGTGGGACTCGGTCCGCGCGCCGGCGAGGTCAAGGACGAGACGTTCGCCTTTACCGTTAAGCGTCGCGCGTCCAAGCGCAAGGCCTCGGCCCGCGCCCGCCGTGCGGTGGATCTGCTGCGCGAGGAGGCCGAGCTTGATCAGCGCCCGCGCGCGGGCGACGATGCCGAGCTGTTCGAGCGCCTGCGTACCCTGCGCAAGGAGATCTCGACCGAGCTGGAGATGGCGCCGTACATGGTCTTCTCTGACAAGGCCCTGCGCGGCCTGTGCCGCCTGCGCCCTCAGACGCGCGACGAGCTTATCCAGGTCAACGGTATTGGCGAGAAAAAGGCCGACGCTTTTGGCGAGCAGTTTATGGCGGCGATTGAAGAATTTGAGTCCGAGCATGCGCGGGATGGAGCGTAACGATGGTAGCCGATAGCAAGATCGAACGTTCCGAGCGAGCCGAGGTGCCCGCTGTGCCGCTGTACCAGCAGGTTATGGACGACCTAAAGGGCGAGATCGCGCGCGGCGTGTACGTGGCCGGCTCGCGCATTCCTTCCGAGATGGAGCTCGCGAAGTCCTACGGCGTGGGGCGCGTCACCGTGCGTCGCGCCATCGAGGAGCTGTCGCGTGCGGGGTATCTCAACCGCCAGCAGGGGAGGGGTACCTTTGTGTGTGCGCCCAAGCTCAAGCGCAAGATTCGCCAGAAGGGCGACGTTCAGAGCTTTACTGAGGGTTGCGCTGCCAACGACATGGTGCCGGGTGCGCGCCTGGTGTCGCGCACGGTGGTTGCGGCGACGCGCGAGGACGCGGTGTTTTTTGGCGTGGAACCCGGCTGCGAGCTTATCGTGGTCGAGCGCGTGCGCACGGCCGACGGCATCCCCGTCATGCTCGAGAACAACGCCTTTGTGCTCGCCGACCATCCCTACCTGCAGACGCTGGCCGACGAGGACCTCACCGATAACTCAATCTTTGCGCTCGTTGCCGAGCATTCGGGTCGCGCGCCGCTCAAGTCCGACCCCTGCACCGTGGAGATTGCGCTTGCCGATGCTCAGGCGGCCCCGCTGCTGGAGGTGCCGGTCGGTGAGCCGCTCTTCTATATGGAGGCCTACTTTACCGACGCCGGCGGGCGCCCTCTGTTGCTCGGACGCCAAAAGATCGTGGGCTCGCGCTACGTGTTCGACATCTAACGTCCATAGATAGAACAACATAGAACAAATTTGCCGAGATGACTTCACGGGCGTTGTTGCACGTGTTATAAATAGGACAACATAGAACGACTGCAGGTAAGAGCTGCCGTCGCTCAAAGCTGCCCCACAAGGAGGAACATCAGGATGAACGCACATGATCTGGTTCAGGAAATCATTGAGCGCAAGGGCAAGATCGAGAACGTCTTTTGGATCGCCTGCGGCGGTTCGATGATCGACCTGATGCCGGCCAACGAGCTTCTCAAGCGCGAGGCCACCACGTTTACCTCGACGGTCTACACGGCACGCGAGTTTTGCCTGATGGTCCCCAAGAGTCTTGGCGAGAAGTCGCTCGTCATCGCCTGCAGCCACAGCGGCAACACGCAGGAGGTCGTCGACGGCTGCGAGATGGCGCTGGCCGCCGGCGCCGAGGTCGTTGCCCTCACCGGCTGCGAGGGCTCCAAGATCGACAACGGCAAGTGGACCACCTGGGTCTACCCCTGGGGCGAGGGCGTGTCGCAGGCCGAGGTGCCGCAGGGCATCGGCGCTCTGATCGCCGCCGAGCTGCTCGACCAGCAGGAAGGCTACGAGGCACTCGCCGACATGTACGAGGGACTCAAGCAGATGGATGCGCTGCTGCCCGCCGCCCGCGAGAAGGTCAACGCCGAGCTGGGCGCCCGCTTTGCCGAGCTCTGCCAGCAGCACAAGTTCTTCTATATCCTGGGCTCCGGACCCAACTTTAGCCAGACCTACGCCATGGCCATCTGCTCGCTCATGGAGATGCAGTGGCAGCACTGCTGCTATATCCACTCCGGCGAGTATTTCCACGGTCCCTTCGAGGCCACCGAGCCCGGCGTGTTCTACTTTGTGCAACTTGGCGCGGGCGAGTGCCGCCCCATGGAGGAGCGCGCCCTTGCGTTCCTCAACACGCACACCGATACAGTCATGGTGCTCGATGCGCTCGAGTACGGCGTGGGCGAAGTGCCTGCCAGCGTGCGTTCGTACCTGGAGCCGATCTTCTTCTACGCGATGAGCTGCGAGCTGCGCGCCGCCCGCGGCAAGGTCTTCGACCACAGCCCCGAAGTTCGTCGCTACATGGGCATCGAGCAGTACTAATATACTGGGAATAACCTCTCACGACGGGGTCTGCGCTGCGCGCGGGCCCCGTTTTGCTTTGCCAAGAAAGAAATGGGGATTGAACATGCGCGTGCTTGATTTGACTCACACTATTAGGGAAGACATGCCGGTATTTCCCGGAGCCGATACACCCAAGTTGCTGCCGGCGAGCACTTACGAGCACGACGGATTTAAAGAGACGCTCATGCAGATGTACACCCATACGGGGACGCATATGGATCCACCGGCGCATCTGTTTGCCGACCGCACGACGCTCGATGCGTTTCCGGCAAGCCAGTTTATTGGCAGGGCATTGGTTGTCGATTGCCGCATGCTCGCCGAGGGTGAGGCCATTACTGTGGAGCAACTCCGTCCCTATGGCGATAAGGTGACCCAGGCCGAGTTTTTGCTGTTCAACTTGGGTTGGGATAAGTGCTGGGGAACCGAGGCGTACTTTGGCGACTATCCGTGCGTGGACGACGAAGTGTTGGACCTGATCATCGACGGCGGTTACAAGGGCATCGGCTTTGATGTAATTGGACTCGACCCCATCGCGGACGAAAACCTGACGCGCCACAAGAAGTTGTTCCGCGCATGCGATATCGTCAACATCGAGAATCTAAAGGACTTGGACTGTTGCGGCGACGATCTGTTCTGGTTTAGCTGCGCACCGCTCAAAATCGAGGATTGCGACGGCTCACCCATTCGTGCAATCGCGTGGTTTGAGGATTAAAGCGCCCTGTTCCATCTATCGAAAAACGAAGGTGAATACTTTTCCGCGAAGTGAACGACCTATTTTGGACCCCCGAAGCATCCACGCTTTTTGATGCCAAAACTGCAGGAAAAACTCGGCGAAACCGCAGGAAACGGCGTCTGAAAAGTGTCGATGCTTCGGGGGCTCGTTTTTGCTCGTTCACTTCGCGGAAAAGTATTCACCTTCGATTCGCAAAGGCACTGTGTGAGTCAAAAAAGCGGGCCGCGCCGGGGATTTCCGGCGCGGCCCGCTTGGCGTCGCGCTTAGATTCGCAAGGTTGCGGCAGCCAGCGGCCTACTTTGCGTCGTAGGCCTCGGCATCCCACCAGTCGAGCTGGGCGATGTTGTCGCGGATGTGCTGGCAGCTCTTGTGGAAGCCCTCGAGCTCGTACTCGGAAAGGTCGAGCGTGTAGACCTCCTCGACGCCCTCGGCGCCGATCACGCACGGCAGGGACGTGAAGATGCCCTCCTCGCCATACTGGCCGGTCATGAGCGTGGAGGCGGAAAGCACGGCGTGCTCGTTGTGCAGAACGGCAGCGCAGACGCGCGCGGCGGAGTTGGCGACGGCGTACTCGGTGCACTGTTTGCCCTGGTAGGTTACGTAGCCGCCCTTGCGCGCGAGCTCCTCGACCTCCATGTGGTCAAAGGCGTACTTGTCGGGGTTCTCGGCCTGGAGCTCGTTGAGGCTCTTGCCGGCGATGGTCGCGGCCTTAAAGGCGGCCAGCTGGCTAAAGCCGTGCTCGCCGATCATGTAGGCGTCGATGGACTTGGGGCTCACGCCGACCTTCTTGGAGATCTCGGTGCGCAGGCGGGCGGAATCCAGGCCGCAGCCCGAGCCGATGATCTTCTTGGGATCGTAACCGGTCAGGTGCCAGAGCTCGGTGCATACGACGTCGCAGGGGTTGGAGATGCTCACGAAGATGCCGTCGAAGCCGGCGTCGACGATGCGCTTGGCAAAGGTGCGGGCGGCGTCGGTGGTAAAGAACAGCTCGCCGTCGCGGTTGCCGGCGGCCAGCGCGACCTTGCCGGCGGCGTTGACGATGACGTCGCAGCAAGCCAGCTCCTCGTAGTGGTCGTAGCAGTTGACGATTTTGGTGTTATACGGGACAAACGAAAGGGAGTCGCGCAGGTCCTGGACCTCGGACGTCACCTTGGCCTCGTTGATATCGCATAGGTACAGCTCATCGGCAATGCCTTGCATAAGCAGGCTGTTGGCGACATGTGCTCCTACGTGGCCCTGGCCGACCACACCGATTTTACGCGTCTGGTACATATCTGTATCCTTTCGGCCGAGTTTTTCGCGTCGAACCATTGTAGCGTCGTGCTGCCACTTTGCTAGGCTAAAGCGTCGTAGATTTTTGGGACATGCCTTAATCTCTACTTTTGGAGTGATTTGGGCCGCTGACGGCATCGCTGGGCGATGTGCTCGCGCGGATGGGGCCGGTCGTTGTACCATAGCTGCAACTGACTCGTAAGGAGCATCCATGCCCATTCGCATCCCCGACGCCCTCCCTGCCGCTGCGCAGCTCGAGAGCGAGAACATCTTTGTCATGACCGAGTACCGCGCGCTGCACCAGGACATCCGTCCGCTGCGCGTGCTCATCCTCAACCTCATGCCCACCAAAATCGCCACCGAGACGCAAATCATGCGCAAGCTCTCCAACACGCCGCTGCAGGTGGAGGTGGACCTGCTGCGCACCAAGACGCACGAGGCCACGCACGTAAGCGCCGGCCACCTGGAGACGTTCTACCGCACGTTCGACGACATCCGCGACATCCACTACGACGGCCTGATCATCACGGGCGCGCCCGTGGAGCAGATGCCGTTCGAGGAGGTCGACTACTGGCCCGAGCTCTGCCAGATCATGGACTGGTCCACCACGCACGTGCACTCTACGCTGCATATTTGCTGGGGCGCACAGGCCGGTCTGTACCATCATTACGGTATCCAGAAGCACGACCTGCCGGCAAAGGCGAGCGGCGTGTTCGAGCATTATCTGGTGAAGCCGCAAAGCCCGCTGGTTCGCGGCTTTGACGACCGTTTCTATGCCGTGCATTCGCGCAACACCGATGTGCGCCGCGAGGACGTGGAGGCCGAGCCGCAGCTTGAGGTCGTGGCCGTGTCCGACGAGGTGGGCCTGTACATCGTCAAGTCGACCGACAGCCGTCGCTTCTTTGTCTTTGGCCATCCCGAGTACGATACCGACACACTGCGCCTGGAGTACGAGCGTGACGTGAAGCGCGGACTCAACCCTCAGGTGCCGGCGCATTACTTCCCGGGCGACGACCCCACGGCCGAGCCGCGCAACGTCTGGCGCAGCCAGGCTCAGCTGCTCTACACCAACTGGCTCAACTACTACGTCTACCAGACCACGCCCTACGACCTGGCCCGCGCCGGCGAGGAGCACTAGGCCGTCGGGAGGTACGCTGGCATTTAGGCGCTGACGATGTTGGGCAGCGGCAGATCGTGGGCGTCGGTGGGAACGTGGTCGACGCGCTGTTCGTCAAAGGCGATGCCGACGATTTGGCATGTGGGCGAGAGCATAGGCAGGTAGCGGTCGTAGCAGCCTCCGCCGTAGCCCAGGCGCGCGCCGGTGCGGTCGAAAGCCACGAGCGGCACGATGATCATGTCGAGAGCCTTGGCAGGCACGATGGGGAAGCGGTCGCTGTCGACGTTCGTGGCTGCGAAGGCCCGCGTAGGGTGGGCGATAAACGGGGCTTCGGACGCATCGCCGGCAGAGACTGCCCGCATGCACATGCGCTGGCCACAAGCCATGGCGTCTGTTGCCGAGAACATGCACGGATAGGCCACGCGCCAGCCGCGTTTGGCGGCCGCGGCGGCAAACGCGGCGGGGTCGACCTCGGAACCCATCGCGGCATAGACGGCAACGGTGTGCAGCGCCGCGGCATCCAAGCGCCCTAACAACTCAACAAGCCGCGCGCATACAACAGCAGACTTTGCCGCCCGCACATTCAAATCAATAACATCGCGCCGGGCAATCACCACCCGCCGCAACTCAGCCTTATCCATCCCAGCCTCATCTCCCAAACCTACCAAAAAGGGACAAGTTTATTTTGGCAGGTTTTATCTGGGCAAACGCGATATGGGCAGTAAAGCCACCGCAAATATGCCTGTGAACTGCGCCCTTTGTGGTTGTTTGGGCCTATGCGTTAATGCTATAACGCCGCGGCGATTGCTTCGGTCACAAACTTATTGAGTGACTCGCCCTTCCTTGCCGCTGCCAGCGCCGCTTGCTTGTGGAGCTCAGAGCCCGTTCTTACGTTGAACGAGCCTTTGAAAGCCCGCTCGGGCTCCTTGCCCTTCTCGGCGCAAAACTCAAGGTAATCGTCGACGGCGTCGTGGAAGCATTGCTCCACTTCTTCAGCCGTGGAGCCTTCAAATACGATTGCGTCCCTAATGCCGGTGACCATACCTGTTAGCACATGCTGTTCGGCATCGAACTCGACTGGGGCGAAATAACCCTTGTATGCCAAAACGTTACTCATGACTACCTCCGACATCTTGCAGAAATCGAACGATGTTTCGAGCCATTTCACCTCACATTTTGCAACTATGTTCTAGTCGCAATTATAGTCCGACGCAAGCACCCATGCTTGAACCACTACAAAGGTCCCCTTTGTGGCAGTTTGTCTAAATCTGTAACAGTTACTCGGCAAAAATGGGCCTAGGTGTTACAGATCGAGATAAAGGGCCGGTGTCGTTCAGAACTGTCTCGATCTGTAACGTTTGGAGCCCATATTCTTGTCTACCTGTTACAGATCGAGATAAACCGGCGGGAGGGCGTAACGTCCCGTACCAAAGCTGGTTCGCACCGTCCGTCCCAAAGAAAAAGGTAGATTTTCGGGCATGTCCCAAAAATCTACCTTTGTGCGTTAGCCCAGCAGGTCGACTACGTTGAAGCCGGCGTTGCTCTTGGCGATGACGTCTCGGCCGCCAAAGACGCAGGTGGGCGACGCGGCTGCGATGCGCGTCACATCGGCGCCGAGCGAGCGCAGCTCACCGGGCGTGGCGGCGAGCACCTGGGCGCGACGCTCCTCGCGCGCGTGCGGATCGAGCCCGGCCAGGTAGGTCGTGTTGCGGCGCTTGGTGAGCGCGTACGGCTTCACCGGCGCGTCCATGCCGCTTACGCAGCTCACGATAAAGCCCTCGAAGGCGGCCTCGTCGGGCTCAAAGCTGCCGAGCCATTCGCCTGCGCGCGCCACGCGCTCAATTGAAGGGTCGATCGCCGGGTCGCGGTAGGTGTAGAACGCCGCCTGACGCTCGCCAGCCGCGCGGAATCCGCAGCCGTACGCCCCGCCCTTCACGCGGATCTCGTTCCACAGGTAGTCGTAAGAGAGCGCGTTGGCAGCCACGGCCCAAGTGCCTGTCACGTCGAGCCCCAAGCGACGCGGGTCGCACGCGCTTGCCGCAAAGCAGATGTCGCTGGGGATAACGAACGCCTCGTGACGGTCGTGCGGCTCCGGCACCACGAGCGTGCCGCTGGCAGCGCCGTCGCCCGCGCCAAGCCCCAGGTTGCCCGCGGCATCCCAGTACGCGTCAAAGTCCTCGTCGCTGCCGGTAAAGCTCGCCATGCAGCCATCGGCCACAAAGATGCGGCCTGCCAGCGCGGCAAGTTTGGCGCGTAGGTCGTCCAGTCGCTCGTCAAAGTGCTCGAGCAGATCGCGCAGGAACAGGTAGAAGTCCACGCCCGAGAGCTGCTCGCGCACCACGGCCGAAGGCGAACTGTAGCTCATCGCGCGACCGAGCGCCGCCGAGTGGCCGTTGTTGATAAAGCCCTGCTCAAGCCCAATGCGAATCTGTGTAAGCACGTCGCGCACGCGGTCGGCGTCGGCATCCGCCAGCAGTGTGCTCGACCACACCTCGCGCGGCAGCCTCGCCAGCGCATCGATCTTCTCGGACAGGGCGCCGGCGCTCACCAGCAGGTAGGGGCGCACGCCGTCCACGTCGGGCTGCGTCATGACCTCGGTCGTAAAGCTCAAAAAGCCCAGCTTGCCGGCGAGCAAGTTGTCGAGTTCCTCGGCCGAGTGCTCGCTCGTGGGCAGCTGTTTGAGCAGGCGGCAGAGCAGCGTCACATAGGGCAGGTCCTCAAACGCGACGCAGCTCAGGTCGAAATACTGCATGGCGTAGGCCAGGCGGTTGGTGGGGATGCCGTGGCGCAGGCAGGGGATGGGCGCAGTGGTGTCCACAACCAGCGGCGGCTCGGGGCGCGCCTCGCCAATGTCGGACACGCGCAGGCGCGGCAGCGTGGCCTTGTCCTCGGGCGCGTCCTCGGCCTCCTGCGCGGCACGCAGTGCGGCCGTGCGCTCGACCACGTCGGCCAGCTCGGCATCGGTCATGGCGTCGCGCTTGGCGGCCAGCTCGGAAGCTTCGGCGCCCTCCGCACCCTCGGCGGCGTCCACCGGCACCAGCTCGACCAGCGCCATGTGATCGTTCTGCAGCACCAGCTCGCGCAGCAGGTCCTCAAAATAGCTGCCGTCCAGCTCGCCGCGCAGCTCCTCGTACACCGGGCCATACTTGAGCGCCAGCGTCGCGGCGTCGTCATCGTAGAGCCAGGTGCTCAGCGCGTCGCACGCAATGGCCACGCCGTCGGCGATACCGTAGTCGCGCTGGCGCAGGTCGTATTCGTTGCTGCTGATGATAGCTTCCAGGCGCTCACGCGGAACGCCGTGTTTGCACAGGTCGCGGCAGGCGTCCTGGAACACGCGACGCAGCTCGCACGCCACGCCGGGCTGCGCGTTTTGCAGCATGATGAGCTCGTAGGGCTGCAGGCTCTCGGCCGCGGTGTAGCTCACCACGTTGCCGCCCAGGCCGACGGCCAGAATGGCCTTCTTAACCGGCGCTTCGTTGGAACCCAGCAGCGCCTCGAACAGGATATCCGCCGCGATCGTGCGCTTGCGGTCGAGCGCGCTGCCCAGCACAAGGCCCAGGCCCACCAGGGCGTTCTCGGGCGTGGTGGCCATCTCGACGCGCTTGTACTCGCAGGTCACGGGCGCCTGCACGTCTAGCGGATTGGGCGCCAGCGTGGACGGATCCTCGCCGGCGGTAACGGCTGCGCCCATGCGGCGGCTTGCGGCACTCGGCTGCGACAGATAGCGCTCGTCCAAAAAGGCCAGTGCGCGGTCCACGTCCAGGTCGCCGTAGAGCGTAATGTAGGAGTTAGAAGGATTGTAGTGGCGTGCGTGCGTATCCAGGAACTGCTCGTAGGTGAGCTCAGGGATCGCGCGCGGGTCGCCGCCGCTCTCGTGCGCATAGGCGGTGTCGGGATAGAGCGCGGCGTTGACGGCGTCGTCCAGCACGCTCATGGGATCGGACAGCGCGCCCTTCATCTCGTTGAACACCACGCCGTTATAGCGCAGCGTGCTCTCGCGCAGGCTCGCGGAGCTGCCGTCGCCCTCGCCCTCGGCGCCCTCCGGCAGGTCTAGCTCGTAGTGCCAGCCCTCCTGCTCAAAAATGGTGGGCTTGGTATAGATGGCCGGGTTGAACACCGCGTCCAGGTACACGTCCATCAGGTTGTACAGGTCCTGCTCGTTGGTGGTGGCAACGGGGTAGATGGTTTTGTCGGGGTAGGTCATGGCGTTGAGGAACGTCTGCATGGAGCTCTTGATCAGATCGACAAACGGCTCCTTGACGGGAAACTTGGCCGATCCGCACAGCACCGAGTGCTCAAGAATATGGAACACGCCGGTGGAATCGGCCGGCGGCGTCTTAAAGCCAATGGCAAAGGCCTTGTTTTCGTCATCGCACGCCAGGTACAGCAGGCGAGCGCCCGAGGCGGTGTGGCGCAGCACGTAGGCGTCCGAGTCGAGCTCGGGCACGGTTTCGCAGCGCTCGACGGCAAAACCGTGACAGGTGGTGCCGGGCACCAACAGTGCGGCAGCAGCGGCGCGCGGGTCGGTTGAGGTGGTGGGCATATGCAGTCTCCTTTGACGCCCCAGCGGGGGCGAATCGAGTCGAATCCCCGAGAGTATACCCATATGGGGCCGCGGCTCTGCGGCGAACTGAAGACGATGCCGGCTGATTGGGCAAAGGCCCCGCTCATGCATCACTCACGCATCTCTCGTCTCTCATTCGTCACTAACACGAGAGATAGCTGAAAGACGAGAGATAATTACGAGAGATGGCAATGCTGCAAGGCGGCCGGGGGATCGAGTCAAAGTTCCTGTATACATGCGTTTACCTGTGCGAACGTGATTTGATTGAACCAATAACGGCCAATTTGTCTCTCATCTCTCACTCATCTCTAAGCTGAGAGATAAATGAGAGACGAGAGATAATTACGAGAGATAGCTGAGAGACAGGCAGACAGACGGTCTGTCGGGGACATGCATCGCTGCCAGATTGATGCCGCGCACAGAGCGGCTGCACGTTCACCCGCGCCGCCGCATCCGCACCATTTCGCGCACCCTGCGCTGCAACCCACAGCAAAGCAGTTACAATAGCCCAATGTGCATCGCGCACGACGACGATATCGGCGCCCGCGACTGGGGGAGAAAACATGGCAGAGCAGCAGATAACGCCGGGGACCAAGCTTCAGGTGGCATTCGACGTGCCCATGGGCCAAAAAACTGACTTCAACATGCTCGCCACGTACAAAGAGAACCTGGACGAGGCGTACTTCCTTATGAGCGCGCCCATGCTCGCCGGCAAGCCGCTGCTCATGGACGAAAACCAAAAGCTGCTGCTGCAGTACAAAGTAGGCGAGGAGACGTTCGTGCTCGCCGGCTATCCCGAGGCAGTCGAGAAAAAGGGCATCCGCACCTACTGGAAAATGCGCAAAGTCGCCGAGCAGCGCAGCTTTGTCAAGCGCCGCGACGAGCGTTTTAAGGTCGCCATGCGCCTGACCTACCAGCGCGATAACGCGCCGACCTCCGAGCCCGAGGACGCCATGACCATCGACGTCTCGGCCGGCGGTCTGGCTATCTACCTCAACGATTATCCCGACGTGGGCGAGGCTCTGGCCGTACAAATGCCCACGATCCGCCTGCAGGGCGAGCGCCACGAGCTGCCCGAGCAGCTGGGCATCGTGTGCTGGGTACGCCGCGCGCCCAAGGGTAGCCTGTACCGTAACGTCTGCGGCCTGCAGTTCCGTTACGCCGACGACATGGAGCGCGAGCTCGTCAAAGAATACGTCGGCTACATCCGCGCTAAATATAAGCTCTGATCGCCATGGCACTGTTCAAACGCAACGACAAAGATCAAGCTGCCGAGAATTTGGCCGAGAATCATGCCGAGGGCATGGCTGAGGATTTGACCGAGGGTCAGCCCGAGGACACCCCCAGCACCGATCCCGCCCCGCGCAAGCGCTTCGGCAAACCCAAACGCAAGCCCAAACCCAAGCGCAACCTGCGCGGCGTGGTACGCATCGAGGAGCTGGAGCAGGCGCTGGCCGACCAGGACCTCGACGACATCGATCCCGACGCGGTCGTGTCCATGTACATGCCCAAGCGCCGCATGGAACGCATCGGCGCGGCGCTGCTGCGCATGGACAAGCTGCAAAAGGCCCTCGTGGTGCTGGCACTTGTCTTTGGCGTGCTGTTTGCCCTGTCGTTTATGCAGGAAAACATGGGCAACTTCACCATCAATCTCAACCGTCTGGAGCTGTTCCGCCGCGGCGTGGCCATCGCCGACAACGGTGACTTTAACAACGCCACCGCGCGTCTGGCCGCCGACGCCTTGGACAACGGCACCAATATCGCTACCGAGGACCTGCCCGACAACCTGGACGATATCGACGGCAGCCACAACGGCAAGAACTACGTGGCGTACACCTTCTATATCCGCAACGCCGGCAAGACCGATCTGGGCTACAGCGCCAAGCTCAAGGTGGTCAGCGCCAGCAAAGGCGTGGACAAGGCGGCGCGCGTGCGGGTGTATCGCAATGGCGAGCCCACTACCTATGCGGCGGCCGCGGCCGACGGCAATCCCGAGCCCAACACCGAGCCGTTTGCGTCCAAAGACGTGGTGACGACCATTAGCCACGCGAACTTTCGCGTGGGCGATGTGGACAAGTACACCGTGGTCATTTGGCTGGACGGCGACGACCCGGAGTGCGTGGACAAGATCATCGGCGGAGCGGTGGAGTTCGGCTTTGACTTCGATTCGTCCGAGACCGACGACACGAGCCTGTTCATTAAGTTCGTGCAGGATATTGCCGACACCTTGACCGGCAACGACCCCATTAGCGCGAGCGGCAACGAGGCACCCGATTACTACAAGGAGCACAACGTGACCTGGAGTAACCGCCGCAACCAAAAGAACTCGCCCGCAGGGGACGGGGATAAATAGAACGAACAAGCGCCGGGCCGGGATTGTTTCCCGGCCCGGCGCTTTTGTTATGCAGGGGCGTTGTCTGCAGAGGTAGTGCAGTTGCCAGCGGCGTCATCCAGCAAGAACAGCCGCAGCGCGAACTTGATCGCGTGGCCCGGTTTGACCTGCGCCGCGTCTCCCATGCGTTCGTCCAGGTCGCTACAGTAGGCGTAGAGGTCGCGGATGAGGTCCGCGCCCGAGAGGGTGAACATGTAGCCCGCGTCCGAAAGCGCGTTGGGTGCTGCGGGCAGCCCTGCGGCCGCACAAAAGCTCGCAAGGTCGGGGCCCATGACGGCCTCGTAGTCAATCGCGGCGCCATGGTCTTGAGCAGCCTGCTCCTGCTCGCGGGTGTACGACAATGCCGCCGCCAGCACAAAGCTGGGCGTGGGCGCGTTGACGTCGTCAGTGGTGGCGACGAGCTTGCCGGCCGCTTGCGTGACCAGCCAGGCGACTTCGCGCTGACAACGAACGGCTTTGCGCGTCACCGGCTTGATCGATCCGGCAGAAACGCTTCCCTTGGGTTGATTGGCGGCAGGCATGGGCCCTCCCAATAAATAGCCCGTTTAGCAGGCAAAAATTACACGTGCCACACCAGTATAGCGAGTGGAGAAGGGCTAGGGCGAAGCTCGGCGGGGGGGGTGAATGTGTGCGTTGGCATGGCGCTACGGTCGCAAGGCTTAAGAGGGGCTTATGACTGCGCGGGAGAGAGATCAAATAAGGTAAACGATGTTCATATAGCACCACATATAACCAGAGGTAGACCTATGAATCTGCCGGAATGTAGGCTGCCGAAAACTCATAAGGAAATCGTAAGAATTATGGTATCCTCAATTCCATGTCTAAAGGATGGGCAAGCAACATCCAACACGAAAGCGCGGGCTCCCCTTCCGGGCTTCTCGAGGGTCATCTGGGATGAATGGGGAAAGAAAGGGGTCCGTATGGATACCAAGGCATTAAAGAAGCAGATGGGCGCCGCCATCGCCATGGTCCTCGTGGCAGCCGTAGCCCTCGGCTCCGCCACCTTCGCATGGTTTGTGAGCAACAACACGGTTAAGGCTACGACGAGCAAGATTAGCGCTCAGTCCAACGCGCCGTTCCTGAAGATTGACAAGACGGCTATTACTGCAGGATCCACCACTTCTATTTCCTATGCAGAGGATGCTGATGTGAAGCTTTACCCTGCTCAGGTTGTGAAGAACACCGATAACAAGGCTTTGTTCAAGTCTGCTTATGCAAGCGCAGCGAACGCCACCACCGAGTTGACTAATTCGCGCTATGACGTCGGAGACGCCGCGGCTGCTGTTACGGGTGAGTTTGCAATTAAGAAGAGCTTTAAGATCGGTACGGCAGACGCCAAGGCGGGATCTTTTAAGAATCTGAAAGTAGCTGGTGTTGAGCTTACTTCTAAGGGTACTGATGGCTTAGAAGACGCTCTTTCCATTCTGGTTGTTTGCGGTGATAACTGGGCCGTTTACAAGAAGAGCGCAGATGGTACGGTGCTTACTGAGTACAAGGATAAGGTTTCCGCGGCTGGCAACAATACGGATGGCGTCCTTGCCGATGCAATTGCAGCTAATAGCTCTGTTGATGTTGACGTGTACGTTTTTTACGATGGTTCCGAAACCAACGTCTATACGAAAAACCTGGATAAGCTGACTGCTATCGGCGCAACTGTTACCTTTACCGCGACGCCTGTTAACACTCAGAATCAGGAAGTTAACGCTCCCAACGAGTCCAAATAATACCTTAACGTAATTTGGGACCACGCGGGCGCCCGGCTTATGCGCCGGGCGCCCGCTCTGTTTTTGAAAGGAGGATCACGTGCAATCGTCTAAGAGCCTTAAAACACAACTTGTTGCGGCCGCCGTCAGCGTGGTCCTCTCTGCGTTTGCGCTGTCGGCAGCGACCTATGCCTGGTACGTTGCGAATACAAAGGTCTCCGCAACCACGTCAACCATTAGCGCGACGACCAATGGTTTCATTCTTCAGATCGACGAACTCAGTAAGGGCGCCCAGCACGGTGGCGAGCAGAAGTCGCTCGAAGCCCAGACTACGGGCGCTACGCTCAGCCCGTCTTCGACTAACGACCTTAAAAACTGGTACGTTTGCAACGGCTGGAACAACCAGGGTCTGGTAACCGACTATTCAACGCCCGATTTCTCAACGACTGCTAAGGCTTTGCCGGGCGAGTATGAGGTTGCTGGCAAGAAGTACAACGCTTTCATTAAAAGCGACTACATCGTCTACACCATTACCGATACTGGCACGGCTGACGTTTACCTTGACGCGTCTGACGGTGAGCCCGTAACGATTGAGCCCGTGGGCGGCGAGGCGTCGGATACCATGGTTGGTTCTCTGCGCGTTGCGATTACCACGCAGGAGATTGGGTCTGACGGCAAGTCGTGTGTCGGCGAAGAAAAACTGCGCGTTGTATATGCCATGCGCGATGAGACGGGTAAGGGTAACGATGCAAGCGCTATTGATGGCTGGACGAGCATCCAAAACGAGAATGGCACTCCGACGCTCGCGGAAGCAACCTATCCCCATATCTTTAAAGGCGGCACGAACGGATGGGTTGCTACTAAGGGTGACAGCGGCGATTACTCGGTTGCTAAGGGCACCGAACCGATTGCTAGGGGCGTTGGCTACAACGGCGTTGCAGTGCGTGTCTATATCTGGATGGAAGGCACCGATGCGGATTGCGTTAACGGTAAGTCCATCGAGGACAGCCCGACGACCTATAACGTCAGCGTTAAGCTCGCCGGTGTCGCAACGTTGTGATGCCAACGTTCGCTTAAATGCAAATGGCCAAGGGCCCGCTTCGAAGGAAGTGGGCCTTTTTCGTTTGGCGTCACTATTGCGTAGGCGATAATGTGAGGAACTGTTCTTCCTGGAGGTTCCTTATGGACGGCATTGCTTCTAGTGTTCCGCTGATTGCTCGGCCGAGTTTCGACCGCGCTTGCGGCTTTGTGCCGTCCGAATATGTCCAGGCCTGGGAGTGGTTCTTGCGCGAGGAGCGGCGTGGCGGCCTGTGGGACAAGCTTCCGCATCGCACCAATGCCGATAGCCCTCAATATCCCTTCCGTCTGACGATTGACTCCGAACCCTTTCCGGTGTCGCGCGATTCGGGCATCTTTTGGCCTGGTTGCGGGCGCGTTAAGCATCCGCGCGAGAAGACCTTTGCGCTCTCGGTGCACAATTCCAAGCGCGGCGCCTACCCCGATGTTCCACCGCTCTATCTCGAGGACGGAACGTGGGTGCTCAAGTACTCGTCGCAGAGCACTTCGGTCGAAAACTGGCGCGACCAGGACTACAACCAAAAGATGATCAACTGCATGGAGTGCGGCGTTCCGGTCGGCGTGTTCTTTGCGACGAGCGCCGGATACAAGGTACTTGGCCTCGCATTTGTCGAGCGCTATGAGCCCGAGAACAGCTGGTTCGTGCTGCACGGTCCTGTCCATAAGGGTGGGCCCGACGCGCGCTTCTTTCCTGATATGACCTACATGAAGGACGCTCCGGTTGCGGCGGAGTTTTCTGGCATTCCAGCGAGCGGTGATGACAAGGTCCGTTATGCGCTGCGTCGCGAGCGAATCGGCCAGCAGCGTTTTCGCAATCAGCTTTTTGAGGCTTATACCGGTCGATGTGCCGTCTCGGGCTGCAATGTGGATGAAGCTCTCGAGGCCGCGCATATCGAGAACTACTCGGGTCCCAAGTCGCAGGTTGTCAGCAACGGTATTCTGCTGCGCCGCGACCTGCACTCGCTGTTCGACGCACATCTGATTTCGTTTGAGTTGGTACGCGGCGATTATCAACTATGCGGGTCGTACCTTCTGCAGCATACGGACTATGCCGTGTTTGCGGGATCGGTGTTGCGCGAGCCGGACGAACATCGCTTGCGTCCCAACGCCCGTTTTCTCGAAGCTCATCGTGCTGAGTTCGATTTCTCGGAATCGCGTCGTCATGCGGAAGCCGTTGCTCCGTATTAGTTAGGTGCAGCCCATCGCAACCCAATCATGTCGATTGATCGGATCGCGCCGCGCCGCATCGATGGTCGCGCGATCCTGCCATCCTCTCCTCAACGGTTAAAACGGGAAAGGGGAGACCATGGGATGGCGAAGCGATATCGCGCGAAGCGTGTACGGAAACCTACCGCGAGCGCTGATGGACCGGAGCCTATTCCCGCTCGTCGAGGCCAGCTGCAGTCAAATCTGCCTGCCCTGCCTTCGCTGCGGCGCAGACCTTCCATGCCTGGACATCAGCTTCATCGACGCTCGCGACAAACACGCTACCGACCCGCGGGCCCGAACAGGCCTGCGGCTCCCAGTCTATCCTCAGCAATGCCCAACTTGCGGATGTGCTATTACCTATGATGATGCGGAGTCATAGCTTCGAAGACTGAATATCTAGTCGGGCAAACCCAGTGATTCGACTTTTTCTGCGTTACAGCAACAACTCAGCTACCTGCGCATACTCGATTTCCGAGGATTTTCGCACTCGATTTTCGAGGAAAACTGGACTCGATTTTCGAGTTTTGTCCTACAGGTAAATCCCCTCGCACAGGGTCTTGTGAAACTGGGTATGGTGATCGCGTGCCCAGGTAATCAACCTGGGATTCAACCTGATTGATTCAACCTGTTCGGTGTAGATGGAGTAGAGCCCGTTTATAGGCGCTGATAATTGATATAATACACGTGCGCGTTCGCGCAAAAAGGGAATCCGCCTCCGACTGGATGTAGGTCTTCTTTGCCGTTAAGAGGACTATTGCAGAAGGTCGGAGGCTTCCTTGTTTCTATATCTTAAGAAATCGTAGATTCGAATACACTTTCTGAAATAGGTGTCCTTGAGTAACTGTATCTTCTTGTCCGTGTTGTCTTCAACGGTTTTTAGCTCATTGCGCAACAGCTGTTCCAGCTCATCAACATCGAGCTCGTCTTCATTTAGATACGGGATTAGCTTGATTGCTTCCGAAGACCCCAAATTGTCTACTAGACCTTGAACGGTTAAATAGCCCTTATGCTTTGCTCGGGTCCGGTTGAGCGACTTGCGGATCGTGTTGTTTCGGAATGCATCTATAGACGAGAGCGACGGCAAATAATTGGCCACCGACTTGCCGACGTTTCGTCCGAGGCCCTGAACGTATTTGAATACAGGCATGTTGTTAGGGCGCTGCCTGACGAAGCGATTGAGATAGTTTTCGATAATAAATAGATTGTCAAAATGGAGGTCATCTAAAATGACGTCCTGAAAAAGATCCTCTGGCGTAATGGGCCTGCCGATAGAGGCGGGCGAAGGAGCAAAGCCAATGATTACACGTTGGTCTTCGGTCAATGAATTGAGCGCATTGTCTATTCCCGAAACTATGACGGGGGAGTCCGGATTTATTTTAGGCTCTGTTAGACCAAGGTTGACATATAGACGATGTCACCGCGAGGCGGTACCCTTCAATTAACTTCGAAGGAGCG
>CAKTWK010000033.1 GCA_934630735.1 uncultured Collinsella sp. | reverse complement strand
TTTCGAGTGACTACGACAAGGTTGCCGACAAGGCCGGACTCGACCTCGATCCTTCAACCTCGGCGTTGTGGCTCAACGGCACGACGCTCTTTGTGGCAGATAATAGTGGCAAGTCTTCTACGCTTTGGGCGCTCGACACCTCGGCCGAGAACCCCAAGCTCGTCAAGATCGCACAATAAGGCGCCTGGCGCCGGAAAGGACCCATCATGTTTTGTGGTCACTGCGGATACAACAACCCCAATACCAGCAAGTTTTGCTTAAAGTGCGGCTCTGAGCTTGCCAAGTACATGCCCGGTGGCGCCTCTGCCGCCGCGGCCACGCTTCGTACTCCTGCTCAGCAGCAGCGCCCCGTGCAGGCGCCTGGTGCGCAGATGGGTATGGGCGCTCAGCGCCCCGCTGCGGCTCCGATGCCGCAGACGGCTCGCCCTGGCGTGGCACCCATGGCACAGCCCCAGATGCCGCAGGCTGGTCGTCCTGCTGCCGGTATGGCTCCTCAGCAGCCGGTGCAGCGTCCCGCCCGTACTTCGCACAACCGTCCGTCCAACATCCCGGACGCCGGCCCTGCCGTGCGTCCCGGCTCGCATCCTGCCGCCGCCCCTACGGCCGCTCCTGCCGGTGCCAACGGTAACGTGGTGATCCCTCGTGGCCCCGCGGCTGGCGCTAACCAGCCGGCTGCCGGCTACAACCAGCCCAATGCGGTCTACAACCGTCCCAGCACGGGCGTGACGGTGCTCGACGATCTCATGGCATCCTCGGATCATCCGTCGTCCTCGGAGCTGCCCCGCATCGCCTCCGATGTGCCGCGTTCTGCCTATGGCCCGCGTATGGCACTGATCCGCGAGCGCGGAACCCGCTATGACATTACCGAGTTCCCCGCCACGGTGGGCAAGGGATCGGCGGCAAATGTCCGCATCGAGGGCAACACGGCTATTTCGCGCGTGCACTTGCTGGTGCGCTATACGGGCCAATGCTTTGCCGTGGAGGACAAGAACTCTACCAACGGCACGTGCATCAACGGCAACCGTCTGGAGCCCGGCGAGCTCGTCAAGCTCAAGAACGGTGATAAGCTCAAGATGGGCAATGAGGTCTTTACGGTCGAGATTCGTTAACAGATAACGGTCTGTACCAGGCAAAACGTTGTAGACGAGCGACGGCAGGTAAAAAACTTGCCGTCGCTTTCCATGTTGCGCAACAACTTTCGAATTTTTGGACGGATGATTCTAACTGTCAAAGGTGAACGAGCGGACGCGGTATCGAGCCCGGCCGCTCCCTTAAGAAAGGGGAATGAAATGTTCTGTCCTCACTGTGGTTCCCAGCAGCCCGATGGCGCCGTCTTCTGCGGTAACTGCGGTCAGTCCATGGTTGGTGCTTCTTCTACGCCTCAGGCGGCTCCTGCCCGCCAGGCTCCGGCTCCGCAGCAGCCCTTTGCCGCGCCCGCGCCTGCACCCGCCGCGCATCATGGGTTTGGCAACTCCGGTTCCAACTTCCAGGGTACACTGTCGGCGGCCACGGGCTTTGGCAAGCGCTCCCTCGCCATGCTTGGCGGCGCCGTGGCATCGTTCGTCTGCATGTTCCAGCCGTGGGTCTCGCTGCCGTTTGCCGACAAGGGCCTCGACTATGCCCTGCAGCAGTCTGCGAGCGGTTCGAGCACCGCTATGATCGAGCAGCAGCTGGGCGGCGCCTTCAAGGCATTCATCAACACCTCGTTCGATATGCCGCACGTCTTTAGCCTTTCCGGTAGCCTGCGTGGTATCGCATCGGCGGCCAATACCTATATTTCGCAGATGTCGAGCTATGCCGATCTTCCGGCACTGCAGCAGGCTCAGAGCGCTGTGGGCTCCATTAACCTGGCGGCCAACGTCCTCACCATCTTCTTTGTGCTGTGGGTTGCCTGCCTGGCTGCACTGATTGCCGGCGTCGTCCTCAAGTTTGTCAAGAAGAACGACGTCGTTCTGATTGCCGCTTTTGGCGCCACTGCCGCCATTTCGCTGATCTGCGTGATCGCGTCCTTTGTCGTTAACGGTCAGGTCGAGAGCAACCTGGTTTCGGCTTTTACCTCGATGGGTAGCAGCAGCACTGCCGGAATCATCGCGTCCATCAAGCCGTTTATCCAGCCTGCATTTGGTGCCATCCTCACGCTCATCTTCTCGGCTGCCGGTCTGGTATGCTCCTTTGTCCTCAAGGAGAACTAATAACGTCGATACGCCTGCTGGCGGGCTAGACTCGGCCCCGTTTACAGGAGACTATCGTAGGCCCTGCGGATCTTCCGCGGGGCCTTTTGCTATGAGGTGGCAATTGTTGCGCAACGTTGTTGGCGGAGCGCGGGTTACACTCTGAGTAACGGAATTGTTGTAAGGGAGAACCTTATGTTTTGCACTAAATGCGGTTCGTACGTGCCCGATGGCCAGCACTTTTGCACCAGCTGCGGCGCCTCTATGGAGGAGTTTGGGCCCGCTGATGCTGCTCCGGCACAGCCGACGTACCAGCAGCCCGGTCAGGCGCAGCAGGGCTATGGGCAGCCTGCTTCTGTAACGGGCGCCAGCGACTTGCCGCCCTATATGCCGCCGGTCGACGTGCCGGGGGTCTGCGACATGGGTGCAGGCGGTCCTGGTCCGCAGCGGCCCAAGAAGAACGGCAAGAAGGCTGCGCTGATTACGGTTGGTGTACTGGTGGCTATCCTTGCGGGTGGCGGCGCCGGCTACTACTTTGGCGTGTATCGCCCACAGCAGGCCGAGATTGAGCGCATCGAAAAGAAGAAGGAAGAAGAGGCCGTCAAACACTCCAAGCACCCGGTGCGCATCACGGCGACCGGCATGCAGTGGGATACCGATACCGGCGCCACCAAGCTGCCAGTGCACGCGACGGGAACCGACGTCGACGGCAAGGACGTGGATACGGTCTTTTATGTCGATAGCGACGGCAACGGCATCAAGCTCATGCAGGGCAACTACAGCCTTGCAGTGGCCGCGTCGCCCTTGGGTGCCGATGGCGAGATTTGGGACGTACCCAACGTTTCGGTGAGCATTAAGCTGGGCGACGCGCTCAAGAAGGGCGAGAAGCTCGACCTGCGCGAGAATGCCAAGTTTGAGCTCGGCGATCCGATCAATGCCGTGGACGTCGAGGCTGGCGAGATCACCATGGCGCAGAATTACGCGCGCCAGGGTGGCTGTGACGACAAGGACGAGGCCGACCGTCTGGCGGGCCTGGCTTCTTCGGCGCGTAACGGTGCGGTCGCGAGCTATAACGCGGCCGTCTCGGAGGCGAGCCGCAAGAGCCGCACCTACGACGGCGACGTGTTTACGTTCGAAGTCCCCGAGGACTGGGGGAGCGACTGGGACGTAAAGACCTCACAGGGCACGTACAGCGGCGTCAAGAACGGTTTGTGGGTCGATTACACGATTGTTCACGATGGCTACACGGTGGGAACGCTGATGATCTCCAACCACTTCAGCTCGGGGTTTAACACGATCGGGAAGACGAACAACGTGGGTAAATCGACCGATCTGTGGCTCGGATCGTACGATTCGCTTTCGGGCGACTCTGATTGGGAGTACATCGTCGATTCGATCTACATTAAATAGTTTCGCTTACAAGGAAGTGCCCCGTTTCCCTGGTGGAAACGGGGCACTTTCTTGTGCAATGGGGCTGTGGCGCTCGGCGCTACTCGTCGACGTCGGTGAACTCGGTGGGCGGTACGGAGTCCGAGGAGTCGTCGTAGCTATCGTCGTAGTCGCTGGAATCGTCGTAGCTGTCGTCGTAGTCGGAGTCGTAGTCATCGTCGGAGTCGTCGTAGCTGGACGACTTGCTGGAGCTGCTCGACTTGCTCGACTTTTTGCTGGAGCTCGACTTGCTGCTGGACGAGTCGGTCGACTTGCTATCGCTCGCATCGGTATCGGTATCGGTGCCGCTGATCTTGGTGGTGAGCGTCGTGAGCGTTTGCTCGACGGTATCGACCGTGTTGTTGAGGTTGAGCTTGGAGGTGTCGATGGCGCCCTCCGGGGCAGAGGCGTCCTGGTCCTCCAGGTTGTCGCTGTAGCCCTTGATGAGGAAAGCGCTCTGGTAGTTGAAGTTGTCGCCGTGGAGCTCGCCCTCGGCGGCCTTAAACTCAGTGCCGTCGTAGGTGAAATACTTGTACTCGGCATCGTCGTCAACGAGCACGGCCGTGTCGTCGGACATGAGCTGGGTCAGATACACGTGATTGCTCGAGTCGCCGATCATGGTCTTAAAGGTCACAAAGACATAGCCGCCGTTGGACGCCTCCGGAGAGCCGCTGTAGAGATTGACGACCTTCTTGCCGTTGTAGCCCCACACGTCGAGGACGTAGTCGCCGTTCGAAAGGCGCGTCTTCTTGTTGAAGGACTTTGCCTTGGTCTTGGAGTGGACGGTCACGAGTTCCTCGAGTCCGTCGCCGTTAAAGTCGACGAGCTGGGCAAACTGGACGCCGCTGATCTGGTAGTCGCTCGTGCCGGTCGAGACAAGCTCGGGCTCGCCGTACTTTTTGATCAGGCTGTTGAGCTTGCTCTTGTAAGCCGTGCAGGCCGCCTTGTACGTCGCGTCGTCAATCGTGGCGGGCGCGGTGGTGTTCGTGGTGTCCTTGGACGTGTCGGTCTTCTTGTTGGACTTGCTGGGCTTGGAGCTACTCGTGCTGTCGCTCGACGTGCTCGAATCGTCCTCGGTCGTGGAGTCGTCCTTGCTGGTGTCGTCGCTGCTGGCGTCGTCCTTGGAGGTCGTGTCCGAGGAATTACTGTTGTCCGTGCTGGTAGAGGCGTCGTCGTCCTTCTTGGGGGTGTTGACGGTCACGCTCTCGGCAGGCTTCTCGGCGCTGGTGTCGTCCTTCTTGACCACGGTGGTGTTGAAGTTTTGGACCGTATTGCCCTTGGTGTCCTCGATCTTGCAGCTGTAGTCGCCGGGCTTGACCTTGCCAAAGTCGCCGATCGTAAAGCCGTCGTCGCCCTTGACCTTGATCTTGTAGCTCTTGCCGCCATTCTTGGGCGTAAGGGTCGCAGTGTAGCTGTGGATCACGCGGTCCTTCTTTTTGGGCAGGACCTTGGTGTCGACGGTGCACACGACGGCGTCCTGGCTGCCCGAGGTGATCTCGACGGCGTTGGCGTTGGGCGTGAGCAGCAGGATGGCTGCCACGGCGGCGCCAGCGGCGACCAGGCCAAGGCCCGCGAAGACCGGCCAGCGGCGCTTCTTTTGCTGCGGCTGCTGGGGCATGGGCATCTGCGGTTGTGGCTGCGGCTGCGGAATGGGCGCCGCCTGCATGGTGGTGTCGGTCAACTGCTGCTGCGGCAGGTCGACGACGGTGGCGCCGGCCGTGGGTTGTGCCACGCCGAGCGACTCCATGGCCTCGGCGGTCGCCTGGGCATCCTCGTCGAACTCGGCAATGGTAGTGGGGTCGTCGTTGACGTTGACGAGCGTGGTGGGGTCGTCGGCGACGGCCGCGGGCTCGGCTGCATCGTCGCCGGGGAAGGCGACGGCGACGGCTGCGTTGTCGTCGGTCTCGAAGATCTCGTTGGCCTCGGCGGCGTCAACGGGCGCGGCGTCGTCGATGACGACGGACTCGGCGGCCGGCTCGGGGTCGGTTGCGGACTCGGCATTGGCAGCCTGCTCGGCCGCGGGCTCAGTCGTGGGCTCAACGGCATCGAGCGTGACGACCGTCTCACCGGGGTCGGTCTGATCGGCTTGAGGCTCGGCGGTGTCTGTCGGGGCGTCCGACTCCGGGTCGGCGGCGTCGAGTGTGACGACGGTCTCGCCCGGGTCGACGGGCGCCGGGGTAGATGCTTCGGCTTCGGCATTGGCCGAGGGCTCGACGGCGTCGAGGGTCACCACGGTCTCGCCGGGATCTGCATCGACAGCGTCCAGCGTGACGACCGTCTCGCCGGGGTCGGTGACGGTCTCGGGTGCAGGTGCGGGCTCGGACGTCGGCTCAACGGCATCGAGCGTAACGACGGTCTCGCTCGGATCAACGGCGGGCGCCTCGGCGGGTGCAGGTTCAGCAGCCTGTGTCTCGGCGGGCGTCGGAGCCTGGGCTGCTGTCTTGGGCGCTACGGACGCTCCGCAATTGGTGCAAAAGCGCGCGTCGTCAGGCAGCTTCGTTCCGCATTGCGTGCAAAACATAAGGTGAGCTCCCTTCTTTTAGGTGTTTCTTAGGTTCGAATCTATGGTACCTGCGGTATGGGACAAAGTTGTTGCGCAACACTGCGAAAAACCTTCGGACGACGCCAATAGTGGTGCTCGTGTGTACGGATTTCGTCTCAATCTGTAACAACTGGACGGGATTTCAACCTCTACCTGTTACAGATCAAGATAGTTCTCCACCCAACACATCAAACATCTCAATCTGTAACAGTAAGGACCCGTTTTGCCCAGCAGATGTTACAGATCGAGATGTTGTCCGGGGGGGGGGATTCTTCGGTCTCGATCTGTAACATCTAGGCCGGGAATCGACCTCTACCTGTTACAGATTTAGATGTTTTGGATGGGGCCGACAGTATGTCTCAATCTGTAACACTAAGACTCAGTTTTGGCCCGTAACTGTTACGGATTGAGACGAGCCTGCTGCTGGCGGTGTGGAAACGACCACTCGGGATTGTTGCGCAACGTCTTTCGCGATATTTCCCATATGCTTGCGCCAAGAAGAGGTTGAGGAGCTTCTAGCGCGTTCGCTCGCGTGGATGGCTCTGCATTGTTGAGGGGAGATGCCATGAGGTGCTCAAGTTGCGGTAGCGAGCTGGTGCCGGGCACGACGTTTTGTCCCATTTGCGGCGCTCGGGTCATGGACCAGGGTTTTGACGAGCCGATGTCGAATACCGCCGATCACGCTCAGCAGTATTGGGATCAGTCGCAGGCTCAGCCGGAGCAACAGCACTGGGCTCAACCTCAGCAGTTCCAGCCGGACTCTGCTCCGGCCCCCATGCCGATGGCTCCTGCTAAGAAGCCCCGTCGAGGAAAGAGGGTCGCTGTAGGCCTGGCCATCGCCGTTGCCGTTATTGCCGTGGGCGTCGGTGGCTTTGCGGGATTCTCGTTCTGGCAGAAGGCTCAGCACCAAAAGATGGTCGACCAGACGACGGCGGCTGTCGAAAAGACGGTGGACGAGCAGTATGGCGAGAGTTTTGGCGGCTTCGTTCCCAACAATTATGTCAATCCATCGACATACAAGGTCAAGTCCGTCACGGTGAGCAGCGTGACGGAGAACAATGGGCTGGTGAGCGGCTCGGCCGAAGCCGTCACGGCGAATCGCAGCTTCCGCTCGACGATGGACTTTACGTTTACCGGCGTTAAGGACTCGGGTGGCACGGTTTCAAACGTGACCTTGAAGCTCAACGATAAGTCGACCGAACCCAAGAGGGGCATCGACTTTGACGAGGAAAACGGGCTGACGGACCTGGACCCTGAGCTCGATGGCTTGTCGTGCACGGTTAAGCAGGAGATCCCCGGAGGTGCGCCCTGGTACTACGACCCGTCGTACCATCAGGAGTACTCGTACTATTTCGAAGACGACGAAGGATGGAGCCTCTCGGATTCCGGTCGCTACGACGATGATGGCGATTCCGACCCCATGCTCGACATCTCGGGTACCTACGAGGACTCCGGCGGCGCCGCCACGCCGGACATCTACCTCAAGATTTCGAACTATGACGAGGATGAGGGGACGATTTCCGTCGAGTTGTCGACGGACTATTCTCTTTCGAGGAAGAAGCTGAGCGGTCGCATGCTCTTTAGAAAAGACGATATTGAGCTCGAGGACATCGACGACAGTGGCTATAAGGGATTTAGGATTGGCGGAGGCGGCGGCCTGGTAACCAGCTCAGAAGAAATTACCGGTGCAGAGTCGGGCGACGCGGCTCTGGTGTTCGTGCTGAACCCTTCGTCGCCTGGCGGGATTAATGTGTATAGGGGTGACGACCAGGGTCTTTCGGTACAGACGGGCTACGGCAAAGCGGGGCGCTACACACTTCCTGTTATGACTGGGGTTACGGGCGGCATGATGAGCGGGCTTTCGGAGTTCAACGCATGGTCGTTCGAAAACAACACGCCCACGCCGCAGTTCGTGAAGGAATAGGGGTCGGTGTCGTTGTCGACGTTGGAGCCAGTGCCACCCCGCCGGTCAATAATCTCAATCTGTAACATCTACAGCTCAATTTGCTCGATAACTGTTACAGATTGAGATGTTGTGTCCTGGATAGCGGTTTGTCTCGATCTGTAACAGTAAGGACCGATTTTGCCGAGTAACTGTTACAGATTGAGACATTGTCTGACGGGGGAGTCTTCTGTCTCGGTCTGTAACATTTGCTACCAGTTTCGCCCCGTAACTGTTACAGATTTAGATGTTTCCGAACGGCTCAGATTGTTTATCTCGATCTGTAACAGTAACGACCGGTTTTGCCCCGTAGATGTTACAGATTGAGATGTTGCTCGGTGGGGGAGTCTCTGTGCGATCTCAGACCCCGTCATCTGTGGTTTACGTGGGGGCATGCGGAGTACGGGTATACTAACCGGCGGCGAATCTGCTCCATCGCTTAGGGCCGCTGCGTCTGGACGGCGCGTGATAGGGCTGCCAAAGCGATCGCCAGCGTGCTGAGCAACGTCCTCTCTGTGCGCACCTGTTTTTGTATGTATTAGCGCACTACTAAGCACGCTCGCGCGGCCGCATGCCGTGCCCATAACGCGTGCAGATAAGGAACAACAACATATGCGTAATTCTGTATCCGACGTCACGGACGCCGAGATTCTGGACGAGACCCGCGAGGCCATGACCCAGGCTGCCTTCGATGCCGCCGATGAGGCCAATGCTGCCCAGGCCGTCGAGTCCGCGACCGAGAACCTGCCCGCCTTTGACGAGCTGGGACTTTCGGACGAGATGCTTCGTGCCATCGAGAACCTAGGCTACACGGCGCCCACGCCTGTCCAGGCTGGCTCGATCCCCGTGGTGCTCGAGGGCCGCGACCTGCTTGCCGCCGCTCAGACTGGCACCGGCAAGACGGCCGCCTTCTTGCTGCCGACCATGAATAACCTGGAGCACATTGCTCCGCCCAAGCCCGTGCGCGAGCGTAGCGGCCGCAACCGCCGTCGCGGTGCCAAGAAGCCCGAGGGCAACGGCCGCGGCCCTGTGATGCTCGTCATCACGCCCACGCGCGAGCTTGCCCAGCAGATCGACGAGGTCGCGAGCAAGATTGCCGACGTCACCGGCCATGTTGCCGTGACCGTCGTGGGCGGCGTGAGCTACAAGCCCCAGACCGCGGCGCTCAAGTACGGCTGCGACATCCTGGTCGCCACGCCGGGCCGTCTGGTCGATCTGATCGAGCAGGGCGCTTGCCACCTGGACGAGGTCAAGGTGCTGGTGCTCGACGAGGCCGACCGCATGCTCGACATGGGCTTTTTGCCCGCCGTTCGCCGCATTGTGCGCGAGACGCCGGCCGAGCGCCAGACGCTGTTGTTCTCGGCCACGCTTGACGAGGAGGCCGTGGGCGAGATCACCGACCTGGTGAGCGACCCGGCCCGCGTGGAGATCGCGCCTGCCACGTCGACCGCCGACACCGTCGACCAGTTTGTGTTCCCGGTGTCCATCGAGGCCAAGAACAACCTGCTGCCCGAGTTCCTCAAAAAGGAGGGCCCGGAGCGCACTATCGTCTTTATGCGCACCAAGCACCGCGCCGACAGCTGCTGCCGTCGTCTGGAGCGCAAGGGCATCAAGGCCGCCGCAATCCATGGCAACCGCAGCCAGGCCCAGCGCGAGCGCGCGCTTTCGGCCTTCCGCGACGGCACCGTCGACGTGCTGGTGGCAACCGATGTCCTCGCCCGCGGCATCGACATTAGCGATGTGCGCTACGTCGTGAACTTTGACGTGCCGGCAGAGCCGACCGACTACATCCACCGCATCGGCCGCACGGGCCGCGCCGGCGAGCTGGGCTGGGCTATTACGTTTGTGACCGAGCAGGACGTCGATGAGTTCTACGAGATTGAGAAGCTCATGGACAAGACGGCCGACATCTACGAGGCCGGCGACCTGCATGTGGGTCCCAACCCGCCCGCGGTTGATCCCGAGCGCGACCCTGCGGCCTTTAAGGTGAAGAAGAAGACCAAGCGCGGCAAGTCCAAGAGCAAGAAGAAGCTTGAGCAGGCGCGTCGCGACGGCAAGCGCAACGGCGACGATTACGGCGATGTGGCCGGTCGTTCCAACCGCGGTCGCGACGAGCGTCGCGGCGACGGCGAGCGCCCGAGCCGTCCCAAGCGCGGCGGCAAGACCCGCGTGCGCGAGGGTGTTCAGGCTCGCGTGGACGAGGCCGTGGAGAGCGTGGCTCGTGAGGTGGCTGCCGAGGAGCGCGCCGGTGCTGCTGAGCAGGGCCCGCGCGGCAACCGTGCCGAGCGTCGTGCCAAGCAGTTCCAGGGCGAGGCACACCGCCGTCGTCGTGAGGACGAGGACCGTGGCGGTCGTCGTCGTGTTGAGCGCGAGGACGAGGGCCGTGGTTCGCGCGGCGGCAAGCGCGGCTCGGGCGACCGTCGTCGTTCCGGTCGCGATGGCGAGCGCGGCGGGCGCGATGAGCGCCGAGGCGGCGAAGGCCGTGGTTCGCGTGACGAGCGTGGTACCCGCGGCGGAGAGTCCCGCGGCGGCAAGCGCTTTGACGAGCGCGGAGGTCGCGAGGGCGGCCGTGGCGGCGAGCGTCGCGAGGGTGCTCGTGGCAACGGTGGCCGCAGCGGCTCCGGTCGTTCGAATGAGTCGCGTGATCGTCGCGATCCGCGTGCCAGCCGCGATCGTCGCGATGACTGGCGCAACTACGACGACACCCGCGAGGAGCGCCGTGGCGGCTATCGCGGCGGGCGTGGCGGCAACCAGGCCGGCTCCCGCGGCGGTCGTGCCGGCGGTCGCGATAATCGTGGCAGCTATGGCAACAGCCGTGGTGGCAAGCGCGGCGGCAGCTCCCGTCGTCCCGGCGACGGCGGCGGCAAGCGCAAATAACATATGCGTCGCGCTCTAAGTCGAGGCGACCAGAGGGCTCCGGGCATGTTTTTGCTCGGAGCCCTTTTTGGCGCAAGGGGGACAGGTTGGTTTACACCAGCGTCTTGAAGTTGCGGTGGAATACGGACTGTTTTGGCCTTTTGAGCGGCTTTTCAGTCCCTATTTCACCGCAACTCATGATTGGTGCAAGGCAACCTGTCCCCAATGCACCAAACAAGGAGTGTCCCCAAATGTTGCCTATATACCGTTTATCGAAGAAAAAATACCGTTCACCGGTCATAATGATTGTTCTGGCTTTGGGCTTGTCTACAATAGCTCTCGTAAAAAGAAATGCGGAAGGTTACCGAGTCCCTCGGACGTGGGCCTAACCAAAGTCTTTGAACGGGTGTGTCTCTATGGACGCATTCGCTTGATTTTGGTTGGGCTATATTTATGAAGGGACACGCCACCATGGGTTTCTTTTCTCGCCTGATGGGCGGTTCGGATGAGCAGAAGACTGCAACCTCCGAGTTCGAAATCCTCGCTCCCGTTTCCGGCGAGCTTGTTCACCTAGAAAAAACCAATGATCCCGCTTTTAGCAGCCGTGCCGTGGGCGATGGCGTTGCCGTGGTTCCCCAAGAGGGAACGGTGTGCGCTCCTGTTTCCGGCACCGTCGCGGCACTGTTTCCGACTGAGCACGCGCTGGGCATCATGTCCGACGACAGCTCTGCTCAGGTGATGCTGCATATCGGAATCGACACTGTTAAACTTGAGGGCAAGGGCTTCCATGCGCTTGTTGCTCAGGGTGACCATGTCGACGCGGGCCAGCCCCTCGTCGAGGTCGATTTCGACGCGGTCCGCGCCGCCGGCTTCGATCCTACGGTCTTCGTTATCGTGTGCGAGCGCTCGGAGAAGTCGACTCTTCGTGAGCATGCTTCCGGCCCTGTTGCTGTTAAAGAGCCTGTCGTCTGGCTTTCCGAGTAAATTCTTGTGGTGGGTACCGTGGTTATCAAGCGAGTTTTCAACAATAACGTCGCAATGGTCACTTCGGACGATGGCTCCGAGCTCATCGTCATCGGTCGAGGCCTCTGCTTTGGCCGTCATGCCGGCGACGCTATCGATGAAGCATCGGTCGAAAAGACCTATGCGCTGCAGGAGGGCACTTCTCAGGATTCGCATACGATTGACCGCTTGGCACATCTTTTGGAGTCCATCCCCACCGTCAACCTCGTGATTTCCGAGGACATTGTTCAGATGCTCCGCCGAGAGCTCAATGTTGATGTCAACGACAAGATTCTCATTGCTCTCGCAGACCATATCAGCCTTGCTTTGGAGCGCGAGCGCAAGGGCGTCTCCTGTGAGAATCCGTTGCTGCTCGAGATCCAGCAGTTCTATCGCAAGGAGTATGCGCTTGCGGGCCGTGCGCTGCAGATTATCAAGGAGTATATGGGCATCCAGATGAGCGAAGAAGAGCAGGGTTTTATTACGCTGCATATCGTCAACGCCACCATGCCGCAGCGCTCCGACCGTCTCATCATCTCGGTCCAGCTTGTTCGCGACGTGCTCGCGATTGTTTCCGAGCGCTATGCTACGACCCTCGATGACACCTCGCTGCCTTACGAACGTTTCGTTCGTCACCTGCAGTTTTTCGCACAGCGAGCGCTCGATCCTGCGGCTGGGCAAATCAACGGAGACGCGCTGTTCCGAATCGATGAAACGGCGTATCCGTGCGCATTCTCGTGCGCGGACGCCATAGCCGCCCACTTGTCGTCTACCTATAACGTTGTCGTTACCAATGCCGAGAAGAGTTATCTCGCGTACCACATTGTTAACCTGCTTGGAGAACCTGGTCTCTAGGCATAACGTGCCCACACATCGATTGATATAAGGCAAGGCTCACGGTCTTGTCCAGGGCACATCTGTCTTAATTTGCGGAAAAGGAAGGGGAGTACCGCTATGACCGCAAAAAAGAAGTTCAATTTCAAAGCGCCGTTGGAGGTGTTCGCGAAGTCAATCGTCCAGCCGATGATGTATCTCTCGGTTGCCGGCATTCTGCTCATCGTGGGCATCATTCTGACCAACAAGACCATTTGTGCTTTGATCCCCGTACTGGGCTCCGGTCCGTTCCAGCTTGTGGGCGCCGTTGTCTATCAGTCGCTGATGTTTATCATCAACAACCTCTCGATCCTGTTCTGCGTGGGCATCGCCGGCGCCATGGCAAAGAAGAACAAGGGCCATGCTTCGCTTATCGCCCTGATGGCGTTCTTCCTGTTCCTGCAGGCTAACAACATCGTGCTCAACGCCACCGGCTCTCTTGCCGATGCGAGCGGCATGCTCGGTCTCACCGGAACCGGCCAGAGCACCGTTATGGGCATCCAGGTGCTCGATACCGGCGTGTTTGGCGGCATCATCCTGGGCTGCATCACGGGCGCCGTGTTCAACAAGTACTCGAACAAGCAGTTCCCCATTGCTCTTTCGATGTTCTCGGGCGTTCGCTTCCCGTTCCTGATCATGATCATCATTTCCTGGATCATGGGCGCTGGCTTCTGCATCGTTTGGCCTCCGGTTCAGGGTGCCATCTCCTCCGTTGCCGGCATCATTAAGGAGTCGGGCAACATCGGTCTGTTCATCTACGGCATGCTCAACAAGCTGCTCGTTCCCACCGGTCTGCACCACCTCATCTACACGCCGTTCCAGTTCTCCGATGTGGGCGGCACCCTGACGCTGGGCGATCAGGTTATCGCCGGTGCCTATCCCATCCGTGTCGCCGAGATGGCAATGACGGGCCAGCCCTTCTCCGATAGCACCTACTTCAACAGCTACACCTTCAACAACCTGTGGCCCTACATCGGTATCGGTCTTGCCTTTATCTTCACCGCTTACAAGGGGAACAAGGATAAGACCAAGGCCGTTATCATCCCGCTGATCATCACCGCCGTGCTCTCCTGCGTGACCGAGCCCATGGACTTCCTCTTTGTCTTTGCCGCTCCTGTGCTCTTTGTCGTTCACTCGGTTCTTTCCGGTATCTTCCTGGTCCTGCTCAAGGTCCTCTCCGTGCCCGCTTCGACTGCAGGCGGCATCATCAACATCGTAGTTTCCAACCTGGTCCTCGGTGTCGACAAGACCAACTGGCCGGTTATGCTGGTGCTTGGAGTCGTCAACGCCGCGCTGTACTTCTTCCTCTTTACCTTCCTTATTAAGAAGCTCAACCTCCACACGCCTGGTCGCGAGGAGGAGTCCGAGCTCGCCGAGTCCGTTGCCGAGGGCGAGGCCGCCGCGTCTGTTGCGGTGAAGCAGGGCGCTGTTTCCGCGGCTCCCGCAGAGGGCGTCGATGCGGGCATTGCCGACCTGGTCGCAGGTCTTGGCGGCAAGGACAACATCGAGGAGCTCGAGAACTGCTTTACGCGTCTTCGCGTGAACGTTAAGAACCCGGACCTCATCGATGAGAGCCTCATCAACCACGTGCCCAACAGCGGCATCAACCGCAACGGCAACAATATCCAGATCATCTTTGGCATGAAGGTCGCCGAGATGCGCGACAAGGTCGAAAACGCAATTGAGAAGGAGCAGTAAACAATGATCATTACTCTGTGTGGTGGCGGATCCACCTTTACCCCCGGCATCGTCAAGTCCATCGCCCTGCGCAAGGACGAGCTCGACGTTGACGAGATTCGCCTGTACGACATCAACGAGGAGCGCCAGCGCAAGATTGGCGTGCTCGTGGACTGGATTCTGCACGAGGACCTTGGCCTGGACATCAAGCTTACGGTGACCACCGACAAGGAGACGGCTTTTACCGACGCGAGCTTCGTGTTTGCCCAGATGCGCGTGGGCGGCTACGCCATGCGCGAGCAGGACGAGAAGATTCCGCTGCGCCACGGCTGCGTGGGTCAGGAGACTTGCGGTTGCGGCGGCCTTGCCTACGGCATGCGCACCATCTTCCCCATGGTCGAGCTGATCGATGACGTTGAGAAGTACGCCAAGAAGGACTACTGGATTCTCAACTACTCCAACCCTGCCGCCATCGTCTCCGAGGGCTGCCGTGTGCTGCGTCCCAACGCTCGCATCATCAACATCTGCGACATGCCGATCGCGATCATCGACGTGGTTTGCGCCGCGCTCGATATCGACAAGAAGGATGTTGAGTACGATTACTTTGGCCTCAACCACTTTGGTTGGTTCACCTCGATCCGCCACAAGGGCGAGGAGGTGCTCCCGCAGCTGCGCGAGTACATCAAGGAGCATGAGATTCTGCTGCCCGATTCTTACCTCAAGGGCATGGGCTCGCTCATGGCAAAGAAGCCCGAGGAGACCGCCGACGAGCATCCCGAGCAGAACCGCCACACCAAGGGCAGCTGGTACTACGTCTGGAAGGGCGAGTACGAGATCATGGAGTGCTTCCCGGAGTACCTGCCCAACACGTATCTGAACTACTACCTGCAGCAGAAGGAGTTCGTCGAGCATTCCAACCCCGAGCGCACCCGTGCTAACGAGGTTGAGGAGACGCGCGAGAAGAACCTCTTCGACGGCATCGACCACTACGAGAAGACGGGCGAGATCGACGAGAGCACGTTCTATGCGGGCAGCCATGGCGACTGGATTGCCGATCTGGCTATCGCTCTGAAGAACGACACCAAGCAGCGCTTCCTGGTCATTTGCGAGAACAAGGGCGCTATCCCCAACATGCCCTACGACGCTATGGTCGAGCTGCCTGCCTACATTGGCAAGAACGGCCCCGAGGTCATCAGCCGCGACAACATTCCGCTGTTCCAGCAGGGTCTCATGATGCAGCAGCTGAACTCCGAGAAGCTCGTGGTCGAGGCTACGATCGAGGGCTCGTACGAGAAGGCGCTCAAGGCCTTTACGCTCAACAAGACCGTGCCGTCGATGAAGGTTGCCAAGGAAGTCCTCGACGACATGATTGAGGCCAACAAGGACTTCTGGCCCGAGCTTAAGTAAAAGCAACAGGGTCGCTGACCGCATACCTGGAGCAATGCCCCGTCCACGTGATTGCGTGGGCGGGGCATTGTCATTTGGTAACGCGTTTTATCAAATATGGCATTTATCTGCGGAAATGTTCGTTTTCACCGCTAAGGACGACATTTCATACCGCCTGCCGAACCATGTGGAGACCTAACAACTATTTAGGTCAATGTTGTGCGTGTAGCAATTTCGCCCGGCCTCGCCTCCGGGCTGCCGCATGAGAGGGGATCTTATGGCTCGACTGCACGTAATGGAACGCAGCCACGCTCAGGCCGTCATGGACGATCTGCACGATGCGCTCGGACGCCGTCTGGCGGTGAGTTCGCTCGCCCCGTGCCCCGTTGAGTTTACGGCGGCGCTCGTCAACCTGTGCTCCACCCAGAGCTGCGGCAAGTGTACGCCCTGCCGCGTGGGCCTGAGCGCGCTGAGCGATCTGCTCGCCGATGTACTCGAGGGCCGCGCCGACGAGTCCACGCTCAATCTGATCGAGCGCACCGCCCGCACCATCTATCTTTCGAGCGACTGCGCCATCGGTTACGAGGCCGGCGCCATGGCGCTTACGGCTATCCGCGGTTTCCGCGACGATTTTGAGCACCACATCCGCGAGCACTCCTGCGGCTTTGACCGCGAGGCTCGCGTCCCGTGCGTCTCGGGCTGCCCGGCGCACGTCGACATTCCCGGTTACATTTCGCTGGTCGAGGCCGGCCGCTATGCCGATGCCGTCAAGGTCATCCGCAAGAACAACCCGCTGCCGCTCGTTTGCGGCCTGGTGTGCGAGCATCCCTGCGAGATGCACTGCCGTCGCGGCATGGTCGACGATCCCATGAACATCCTCGCCCTCAAGCGTTTTGCCGTTGAGCACAGCGACCTCAACGATTACAAGCCCAGCGTGGCCGACAACACCGGCAAGCGCATCGCCGTGATTGGCGGCGGCCCGGCCGGCCTTTCCTGTGCCTACTACCTAGCCGTGATGGGCCATAAGGTGACGATCTTTGAGCAGCGTCACCACTTGGGCGGCATGTTGCGCTACGGCATCCCCAGCTACCGCCTGCCGCGCGAGCGCCTGCAGGCCGAGATCGACTGGATCTTGAGCGCCGGCATCGACGTGGAACTCGACCACTCCGTCAACGACGAGGAGCTTGCCCGCCTGCGCGACGAGTTTGATGCCGTCTACCTGGCCATTGGCGCCCACAGCGATAAGAAGCTCGGCCTTCCGGGCGAAGAGGCGCCCGGCGTAGAGTCGGCCGTCAAGATGCTGCGTGCCATCGGCGACGACGAGCTGCCCGACCTGAGCGGCCAGCGCGTGTGCGTCATCGGCGGCGGCAATGTGGCCATGGACGTGGCACGCTCTGCCGTGCGCTGCGGTGCCGAAAAGGTGAGCATCGTCTACCGCCGTCGCATCTGCGACATGACGGCCCAGGATGCCGAGATTGCCGGCGCCCAGGCCGAGGGCTGCGAGGTTCTGGAGCTCACGGCCCCGCTCGCTATCGAGACGGGCGAGGACGGTCGCGTGAGCGGCCTGCGCGTGCAGCCGCAGATTATCGGTGAGCCCCGTCGTGGGCGTCCGGCCCCGCGTGCCGCCGCCACGCCCGAGCGCGTCATTCCCTGCGAGCGCGTGTTTGTGGCCATTGGCCAGGACATCGATTCCAAGCCGTTTGAGGACATGGGCATCGCCTGCAAGTGGGGTCGCGTCGTCACCGATTCGGACGGCGCCGTGCCCAACTTCGATGGTCTCTTTAGCGGCGGCGACTGTCAGACCGGCCCCGCCACGGTCATCCGTGCCATCAACGCCGGCCGCGTGGCTTCGGCAAATATCGACCGCTACCTGGGCTTTGACCACAAGATCAAGCTCGACGTTGAGCTGCCGACCGTGCAGTTTAAGGGCAAGCACGAGTGCGGCCGCTGCGAGCTGGGCGAGCGCGAGGCCGGCGAGCGCATCCACGATTGGAATCTGGTCGAACGGGGCCTTACCGAGGAGGAGGCACGCCAGGAGGCAAGCCGCTGCCTGCGTTGCGACCACTTTGGCTTTGGCGCGTTCCGCGGAGGGAGGAACCTGGAATGGTAGAGCCCAACAAAACCACTGTCAGCGACAACACCGAAAGCGGAGCACTCAACATGGTCAAGCTCACGATCGATAATTGCGGGGTCGTGGTGCCCGAGCACACCACGATCCTGGACGCGGCCAAGTCCGTCGGCATCCAGATTCCCACCCTGTGCTACCTGCGCGATCTAAACGAGATCGGCGGCTGCCGCGTGTGCGTGGTCGAGGTCGAGGGCTGCGACCAGCTGGTTGCCGCCTGCAACAACTACGTGCTCGATGGCATGGTGGTCCACACCAACAGCCCCAAGGCCCGCGAGGCCCGTCGCACCAACGTGCAGCTGCTGCTGTCTCAGCACGATTCGCAGTGCACGAGCTGCGTGCGCAGCGGCAACTGCAACCTGCAGACCATCGCCAACGACCTGGGCATTTTCTATCTGCCGTATCAAAGGCATTTGGCGGGCGAGGGCTGGGATTTCGATTTTCCCATCATCCGCGAAAACGACAAGTGCATTAAATGCATGCGCTGCATCAAGGTGTGCGAGAGCGTGCAGGGCCTAGGGATTTGGGACCTGACCAACCGCGCCACGCATACCGCCGTGGGTACCCGCGGGCGCGCGCCGATCGGCAAGACCGATTGCGTCGCGTGCGGCCAGTGCATCACGCATTGCCCGACGGGCGCCCTGCGCGAGCGGGACGATACCGAGACCGTGTTTGACGCGCTCGCTAATCCCGACAAGATCGTGCTGGTGCAGATCGCGCCTGCCGTGCGCAGCGCCTGGGGCGAGGAACTTGGCATTCCGCGCGAGGAGGCCACCGTCGAGCGTCTGGCTTGCGCGCTGCGCCGCGTTGGCTTTGAGTACGTGTTCGATACCGATTTCTCGGCCGACCTCACCATTATGGAGGAGGGTTCCGAGCTGCTCGAGCGCCTGGGTAAGGCCGCCAAGGATGAGGGCGACAGCCGCGGCTGGCCCATGTTTACGAGCTGCTGCCCGGGCTGGGTGCGCTTTGTGAAGGCGCGCTATCTGGAGTTTGTCGACAGTCTGTCCACGTCCAAGTCGCCGCAGCAGATGTTCGGCGCTATTGCCAAGACCTACTACGCCAAGGTGTTGGGCGTGGAGCCCGAGCGCCTGTTCGTGGTGTCCGTTATGCCGTGCACGGCCAAGAAGGCCGAGTGCGCGCTGCCGAGCATGGTGGGCGAGGACGGCACGCCCGATGTGGACGTTGCGCTGACGGTGCGCGAGATGGTGCGCATGATCCGCGCGAGCCACGTGAGCGTGGATACGCTGGTCGAGGAGCCGCTCGATACGCCGCTGGGCTTTGGCACGGGCGCGGGCGTGATCTTTGGTGCCACGGGCGGCGTGATGGAGGCCGCCGTGCGCTCGGCATATTACCTGGTGACGGGCAAGAACCCCGATGCCGATTTCTTTACCGACGTGCGCGGACTCGACGGCTGGAAGGAAGCCGTCGCCGATATCGATGGCACCAAGGTGCGCGTCGCCGTGGCGCACGGGTTGGGTAACGCCGCCCGCCTGCTCGACGCGATTCGCGACGGCCGCGTGAGCTATGACTTCGTTGAGGTTATGGCATGCCCGGGCGGCTGCGTCGGTGGCGGCGGTCAGCCCATCCACGACGGCTGCGAGCTGGCGGCCGAGCGCGGCCAGGTGCTGTGGGGCCTGGATGCCGCCGCGGACATTCGCTTCTCGCACGAGAATCCCGATGTCCAAGCATGCTACCGCGAGTTCTTGGGCGCGCCGCTCTCGCCGCTGGCCGAGGAGCTGCTGCATACCGACCATCACGCCTGGTCGATGCCCAACGAGGGGAAGTGCTAACGATGCGCGCGTTTAATGTTGAGCTGTCGCGCCGAGGATTTGCCTCGGCGCTTGCTGCGGGCGCGCTGTCGCTTGCGCTGGTTGGCTGTGGCGGCGGGGCTGCCGGGGCCGGGTCTGCTGTGGGCTCGGATGCCACGGACGGCGCCGGTGCCGCTGCCGAGCCGGTTGAGGTGCACGTCGCCTCGCTCAAGGGTCCGACGTCGATCGGTCTGGTGCAGTTTATGGACCAGGCGGCTGACGGTGCCACGGACAACGAGTTCGACTTTGCGATCAACACCGCCGCCGACGAGATTGTGCCCAAGGTCATTCAGGGAGATGTCGACATTGCCCTGGTGCCCGCCAACGTGGCGAGCGTGCTCTACAACAAGACCGAGGGCGCGGTGCAGGTCATCGACATCAACACGCTGGGCGTGCTGAACGTGGTGACGGGTAACGCGGACGTTGCCTCGTTTGGCGATCTGGCAGGTCGTACCGTCTACATGACGGGCAAGGGCACCACGCCGGAGTACGTCATGAACTACCTGCTGGAGCGCGCGGGCCTGACCGGCCAGGTGGCGCTTGAGTTTAAGAGCGAGCCCACCGAGGTGCTGTCGGCCCTGCTTGCCGACCCGTCTGCCGTGGGCGTGCTGCCGGAGCCGTTCAAGACCGCTGCCATCGCCAAGAGCGAGGGCAAGCTATCGGCGCCGGTGAGTCTGACCGATGCGTGGGATGAGCTGGCGGGTGACACGGGTTCGCGCCTGCTGACGGGCGTGACCGTGGTGCGCCGCGCGTTTGCCGAGGAGCATCCCGAGGCAGTGGCGGAGTTCTTGAGCTGCCATGCGGCGAGCGTTAAGGCTGTCAATGCGGCGCCGGCAGACTGGGCGCAGGCCGTGGTCGATGCCGGCATCGTGGATAACGCCAAGATCGCCGAGAAGGCGATTCCCGGGTGCATGCTTGTCTGCCAGACGGGCAAGGATATGAAGGCGGCACTTAGCGGGTATCTGCGGGTACTGTTCGACGCGGACGCGAGCGCCGTTGGTGGTAAGCTTCCGGCTGACGATTTCTACTACTTGGAGTAGCCCGTGCGTGCGTTTGCTCGACAAATGACAGAGCGCATGAAGGCGGTGGCGGCAGCAGGTGTCGTCGCCGCCTTTTGGCTTGCCGTGTGGATGCTGGTGGCGGCGCTGGTGGCGCAGCCGCTGATTTTGCCGGGGCCGGGTGCTGTTGTGGTGGCGTTGCTGCGGCTGGTGTGCGATGGTGGTACCTGGGCGATTTTGGCGGGCTCGGGTGCACGGATTCTAGGCGGTTTGGCGCTTGCCGCGGTGTGCGGTGGTTTGCTGGCCGGAATTTCGTCGCGCTCGCGGGCGTTTGCACGCTTGGTGGCGCCGGCGCTTTCGTTTGTAAAGGCGACGCCGGTTGCCTGCGTGGTGGTCCTGCTGCTCATTTGGCTGGGATCGGCGCGCGTGAGCATCGCGGCAGTCTTTTTGATGGCGCTGCCGGGCGTGTATTTTTCGCTGGTTGAGGGTTTGGCGCAGGTTGATCAGCCGCTGGAGCAGATGTTTCGTCTGCATGGTGTGCGGGGCTGGCGACTGTTCTTCGCCCATACCTGGCGCGAGGTCCTGCCGTTTGTACTTTCGTGCGCGCGTGCCGTGATCGGCATGAGCTGGAAGGCTGGCGTGGCGGCGGAGCTCATCGGCATGGCGGTGGGCACCGTGGGTGAGCGCATCTATCAGGCGAAGCTTTTGATCGAGACAGCGGACCTGCTGGCGTGGACCGTGCTGGTCGTTGCTGCCTCGTGGGCGTGCGAGCGCGTGCTGGTGTGGCTGCTGCGGGTTTCGGGACCCGTGGCGTGGCGCGCGGCCGTGCGGGCGCATGGGCGCGGCGCTTGCGGGCGTGCGGGGGCTGCGAGCGATGGTGCTGCAGCGGGGCTTGCGCTTGCCGTGGGCGATCGCGCGCCGTGGGCTCCGGCGCTCGACGGTCTGGAGCTCAACGTGCCTGCGGGTGGGCGTATTTGTGTGATGGGCGCCTCGGGCATGGGCAAGTCGACGCTGCTTTCGTTGGCAGCGGGGGAGTGCGTGCCGTGCTCGACGGTGTTTCAGGACGCGCGCCTGGTAGAGGGCGCCTCGGCGCTGGATAACGTGCTGGTGTGCGCCGATGCACGCGTGGATACTTCGAGTGCTGCAGCCTTACTGCGCCGGTTGGTGCCGGGAATCGACGTGCATGCGCGCGTGGCCGAGCTTTCGGGTGGACAGCGCCGTCGTGTCGAGATCGCTCGAGCTCTGCTGCGCCCGGGCGGCGCGATGATTCTTGACGAGCCCTTTACCGGTTTAGATACCGCTGCGCGCGACGCATGCGCCGAGGTCGTGCTCGACTTGCTCGACGGCCGTATGCTGCTGCTTGCATCGCACGATGTCGCCGACGCTCAGGCCCTCGATATCTCGGACATCATCACGCTCTAAATACCTACTCAGCAACAAAATGATTCGTTTTCCTCCGCCCCCATGGGGTCGGGTGTGCTATTCTATCTGCGGGGTAATACTTAGGAATACTAAGTAATACCAACGCAGCAGAAACAAACTCCGGATGCGGGCCAATCGGGTTGCCTTCACAGCCCGTCGCCCAGCCGCGTGGCCCGCATCTATCCGCACCACCGTCGTTTCAAAAAGGAAGCGCCATGGCAGAACACATGACCCCGGTTGTCGCGAAGGTCTTGCCCGAGGAAAAGGCGGCCTTCGCGGCGGCAACCCAGCTCGTGGGCACCACGCCGTCCAACGCTATCCGCATGTTTATCGCCGCGTTCAATCGCTGCGGCACCTTCCCGTTCGACATCTCGCCCAACGGGGCTTTTGGCGCTGCGCCCGATTCTCATCAACAATGACTGTCCCCAAGTGCCGGGTTTTGAGGAGGTTGGCATGCTCAATGCGCTGGTTTGGGCGCTTGCCTGTTTTGGTGTCGTCGCTGCCGATATTGCCTTGAGCATTGTTTTGTTCTCCGCGCTGGACATCGTGTCGGCACTGACGGGTTTCCCGATCGACAATCTCGATATTCAATGGTTTCAGGCCGCCGCTCAGACGGCGTCGTTTTTGATGGCGCTGCTGTGGTGGCGCTATCTGTGGCCCCGCTCCTTCATGGCGCGCCGGCAAGGTGAACGCCCGCTCGGCGGGGGAGCAAATGCTGCATGGAAGCGCATCGCATGCGTTGTCGTGATCGGCCTATCCATGCAGGTGGTCATTAGCTACCTATGCGACGGCGTGCTGTCGCTGCTGCCCGAGGTTGCGGCGGACTATAGCGAGCTCGTCGAGGAAACAGGCTTGGGCGATACCAACCTTCTTGCCGTCCTGACCACGGTGCTCGGCGCTCCGTTTTGCGAGGAGTTGCTGGTGCGCGGCATTGTTTTTGAGTTTTCGCTACGAGCGTTTAATCCGCAGTGCCGCCCTCTTTGGAAGCGCAGGCGTCGTGCGAGCGCGCAGGACGGCGCCATGGTGCCCTGGGCGGCACCAAGCACGTGGGGTATCGCCGCGGCGATTGTGCTGCAGGCGGCAATCTTCGGTTTTATGCACATGAACTGGGTGCAGGGCTGCTATGCGGGTGCCGCCGGCCTCATCTTTGGCTGGGTGCTCGTGACCACCGGAAAGCTCCGCTACACGATCCTGCTGCACTTTGCCTTTAACGCCGGGTCGTACCTGATGGGTCTGTTGTGGTTTGTGAACACACCGCTCGACGTGGTAATCACGGTCGCTATCGCCGGCGTCATCCTCGTTGAGGCTATGCGCTCGCTGCGCCACGCGTGTGGGATGGGCGCAGCGAGCGCGCCGCTGCCCTAGTTGCGACGCCCGCCTCCGTTGGCGCCCTGACGCCCCTGAGCTGCACGGTTGCGACCGGCAGTGTTCTGTGCACGCGACATGCCGCCGTGCCCCTTGCTGCCTTTGGGTCCCTTGCCGCCAGCGCCACCGTGCGGCTTGCCGCCTTTCTTGCCGGTGCCATGCCCACCGCCAGCAGACGTCTCACCCGGGCGCGGCGGCACGGGGCGGATTAGACAGTGTTTGGTGTAGCCGATCAGATCGCGGCGGCCGGCCTTTTCCAGTGCCTCGCGTACGAGCTTGTAGTTCTCGGGCTTGCGGTATTGGATGAGCGCACGCTGCATGGCCTTCTCGTGCGGGTCGCGTGCCACGTAGATCGGCTGCATGGTGCGTGGGTCCACGCCGGTGTAGTACATGCAGGTCGACATGGTGGACGGGGTGGGGTAGAAGTCCTGCACCTGCTCGGGCATGTAGCCCATGTCGCGCACGGCCTCGGCCAGCTCCACGGCCTCCTTCATGGTGCTGCCTGGGTGCGAGCTGATGAGGTAGGGCACCACGTACTGCTCCTTGCCGGCGCGGCGCGTGACCTGCTCGAAGCGGCGGCAGAAGGCGTCGTAGACCGCGCGGGGCGGCTTGCCCATGGCGGCCAGG
>CAKTWK010000032.1 GCA_934630735.1 uncultured Collinsella sp. | reverse complement strand
CGGCTCGGCTCGGCTCGGCTCGGCTCGGCTCGGCTCGGCTCGGCTCGGCAGGAGCATAGCGCCGCTTTTTCAGCGTTTCAAGTCTTATTTCATACAATTAATAACGATCCAGTTGCCGGAGACAGGGCGCAGTATGCCCTAGCTCCGGCTTTTTGCGTTTGCCGGAAGGATGGTGACTTGATATTGAAGTCCTAACCGCGACCGTCAAATCTTTCTGGTTAAACCTTCTATCTTCTCCGACGTGTCCGCTGTCGGAGGAAGTAAGTAGCAGATAGAGTTATTTGGGAGGAATGAAAATGAAGAAGAGGCTTCTAGGCATTCTGCTTGCGTTGTGTCTTGCGATGACACTTGTTCCGATGACAGCCTTTGCAGAAGAGAACGCGCAAAGCAGCAAAACATCAATCACAACAGTAGACGAGCTTTTGCAATTTGCAAAAGCTGTGGACAATGGCGAATACGACGATAAAACAGATGCTGTTGTATCTCTTGATGCAGATTTGGATTTAACAGGTATTGCGTGGACACCAATTGGTAGCACATTTGATGCCGATGGAACCCTGCTGCATTACTTCAGCGGCAAGTTTTATGGAAACGGGCATACGATTTCCAATTTAGATTTTTCCGAAAACTATGGAAAGACAGAGTATCCGTCTTTCGGATTATTCAGTGAGGTTTACGGCGCTGAAATTTCCGGTTTGACAATTCAAGGCAAGCTGGATGTGTCTAATTCTGACCCCGTCTTTTTTGGAACAGTTGCGGGCGTTGCAGCAGACGGCAAAATTTCTGACTGCGTTTCAGATGTGTCGTTCACGGATACAGACAAATATATTAACGGTACTGCGGCTATGTGCGGATATGCAATAAATAGCACGATTGAGTACTGCCAAAACAAGGGGAATTTTTCAATAACGAAGGATGTCAGCTCTTTCCAGATGGGCGGTATCGTAGGCGTTGCTCAAAACAGTACCGTCCAGTACTGCGCTAATACAGGCGAGATGACCTCTTGGACACCCTGTACCGGCGGAATCGTTGGGCAGTTGTATAACAACTCAAAAATTATCAATTGTTATTCCACCGGAAAAATGGCTCCTCTTGGTAAGGGAAATACGGATTTCGGCGGCATTGCAGGCATAGTTGGTGCAGGTACAGAGATCAGACATTGTTATTTCGCCGGCGAAATGGATTTATCTCAATATACTGCCACTACACCTTATAAGCGTTTGGGTGGCATTGCAGGCGGTGTTTCTTCTGATACACCTGCTTTTGAAAACAATTATTTCGTGGGACCTGAGAATGTCCCGGCTTGCTTTAAGTACCAGAATGCTGGAACAGAAAAGACCCTTGACTCCATGAAAACGGAAGATTTCTTTAATGAAATCACTGCCGCTGGCGGCAATTATCGATTTAACCCAAATGGCACGCCTATTCTGCCGGCACCGAAATATGCAGTTTCTTTTGTTGTAACACCTGCTGATCTGACAAATGTAATCATCAAAGTGAACGGTCAGGTAGTAACAAACCCCGCCAATTTGGAGGCAGGTACTTATCAAGTCGAAGTCAGCGCAGATAATTGCGAGGTTTTCAATTCCAATATTACGATTACGGCTGATACAGCAACTCATTCGCATACTATCGCAATGACTTATTTGCCTGCCGACTACACCAAAGTCGATGCAGCCATTGCCAAAGCAAATGCCCTGAACAAGGATGAGTACAAAGACTTCACTGCGGTAGAAGCTGCCGTCAATGCTGTTGTCCGTGACAAGAACATCACTGAACAGAGCGAAGTTGATGCAATGGCAAAGGCTATCGAAGATGCGATTGCTGCTCTTGAGAAAAAACCTGCCAGCACCAAAGAGAAAAAACCTGCCAGCACCAAACCGGGAACATCCGATAAGCTTCCGCAGGCTGGCGATACAAACAGCCTTGCTTTGTGGATCGCCCTGTTGTTCGTCAGCGGCGGCACAGCAATCGTTACAACCGTTTACGGCAGAAACAAAAAGCGCAGCGTAAAGTAAAACTAAGTATTTAGTCCAAGGGACCGTCACTTTCTTTTATTCAGACAACCAGTCCGGTATGTAGCACGTTGGACCCAAAAGGGCCGCGTGCCCGCCCGCAATATATTTGATTGATCGCGAGTTCCGCACGCAAAGAAGGCCACTTAATGTGGCCTTCGTCTTGCGCAGGACCGCCCGAGCAGGCAATCAAATATATTGCGGGCGGGCACGCGGCCCAGTCGGCTTTACGACAGCGCAATACCGCCGAGCCAACCCCAGCGCACGCCAGAGCCAGTACCGTAGAACCGAATAAACGCATCAAGTGACTTAGACGTAATGGAGCCCTCGTTGCTCATAACGATGCCGCCGCCAACATAGATGCCCACGTGTCCGTACAGCAGACCCGGCGTACCGGTGCCACTGTGCGACGAGTCGGCCACGATCATGCCCACCTGCAGCGCCGAACGATCGGAGCTGTAGCACCAGGCGTTAAACATGTCGCACGCGTTGCCGCCAAAGTAGCCCACGCCGGCGTTGCGGAACACATTGGTAACCCAGGCGGCGCACCAGTTCAGGCCAGGCGAAGGCGTGGAGTAGCATGCGTTGACGACGGCCTGCTGCTTGCCCGAGCCGGCATTCTGTTGCGGAGTTCCGGGCGCATACGATCCGCCACCCGAGCTTGAACCACCCGAAGAGGAATTGTTCTTGTTTGCGGCAGCCGCGGCAGCGGCAGCCTTCCTGGCAGCCTCCTCTGCCTGGGCGGCAGCGAGAATCTCGGAATCACGCTGTGCCATGAGCTCCTTGACATCGTCGGATAGGCCGTTCAGAACCGTCTGGACCTCCTGCTGCTTGGCCTGCATGTCCTGCATCTGGGCCGTCTGCTGGTCCTTGAGCTTCTCCAGGTCGGCCTTCTGCGACTCGAGCTCGGACTTTTGCGTGTCGAGCTCCTTTTGGATGGTCTGAATGTCCTCGATGGCGTCGCGGTCGCTCTTGTTGATCTTCTCGACGTAATGCGCGTTGGCGACGAGCTCCTCAAACGAGCCAGAAGCGAGCAGCAACGACAGGATATTGGTACCGCCCGACTTGTAGCTTGCCGCCACGCGATCGGAAAGGTCGTTACGCTTCTTCTTAAGCTCCGACTTCTTGGTGTCGATCTGAGCCTGGGTGTCGTCGATCTGACCCTGAACGCCCTCGATATCGCTGAGGGTCTGGGCATTCTTGTTGGCGAGCGCCGCGTACTCATTGGCGATACTGTCAAGCTGAGCCTGGACCTCGTCGAGCTGGGCCTGGGCGGCATTCAGTTTGTCGGTGGTTTCTTGGCTGGCCTCAGCCGCATGGGCGCGGGCGGGCAGGCCAAAAAGAACAGCCGCGGAAGCGGCGCCGAAAAGAGCCTTAAGGGCAGTGCGGCGCGAAAGCTCCTGCGTAAAGATGGAATCGTTGTTCGGTGACATATGTACTCCGTTACATGCTTATTTATATGTCGCTCAACTCAAACATATTAACGCACATCGCGCTTGTCCCAACTATTTCCACGAACGGCTGGAAAAGCATGGTCAGCGGCTCGCAAATACGTCCCACACCAAAGGTAAGGATTATGCAAATGACAACCTATGAGTACGTTAACATCAATCCTCTGGTTTTCCTGCCCCGCGTGTTTTGGGCGCCCCCAGCTGCGCTATACTCCCCTCAAGAAGTGTTCCTGATTCGATAGGAGACTACATGTCCAAAGCACTCGACCCCAAAGACACCTGCGTCCTCGTTACCGGCGGCGCCGGCTTTATCGGCTCGCACACCGTCGTTCAGCTGCTCGAGGGCGGCTACCAGGTTGTCGTCGTCGATGACCTCTCCAACTCCAGCGCCGTTGCCATCGACCGCGTCAAGACCATCGTGGGCGATGAGGCCGCCAAGAACCTCACCTTCTACGAGGCCAACGTGCTCGACCGCGATGCGATGAACAAGATCTTCGATACCCATCAGATCGACCGCGTCATCCACTTCGCCGGCTTTAAGGCCGTCGGCGAATCGGTGAGCAAGCCCGTCGAGTACTACCACAACAATATCGAGAACACCCTGGTGCTCATCGATGTCATGCGCAACCACGGCTGCAAGTCCATCATCTTCTCGAGCTCTTCGACCGTCTACGGCGACCCAGACAATCCGCCCGTCACCGAAGAGGACCCCAAGAAGCCCGCGACCAACCCCTATGGTTGGACCAAGTGGATGATTGAGCAGATCCTCATGGACGTCCACACCGCCGACCCCGAGTGGGACGTCGTGCTGCTCCGTTATTTCAATCCCATCGGCGCTCATCCGTCGGGCCTGATCGGCGAGGATCCCAAGGGCATCCCCAACAACCTGGTGCCTTACGTCGCCCAGGTCGCCGTGGGCAAGCTCGAGGCCGTTCAGGTCTTTGGCAACGACTACCCCACCCCCGACGGCACCGGCGTGCGCGACTACATCCACGTGTGCGATCTGGCCTCTGGTCACGTTGCCGCCCTCAACTGGATGAACGGCAAGACCGGCGTCGAGATCTTTAACCTGGGCACCGGCACCGGCACCTCGGTACTCGAGGTCGTCGCCGCCTTCTCCAAGGCTTGTGGCAAGGAGCTGCCCTACGTGATCCGCGAGCGCCGCGCCGGCGACATCGCCGCCAACTGGTGCGACGCCTCCAAGGCCGAGCGCATGATGGGTTGGAAGGCCCAGTACGACATCGCGGATATGTGCCGCGACAGCTGGAATTGGCAGAGCCACAACCCCAACGGCTTCGCCGACGCCGAGTAGCAAAAACCTACATACCGTTCTTGCCCCGATCTCACGATGTGAGACCGGGGCTTTTTCATGACGCGTAGCCATTCACCGAAATACTTCCAACTTTTTTATCTTGCCCGTACATGTTTAAACAACATGCTCTACAATAGGCGTATCGAATCAGAACACCGGGGGCGGACTGCTCTTCCATCAGCAGGCTGACCCCACAACAAGAAGGTTGGTGAGTGCATTCATGGAGCGTGCAAGCGGCGTCCTCATGCCCGTCTCATCACTGCCCGGACCATACGGCATCGGCGGCTTTGGCTGGAACGCCTACGACTTCGTCGATTTTCTCGCCTCGTGCAAACAACATTACTGGCAGATTCTGCCCCTTACGACGACCAGCTATGGCGATTCGCCCTATCAGTCGTTCTCGGCCCGCGCAGGCAACCCCAACTTTATCGACTTTGCCGAGCTTATCGAGGCAGGGTATCTGGAGCAGCGCGATATCGATGGCGTGTACCTGGGCTCCAACCCCAGCAATGTCGACTATGGCGCCATCTTTGGTGGCCGTCGTCAGATTCTCGACCGCGCCGCCGAGCGCTTTGCCGCCGACAAGCCGGCCGACTTCGACAACTTTGTCCAAGCCAACGAAGACTGGCTCATCCCCTACTGCGAGTTCATGACCGTCAAGGAGGAGTGCGGCCTCAAGGCATTTTGGGAGTGGCCCGCAGAGCTCCGTACCCGCGGTGAGGCTTCTGCCAAGGTCTGCGCCGCCCATCCCGCGCGCATGCTCTACCACCAGATGACGCAGTACTTCTTCGATCGTCAGTGGAGCCGCCTCAAGGCCTATGCCAACGAGCGCGACATCCTCATCATTGGCGACCTGCCCATCTATGTCTCACGCGACTCCGTCGAGATGTGGGCCACGCCCGAGCTCTTTAAGATCGACGCCGCCGGTAATCCTGTGAGTGTCGCCGGCACGCCGCCCGACCAGTTCTCGGCCACCGGCCAGTACTGGGGAAATCCCATCTACGACTGGGACGCCATGGAGTCGGACGGTTTCTCCTGGTGGGAGGGCCGCATCCGCGCCGCCCTCGACATGTACGATGTCATCCGCCTGGATCACTTCCGCGGCTTCGAGGCCTATTGGGAGGTGCCGTTCTCCTCACCCGATTCGTCCTACGGTTCGTGGACGCAGGGCCCCGGCCTCAAGTTCTTCAAGACGCTCGAGAAAAAGCTCGGCACGCTGCCCATCATTGCCGAAGACCTGGGTTTTCTTACCCCCGGCGTCATCGACATGCGCGACAACTCGGGCTTCCCCGGCATGAAGATCTTGCAGTTTGCCTTTGAGGGCACCAACTCGTACTACCTGCCGCACAACTACATTGCCAACACCGTCGCCTATGTGGGCACACACGACAACGAGACGGCGCGCGGTTGGTTTGAGGGAACGGCCACCCCGCGTCAGCGCGAGCAGGCGGCCCTGTACACCCACCAGCAGGCCGGCGAGCCCATGGCCGATGCACTCAACCGCACCATCGCCGCCAGCGTGAGCGATACCTGCATCTACACCATGCAAGACCTGCTCAACCTGGGCAACGAGGCGCGCATCAACACTCCCGCCACGCTGGGCGGCAACTGGACCTGGCGCATGCTCGATGGCGCCATCACCCGCGAGCTCGAGCACAAGCTCACCGACTGGACCGAAACCTACTTCCGCATCCCGTCGGAAGCCGAAATCGAGCTTCCCCAATAGGAGCCACCGCGCCCGACCCCACCCCACCGTGCGGACGCGACCGCTTTTCCCGCGCGAGGCCGCCCCAATCCCTCGCGCGGGCTTCTTTTGAATTTCTGACATGTAGTCGACTCACCACAGGAGGAAACATGCCCCGTATCAATCTTGCGGCTCTTGCCGAGCAGTCCTTTGGAACCTCGCTCGAGCAGCTCGATGACCGTCGTATTTATAAGCTGCTGGTCAAGCTCGTGCAGGAGCGCTCTGCCGCCTGTCCGCTCAACAACGGCAAGAAAAAGCTCTACTACATCTCTGCCGAGTTTTTGATCGGCAAGCTGCTCATCAACAATATGATCGACCTCGGCATCTATGACGAGGTTAAGGACCAGCTCGTCGCCGCCGGCCACGACCTCAATAAGATTGAGGAGTTTGAGGTCGAGCCTTCGCTCGGCAACGGCGGCCTGGGCCGTCTGGCCGCATGCTTCTTGGATTCCATCGCCACGCTGGGTCTTACCGGCGACGGCGTGGGCCTCAACTACCATTACGGCCTGTTCCGCCAGCGCTTTGTCGACAACCAGCAGAAGGCCGTCCCCGACGAGTGGCTCGGCGAGCAGGATATCCTGATCGATGACGACCGCTCCTACACTGTTGAGTTCGGCGACTTTGCCGTTACCTCCAAGCTCGTCAACATCGACGTGCCCGGCTACGGCCAGCCCGCCAAGAATCGCCTGCGTCTGTTCGACCTGGCAAGCGTCGACGACGGCCTGGTACCCGGCAGTTCCATTGACTTCGACAAGACCGAGATCGCCAAGAACCTCACCTTGTTCCTCTACCCCGACGATTCCGACGAGCAGGGCCGCCTGCTTCGCATCTACCAGGAGTACTTCATGGTGAGCAACGCCGCCCAGCTCCTGATCGACGAGGCCGTCGAGCGCGGCAGCAACCTGCACGACTTGGCCGACTACGCCGTAGTCCAGATTAACGACACGCACCCCACCATGGTCATTCCCGAGCTCATCCGCCTACTCACCACCGAGCACGACATCGAGTTTGACGAGGCAGTCACCATCGTGCGCTCCATGGTCGCCTACACCAACCACACGATCCTTGCCGAGGCGCTCGAGAAGTGGCCGCTCGCCAGCCTGCAGAAGGTCTCGCCCGCCATCGCCGACATCATCGTCAAGCTCGACGAGATTGCCAAGGCCGAGCACGACGACCCGCACGTCGCCATCATCGACGAGCACGACACCGCCCACATGGCCCACATGGACATTCACTTTGGCTTCTCCATCAACGGCGTCGCCGCACTCCACACCAAGATCCTGGAGGACACCGAGCTTCATCCGTTCTACGAGATCTACCCCGAGAAGTTCTCCAACAAGACCAACGGCATCACCTTCCGCCGTTGGATCCATGGCGCCAACCCCGCGCTCGCCAACCTGCTCGACGATGTGATCGGCACCGACTGGCGCAGCACCGGCGATCTGAGCAAACTCGCCAAGTTCGCCGACGACAAAGATGTTCTTGAGCGCCTGGCTGCCACCAAGACCGAGGCCAAGGCCATCATGCGCCAGTTCATGGCGCTCGAGCAGGGTGTGACCATTCCCTCCAACGCCATCATCGATGTTCAGGTCAAGCGTATCCACGAGTACAAGCGCCAGCAGATGCTCGCGCTCTACATCATCTGGAAGTATCTCGACATCAAGAACGGCAATAAGCCTAAGCACCCCGTCACCATCATCTTTGGCGGCAAGGCGGCCCCAGCCTACACCATCGCCCAAGACATCATTCACCTAATCCTGACGCTTTCCCAATGGATAGCCAACGACCCCGACGTGGCTCCCTACCTGCAGGTTGTCATGATTGAGAACTACAACGTCACCGCCGCCGAGCGCGTGATTCCCGCTGCCGACATCTCCGAGCAGATCAGCCTGGCCTCCAAGGAGGCGAGCGGCACCTCCAACATGAAGTTCATGCTCAACGGTGCTTTGACCCTGTGCACGCTCGACGGCGCCAATGTGGAGATCGCTGAGCTCGTGGGCGACGAGAACATCTACACCTTTGGTGCCTCGTCCAAACAGGTCGAGAAGCTCTACGCCGACGGCACCTATGACGCCGGCGCGCTCTACCGCAAGCCCGGCATCAAACTGCTGGTGGACTTCATCACCAATCCCGCCTTTATGGCGACCGGCAACGCCGAGCGTCTGCAACGCCTGCACGACGACATCAAGGGCAAGGACTGGTTTATGGCCCTGCTCGACATTGAGGAGTACATCCAGACCAAGGAGCGTGTGCTGGCAGACTACGAGAACCAGGACGCCTGGATGCGCAAGGCGCTGATCAACATCGCCAACGCCGGCACCTTCTCGTCCGACCGCACGATCTCCCAGTACAACGACGAGATCTGGCACCTGGACTAATCCATTCCCCTTACCCATCCTCTTAAGGAACGGAGTCGTGGCAACACGGCTCCGTTTTTTGTACCCGCGTGTTGCCCGTGGCCTGCCTCGACCAAACAATCTCAATCTGTAACACCTACTCGGCCAAAACGGTCCTACCTGTTACAGATCAAGACAAACCGGTCCTTTCCCTAGGATTTATCTCAATCTGTAACACCTAACGTCCGAAATCCGCCCTTACTGTTACAGATCGAGACAAATAGATAAGCCGGCTAAAACAATCTCGATCTGTAACAGGTAGCTGCCAAAAACAGTCCTTCGTGTTACAGATCGAGATGAAAGGACAGGCAGCTCGACGCCGTCTCAATCTGTAACATCTAGGCCCAATTTGGCCCTCCTCCTGTTACAGATCAAGACAAACTGACAGATGGACAACCCCAACACAAAGAAAGGCTCCCCTCTCGCCCAGTGGACGGGAGGGGAGCCTTATATGTGACCACGGCAAAAGGATGGCAAAGCCGCAGTCGCCCAAAGGGAGGGCCTGGATGCACCGGGCCTAGATAAGGTTCTTGCCAGACACCTTATCGAAGAGATGGGTCGCGTTCTTCTCGAACTTGAACCAGATGGGGTCGCCCGCCTTGAGCGCACCCTTGGCCTCAAGGTCAACAACGGGAATGATCAGGACGAACTGGCCATCGGGAGCAGTCACGTGGACGTGCTCGGTCGAACCCATGAGCTCAGTCACCTCGACGGTGCCCTGGAGCGCACCCTCCTCGTCCTTGTCGGCAAGCAGAATCTGCTCGGGGCGCACGCCGGCCGTGATCTCCTTCACGTCGCCGCCGTCCCAGTTGAGAGCAAGCTGAGCGCAGGTCTCGGGAGCGAGCGCCACGTTCATATCTTCGGTCTTGACGGTAAAGCCGTTACCCGAGCGCACCAGCTGGGCATCGAAGAAGTTCATCTGCGGCACGCCGATAAAGCCAGCGACGAAGATGTTCGCGGGATGGTTGAAGACCTCCTGCGGGGTGGCGATTTGCTGGACGACGCCGTCCTTCATGACCACGATGCGATCACCGAGGGTCATAGCCTCGGTCTGGTCGTGGGTAACGTAGATGAACGTGCCCTTGATCTCGTGGCGCAGCTTGATGAGCTCGGCGCGCATCTGGTTACGGAGCTTGGCGTCCAGGTTGGACAGCGGCTCGTCCATCAGGAAGACCTTGGGGTCACGAACGATAGCGCGGCCGATGGCGACGCGCTGGCGCTGGCCGCCCGAAAGCGCCTTAGGCTTGCGGTCGAGGTACTCGGTGATACCCAAGATCTCGGCGGCGGAGCGAACCTTGCGGTCGATCTCGTCCTTGGGGACCTTCTTGAGCTCGAGCGTAAACGCCATGTTCTCGTACACCGTCATATTGGGGTACAGAGCATAGCTCTGGAACACCATGGCGATGTCGCGGTCCTTGGGAGCGACGTCGTTGACGCGCTTGCCGTCGATGAGCACATCGCCCGAGGTAATGTCCTCCAGGCCGGCAACCATGCGCATCGTCGTGGACTTACCGCAGCCAGAGGGGCCAACGAGGACGATGAACTCCTGGTCGTGAACGGTGAGGTTAAAGTCCTCTACAGCGAGCACGCCGTCCTCGGTAACCTTGAGGTTGTGCTTCTTCTCCTCGGTCTTCTTCTTTTTGCCAAAGAAGCCCTTCTTTTTGGACTCGTTGTTGGGATACACCTTCTGAACATGTTTGAGAACGATCTCGGCCATGTCTTTACCTTTCGATATGCGGCGCCACGCTGAAGGGCGCCGCAGAAACTTGCAAAACAGTTACGGCATCAGCCCTTGACGGCACCTGCCACAACGCCGTCGATGATGTACTTCTGGCAGAAGATGTACATGATGACGATGGGGACAACGACCATCATGATGCAGGCCATCATGGGGCCGAGCTCGACGTGGCCATAGCCGCCACGGAAGTACTGGATCAAGATAGGAATGGTCTTGTACTTGGTGGAGTCGAGCGTAAGGTAGGGCAGCAGGTAGTCGTTCCAGACCCACATGGTCTCGAGGATGCCGACCGAAAGATAGGTGGGCTTCATGATGGGAAGGACGATCTTAAAGAACACCTGAACCGGGTTGCAGCCGTCAATCATGGCCGCCTCCTCGATCTCGAGCGGGATGTTCTTTACAAAGCCGGCGAACATAAAGACCGCCAGGCCCGCGCCAAAGCCAAGGTAGATAAAGCAAATGTTGAACGGTGTGTTAAAGCCGATGCGGTCCGCCAAATTGGACAGCGTGAACATGAGCATCTGGAAGGGCACGACCATCGAGAAGACGAACAGGTAATAGAAGAAGTTCGAGATCTTGCTGTTAACACGAACCACGTACCAAGCGCACATGGAACAGCACACCAAGATCAGCACGACCGACGTGACCGTGATGATGAGCGAGTACATAAATGCCGAGGCAAAGCCCTGCTCGTTAAGGGCGTGCACGTAGTTTGCAAGGCCGTTGAACGTCTCAGGCGTGAGCAGATCGAACGCTGTGGTAGTGCTGATTGCGGTCGCTTTCTTAAAGGAATTGAGCGCAATCATGAACACGGGGTAGATCCACGCGAGCGACAGGATCGTAAAGAAAATCGAGAGCGCGCGGTTGATAGCCTTATCGCGTTTCATTACTGCTGCACCTCCTTGGACCTCGTGGCCTTAAGCTGAATCATAGAGATAGCGACGACCAGGATGCAGAAGATAACTGCCTTGGCCTGGCCGATGCCCTGCCATGCGATACCGGCACGCGAATAGAACGTGTTGTAGATGTTCAGGGCGAGCATCTCGGTGGAGTGCGCGGGGGCGCCGCCGGTAAGGGCGAGGTTCTGGTCGAACAGCTTAAAGCCGTTGGTGATGGACAGGAACAGGCAGATGGTGATGGTCGGCATCAGATTGGGGATCTTAACCTTCCAAAACGTCTGCCATGCCGTGGCACCGTCGACCTTGGCGGCCTCAATGTAGTCGGACGGAATGGACTGCAGACCGGCGATGTAGATGATCATCATGTAGCCGACCTGCTGCCACAGCGTCAGGATGATAAGGCCCCAGAAGCCAGCAGCAGAGTTAAGGGCGATGAGCTGGGCGCCCACGTTGGAGAGCAGGCAGTTGATCAGAATCTGCCAAATGTAGCCCAGCACGATGCCGCCGATCAGGTTAGGCATAAAGAAGATCGTACGGAAGATGTTGGTGCCTTTGAGCGCCTTGCGAGTGAGCGCCTGCGCAATGGCCAGGGCGATCACGTTGATGAGCACCGTCGACAGGAAGGCAAACGCCACGGTAAAGAAGAACGACGTGGAAAACTGCGGGTCCGTCAATGCGCGCACATAATTCTCGATACCGACAAAGTGCGCGTTGTTGATGGTAATAAACTGGCAGAACGAGAGGTAGAAGCCCTGGATAAAGGGGATCACGAACCCGATCGTAAACGCCAGGCACGTGGGCAGCATAAAGAGCGGCCACCAGCGCTTGAGTGCTTTGCCCATAGAAGGGTCCTTTCAATATGCAGGGGGCGGGCAAACCCACGTCTGCCCGCCCCCTGTCGCTAATCAGATAGCTTGGGCAGCAACTACTTACTCGGAAGCAGCCTTCTCGGTCTTCCAGCCGTCGACGAAGGCGTTCTTGACGTCGTCCCACTTGCTGTTATCTGCAGCATAGGCAGTCAGAGCCTGCTTGAGATTCTTCTTCCACTCCTCAGAGGGGATGTAGACGAAGTCCCAAGCGACGGTCTTCTTGCCGTCCTTGGCCATGGCAACGGCCTGCTGAGAGAAGACGTTGTTGGTGTCCTTGGCGCTCTTGAACGGGGCGGTCAGACCCATCTTGTCGGCGATGATGCTGGTCGGGGTGTCAGCGGTGACGCACCAGTACATGAAGTCCTCGGTGGCCTTCTGAGCATCCTCGGAAGCCTGGGAGCTCACGCACCAGTAGTTCTCGCCGCCGGAGCACAGGCCCTGGTTCTCCTCGCCGTCAACACCGATGTAGATCGGCAGCATGCCGAGCTGGTCGTCAGTCATACCGGCCTTGGTGAGGTCGGAGTAGGCCCAAGAGCCGTTCTGGTAGAAGACGGCCTTGCCGGTTGCGAACTCGTTGGTGGCGTCGTCACCGGTCTTGGAGGCAAGCTGCGAAGGATCGCAGGTGGAATCGGTGATGTACAGGTCGAAGATCTGCTTAAAGTTGTCGAGATACTCGCCCTTGATCTCGTCGGCCTCCTGGTTGTGCTCCTTCTCGAACTCGTAGTAGAGAGGGAGGTTGGCGAGGTGGGTGGTGTAGCGCCAGCTGGAGGAGTCATCCATACCGGCGGAAGTGAAGGCACCGTCAACGCCGAGCTCGTCCTTGCGGGCCTGGATGTCATCGGCGCAAGCCTTCAGCTTGTCGAAGGAGTTGATGTCCTCGGCCTTGTAGCCGGCCTTCTCGAGGAGCTCCTTGTTGTAGATGATGCCGTAGCTCTCCTGAACCCAGTCGATACCCAGATCCTTACCGTCGGACTGCAGCGCCAGGGAGTCATCGATGAGCTCACCGCGGAGCTTGGTGTCGGACAGGTCGGCGCAGTAATCCTTCCAGTTCTTAAGACCGGTGGGGCCGTTGACCTGGAACAGGGTCGGAGCGGAGCTCTTGGACATCTCGGACTTGAGCTTCTCCTCGTAGGTGTTGGAGGCGGCGGTCACAATCTTGACCTCGACGCCCTTCTCCTCCTTGTACGCCTTGGCGATCTCCTTCCACTCCTTGTCGACCTCGGGCTTGAACTGGAGGAAGTAGACCTCGGCAGCGTCACCAGAAGCAGAGGAGCCGGAGCCGGCGGAGCCACCGCAGCCCACGAGTCCCAGACCAAGAACCGCAGCCGCGGAACCAGCAAAGCCCAGGAACTGCCTTCTGCTCATTTCGTTCTTCATTACAATCCACCCTTTCACACCGTGGCGGCACCCTTTGCCGCCGCCTTCGGAGATTGGCTTGGGGACTTGGCCCCTTTTGCTGATTTGTACAATACGCTATTTGGCTAGTTGTTTGAACAAGTATTACTAGAGCGGTAGAAAAACTTCGGTGAACGGTAATTTCAACTTGATACTTGACAAGTTTTGTATAAACAATTATTAGTTATCGGATGCAGAGAAAACGCCCGGTCGAGCCGATGATACATCGGCTCGACCGGGCGTTTTCGCTTTGAGGGCATGAGTCTCGTCAGACTGCGAGCTAGCCGACTATCGCTTGGAGTTGACGCGGTAGTGGAAGATCTCGGGATGCGTGCGGGCATGCGTGACCTCGAACAAGATGCCGTCCGAGGTGTACGACTGGCTCTCCATGACGGCAACGCAGTTGTATTTGCCGAGGTCAAGATAGCTGCAGTCCTCATCGTTGGCAAGCTCGACACTCACCGTACGACGGCTCGCCATCACCTTGACGCCGCGTTTGTGCTCCAGATAGTCGTAAATTGACTTTGCAGCGATCTCGGGCGTCAGACCTTTGGCGATCGACTCCAGAAAATAGCCGTGGTCCACCTGGCGAGCACTACCGTTAAGGCTACGGACGCGCACTACGCGAATCAGCTCCTCGCCCACCTTAAAGCCCAGGCGACGAGAGAGTTGCTCAGTGCAAATCAAATGTTCAAAAGACTTGACCTCGGTCGATGCGACGGCATTGTTGCGTTTTGCGAACTCGCCAAACGACTCAACCTCTTCGAGTGCGCCCAGCATGTCGGTTTCGCCCTTGAGCCAAATAACGCGCACGCCCTTGCCGTGTATAGGCTGCACAAACATCTGGTCGGCCAGCATGCTCAAGGCGCGTCGAACGGTATTGCGCGTGCAGCCAAACTCCGCGGTCAGCTCGGCTTCGGTTGGCAGCATCTCCTGAAACGCATAGGTCCCGTTAATGATGCGCGAACGGATCTCGCGGTAGATTCCTTCGTAAATCGCTTTTGGCATGACTTCACCTCTAATGAATATGTATGGCTAGGCACGATAGCATTTCTTGGAGTTGTTCAAACCGATTATCGGTAAAGCACGGATTATTTACCGTCGACGGTTCCCCTGAAACCCAAATCGGACCGAATCAAAACCGTCAATGCGGCAAGCAGCCAGTCCTCTACAATGAGTTCATTGTTTAAACGTTCTTGCTCGCACAGCATGTTGCATCCGGAAGGCATATTATGCTGCAGAAAATCCAACGTTTTGGCGGGGCCATGTTCGCGCCCGCCATGCTGTTTTCCATATCGGGCCTTATGGTCGGCATCTCCGCTCTCGCAACGACTGTGGACATCGTCGGCGACCTCGCCACATACGGAACCCCCTGGTACGTATTCTGGGCTATCATCCAACGCGGCTCGTGGACGGTCTTTAAACGCCTTCCACTCTTTTTTGCCATAGCGCTGCCTATTGGCCTTGCCCAAAAGCAACCGGCGCGCTGCTGCCTCGAGGCACTCGTGGCCTATTTTGCCTATTGTTTCTTCTTGAGCGAGATCATTAAGCTGAGCGGCGACAACCTTGGACTTAAGTACCCGGCGTCTTTGACCCCCGCCAGCGGCATCACCGTCATCGACGGTATCAAGACGCTCGACACCGGCATTATCGGACCGCTGGCAGTCTCGACCATCGTCGTTGCGATCCATGACCGCTTCTATGACGCCAAGGTGCCCGATTGGCTCGGTACGTTCTCGGGCTCTTCGCTGGTCTACCTCATCAGCTTTTTTGCTGTGTTCGCCCTTGCCGCCATCTCGGCCGCCATCGTGCCCTTCGTATACGCTGTGACCGAAACGCTGCGCCACGCACTTGCGGGCGTCGGACCCTTCGGCGTGGGCATCTTTGTGTTTTTGGAGCGAGCACTCGAGCCCATGGGTCTGCACCACCTGCTCTACATGCCAATCTACTACGACAATTTGGTTATTAACGACGGCATCTACGCCACGTGGACCAACTTGCTTCCCATCCTCTCACACAGCACACGCCCCCTCAACGAACTTGCGCCTTGGGCTGGTTACACCGCCACCGGCTGGGTCAAGCTCTTTGGCCTTCCCGCCATCGCTGCGGCGTTCTACACCACCGCCAAGCCCGAACGCCGCGCCGGCCTCAAGGTTATCCTGGTTCCCGCCATCGTTGCCTCAGTGGTCTGCGGCATCACCGAACCGCTCGAGTTTCTCTTTATGTTCACCCACCCCGGGCTCTTTTTGCTCTACGCTGTCCTCTCGTCTTGCCTCGCCATGACCATGAATTTCTTTGGTATCGTCGGCATCTTTTCGGGCGGCTTCATGGAAATGGCCGCCTTCAACTTCATTCCGCTCATGCGCACGCATGCCGGTGCCTATCTTCTGGCGCTCGGTATCGGCCTTGCCTTTAGCCTCGTCTTTTTTGTTAGCTTTCGAGCACTCATCTTGATCTATGACCTTAAGACGCCGGGCCGCGAGGATCATGTCGCCAACCGCGCGGCAATCGATCATTTAACGGGAAGCGGCTTTGCCAAGGAGCAATCTCCCAATGACGAGGTCAATAGTCGAACCGATCAAGATCACGTCCTCGCTGAGCGGGTAATCCAGCTTTTAGGTGGCGTTGGCAATATTGTGGGCGCAACTAACTGCGCCACGCGCCTGCGCGTCGAGGTCGCAGACCCTTCCATCGTTGCGGATAACGCGTCGTTTGTCGCGGTGGGCGCCAAGGGCCTCATCATTACGGGCAAGACCGCCCAGGTGATCATAGGCATCTCCGTTCCCCGCGTTAAAGAGCATTTTGACCAGATCATGGGCCTCGAGCCGGGATTTGTGCCCACCACCTCGGCCTCCCCTGCCGCCAGCCCAACCCACAAGCACGGCGATATCTGCTTCTTCGACATTGACGGCACGCTCGCGTGGCAAGACCCCAAGCTCGCCCAAGACCTTCCCGAAGACGAGCGGGACCTCTCCCCCTATCCCAACGAGGCGGTTTCGCAGGCAATCCGCGCGTTTGTCGCCAACGGCAACATGGCCTTTATCTGCACGGGACGCACCCTGAGCTGCATCCACCCCAAACTTCTTGAGCTGCCGTGGGCAGGAATTGTCTGCTTGGCGGGAGGCTACGTCGAACTCGACGGACGCATTGTGCGAAATGCAGCCATGAGCCCCGGCTTGCTGCAACGCCTCGCCCCGTATCTTGAGCAATCGGACGAGGTGATTCGCTTTGAAGGTCTCGATCGCGTCGTGCGCATGAGCGCGGACGCCCCCGATGGCGACGGATATGCCCGTACCGCAGGCGATGCCGTCACAAAGCTCAAGCATTACAGCGCCTACAAGATCCTCATGTCTACGAAGCTCGCCAACCGCATCGCCCAGGATAAAGAGATCGAGCCGTTGCTGTGCTTTAACGAGCTCGAACTCGAGGTAACCGAAATCTCGCCCCGCGAGTGCACCAAGCGAACCGGCATCCAGGCCGTGCTTGGCGCCCTGGGGCCAAACCACGGCACCGTGTACGGCATCGGCGATGCGAGCAACGACGTCGCCCTTTTGGAAACGGTCGATGTTGGCATCGCCATGGGCAACGCGCCGGACTTCCTCAAGGAAAAGGCCGACTACGTAACCGATTCTATCGATCACGACGGCGTCGTCACGGCACTCGAGCACTTCGGGCTTATCTAGCCGTCGTCTTCCGCCGCGCTTAACGCCTGCGGGTCCAATTGCCTTCGCCCGCCGCGCCAAGCACCCCAATGTGGCAATATGTTGTCTGCATATTGCATCAATGCGACCTTCAGAAAGAATGCGAGAGCCTGTGTCCAGTCCGTTTACCAGCTTTTTAGCCCAGCACTTTGACCAGATCAACGACTATCTGGCCACGTTCTTTGACGGACAGGCGACCTCCGCCGATATCGAGCGCTATCTGTACGCCCCGCTTTCGGCATTTACCGCCAACGCCGGCAAGCGCCACCGCCCGCTTATCTGCATGCTCGCCGCCACCGCAGTGGGCGGCAGCTTCGAGAGCGCCCGCAGCGCCGCGGCGGCCATCGAGCATTTCCAGTCGGGTGCGCTCATCCACGACGACATCGCCGATAACGGTCAGCTGCGCCGCGGCAAGCCCTGCATGCACCTTACCGAGGGCACGGGGCTTGCCATCAACTGCGGCGACCTAGCACTTACCATGGTCACCAAGACGGTTCTCGACGATCCAACGCTCGAGGCAGGCGTAAAGCTGCGCGTACTCCACGAGCTCACCGAGATGATCGTCCGCACCATCGAGGGTCAGGCGCTCGACTTGGGCTGGGTACGCGATGCACGCTTCGACATCTCGGTCGACGATTACCTAGACATGGCAACGCACAAGACCGCGTACTACAGCGGAGCCACGCCGCTTGCCACCGGAGCCATCATTGGCGGAGGCAGCGAGGAGCAAATTGAGGCGCTACGCGCCTTTGGCCTGCACACGGGCCTTGCCTTCCAGATTCAAGATGATCTGCTCAACTTGATCGGTACCAAGGAAGCCGCCAACAAGGACTTCCGCACCGACATCACCGAGGGTAAGCGCACGCTCGTTGCCGTGCACGCCCTGTCAGATGAGCGCTATCACGACGAGATTGAAGCAATTCTCTCCTCGGGCACCGAGGACCCCGCGCAGCTCGCGCGCGCCGTGAAAATCTTCCAGGAGACTGGCTCTATCGATTACGCCCACGCCTACGCGCTGGACCTGACCGCCAAAGCCAAGGCCGCCATCGAGGACGTTTCGCTCGACCCGCATGCACGCGAACTGTTCCTCTCCATGGCAGATTTCTTTGTGGAGCGCCTTAACTAGCGGGGGTTATAAAACCTGTCAGCAGCGTATTTGGGTACAACTTGCTACACTGTTGAGTGCATGTTTATGCATCCCTTTGCGTTGTCTATCCGACACACGCTCAAATAGTACGAATGGTACGCCGAAAGGGGTTCGTTCATGGAACCTATTACAACGGGCATGCAGGGAGCAGCCGTCGAGGACGTCCAGTCCCGCCTTCTGCAGCTCGGCTATACAATCGATGACACCGAGGTTGTCGACAAGCGCTTTGGCACCACCACCGAACAGGCTGTTGGCACCTTTAGGCTCGATAGCGGCCTTGCCGCTGGCTGTGCTGTCGATATCCCCTGCTGGAGCGCCCTGGTCGACGCCTCGTATAAACTGGGCGACCGCACGCTCTATCTGCGCATGCCCAATTTCCATGGCGCCGACGTGCAGGCCCTGCAAAAGGCGCTCAACGTTTTGGGCTTTGCCTGCGGCGAGGACGATGGCTACTTTGGCCCGCACACCGAGGCGGCCCTTCAGCAGTTCCAAGAAAACGTCGGTCTGTTTGCCGACGGTATGGCTTTCCAGGATACCTACGCCTACATCAACCGCCTGCATCACGTGTGGGAGGGCAAGCCCTCGGTGACCGAGGCCGAATCGCGCATCGGCTTTGCCCGCGCGGCCAACGTACTCGAGCGTTTCCAGATTGCCGTCATCGGTGAGGACCCCATCGCGCGCAGCGTAGCATCGCGTATGTGGAACATCGCCACGGCGACGACCGACAACAGCGGTATGATGCTTTGCGACTCCGAGGTTCCGACCGACGTTGACCTGGTGCTCGAGATCGCAAGCGACGAGCTGCCCGCCGACGCCGCTCCGCGCGCCACGATTGCCCTCGCCGAGTGCCACAACCTGGCCCAGCGCATCCGCACCGCCAATGTCGCCGCGCAGCAAAAGCCGGCACGCATCCGCATTGAGCTCACCGGCATGACGCGCTACAACGGCACCTTCACTGCCAGCGACGCCCAGACGCTCGCGGTACGCCTGCTCGATGGCGTTTGCGATGCCCTCGCAGATTAGGTAAACTAGACGAGTTGCTTTTGGCAACACCCATACTGGGACGTAGTTCAACGGTAGAACTCCGGTTTTTGGTGCCGGCTGTTGGGGGTTCGAATCCCTCCGTCCCAGCCAAGGTAACTGAGCGCCCTGGGCTTTCATCAGCCCGGGGCGCTTTCTTGTGGGCAAGCGGAGGGATTCGAACCCGCGAGGCAACACAACTTCTCGTGCAGCACGGGAAAATCTGCCTTCAAAAGACAGGCGCCCCAAGCCCATTAGGACCAAGAGCACCTTACATCTAGAAAATACCAGCCCAGTTCCGAAAAGCGAGCCGCTTGCGACAACCAAGTGCCGCGTGGCCCCGGCGGGCCGGGCATTAAGTTTGTCGCGAGTTCCGCACGCAAAGAAGGCCACTAACCTCGATGTTTTGGACGTGACAGAGAGAGGGGTCCTGGTATGGCAAGGTGACGTGAAACAAGGCGGCGCTGACCTTCTGGTCGCGCCGCCGAAGTTGAACGTCAGATTGCCGTGCCAGGGCCCCTCGCAGCGTCAAGAAGACCGCCGTTCGGTAGAACGGCGGAATCTAGTTGTTCAGCATGCGGTCGAAGCTTCCCGAGTCGCCATCCCGATAGTCGGCGGTCATCAGAATCTCCTGCGGAATTCGTCCGCCCTCACGCAGCACGTTGCGGAACTGCACGCGCGTAACCATGGGCAAATCCTTAATCGTCGCCGCCAGGTTCTGCGGCACGCCCTGGTTGGCAGCCGCGGGCTCGCACTCGCCTCCGGCCTTCATGCGACGCTTGTGCTCGGCGAGCATGGCGCGATACATACCGGCATGCAGACGGATCTCGACCACATTAGCATTGCGAGTCTGCTCGACAATACGCGCGCCCTCTCGGTCGATGTCACCCACGTAGTAGACGTAGTTAAAGCGGTAGCCGATCTCGGCCAGATAATCATCCAGCGCATGAGAGACACTCGCCTTGCACCCGCCGCCAAAGATCACGCCGCCCACCTTGGTGCCAAAGAGCTTGGCGTGCTTGCGGCCACGCAGGAGCTTGACGATCTCGTCATAGGTATCCAGGTTCTCGACCATAATGAACGGCTTGTCGGCGCCCAGCGTAAAGAAGCCCGTAAAGTGTACGGGGCGGTTGGGGGCGACCTTGATCGCCTGCATGCTGATGCCCTTTTCGGTCATACGCCGAATCAGGCGCTCGCCGTGCTTGCCGTCAAAGGCCTTCTCATCGTTAAAAATCTGATAGGCGCGCTGGCGACGCGAAGCGACCGGCGTGTCGGCACCGCGGTTCTGTTCAATCCATGCCTGGATAATCGCAATCTCCTCGGCGATTTTGCGATTGGACATTTCGTTGTGCTGAGCGCGCTGCGGCGTCTTTTTACCGTCCTTGCCTTCAACCCTTACAATCTGGGTCTGCTGCTCCTTAATTTTGGAGAGCGCCGTAGGCGTGGGGACAACCTTGAGCAGCTGCCTGCCCAGCACGCGGGCCAGGGCAAACGCCGAAACCTCGCCATGGGTAGTCGACTCAGCCTGCTGGGCGGCCGTATCTGCTGCGGCAGACTCAGGCTTCTTCTGAGACCTGCGCTTAGAATCGCCTTGGACATTGCGCTCACGTTTCGAAGTAGACGCCTGCTTCTGCGAACGCTCGGGCTTGCCCTCCTTCGCCGGCTGACGCTTAGGCTGCTCCATCGGAGCATCCACCTTCGCATCTTCGTCGCGCGGCGCCACATTCTCGGCGGCATCCCGAGCGTTAGAGCCGCGACCGCCACGATGACGACGGCGGCGAGGCTTGCTCGAAGTACCCTCCCCCGTCTGTTCAACCGCAGGTTGCTGACCCTGAGTCTCCGTATCGGACACAGTCCGCCCATCAACAGGCTTCTGTTCACGAACTTCCGACTCGGCAGGCTTCACGGCCTTCTCGGCCCGCACCTCCGGAACCTGATTGACCTTCTCCTGACGCTTTACGGGGTACGCGCGGCCTGCAAAGCCGCGACCGGGACGACATGAGTCTGAGGCCTTCTTGGCCGGCTTATCGGAATCGTCCGCAACCTCGGCAGCATCTTCGGCCTCGCGCACAACGTCCTGCTGCTCGGCCTTAAAATGTGCACCGCGACGACGCTTGGGCTCCTGAGGCTCAGCGGACTTTTGCTCTTTCACAGGCTCCTGCGGCTCGGCGACAGGCTCGTTCTCGACAACCCCGGTAACGGCCCCATCCTTTTGAGCCACAGCACGACGGAAGCGTTCCTGTTGGGCGCGGCGCTGCGCATCACGCTTTCCGCCTCCGCCAAAGCTACCTCGGCCCGCCTTGGCGGTAAAGGCACGCACGACATGCTCATCGAGAAGCTCGTCAGTATCGATATGCTCACGCGGGGCAACTTCTTCCGCAGCAGGCACCTCAGCGGAATCCTCGACAGGCTGCTCCTGGGCATCATGAATCTCGGCATTGATGGTGTAGAAGGCAGGGCGGCCGTTAATGCCGCTGCCCTCGATCTTGGTCACAATCTTTGCCGCGATAAGCTCATCGCGCATCGCCTTGGTGTCGCATTCCTTATCCACGGAGCGGAAGATTTGTGCCAGCGCGCTCGACTTGATCTTGAGTGCCTTGCGGCAGAGCAGGTCGTAGGCAACCAGCTTGGCCCGCTCGACAGAAAGCGACGTTTGTCCGCTCAGACGCTCAGCCAGGGCATCGACATTGTTTTGGTTATCGGAATATACCGTCTTGGCCACGGGGCCCCTTTCATATGTACACATATACGTTTATATGGTACAACGCACGCGCCTATCCACGCAAAACATCTGCGAGAACACCCTTGCATCACCTGTTCTCACAAGAAAAAAGACCGGGTCCGCTTGATTGCGGACCCGGTCTTTCCGAGTCATATAGATGTGACGTTCGATTCGTAAGGCCGATTACGCCTTAGCGGCCTCGGCGTCGGCAGGAGCCTCAGCGGCAGCGGCGCGACCGTACTCGGCCTTGCCCATCTCGGACCACTCGGGCTCCTCGTCAGGCATGGAGCCGGCCTCTTTGCCGAAGAACTCCTTGAGGCAGTTGACGGCAACGATGAGGCCCAGGACCATCAGCAGGACGGCAAAGACGAGCTGCAGGCCCTTGGTGGCGGCGACGGAGACGGCGGCCGTGGTGGCGGTAGCCGGGATGGTGCCGAAGAAGCCGTAGGCCTGGACGGCGGTCATGCAGCCCATGGCGCTCTGGACCAGCGAGGTGAAGGTGCAGCAGAGCAGGAAGACGACGGGCACGTAGAGCATCCAACCCTTGCGGCCGGTGCACTTGCAGAACACGGCGAGGGTGATCATGGTCATACCGCCGAGCAGCTGGTTGGAAGCACCAAAGAGCGGCCAGATGTTGGCATAGCCACCAAAAGCGAGGGCGAGACCGGGAAGCAGGGTGACAACCGTGGCGAACCAGGGGTTGCCGAGGACCTTCATGTAGCCGGCCTTGGACTCGATGGCCAGGGCGTCGTTGGTCTGGGCAAAGAACTCGGAGAACGAGGTGCGGGCGATGCGGGCGACGGCGTCAAGCGAGGTCAGGGCCAGAGCGGAGACGTTCATGGTCATGAAGACAGTAGCGAGCGTGCCGTCAACACCGAAGGCCTGCATACCGCGGGAGATGCCAGCGGCAAAGATTTGGAACGGGGTGGAAGCGACACCGGCGTTGAGGGCGCCAGTACCGGCGGTGTTCATATCGGAGAACATGATGCCGGCGACGATGATGGCAAGGATGCCAACGAAGGACTCGACGATCATGGCGCCGTAACCGACCTTGACGGCGTCCTGCTCCTTCTCGACCTGCTTAGAGGAGGTACCAGAAGAAACGAGGCTGTGGAAACCGGAGAGAGCACCGCAGGCAACGGAGACGAACAGGACCGGGAACATCATGCCCGAGGCATTGCTAAAGCCGGTGAAGACCGGAGCGGTGATGGTGGCCTGGCCGTTAACGCCCAGGACAACGATGCCGAGGACGGCGCAGACGATCATGACGATCATCATGATGGAAGTGAGGTAGTCGCGAGGAGTCTTGAGCATCTGGATGGGCATGGCGCCAGCAAAGACCAGATAGACCATGACGACGGCGAACCACTGGAACTTGTCCAGGTAGACCGGGAACTGCATGCCGACGGCGAACATGAGGACCATGAGCACCACGCCGGTGACGAACTCGGCAGCACCGGTGAGGTTGAACTTCTTCTGGGCCCAACCAAAGGCCATGGCGACGAAGGTGAACAGGATGGAGATGGTGCCAGCGCAGCCAGCGGCATAGGACTTGGTGAAGTCGATGGCACCGGTAGCGGCGCCAGAAGCGTCAACGGCCGGGGTGAACATGAACGTCTTGCAGACCATGTCGGTGAAAGCGGCGATGACGATGATGCAGAACAGCCAGCAGAACAGCAGGAACAGGCGACGGCCGGTCTTGCCGATGTACTTCTCGATGAGCTGAGCGAGTGACTTGCCGTTGTTCTTCATCGAAGCGTACAGGGCACCAAAGTCGTGGACGGCACCAAAGAAGATGCCGCCGACGAGGACCCAGAGCACGACGGGCAGCCAGCCAAAGGCCATGGCGACGATCGTACCCGTGACAGGGCCAGCACCGCAGATCGAGCTGAACTGGTGCGAGAACGCGGTGAAGGCGGAGACGGGCGAGAAGCTCTTGCCGTCCTTCATGCGCTTGGCCGGCGTGAGAGCCTCTTTGTCAACGCCCCACTTGTTGGCCAGCCATCGGCCATAGCCCAGATAACCGCAGACGAGCACCGCCGCGGCCACAACCATGAGCAAGACTCCGTTCATTACATTTCCTCCTCTAAAAAGAACTTCCTAGACATAAAAAATGAGGGCCGTCGGTTGCGCTCGACGGCCCTCATCTTCATCAGCCGCCCGTTATCGTACGGGCTAGCTGTATGTGCTAACCCGCATCAGATAATTACTACGCTGATAATGTTTAGCTGATGCGTGAACATGTCTAAGAAATCCTCTTCAATCATGATGCGAACGATCCGTGCGTGTTCACATCCCCCAGTGGATGAAAAGCAGTATGAAACTTTAGTTACCTAAAGTCAACGCAAATTTGTAATGAATTTTCAACTTTTTTGAAATTCTCGGTATAAAACGCCACTGACCTCGGACTTTACCGAACGACAGTTTTTGCTTGAGAGATGCCCCTCGGGAGCGGGGCGGGCGCCTGCCGCCATATATGAACTTTCCTGCTCGAACAGTCCTGCTC
>CAKTWK010000031.1 GCA_934630735.1 uncultured Collinsella sp. | reverse complement strand
TTGATTCGACTGCGTCTCGCTTTTTGGTCGAGACGGTGCGCGATGCCTTTGTGCCGCAGACGACTTCGGGCATTGTGCGTGTTGATCGCCTGGGGGAGGACCGTATCGTTCCCAAGGCCGATACCGACGTGGTGTTGGTCCTCTCGTGCGGCTCCGACCGCCTGGAGAGTGCCGTGCAGGAGCTCGTGATCGCCGGCGCGCCCGTGTGCGTGCTTGCCGAGTCCGCCGTCGAGGTACCGTTCGTTGAGGAATCTACGCCCATGCTCGGCGTGGTGGCGGCGACCGACAAGACCTATCTGCTCGAGACGCTTGCCCGCTGGATTCTCGATCGTACGGACAAGGAGACGGCTTTTGCCGCCAACTTTGCCTTCATGCGCATCGCGGCGGCCAATCGTATCATCACCTCGTGTGCGCTCACCAATATGGCGACCGGCGCGCTGGTGTTTTTGCCGGGCGCCGATTATCCCGTTATGGCGCTGGCGCAGGTGGGCATGCTCTTTGAGCTCGCGGCCATCTTTGGACGCGGCATTAAGCCTGAGCGCGGCTACGAGGTCGCAGGCGTGCTCGCCGGCGGTCTGGTGATTCGCGCCGTCACCCGCGCATTGGTGAAGCAGACGCCGCACATCGGCTTTGTCGTTAAGGCGCTTACCGCCGCCGCGGGTACCTATGGCATGGGCCGCGCGCTCGTGTCGCTCTACGAGCGCGATGTGGACTACAGCCGTGCCAACGAGGTCGCTGCCGCCACGTTCTCGCGCGTTCGCGACCTGGTGACCACGGTCGCCGGTGCCACCCGTCCTATGGCGTCCTACCAGGATGCATCCGATCTCGCTGCTTAGGGGTTTCTTTTGCGCGTTCCGTACCAAGATTGTTTTCATTTGATCGAGCCTTTGCTCGCCAAGGTCGAAAAGCCGAGTCGCTATATCGACCACGAGTGGGGCACGCTCTCAAAGGCCGATGCCGACTATCGCTGCTGCATGATCTATCCGGACGTGTATGAGGTCGGTCTGCCCAACCAGGGTATCGCCATTCTCTACAACATCCTTAATCAGGCCGAGGGCATTTCCTGCGAGCGAGGCTACGTGCCGTGGCCCGATATGGGCGATGCCATGCGCGAGGCGGGGATTCCGCTGCTGTCGCTCGAGGGTGCAGCGCCCGTGGCCTCGTTCGACATCGTCGGCATGCACGTGCCGCACGAGATGGCCGTGACGAACTTCCTCGAAGCGCTCGATCTCGCTGGCATTCCGCTGTTGGCTGCTGACCGTACCGAGGACGATCCCATCATCGTCGCCGGTGGTCCCTCGGTGTATAACCCCGAGCCGTACGCGGCATTCTTCGATGCCATCCTCATTGGCGAGGGCGAGGAGTCGCTGCTCGAGATCTGCCAGCTGCATCGCCGCTTGCGCGACGAGGGCGTCTCGCGCGCTCAGATTGTCGAGCAGCTCGCGACGGTCGCCGGCACCTATGTGCCATCCCTGTATGAGGTGCGTCATGACGAGCCCTGCTCGCCGCATGGCTACACCGTGCCGCGCAAGGGCAAGGACGTCCCGCCGGTGGTCTACAAGCGCGTCGTCGAGGACTTTGGTGCCACCAATCCGCTTTCTCAGTCGTGCGTGCCGTATGCGCAGCTCGTCCACGATCGCCTGTCTATCGAGATCTTGCGCGGCTGCGCCCGCGGCTGCCGTTTTTGCCAGGCAGGCATGACGTATCGTCCGGTACGCGAGCGCTCGGCCGACCAGATCGTTTCATCGGTGATCCAGGGCTTGGAAAAGACTGGCTATGACGAGGTGTCGCTTACCTCGCTTTCGACGACCGACCACTCCTGCATCCGCGACGTGCTCGGTAGGCTCAACCGTCGTCTGGAGGACACGGGCATTCGCGTGTCTATTCCGTCGCAGCGCCTGGATTCGTTTGGCGTGGATATGGCCGAGTCGGTCGCTGGCGAAAAGAAGGGCGGCCTGACGTTCGCGCCCGAGGCGGGCAGCCAGCGTATGCGCGACATCATCAACAAGAACGTGACCGAGGAGGACTTGGACCGTGCGGCCAAGGCAGCCTTCGAGGCCGGCTGGAACCGCATGAAGCTCTACTTCATGATGGGCCTTCCCGGCGAGCGCGATGAGGACATCGTGGCTATCGCCAACCTGGCCGATCACGTGCTGGAGCTTGGCCGTTCCGTGGTGCCCAAGGCGCGCCGCGGGTCTATCTCGGTGTCTATCTCGGTTTCGGTCTTTATCCCCAAGGCTGCTACGCCGTTCCAGTGGTGCCCGCAGCTCGACTACGACGACGTCAAGCGTCGCCAGAAGCTGCTTATCACGAGCGTTCGCAACCGTGCCGTCCGCGTGCATTACCACGATGCCGAGACCTCGCTCATCGAGGCCGCGCTCTCCCGTGCCGGTCGCGATATGACGCCGGTCATCATCGATGCCTGGCGTGCGGGCTCGCGCTTCGACGCCTGGGTGGAGCACTTCTCGCTCGACAACTGGAAGGAGGCCGCTGCCAAAAACGGCATCGACCTCAACGAGCTGGTGCACCTGCCTTATGAGCTGGACTGGCGCCTGCCGTGGGAGCACGTGAGCCCCGGCTGCACGCGCGGCTTCCTCGAGCGCGAGTACCGCCGTTCGCTCGAGGGCGTCACGACGCCCGACTGCACCCGCACGTCGTGCACCGGCTGCGGAATCTGTCCCACGCTCCACGCCAAGAACGTATTGATGGGTGATCGCGCATGAGTGAGCGCTTGACCGACAATCCCACGCTCTTTAGGCTGCGCGTTCGCTACGGCAAGCGTGATCGCCTTAAGTACCTGGGCCATCTGGAACTAATCCATACCATTGAGCGCATCGTGCGCCGTGCGGGGCTGCCCTATGCCGTGACGCAGGGCTTCTCGCCGCATATGCGTGTGGGCTTTTCGTCGGCGCTGCCCGTGGGCACGTCGTCGACCTGCGAGTGGTATGACCTGTTTATGACCGAGTTCGTCGCTCTCGACGAGGCCTTTGAGCGCCTGGCCGCTGCATCGCCTGCCGATCTGGCGCCTATCGAGGCCGCCTACATCGACGTGCGCACGCCGGCGCTCACGGCTCAGCTTACGCGTCTGTCGTACCGCATCGACTTGCACCTGGACCCCGAGGCGCCCGTGAGCGCCGATGAAGTACGCGTCGCGATCGACACGTTGCGTGCAGGCCATGGCATCGACTATGCACGCGGTAAGAAGAGCAAGCGCTTAGACCTTGACCACACACTGGTGGGCTATGAGCTCACGGAGGGGGAGCGTCCGGACCATCTGGTGCTCATGCTCGACACCCATGCCGACAACGAGGGCTCCATGCGTCCGGAGATTTTGCTTTCTGCTGCTGATGTTTTGTTGCAGGGCTTGACCCCGGGCGTCGATGCACCTATTGTTTCCACCGGTATGCAAGACCTCGTGACCATCTGCTCCTACGATGTCGAGCGTCAGAATCAAGCATGCGAGGACGACGAGGGCCGACTCGTCAGCCCCATACCTGTGCGAACTTGTGGATTTGCTCCACATACTCGTTGACGGGGGTATTATCGCCTGCTACTATATTCGGCTGTTGCACTAACTGATGCATGAAGGGCAAGTAAACATGTACGCAATCGTTAACACGGGCGGCAAGCAGTACAAGGTCGCCACCGACGATGTCATCACCGTCGAGAAGATCGAGGGCAATGAGGGCGACAAGGTCACCCTGCCGGTCATCTTCCTCAACGATGGTAAGAAGATCGTCACCGATCCCGACAAGCTGGCCAAGGCCAAGGTTACCGCTCAGATCGTTGAGCAGTTCAAGGGCGAGAAGCAGCTGGTCTTCAAGTTCCACAAGCGTAAGCGCTATCGTCGTCTGAAGGGTCACCGTCAGCAGCTCACCAAGCTGAAGATCGTGAAGGTCCAGGCTACGTCCCGCGCCAAGAAGGCTGTCAAGGCAGAGGCCGAGGCTGTTGCCGAGGCTCCCGTCGCCGAGTAGATTACACTCGTAACGAAAGAGTAGGTATACACAATGGCACACAAAAAAGGACTCGGTTCCTCCCGTAATGGCCGTGACTCCCGCGGTCAGCGCCTTGGCACGAAGCGCTATGCCGGCCAGACGGTAACCACGGGCACGATTCTCGTCCGTCAGCACGGCACTCACATCCACCCGGGTGAGAACGTTGGCCGTGGCAAGGACGACACGCTGTTCGCGCTGGTCGACGGTACCGTTGAGTTCCACAAGGGTATCAAGCACAGGGTCAGCGTACGCCCGCTCGCGAACGCGTAATTCACCCTTCATAGAGCACATATGTGGGAGGCACTTGAGTTTTAGGATTCAAGGGTCTCCCTCTTTTTGTAGGAGGCGATTCTGTTGTCACAGTTCACCGATATCAGCCGCATTAACGTGTGCGGCGGCGACGGCGGTGCCGGATGCATGTCGTTTAGGCGCGAGGCCTTTGTCCCCAAGGGTGGCCCCGATGGCGGCGACGGCGGTCGTGGCGGCAATGTCGTCATCCAGGCCGATGCTCAGCTGTCTTCACTGATCGATTACCGCTTTAAGCATCATTTTCGTGCCGAGCGCGGAACGCACGGTCAGGGCGCCCGCCGCAACGGAAAGAGCGGCGAGGACCTTATCTTGAAGGTTCCCATGGGCACCGTGGTGCGCGAGCTCGACCCCGAGACGCAGACCCCGATGTTCGAGATTGCCGACTTGGTTCACGACGGTGAGCGCGTCGTCGTAGCACCCGGCGGCGCCGGCGGTCTGGGGAATACGCACTTTGTGACGTCGGTGCGCCGCGCGCCCGCGTTCGCCCAGCTTGGTGAGCCGGCCGAGGAGCACTGGATTGAGCTCGAGATGAAGCTCATGGCCGATGCCGCGCTCGTTGGCTTCCCCTCGGTGGGTAAGTCCTCGCTTATCGCGCGCATGAGTGCCGCTCGACCCAAGATCGCCGACTATCCGTTTACCACGCTCGTGCCCAACCTGGGTATGGTGCGTGCCGGCGAGTACTCCTATGTCGTTGCCGACGTCCCCGGCCTCATTGAGGGTGCGAGCGAAGGCAAGGGTCTGGGCCATCAGTTCCTGCGCCACATCGAGCGCACGGCACTCATCATGCATGTCGTCGATATGACGGGCGGTTTTGAGGATCGCGATCCGGTCGAGGACTATCGCATCATCAACCGCGAGCTCGAGCAGTATGGCGCCGAGCTTTCGGAGCGCCCGCAGATCGTCGTCGCCAACAAGTGCGACGCGCCGGGCACGGCTGACAAGATTGCCGACCTCAAACGCGCTGCGCTCGACGATGGGCATATGTTCTTTGCTGTGTCCGCCGTGACGGGCGCTGGCCTCAACACGCTGATGCTTGCCGTGGGCGAGCAGGTGGCTAAGCTGCGTGCCGAGTTGGCTGTCTCCGATGAGCCGGTCGACCTACGCGACGATGAGTGGGAGCGCCGCCGCCTGCAGCGTGAGAAGCGTTTCCGCATTGTTCAAGAAGAGCCCCACGCCTTCCGCGTGGTCGGTCGCGCCATCGAGCGCATGGTCATCCAGACCGACTGGGAAAACGAGGAGGCCGTCATCTACCTGCAGCATAAGTTTGCGCGCATGGGTGTTGACGACGCGCTCGAGAAGGCCGGCTGCCGTGCGGGCGACGAGGTCCGCATTTGCCAACGCGCCTTTGACTTTGAGGGCGCCGAGGACTTCTCGGAGTACGAGGAGGAGCTTGGGGACGAAGGCGTTGAGGTCTTTGACGTAGCCGATGCTGCGGACGAGGGCGTCGAGGTTGTCGATGCGGCGGGCGTCGCGGATGATGTCGAGACCCCGGAGGGCGAGTAAGTCATGTCGCTGCGCGGTGGAATTGGTCTGCCTGAGCTGCCTATCAAGGATGGGCAGGAGTTTCGGCTTGGCATTATGGGTGGCACCTTCGACCCGATTCATTACGGGCACTTGGTTACCGCCGAGCAGGCGCGCGAGTCGCTCGACTTGGACGCCGTGCTCTTTATGCCGGCCGGCTCTCCCGCCTTTAAGCTCGACAAACCGGTGACGCCTGCTGAGGACCGTTATGCCATGACGGTCCTCGCCACCGCTGCGAATCCGGCTTTTTTGGCGAGCCGATTCGAGATCGACCGTCCGGGCGTGACCTATACGGCCGATACGCTTCATGCCCTTCGCGACTTTTACCCGCCTCAGGTAAAGCTCTACTTTATTACGGGCGCCGACGCGATTATCGATATTGTGACCTGGCATGATGCCGACCGAATCGCCGAGCTTGCCACGTTTATTGCGGCGACGCGACCGGGCTTTGATATCGATACTGCTCGCGCGCGAATCAAAGAGTCAGGCCTGCCGTTTGACGTGCGTTATATCCAGATTCCGGCGCTGGCGATTAGCTCGACCAACATTCGCAAGCGGGTTGCCCGCGGCATGAGCGTGCGCTATCTTACGAGCGAGTCTGTGCTCGGCTATATCCGTAAACGCGGGCTGTATGCCGATCTTGGGCAGGACGATTTTGATTGATGGGGGAGAACGTTGTCGGTAGAAGATCAGTTTGAGGGCGACGAGCGCGCGCTATTGACGCGTATCCACGAGTTGCTCGATGTGCGCATGAAGGATAAACGTAAGCGCTACGTGCATTCGCTCGGGGTTGCCGAGACTGCGCTGCGCCTAGCCGAGGTATACGGTGTCGACCGCTTTGATGCCGCTGCCGCTGGCCTGATCCATGACTGGGACAAGGTGCTCTCCGACGACGAGCTGGTCACGCGCGCTCTGCATTACGGCATTAAGATTGCCGGCTCTCCCTCGGCCGCGACACCGCTGCTGCATGGTCCGGTTGCCGCCTATGAGCTTCCGCAGCTATTTCCCGAGCTATCTCCGGCCGTTTTCCAGGCTGTCGACCGTCACACCGTGGGCGCCTGCGACATGACGCCGCTTGATATGGTGGTCTTTGTGGCCGATGCCATCGAGCCCAACCGCCATGGTGATTATGCCCACGCGCTGCGCAAGATGGTGGGGGAGTCGACGCTTGACGAGTTGTTCTTCTCCTGTTTTGCGCAGGGTCTGGTCTACGTGATCCAGTCCGGGCGCTATCTTTATCCCACGGCTATTACGATTTACAACCATTACGCCCAGCTGCGCTAGCTCGGGTGTGTCTAGAAAGAGGTATTCCATGGCCGATGAGACCATGACCGACGAGCAGATTCTTGAAGGTGTGGAGCACAAGAGCTTCGTTGCCACGTCCGACCGCACCGCTGCCTCGCTGTCCGCGAGCGGTGTCGCCGCCGAGGATGTCGCCCGCGCCGCCGCGCAGGCCGCCTACGACAAGAAGGGCGAGGACGTGCAGGTGCTCGATCTGACCGAGCTCTCCGACGTGTGCGATTACTTTGTGATCGCCACCGGTACCAACAACCGTCAGGTCGATTCTATCGTCGACGAGATCGAGGAGAAGGTTGCCGAGGCCTGCGGTGAGCACCCGTTCTCCATCGAGGGCCGCGAGCAGAAGACCTGGATGCTCATGGATTACGGCTCGGTTGTCGTCCACGTCTTCACCCCTGAGGCCCGCGACTTCTACCGCCTCGAGAAGCTCTGGGGCGACGCTCCCCAGCTCCCCCTCAATCTCCTTTAGGACCTTATTTGGGCAGGGCTTCTCTAGAGCCACCCTCTACCGTTCGCCGGGCAGTTGCACTACCTGCAGCTGCCCGGCTTTCTTTTTGCCCAAAACGCAAATCATTGGGAGAAGAAACGGGATTGGCGGCCGAAGGATAGGGCGGTGTCGCCGAATTTGTCTCGGACGGCGTCGATGGCGACGGAGAGGTCGCGGCGGTCGCTGGATTGGGCTCCGCGGTCATCGATCTCGCAGAACAGGTCGGTTTGGATACCGCCTTGGTGGTTGAAGTCGCTCATGCCGATACCCGCTAGACGCACGTGCATGCCTTCTTGCCAGATATTGTCGAGCAGCTCGAGCGCTACGGCAACAAAGATATTCTCGTCGTCGGTGGGGTGGGGCAAGCGGCGCTGTGCCGTGCGTCCGCTGCCGTAAGAGTATTTGAGCTTGAGCGTTACGGTTCCGCCTGTCAGCCCCTGACGGCGCAGGCGGCGCCCAACCGACTCGCCGAGCAGCGCGATCGCCGCCTCGATATCCCCACGCTCAGTCAAATCCTTCGCAAAGGTGCGCTCATTGCTCACCGATTTAACTTCACGTTCCTCTTCCAGGCTGGTGACCTCGGATACTTCGAGCCCCAAAGCACGTTGACGCATGCGCTCGCCATTCACGCCAAAGATTGCAGCCAGGGTGGACTCTGGCGCGCGTGAAAGCTCGCCGAGTGTATAGATGCGCATGCGACGCAGCCGCTCCTCGGCCGAACGCCCGATTCCGCTCATGGCAGATACCGGCAGCGCGGCCAAAAAGCGCTGCTCGGTTCCGGGGCGCACAATGGTCAGACCAAACGGCTTGTCGCGCTCGCTTGCGATTTTGGCCACTGTTTTGTTGCAGCCGACGCCGATGGAGCAGGTCACTCCCAGCGCCGCCACGCGGTCACTGATGCGCCGCGCAACCAGCAGCGGGTCTTCGGGCGCAAAGCGACCCGGTGTAATGTCGATAAAGGCCTCGTCGATGGACACGCGCTCCACGCGCGGTGTCTCATCGGCAAGGATTGCCATGACCTGCGCGCTCACCTCACGGTAGCGATCAAAGTGTCCGTGTGTCCAAATGGCCTGCGGACAGAGGCGCTGTGCCTCGGCCGAGGGCATGGCAGAATGCACGCCAAAGTGACGCGCCTCGTACGAACACGTGGACACGACACCGCGTGACTCGGCGTCTCCGCCCACGATGAGCGGCTTTCCGCGCCATTCGGGATGATCGAGCATCTCCACGCTCGCAAAAAATGCATCGAGGTCCATCAGGCCCACCGCCGGACCCGTCCAGGGCGGCGGCGTGACGCCCGCAGCATCCTCATAACCGTATGTATGTTCGCGTCTTTCCATGTCACGAGTATACCGCGCAGCTCATGTGGGGTGCGTGGATGTGCTTGCAAATCGCGAATTCTTGTCTAAGATATGGATTTGCCCTCGACTACACCGAAGAAGTTGGTCTCACGGACTTCACCTGCCCGCGTCGATGGCGTATTATGTTTAACTGTTTGTTTGTAGTTGCAGCCTAAAGCTGCTTGGTTGGAGGAGTTTCCTTTGGCAGTCAAGATTCGCCTTGCTCGTCACGGCGCTAAGAAGCGTCCGTACTACCGTGTCGTCGCCGCCGATTCCCGCGCCCCGCGTGACGGTCGTATCATCGAGGAGGTTGGCCGCTACAACCCGATGACCGCCCCCAAGACCATCAACCTCGACCTCGAGAAGATTGCTGACTGGCAGTCCAAGGGCGCTCAGCTCACCGACGCCGTCGCCGCTCTGGTCAAGGCCGCCAACGAGGGCGAGAAGACCGAGACCGTCGTCAAGAAGTCCAAGAAGCAGCTCGCCAAAGAGGCCGAGGCCGCTAAGGCTGCCGCTGAGGCCGCTGAGGGCGCCGAGGAGTAAATCGTGCCTGAGGTTGACGCTGCACAGCTCGAGGGTGAGGCAATGCTCTCAGATCGCATCGCCGATCTCGTCGAATATCTCGTTGTTCAGATCGTCGACGACCCGGATTCCGTGAGCCTCGAGGTCATCGATGGCGACGACGCTTCTACGATTGAGGTTTCGGTTGCCGAGGATGACGTCGCTAAGGTCATCGGCCGTCGTGGCCGTACCATCAAGGCCATTCGCACGCTCGCCCGTGCACTGGCCGCTCGCCTCGACACTACTGTCGAGGTAGAGGTTCTGGGCTAGGACCTTGAGGTCCCAGTACAAAAACATCGCCCGTGTGGTTAAGCCGCACGGAAGGAAGGGGGAGGTCCTCGCGCAGCCGCTGCGGGGGCTTCCTTCTGTATTGGAGCCGGGTATGCGTGTCGCCTTGACGCCGCCGGCGCTCAAGCGCGACCGTTTTTGCACGGTCGTGTCCGTCACCGATACGGGCGATGGCGATCTGGTCTCGTTTGAGGGCATAGACGACTTGACGGCCGCTGAGGGCATCACTGGATGCTATGTGCTGGCCAATCGTGACGACTTTGAGCTCGATTCGCTCGATGCCGCCTATACCGACCTCATGGGTCGCGAGGTGGTCGATGAGCGCTTTGGTTCGCTCGGTACGATTGTCGAGATCATGTCGACGCCCGCCAACGATGTTTGGGTTGTCGAGGGTGATCGGTACGGCGAGGTGCTGATTCCCGTGATCGAGCAGGTTGTGCTCGATCTTCCCGACACAGGAACAATTTCCGTCCACGTTATGGATGGCTTGATCGATATGGACAAGTAGGGAGGACAGCATGCTGATTGAGACCCTTTCGGTCTTTCCTGAGATGTTTGAGCCCGTCATGTCCACATCGATCTTGGGCCGTGCCCGAAAGGCCGGCCTTTTTGATTTTAAGGCGTATAACCTGCGCGACTGGACGCACGACCGCCATCGCACCGTCGATGACGAGCCGTATGGCGGCGGGCAGGGCATGCTCATGAAGGTCGAGCCCATTGCCGAGGCAATCGAGGCCATCAGTTCCGAGGGTCCCAAGCCAACCGTGGTGTTCTTCACCCCCTGCGGGGAGCCCTTTACGCAGCATGTTGCCGAGCGCCTGCTCAAAAGCGAGCGCCTGCTGTTTGTGTGCAGCCGTTACGAGGGTGTCGACGAGCGCGCATATGCGTATGCCGATGAGCGTCTTTCGATTGGCGACTACGTGCTCACGGGCGGCGAGCTGCCCGCTATGGTCGTGGCCGATGCCGTCGTACGGCTCATTCCCGGAGCCTTGGGCGACGAGATGAGCAACGTGGACGAGTCCTTTTCGACCGCTGAGGATGGTGGCCTGCTCGAGTACGCGCAGTACACCCGCCCCGCCGAGTTCAATGGCGAGGGTGTGCCTCCAGTGCTCGTAAGCGGTGACCACGCCAAGGTCGATGCCTGGCGTCGCAAAAACGCCATCGAGCGTACCTGTCGTTGGCGTCCCGATCTTATCGAGACGGCACGCCTTACGCCCGAGGAGCGCACGTACGCGCAGAAGATCCTGGACGCTTCGTATTCGCAGAGCGAGGAGTGAGAATGGTCCCATCGCAGCATTCTGCCCTGAGGGGCGCCTTTGAGTGGATCGTAATCGTTGCGATCGCGCTGGTCGCCACCTTCTTGATTCGCTCGTTTGTGGTCGAACCCTTTGTGGTGCCTACCGGTTCCATGGAGTCCACGATCGAAATCGGCGACCAGATTCTGGCGCAGAAGGTGACGCTCGAACTCGGACAGCCCGTCAAGCAAGGCGATATCGTGGTGTTCCACAACCCCGATGCCACGTCCGAGCATGACGTGCTGGTAAAGCGCGTTATCGCCACGGCCGGCCAGACGGTCGACTTGCAGGACGGCAAGGTCGTCGTTGACGGCCAGGCGCTCGACGAGGACTATACGACCGGCATGAGCTGGCCGCTTTCCGTCCAGGCGCCCGCTGCCCAGGTGAGCTATCCCTACACCGTCCCTGACGACTGTGTGTGGGTGATGGGCGACAACCGCGAGAACTCTGCTGACTCCCGCTACTTTGGCCCGGTCGACCGCTCCGACTTGATCGCCGTGTCGCTTGTGCGCTACTGGCCGCTCAACCGTATCGGCGCTATCGACTAAAAACCGCTATAGTACAGTACCTAACCGTGTAATCGTTTCGACGAGGGGATATTAGAGGCATGAACGCTTCATCGCTTTCCTTCCAAGACATCATCCTGCGCCTTCAGCAGTACTGGGGCGAGCAGGGCTGCGTCATTATGCAGCCCTATGACTCCGAGGTCGGTGCCGGTACCTTCCATACCGCGACCACGCTGCGCTCGCTCGGCCCCGCCGAGTGGCGTACCTGCTATGCACAGCCCTGCCGCCGTCCCGCCGACGGCCGCTACGGCGAGAACCCCAACCGCATGCAGCACTACTATCAGTTCCAGGTGCTCATCAAGCCCTCGCCGGTCAACGCCCAGGAGCTCTACCTGGGTTCGCTGGCCGCTATTGGCCTGGACCCCAACGACCATGACGTCCGCTTTGTCGAGGACGATTGGGAGAGCCCGACCCTGGGCGCCTGGGGCCTTGGCTGGGAGGTCTGGCTCAATGGCATGGAGGTCACGCAGTTTACGTACTTCCAGCAGGTGGGCGGCATCGAGGTCGATCCCGTTCCCGTCGAGATCACCTATGGCCTGGAGCGTATCGCCATGTACGCCCAGGGCGTCAACTCGGTCTACGACCTGGTGTGGAGCTACCTGCCCGACGGCACGCCCATGACCTACGGCGACGTTTTCCTGGAGAACGAGCGCGAGTTCAGCGCTTACAACTTTGAGGTCGCCAACGTCGAGATGATGCGTCAGAAGTTTGACGACTACGAGGCCGAGTGCCACTCCTGCCTGGAGCGCAAGCTGCCGCTGCCGGCGTACGACTGCGTCATGAAGTGCAGCCATGCCTTCAACCTGCTCGATGCCCGCGGTGCGCTGTCCGCAGTCGAGCGCGCCAATTACATCCTGCGCGTCCGCGCCGTCGCCAAGGCGTGCTGCGAGGCCTATATGGCCGAGGTCGCCGGAATCAACGAGAATGCCGATCAGGAAGGCGAGGTGGCGTAAGCCATGGCAGACGCTAAGGATTTCCTGTTTGAGATTGGTACGGAGGAAATGCCCTCTGCACCGCTGAACAATGCCGTCAAGCAGCTTGGCACCATGATTGCCAAGGGTCTCGACGAGGCCGGCCTGGCCCACGGCGAGGTCCGCGTGATCTCGAGCCCGCGTCGCCTGGCTGCGCTCGTTGCCGACGTCGCCACCGCGACCGATGAGGTTCACGAGGTCAAGCGTGGCCCCGCGGCCAACATCGCCTTCGATGCCGACGGTAATGCCACCAAGGCCGCCCAGGGCTTTGCCCGCAAGTGCGGTGTGGCTGCCGAGGATCTGGTCCGTCGCGAGGACACCGACGGCCGTGAGTACGTCTTTGCCGAGAAGAACATTCCTTCCGCTCCGGCCACCCCGATTCTGACGGCCCTGTGCGAGAAGACCATCGCCGGCCTGCAGTGGCCCAACTACCGTTCTCAGCGCTGGGGCCACGAGCACGCCACGTTCGTGCGTCCGGTCCGCTGGATCTGCTGCCTTTTGGGCGAGGACGTCGTGCCCGTGTCGTTTGCCGACGTGACGAGTGGCAACACCACGCGCGGCCATCGCGTGCTTGGCCCAGGTGACCATGTGGTCGCCAGCCCGGCTGTTTACGAGCAGGTGCTCGAGGATGCCGGCGTGCTTTCTGCCGAGCGCCGTCGCGAGGCCATCCTGGCCGGTATTGCCGAGGTCGAGGCTGCGCGCCCCGGCTGCCACGTCGATACGCCCAAGAAGGTCTTTGAGGAGGTCATTAACCTCTGCGAGTGGCCGACGGTGCTCGTCGGTACCTTCGATGAGGAGTTCCTCAAGGTCCCGCACGAGATCATCTGCGAGTCTATGCTCACCAACCAGCGCTACTTCCCGATCTATGACGGCGAGGGCAAGCTGACGCGTGAGTTCGTGATTGTCTCCAACAGCAAGCCCGAGAATGCCGAGCGCGTGATCGACGGCAACGAGCGCGTCGTGCGCGCCCGTCTGGACGACGCCAAGTTCTTCTACGAGGAGGATCTGAAGATCTCCCTCGACGAGTTCCGCGAGCGCCTGGCCAAGGTTGCCTTCCAGGAGAAGCTTGGCAGCGTGCTCGCCAAGTCCGAGCGTATTGAGCAGCTTGCGCTCGCTATTGCCCGCGAGGCTCACCTGGGCGCCCACCTGGCCGCCGATGCCGGCCGCGCCGCTCACCTGTGCAAGGCCGACCTGGTGTCCAACGCCGTTGTCGAGTTCACGAGCCAGCAGGGTGTGATGGGCGGTTACTACGCCATCGCGATGGGGGAGAACGAAGAGGTCGCCCACGCTATCCGCGATCATTATCGTCCCCGCTTTGCCGGCGACGAGCTACCCGAGGGCACCGCTGGCTGCATCGTGGCCTGTGCCGACAAGCTCGATACCATTGCCGGTATTTTTTCCATCGGCGAGCCCCCGACCGGCTCCTCCGACCCGTACGCGCTGCGTCGTGCCGCCATCGGCATCATCAACATCCTGCGCGACCGTCTGCCGATCGACCCCACGTCGCTCATCGACTTTGCACTCGAGCTCTACAGCGAGCAGGGCATTGAGTTTGACGCCGCCGAGGTTGCCCAGCAGGTCCGCGACTTCTTCCACGGTCGTCTGGTGAGCATGGCCCGTGACGAGAAGATCCCGGCCGACACCGTTGCCGCCGTCTCCGCGGTGCACATCATCGCCCCGTCGGTCTTCTTCGCCCGCTGTGCCGCCCTCGACGAGGCCCGCAAGAACGATGCCGAGACCTTCGACAACCTGGCCACCGCCTATGCCCGTGCCGCGCATATCTCTAAGCCCGAGCTGGGTGCGGAGTACGACCGCAGCCTGATGGGCGAGGTCGAGCTTGCGCTTGCCGACGCCTCCGAGGCCGCTCAGACCGCCGTCGATGTCGCCCTTGCTGCCGAGGATTACCCTGCCGCGTTTGCCGCTCTGGCCGCCCTGCGTGCCCCCATCGACCGTTTCTTTGACGAGGTTATGGTCATGGACAAGGACGAGCAGCTCCGCGATAATCGCCTTAAGCTGCTCAACCGCTTCGAGGCCGTATTCTCCGGCATCGCCAACATTGGTGAGCTTGCCCGCAAAAAGTAAGCTAGCCTGCGCATAAGCGCAAAAGGAGCCTCGCATGGATTGCCCGGTCACCGCTCGTCCCACCGTTATCGTTATCTCCGACTCGCTCGGTGATACCGCTTGTGAGGTGGTGCTTGCGGCGTCCGGGCAATTTGATGAAGGGGCTTTTCGTGTTTTACGTCTGCCTAAGGTGACCTCGGTGGAGCAGGTCAAGTCGTTTGTGGGCTCGCGAGTCGATGCTGACCATCGCGATATCGCCGTGTTCCATACCATCGTCGACCCGGCGCTTCGTGCTCGCGTACTCGACTACTTGGGCATGCTGCACATTCGCTCGGTCGACCTGATCGGCCCGTCGCTCGCGGTGCTGTCGTCGCTTATTGGCGTGCCGCCAAAAGGAGTGGCGGGTGTGATCCATAAGACCGATGACAGGTATTTCCACCGCATCGAGGCCATGGAGTACTTTGTCGAGCACGATGACGGGCGCGGCTGCGATGATCTGTCGGGTGCCGATATCGTGCTGCTGGGCGTGTCGCGCACATCCAAGACGCCGCTTTCGATGTATTTGGCCTATCAGGGCTACAAGGTCGCCAACGTTCCGCTGGCGCACGGTATGGAGCCGCCCAAGTCGATTTACGAGGTCGATCCGATGCGTCTCTTCGGTCTGATTTCGACCGTCGATGTGATTTCCGAGATTCGCGATAGCCGCCTGGGCGACGACTATGCCCGTGCCGTTGCCGGCTCCTATGCCGAGCCCGAGAGTGTACGCAGTGAGCTCGAGGAGGCTCGTGCCCTCATGAAACGTCTGGGTTGCTTTGTGGTACGCACCGACGGCAAGGCGATTGAGGAGAGTGCCTCCGAGATCATCGCTCACCTCGAAGAGATCCAGGAAGCTAGGGCCCGCCGTGCCGGCCGCCGCGCTCAACAGCAGTAGTCCTTTCTGGGATGATTTTTCGGGGACGGTGATTAAAATGCCCCGTCTCAAATTGACTGGTTTTGGTAAAGCGATTTAGCAAGAAACCTACATTTGACCTGCTAATTTATTTTAGTGGTATCTTCATAAGGTAACCACTTTTACCTACCGTTTACCGCAGGTTTTAGCACGTTTACCAAACCGCGCATCCTCTGCTCAAGCCCGTTTAAATCCCGCCGTATAGTTCCCTCACGGCCCGCATCCGGCGGGTCGATTCGTTACCACGGTCGTGCGCGAGAGCGCATGGAAGGGGAAGTATCGTGAGCGATTGCAAGAGGGTTTACCGTTTTGGAACCGATGCCCAGGGCACTTGTGTCACCGAGGGCGACAAGTCCATGAACTTCGTGCTTGGCGGCAAAGGCGCGAACCTTGCCGAGATGAGCCGTATCGGCCTGCCGGTTCCCGGTGGCTTTACCATTACCTGCCAGACCTGCGTTGAGTACTCTGGTGCAGGCAACGTGTGGCCGGAGGGCGCGCTCGACGAAATCGTTGCCGCCGAGGTCGACCTCGAGGCCCGCTGCGGCAAGAAGCTTGGCGACGCCCGTGACCCACTGCTCGTCTCGGTACGCTCGGGTGCTCCGTTCTCCATGCCCGGCATGATGGACACGGTCCTCAACCTGGGCCTCAACGACGATTCCGTCCAGGGCCTTATCGCCCAGACACAGAACCCGCGCTTTGCCTGGGACAGCTATCGTCGCTTTATCCAGATGTTCTCCAACGTCGTCATGGGTGTCGATGCCGACTTGTTCGAAAACGCCCTGACCCAGGCCCGCCTGGTCGCCGGCGTTCGCGTCGACTCCGAGCTATCGGCCGAGGACCTGCAGGAGCTCGTCGAGACCTTTAAGAGCATTTTCTCTGAGAACGTCGAGGCCGCCCTGTACCCCGAGCTCGAAGTCGCTGACGGCAAGCCCGTCTTCCCACACGATCCGGAGCTCCAGCTGCGCCTCGCTATCCAGGCCGTCTTTGGCAGTTGGATGAACGAGCGCGCCTGCATCTACCGCAGACAGCACGGCATTTCCGATGACCTTGGCACCGCTGTCAACGTCCAGGCTATGGCCTTTGGCAATAAGGGCGAGACCTCGGCGACCGGTGTCGCCTTTACGCGTAATCCGGCCGACGGCACCAAGGAGTTCTACGGTGACTTTCTGGTCAACGCCCAGGGCGAGGACGTTGTTGCCGGCATCCGCAACACCGAGCCCATTGCCGACCTCAAGACCACCCCGGGCCTCGAGTCCGCAGGTGAGGAGCTTGAGCGTGTCTTCCTGACGCTTGAGGATCACTACCGCGACATGTGCGATATCGAGTTCACCATCGAACAGGGTAAGCTCTGGATGCTCCAGACCCGCGTGGGCAAGCGTACCGCAACCGCCGCCCTGCGCATCGCTATCGAGATGGTCGAAGAAGGCCTCATCACCCGTGAGGAGGCCGTGAGCCGCATCGACCCCGCACAGCTCGACCAGCTCCTGCACCCGCAGTTCGACTCCTCCAAGAAGTACGAGGCGCTCGCATGTGGCCTTAACGCCAGTCCCGGTGCCGCTGTGGGCGAGGTCGTGTTCTCGAGTGACGACGCCGTCGCACGTTCCGCCGAGGGTCACAAGGTCATTCTGGTCCGCTGGGAGACCAACCCCGACGACCTGAAGGGTATGGTCGCCGCCGAGGGTATCTTGACGAGCCACGGTGGTAAGACGAGCCATGCCGCCGTTATCGCCCGTGGCATGGGTACCCCCTGCGTCTGCGGTGTCGAGCGTTTCCATATCGACGCGGCCGAGAAGGTCGTGCGTATCGAGGGCAGCGATCGCGTGCTGCACGAGGGCGACATCATCTCCATCGACGGAACCCAAGGCATTGTCGTTGATGGCGCTGTCGATTTGGTCTCCGCTGAGCTCACCGGCGACCTGGACACCATCCTGTCCTGGGCCGACGAGATCCGCCTGGACGAGACTGACGGCCACGCCAACCACGTGCGCGTCAACGCCGACAACCCCGAGGATGCCGAGCTCGCGCTCGAGTTTGGCGCCGAGGCCATCGGCCTATGCCGCACCGAGCACATGTTCCTGGGCGATCGCAAGAACATTATCCAGAGCTTTATCCTTTCTGACGATGAGACCGTGAAGCAGCAGGCCCTGGCCGATCTGCTCAAGGTTCAGACCGAGGACTTCTTGGCGATGTTCAAGACCATGTCCGGTCGCGATGTGGTCGTTCGCCTGCTCGATCCGCCGCTGCATGAGTTCCTGGATGATCCTCGCGAGCTTGAGGTCGCCATCACCAAGAAGGTGGCCGCCGGCGCCAGCGAGGAAGAACTCGCCGCCCTGCGTGCCCGCCTGCGTCGTATCGACGGCATGGTCGAGTCCAACCCGATGCTCGGCCTGCGCGGCGTGCGCTTGTCCGTCGTCTTCGGTGACCTGCCGCTCATGCAGGTCCGTGCCGTGGCAACGGCTGCCGCCCGCCTTATCAAGGAAGGCGTCGACCCGCGTCCCGAGATTATGGTCCCGCTCGTTTCCATTACGGCCGAGCACGTTCAGACTCGCGAGGTCATCGAGCGCGTGATTGCCGAGGTTTCCTCCGAGGAAGGTGTCGAGCTCAACATTCCCGTGGGCACGATGCTCGAGCTGCCGCGCGCCTGCATGGTCGCCGACGAGATTGCGCAGCACGCCGACTTTTTCTGCTTTGGCACCAACGACCTTACGCAGACGACTTTTGGTTTCTCGCGTGACGACGCCGAGGCCAAGTTCATCCCGCTGTACATGCATAAGAAGATCTTGAAGGACAACCCCTTCGAGACCATCGACTCGGCGGTGCTGGAGCTCGTGCGCATGGCCGTCGAGAAGGGCCGCGCTACCAACCCCGGCATGCACTTTGGCGTGTGCGGTGAGCACGGCGGCGACCCTAAGTCCATCAAGGGCCTGTTCAACGTTGCCGATGTGGACTATGTGTCCTGCTCGCCTTACCGCGTGCCCCTGGCGCGCCTGGCTGCCGCTCAGGCCAAGCTCGAGGCCAAGCGTTCCGCTTAACTGACTCGCGTTCCATTTGCGCCTTTTATGCCCCCCTTCGCGCCGTCGCGCCCCCTGCGGACGCGGCGGCGTTTTACGTTGGTTCAATACATTGGCAACTGACGGGAGGACTGCGATGAAAAACCTAACCAGGTATTTGCAACGAGCGCGTCGGGGAGCGCAGATGACCCTGTGCTGGGTGGTCGTTGCGGTCACGGCGCTTTGCGGGATGCCGACAGCCGGTTTTGCCCTTCAAGATGAATCGCGTGACGAGCTCTATGGTGACGTGGTCAACCCGCTCACCATTACGGTCAACGATCGCGACTGCACGTTTGTAGATATCGATGACGGCAAGCTCGAGGGCCGTACCTCGATGTACGACAACGTCTCGTTTTACACGGCCGCCGTCAAAAAGGTGCTGCCCAACTGGGCATCGCTTGCCTATAACATCCTTGGCTATGGTGGAGGCGACGACTCCAAAGACTTTTTGTACTGGGACCACGCCGGCAAGGGCTTTGAGAAGGACTTCGGCAAGGGTCACTACATCTATCTGTATGATGCGCTTTCGGGCGGCAACGGTGAGCATTCCGACGGCGCCGACAAGTCCATTCAAAGTGGCCTGACGTCGGCGAAAGGTCTGAACGCGGTCTATGAGCGCCTGACCGAAGATATCGCCGACTGCATCGGCCACAAGCTGACCGGCGAGGATTTTCGTAAATATGTGCCACTTGACGGCCTGTCGCAAGACACGAGCGAACAAGACGTGATCTATGCCACCATCGCGTGCGTGGACAAGCTCGGCGGCACCTATCAGTACGATTTCAATGGCTTTGGCATCGCGTTCTATAACTTTAGAGTTCAGCAGCTCAACAGCGTGAACAAGCTTAACTGTGCGCCCGAGGACGCGCCGGGCTATTCCTTTGTTGATTCTAAGACCGAGCAGGAGCTCGTAACCTCGGCACTTAACGTCGGCTATGAGGACGCCTCGCAGAGCATCACGCTCGCCCGCGGTACCGAGGAGACGGTCGGCACGAGCACTTCTGAATCCGCATCGTATTCCAAAGGTGGCTCGTGGGGCGCATCGGTGAGCCTCAAGGAGTCGCTGGGCGTGCCCGCAACTGCGAGCGAGGAGATCGAGACCTCGTTTTCGGCCGAAACCACGATGTCCCAGTTGTGGGAGGCGAGCAAGACCGAGGAACAGTCGATCACCACAACGGACAATCAGTCGGTCACCGTCAATATGACGATCCCGGCGCACACGCAGGTCAATAGCAAGCAGACGAGTTCTACCACAACGCTTTCCGAGGACTATGACCAGCCGGTGGGCGTGACGTTCGACGTGATTATCTTTAACATGAACGGCGAGTGCTACGACGACAACGCCGCCGTGCAGGAGTTCCATACCGCCGGTTATGACCAGCGCTCGTTCTACACCACCTTTGGCGATCAGTCGACCGACGCCGTGCAGAACCTGTTCCTGCGCTCTATCGCCCATCGTGGCGACGACGGCTACGATACCACCGCCGGAAACGTCACGAGCTGGTCGTATCGCACCAACAACCACATGGTGCGCGCCATCGATTGGAATTCGGTCCTGGCCGATCGCGAGGTGCCTTCGCGCAACGGCGGCGCCCCGCGCACGTGTAACGTGCTCGATGGCATGGCCGCGACCTACCCCATGTCCATTACGGGTTCCAATCTGTCGTTTGAGTCGGTGACGGTCGATACGCAGTTGGGTACGCCGCAGCCTATTAAGCCCATCTCCAAGATTCTCGTTTCGCTGCAGACCGATAAGACCCGAAGGCTTACGGTTGGAGACGAAGACCCCATCTCTTCCTATCGCGTGCGTGCAAGGGACGAGGACGATGTTGACTACTACGGCTTTGTGAAGTCGTCGGGCGACTGGCGCGTGGTCGATAAAAAGGGCAAGGAATGCAAGTCCGACGTCATCGAGATCCAGACCGACCCTGTCACCCACGAGCAAGTCGTGGTGGGTAAAAAGGCCGGCACCGCCTACGTAAAGTACTTTATCCCCGAGGACACCTATGTGGACGTGAACGGACATGTCTCGACCAATGACGAGATCGACGCCGCGGCCTATAAATATAAGGTAAGTGATGTGGCGCCCGAGCCGTTTAACGGCAGAATCAAACTCGAGGGCTCGGCACAGACCGTCGTCGGCGTCGAGGAAAATCTCAACGGCATCGAAGGCCTAACGGCTACGGTCTATGACACGACGGGTAAGGAAGTCGATAGAGTCTGCAGTTGGGAGGCCCAGGAGCTCGAGAGCAAGGGTATTTCGGTCGCAACAGACGGCGCGATGACCATCTCGCAACCGGGCACCTTCCATGTTCGCGCCTTTATTGACGGCGTGTATTCCGATTGGGCCGAGGTCATCGCCGCACCCGCACCGGTCGACCCAATGACGACCGTGGTCGAGACACCGGTGAGCGTTACGTCCGTATCTTCGGGGGATTCTTCGGCAACGACGGATAGCACGGCTCCTGCCCAGGGAGAGCAGGCCGCTTCCGAAGCGAACGCGGCCGAGTCTGCTCCGGCGAGCGACGATGCCACTGCATTGGCTGATGGCACCGCGCCCGCTGCCGCGAAGGATGCCTCGCCGATTCCTACGGGCCTCGTTACCGTTTTGACCGATATCTGCCGCTACGGCATCGATCACGGCCTCATCAGCACATCAAATAGGGAAGAGATGACCAAGCAGGACTTCGACATCTTGGGCATCCTGTACCTGATGGCGGACAGCCAGGACCTGGTGCCCCAAGACGCCGAGGACGCGATGAGCGAATGGGTCCGTGACAACTATAATGACGACGAGCTTGCCACCTGGAAGCAGCATGCGCTTTCGGTGCTGCTCGAATACGGCTATATCGCGCCCGGAACGACCGTGGCGACGCCGACGACTGATGCTGCGGACGGCGCATAAGTGCAGAAAGAGTGCGTGTTTTTGTCTTTTTGCGTACGGGCAAAATAGTTCTTGCAGCCAAGGTCGTGGCGTGTATACTCGAATACGTTTGTTCAACTACGTGCCGGCCAAGGTGGTACGGCACCTCTAGAAGAGTAAGGAATTGCACATGGATTACATCCGCGCAATCGAGCGTCAGCAGATCCGCGAGGACATCCCGCAGGTCCGCGTTGCCGACAACGTCAAGGTTCACTACCGCATTAAGGAAGGCGACCGCGAGCGCATCCAGGTTTTCCAGGGTGACGTCATCCGCATGGCCGGCGCCGGTGCCCGTGAGACCTTCACCGTCCGCAAGATTTCCTTCGGTGTCGGTGTTGAGCGTACCTTCCCGCTTCACAGCCCCAAGATCGCCAAGCTCGAGGTCGTCCGTCATGGTCGCGTCCGTCGCGCCAAGCTGTACTACCTCCGCGACAAGGTGGGCAAGGCTGCTCGCATCCCCGAGAAGCGCTAAGAAGATCGCAGCGTCTGTCCACTCGTTTGGACAAAAGGGTCACCTTCGGGTGGCCCTTCTTTTTATCTGATTTGCATGCAAGGAGGCCCCGATATGGCCAACATGACGAGCTCGGTTTCGGCATCGCAGGTTGCCGGCGAGCTGGCGAGCGCCACGTTTGAGGAGATCCCCGCCCTCGTGGAGCATTATCGCGAGGATCCGCGCCAGCAAGTGATCAAGGCTTGCGAGCGCGCCCTTAAGCGCCATGCCAAGGAACTTGCCGAGCGCGAGCGCGTCAACGGTATGTACGAGCTGATGCACGAGCTCGGTGGGGATGGCGTGGTCGTGGGTGTCGACGAGGTGGGTCGCGGCTCGGTGGCCGGTCCTTTGACGGTGTGCGCCGTGTGCCTTCCCATGGAGCCGCGCGTCTGGGGCATCAACGATTCCAAAAAGCTCACGCCGGCGCGCCGCGAGCTGCTCTCGGTGAAGATTGCCGAGGTCGCGACGGCGATTGGTTTTTGCCATATCGCGCCTGCCGATATCGACGATATGGGCATGGCCCGCGCCATCCGCGCTGCCGTCGCGGGCGCCGTGGCCGATACGGGGCTCGAGCCCGATTGCGTGCTTATGGACGGTAACCCCTTGGGCGCCGTTCCCAACGAGCGCGACGTGGTGAAGGGCGATGCCAAAATCGCCTGTATCGCCGCGGCGTCCATCATGGCCAAGGTCACGCGTGACGAGATGATGGTCGAGTACGACGCCGAGTACCCCGAGTATCATTTGGCCGAGTCGAAGGGCTACGCAAGTCCCGAGCACATCGAGGCGATTCGCAAACATGGACTTTGTCCGCTGCATCGTGTGAGCTTTTGCGGAAACTTTCTGCAGACTGAGCGCCTTTTCTAGGCCAATTGTGGAGACAGGGACCTCTGGCGTTTTATAAACCTGCTGGTAGCGGGCCGTGTGCAACGTGATAGTTGCGTACGGCCCGTTTTTTGTCGGTATTTGGTCAGCTTTTGGTTTGTTTCCGGTACTTACCCGCATGAAAGGCGCCCTCATCATCGGGGCAATGCAGTGTGCGGGAAAGGAGACCCCATGTGTGCCGCAAGCAAAAAGAGCAAGACGCAGCAACTCAAGGAGCGCTGGGAAGACGGCGAGCTCGACTGCGGGGCGATTACGCCCGAGTTTATCAAGGGGCTCAGTCCCCGCGAGCTCGGCATGCTGGGCGAGCTGATCACCATCGATTACTTTAACGAGCGTGGATACACCTTGTTGGAGCAGGGCTATCGTTGCATTGAGGGCGAAGCCGATCTGGTGCTGCTCGATGAGCTCGATGATGTCGTGGTGATGGCCGAGGTCAAGACGAGACGCGTCGCCCTGGATTGCACCACGCGGGTCTTTCCCGAGGAGGCCGTGGACGCCCAAAAGCAGCGTCGGTATCGCCGTATCGCAAGTTGCTATCTCATGGAGCACTATCCGCTCAGGTCGATTCGCTTCGATGCCGTGGGCGTCACCATCCGCGGCGGGCATATCGCCGAGATTGAGCACCAGTACAATGCGTTCGATTGGCAGGTGTCGTGATGGCGTTTGAGACGTTTGCCGTACACGCGGCCTGTATCCGCGGCGTCGAGGCAATTCCCGTCACCGTCGAGGTTTCGCTTGCCGGTGGCGTTCCGGGCATCCAGATGCTCGGCATTCCGAGTATGGAGGTGATGGAGTCGCGCGGGCGTATCCGGTGCGCTATGCGCTCGGCAGGCTTCGAGATCCCGCGCTCTGGCATTACCGTCAACCTGGCACCCGGCGATATCCGTAAAACTGGCAGCGGTTTTGACCTGCCGATTGCCGTCGCGGTTCTGGCGGCCGATGGGCAGATTCCCCGTGACAACCTCGATCGCTGCCTTATCGCAGGTGAGCTTGGTCTGGATGGCACCGTGCTGCCCGTCAAAGGCGAGGTGGCGTTTCAGCTGTTGGCGCGCGATATGGGGCTTTCCTTTATCGCCGGCAGGTCCGATCAGCATGTCCCGCTTGCGGGCGTTGACTGCGGGTTTATCGACCATCTATCTCAGCTTGCCCACGGCATGGGGGATGCTGCACGGCATTATTTGGATTCTGAAGTGCTCGAGGCGACCTTTGATCCCGAGCTCGATTATGCCGACGTGCTGGGTCAGGAGGTCGCCAAACGTGGCATGGCGCTTGCGGCCGCCGGAGAGCTCGGCCTGCTCATGATCGGCTCGCCCGGTTCGGGCAAGACCATGCTTGCGCGGCGCATGACGGGCATTTTGCCCGAGCTATCTCTCGAGGACCAGCAAGAGGCGCTTTGCATCCATTCGGTCTTGGGCGAGAACATCGATGGACTGCTTGCGGGGCATCGGCCCTTCCGCAGCCCGCATCACAGCATTTCGACCGCGGGACTCATCGGCGGCGGGCGTCCGGTGCATCCGGGCGAAATTAGCCTTGCTCATGGCGGCGTACTCTTTTTGGACGAGCTTGCCGAGTTTCCCACCGGCGTGCTGCAGACGCTGCGCCAGCCCATCGAGCGTGGGTACGTGAGGATCGTGCGTGTTGACGGGGCCTTTACGTTCCCGTCGCGCTTTCAGCTGCTAGCCGCGAGTAATCCCTGCCCCTGCGGGTTTTTGGGCGATCGCGAAGTGCCGTGTCGCTGTTCCGCTTCGATGGTCGAGCGCTATCGGGGCAAGTTGCGCGGTCCTTTGGCTGATCGTATCGACATGATGATCGATGTGACTCGCCCCGATCCTCAGGTGATCATTGAGGGCGCGGAGGGTATGTCATCGGCCGATCTGCGCGATTACGTCGTGCGTGGGCGCGCCTTTCGCGCCTGGCGTGAATCCCGTATGGACGATGCGGACTCCGAGGCCGAGGAAGATGAGTCGCGGTCCATTGACGGCGTCGTTTCGACCTTTGGGCTTGATGAGGCCGCCGAGAAATGCGTGCTTGGCTTGTCGAAGCGCACACATCTCACGGGTCGCGGCATCGTGCGCCTGGTACGCATCGCGCGCACGATCGCCGATGTTGCCGAAAGCGAACGGGTGTCGCAAGATCACGTGCTCGAGGCGGCGATGTACCAGGGAAGGAGGGACCAATGATGGCCGAGGGGACCTTCGAGCTGCATCCAGGTGATGCGTTGTATCCCGAGACCGTTTTGGAGCTTTCTGATGTACCCCAGACGCTCTATGTGCGCGGCAACGCCGAGGTGCTTTCGACGCCTGCGCTATCCATCATCGGTGCACGTAAGGCATCGCCGTATGGTCTCGCTGTGGCGGAGCTTGCGGCCAAGGTAGCGGTTGAGGCGGGAGTGACGGTGGTCTCGGGCGGCGCGGTCGGTTGTGACCAGGCCTCGGGTTGGGCTGCGGTCAACGCCGGGGGCAAACACGTCGTGGTGCTGGGGACGGGCGCCGACGTGGTCTACCCGCGTTCGAGCGCGGGGCTTATTACGCGCACACTCGATACGGGCGGCGCGGTCGTTTCGATTTCGCCGTGGGGTATGGGACCGCGTAAGTTCGCCTTTCCGCGCCGCAATCGCGTGATCGCAGCCCTGTCGCAAGCCCTCTTTGTATCCGAGGCGGGTATGCCCTCGGGTACGTTCTCCACGGCGGAGGCCGCTATGGACCTGGGGCGTGAGCTACTTGCTGTGCCGGGCTCCATCCTTTCGCCCGAGTCTCGCGGGACCAACTACCTCATCGCTAACGGAGCCTGCTGCATTATCGACGAGGAATCAATCGAGATTGCCATCTCGCGCATCTACGGCACGCTGCGCTACTCGCGTCCCGATGCACCCGGCATCGCCGATCTGGACCCCACGCAGCAGGCCGTGATGCACGCGCTTATCGCCTCGCCGCTCAAGGTCGACGACATTGCCGCGCTCGTCTCGCTTGATGCTGTCGGCGTGCTCAAGCTCTTGGGCTCGCTCGAGCTCGAGGGTCTTATCGAGCGCATGATGGATGGAAGGTATGCGCCCTCAAAG
>CAKTWK010000030.1 GCA_934630735.1 uncultured Collinsella sp. | reverse complement strand
GAAGACTTCGACGCCATCGCGCTGATTCTGCAGCAGCTTTGGCATAACAATTCGGATAACGATGAGTACAACCGCCTCGAGGCCGCGTGCGACCTTGCCTACTGCCTTTCTTCCTCGACGTTTTCGCAGGTTGCAGTTATAGATGGCGAGGCACGCGGCATTTCGCTTGCGCGTGCGGGACAGAGCTCCGGCACCGCCGTCAGGGAACATTGGATGGATACTGAGCGTGCACTGCTGTCGCAGATGCGTGAGCTAGAACCCGAGTCATGCGCCGAGTATCTCTCGTTTGTGCGCGCCACCATTCGAACCAACAACCGCCTGCTCGAGAAAAGCCCACTGCCGCATGACAACGAGGTCACGCTGCTCGCCGTCGACTCTGACGTTCACGGCCTGGGCGTGGGATCGGTGCTGCTCGACGCCGCAATCTCGCATCTGTCCTCGCACGGGGCGACCAGCGCACACCTGTACACCGATTCCAACTGCTCGTGGAAGTTCTACGAGCTGCACGGCTTTAAGCGCACCGCCACGCACCGCGCCAACCGCGAAGAACGCCGCCACGCCATGCCGCGCGAAAGCTTCCTCTACGAACTCGACCTAACCGTCTAGGCCCAGCAGCCATACCAAGTCATTTAGGAACGTCCCCAGTAACTAGTCGTTGGGGACAGTTTTCGTAGGTAGCGCATAAAAAGGGGATGGACCTCCCCCGACGGCTGTCGAGAAAAGCTCACCCCATAATTTACACCGCTAGAACGTTCCGCCGCCGCCTCCGCCGACGCCGCCGCCTCCGCCGCCCGAGAAGCCACCGCCTCCGCCACCACCCGAGCTGTCCGAGCTCGACGCGAGCTCACGGATGCTCTCGTGATACACGCCGTCGAATGAATCCATCGGCGACTCGTTGCCGTAATGATGGTAGTACCACCAGTAGCAGGGGTAATTGTCGTAGAAACCGTCGGCCTCGCGCACCTCGGGAGGAACAGCCTCGGCAAGCTGACGCAGGACTTCCTTCGAAACGCCCAACGCCGCACCCATCACCAGAAGTTTATTCCACAGGACCAGATCGCCGGGGACGGCTTCCTTTAGACGCGTGAAGTCCTCGAGCCAATGCTTAAGCGCCTTGCAGCGAGCCGCCACCTCGGCGCCCTCCGGCGTAAAGCGGCGGAACGTAAGGCCCACGCCAATACCCACCAGCACAATCGGCACCGAGATAACCGCGGCGATAATGTTCGCCTGTGCGCCGTCGGTAAAGAAGATGGATCCCACGGGAACAAAGGCAATCAGAATACCGAGAACCAGACAAAACACCATTGCGACAATGCCGTCCGAGGCAACGTACTCGCTATCGGCCAGCTTGCCCTTAACGGTGTTCTGATAGTCCTCGAGCTTGTCGCCCACGGGTGTAGCGTGCTGCTTGACGTAGTGCTGCAGCTCGTCAAACGTGCGCGAGCGATCGCCGTTCTCGTCGGGCTTAGCACCGGCAAAGAAGACCTTGAGCACCATGTGGTCAATGCCCTTGGCCGATTTCCAGCCCACATCACTCACCGTCACGCGATACGTCTGCTCTTCTTTTTCACGCCCCAACAGACCCTTCTTGGCCTTGGTCACGGTCGCCTGCTCCAGCTTGATCACACGGTCGTCAGTGAGTTTCATGAGCGTGGCGATATATGCCTGATCGGGCACCTCGTTCCAGCTCATGAGGGCCGAAAGCACGGCGGGATGGTCGGTCGAAGGCACATCGCGGAAATATTCGTCCTGGAAAAGCGGCTTGGGCTTGGGCTTGCGCAACTTGAGCACAACGATTGTGCCGGTAAAGGCCACCGCCGCGACAACACTTAACACAGCAAGCGCATTGGCAATCATGCGAGCGTGAGCGCGGCGGGCGTTAGCTTCGTCGGCCCATTCCTTCTCTTCGCTCAGGATCGTTGACATGCGCTCTTCGCCCGAGGCGGCAAGCTGCGGCACCCAGTCGCTGGGGAAGGCGATGCGCGCCTCGGCGAATTCGCCCTGATGCACGCAGGGAATGGTATAAGTGACCATGGGCTCGTCCTCATCGAGCGACACGTCGCCCGTCAGCGGACCGTGGCCCCACGCACGGAAGTTATCGCCCTTGACGGCCGCCGTCCCGGCGGCGGCATTTGCGAAGTACACTTCCATCTCGACGTCATCGGAATCCGCAGACCAGCCGTCACCCACGAACTTCCAGTAGAGCTCGGCGGTATCGGCCCAGTTCATGACTGCACCGGTCATGGTATAGCTCACGTAATAGGTCGCGCTGTCGCCGCTCTCGTGAGGGCTGAATATCTTAATCTTTACGCCGTCACCAGTCTGCTCGACCGTGTAGACGCCAGAGTCACCCTTGTTCGCGCTATCGACTTTGTTAAACGCGGTGTCCTCTTCCTCGACACTCAGCACGTCGACGCCCGCCGAGTCACCCTGCTGGTTGGTGCCCGTATTGATCTCCCAAAACACGCCGTTGATGTCGTCGTCGAAATCAAACTGGCGCCCCTCGACAACGGTCAGCGAGCCGTCGGCCTCGACCGTGGCGCCGATATAGGTTTGGGTCATGGAGTAGCCGTCGGCGCACGCGGCGACGGGAAGCAGCAGCAACGCAAACGCGACAAGCGCGCAGACGGAAACGAATCGCGCAAACAAGCGGCGCTGCCGGTAGGCATTGGCAACGGGGGCGTTCATAGGCACATCCTTTGTCTGTAAAACCAACATCGCCATTGTCCCACGTTTGCGGGCACACATGACGAATATCTGGGCCAACGGAACGTCAAATGGGACAAAAGTCCCACCCGAGTCTGGCACTTAGGGACGTTCCTTATCTGCCGGCAGTTTGGGACACTCTTTGGCATGGCCTGTGCCAACGATAGATACCACTTCACAGCTCCGTCACAGGTGTAGCGGCTTTGTGTTGCTGCGGCGCGCACTGATTGAGTCCGCGAGCAAGGGGCATAAAGCAGTTGAGCGAAAACGGTTGCCCCTTTCCCGTTCGCTCGAGGATCATGTCCCCCTTTTCCGCGGAAACCCCGGCAGTTGCGAAGAGCTGCCGGGGTTTCTGTCGTCTAAGGCGCCGAGTTGATGGACGGGAATCAAAGCACCGAGTCTGCGGCCCGCCATACGCAATGCGGGGCCTCGGCAACTTGCGGACCACAGTGACGCCTCTCTACCGCGCCCCGCGCTATACTCGTCCGCATGGATATCAAAGCACGCAACATAGCAACGCCCGCCGCGGATGCGCTAACGACGACCCCCTCTCCCGCTCCCACGCCCGTCGTGGGCCGCTTTGCCCCGTCGCCATCGGGCCGCATGCACCTGGGCAACGTGTTCAGCTGCCTGTGCGCGTGGCTTTCGGCCCGCAGCCAAGGCGGCAGCATTGTGTTGCGCATCGAGGACCTGGACGATCGTTGTAAGCGCCCGGAACTTGCCACCCAGCTCATTGACGACCTGGCCTGGCTGGGACTCGAGTGGGACGAAGGCCCCTACTACCAGCACGATCGCCTAGACCTGTACGAGAGCGCCTTGCGCCAGCTGCAAGACGCCAGTCTCACCTATCCCTGCTTTTGCACCCGCGCCGAACTCCACGCCGCAAGCGCGCCGCATGCCAGCGACGGTACGCCCATCTACCGCGGCGTTTGCCGAAACCTTTCTGCCAAAGAAATCGCCCGCCGCAGCGCTCTGCGCGCCCCAGCCACGCGTCTGCGCGTGCCCACCGTCGATAACCTCGCAGACGACGTGATCGAATTCGTGGACCGCACGTACGGCGCCCAATGCGAGGCACTCGCTACCGAGTGCGGCGACTTTTTGGTGCGCCGCAGCGACGGCGTGTTTGCCTATCAGCTAGCCGTGGTGGTCGACGACTCCGCCATGGGTGTTACCGAGGTCGTGCGCGGATGCGACCTGCTGGGCTCCACGCCCCGCCAAATCTACCTGCAGCATCTGCTGGGACTGCCCACGCCGCACTACGCGCACATTCCGCTGCTCATGTCGCCGGATGGCCGCCGCCTTTCCAAGCGCGATCGCGATCTGGACCTGGGCGAACTCCGCGCCCGCTTTGGCACACCCGAGGCGCTGCTGGGATGGCTCGCAGGGCAAACAGGCATCGCGCCGGACACCACGCCGCGTACCGCCGAGCAACTGGTCGAGCACTTTAGCTGGGACGTCATCCGCGCGCATCGGGAGAACATCACTGTAACGGTCGAGTAGCCAAACGCATCGTCCCCCTTCGACGAGCGCAGCATTCTGCGTCTTGTTATGTACGGAATAATTCCGTACAATAACGCAAAGGAGGTTTTTACTATGCCGACGATTGAGAAACAACGCCGTATGGATCTAAGGCTGACCGAGCGTCAACGCCTTACTTACGAGCGCGCCGCGGCCCTGCGCGGGCAAACTCTCACCCAATGGGCCACTGCCCACCTTGACGAGAGCTCCGCGCGTGACATCGCCGAAGCGTCAACAACCTATCTTTCTCCTGATGGTTTTGATGTATTTTGCGAAATGCTCGACTCCCCCATGCCCCAAGCCGCAAAAGCGTTGCTTAACCGTAAAGCAGTTTGGGAATGAGCGCGTTTACCAAGCCCGTTCAGCTCCCCGTCGGTCAAGGCATCGAGGCTTTCCACTGTGGAAATACTCTTGTAGACGGATGGGCTAAAAACAGATCAGCCTCGGCGCGAAGAAGAGGGTCGGCGGTTATATACGCATCGTATTGCGACGGCGCAGTCGCTGGCTTTTATACGCTATGCACGCACTCCGTAGCTCGCGAAAATGTTGATGGAGGGTGGTTCGTGCGAAACTCCCCCTCCCAAGTTCCCGCAGTGTTACTTGGAATGATGGGGGTCGACGAGAAGTTCAAGGGGCTTGGTCTTGGGGCATCACTGCTCAAAGATGCCATCGAGAACGCCTTGAAAATTTCTGCCCTAGCAGGAGCGCGGGCTTTGGTTGTCGATCCAGTAGATGACGAAGCGGCAGCGTTCTATGCGCATTTTGGCTTTGTAACCCTACCCGGCACCAACCGAATGGCACTGAAACTCTAGACCGTCGGCGATATCTCCTCCAGATCCCAGCATGCCTTAAGTTACTCTACAGATCATGAATATTATTGAAATGTAGGGTAACTACCCAAGGCACCATATGAAGAGCTCGCTATGTCTGCCCCCCTATGAAATATCCCAGGGCATAAGCTCATCGCCCAGGCGAACGATGCAGTCGTAGAGCACGGTGTGGCGCTCGGCCGGGTTGGCGTCGCGATGAAAATGCCCGTAGTACCAGCGCTTGTAATCCAAGCGGTCTTCCAGCTCATCGAAAAATGCCGTAAGCCGATCGACGGCGGGGTAATTCCAGCCGGGTGCCGGATAAAGCGTGGGCGAAAGCATGCGCGTGGAACAGGTGTGGGTGATCACGTAGTCGACCTTCCAGTCCACGCTATCGAGCTTTACCCGCGCTTCCTCAAAGTTGCGCTCACCCGGCAACTCCTGCGGCCACCAGCTGGAATATGGCACGCGGTATTCCTTGTCCACACTCGTGGCACCGCCCATGGTAAAGACTGCTGAGCCGTCGAGCTCAAAAATCTCGCCGCGCGTCAGGCGCCGTATGGGCGAGGTGTCCGACAGGCGCTGCGTCAGCCCACCATGCCACAGCTCCATGGGGCGCTCTGTCCAATGGTCGTAGCGCTCGTGGTTGCCGTCGACGAACAGCACGGTATAGGGGCGCGACTCCAGCCAAGCGATATCGGCACACTCCTCGGCAGAGAAATCCCACGGAAAGCCAAAGTCGCCCGTGACAATCAGATAGTCGTCGCTCGTCAGGCTATCCCCAAGATCCCAATCGCGCAGCTTTTGCATGTCGAGGCCGCCGTGAATATCGCCCGTCACATAGACCGTCATCGGATCACCACTTCACTCTTATAGGCTTCGAGATCGCGCTCGACCTGTTCATCGTCCGTGACGTTGACCCACCACGGCCACTTAACGCAACACACCGGCTCCTCGACCTGCGCAAACCATAACTTGAGCTCATCCAAACTTACCGGGGCGTAGCTGTTAGCGTCCACGCCCACGTCATAGCGCAGCAACCCCTGCCGAAGGTTGAACTTGTTGTACGCGCCGCCGCAGCTGTGGATATGCCCATGAAGATGCCAGCCGCCGTGCGACATACCCCGCCAGTCGACCATGGGATAGTGGCTCAGCACAATTTTCTGACGGTCGATCTTGAGCACGCAAATGGGAGCCTCGACGATAAAAGCATCCGCCACCGCAGGCTGCGTCCAGTCTTTGTCATGGTTGCCGGGCAGCAGATGGACACGCTTGCAGACAATGCTTTTGCGCAGCTCGTAGGCATCTTGGACCGTCATCTTAAAGCTAAAGTCGCCCAAGATGTAGAGCTCGTCGTCCGCAGCGACCTTGCTATTAATGCTGGCGACCATGGCGTCGTTCATCTGCGCAACAGTCGACCAGGGCCTGTCGCAGAGCCGCAACATGTTCTCGTGCCCAAAGTGAGTATCGCTGGTAAACCAGATCATGGGGACCTCCTAACGCTCTTGCTCGGAATAGATACTCGTCGCCTCGTCAAATCCGTCGGGGCGCCGCGCTTCGATCGGCACGATATCTTGGTAGATAAGGCGATGCTTTTCATCACGCCATTCATCGTCATGGTAATGGCCGAAGAACCAGGTGCGGTAGTCGAGCCGCCCGTCGAGCTCGCCCAAAAAGGCCTGCAGCGAATCATCGTAGAACTCGCGATTGCACTCCATGCACAGCTCGTCCGCCAAATCGACCGGCGCCTCGTGAGTCACAACATAGTCGACCTTCCAGCCCACGCGATCGAGCGAGGCGCGGCAATGGTTCATCTCGCCCTCACTCGGCATTTCCTCGGTCCACCAAGTCTTCCCTTCCTGGCGCCACTGTTTGTCATGGCTCGCGGCGCCGCCCATGGCGAGCACCGTGCTCCCCGCAATGTCGAACACCTCGCCGCGCATCAGGTGCAGCACGTGCGGGCGAGCCTCGTGAACGAGGCCCCCGTTCCACTCTCGCGCCGGCAGTCCCGCCAGCAGATAATGGTTCTCGTGATTGCCGTCGACAAAACACGTGGTCCAAGGCTTGGACTCAAACCAGTCGAGCCAGTATTTGTCGGTGTTCGAGCCGCTCCATATAAAGCCAAAGTCGCCGGCAACGATTACCACGTCATCGCGCGTCAACGTTCGACCCAATAGCCAAGCGCGCGATGAGAAGCGGCTCGCCCCATACTCGGCAATACCGTGAACGTCTCCGGTAACGAAAATGGACATCAAGCAACACCTCCGCGCTGTACGGCTCTGAACAAATCGATGGTAGAAATTGCAGGCCGACACCGGCATCTGCATCCCTTAGGGCTTACCCCTCGTTCTTCCATCCAAACGGGTCAAGTACCCAAAAAATCAGATCGAGCACGCCGCCGGTCATCATGGCGCCGGCAAGGGCAATGGCGACGTGCAGAGAGCCGGCGCTTCGGAGCACGTCGAACGGTCCCAGAACAGCCAGCAGCGCGACCGCTGCGCCGGCTACGCACAGCGCAAGGCACGGCCCCGCGTCCTTGACGCACTTCTTTGCGAGATGCTTGGTGTTGTCACTCATCGATATCGAACTCCCTAGAGGGTCGTTGTTCAGTGCATGCCGTCGCAGCAGAGCATGGCGGCAGGTTAAGTGTCACATGTCGTGCGGACGCGTTTTTAAACCCGCGCGTCCGCAGGGAACCATGCCCTTGCAAAACAGCCCTGAAGAATCTCCTAAACCGCCGACGGGCAACATGCTGAACAGGGAATCTTTCCTCGTTTGAGCGCAGTCGCTAAAGGCACGCTTGTTTTAATTGCGTTTTGAGGAAGGCTTTTACATCCCGCAGAGCGGTGATAGATTTTGCCGTCCTTGGTGACGATTACCTTGATTTTTGAAGTATCCACGCTGTAGGGCTTGGCCGGCGTGGCCATCTTTTGACAGACTGGCTCCGGTTCTTGGGGCCTACTTCTCGAAAAACCAGGGTCGCGAAATCGATTGATGTAACTGTCGAAACATCCATCGAACAGCAGTCCCGTTGCCAAGCCCGCCATGAACCCACAGACAATCGCAGCCTCTCCTCTAATTTGCATATGTCCCTCCAAAATCAATCTCGAAGATTAAAAACGGCGCGCGCCGCCGGGCCTGTCCCTTGCGGCGCGCGCCGAAAATGATCCGTTTTCCTCCGTCCCTAACGGATCAGTTGGCGGCGCTTGTCGGAGAGGAAGACGCCGGCGGCAACCAGGACCGTGCCACCGATTACGAAGGTCTCGCCCAGCAGGTCGGACGCATCGCCCGTGGCGGGCATCGTCGTCTGCTGCGTCGCAATCTCGGTCTTTGCCACCGAATGTTTGGCCTGGTACGCCACCTGAGTGACGGGCTGGGCCTGCTCGGCATTCCCGCGATCGGCGGCCTCTTGGCGAGCGATCTCGGCGTTGAGCTCGGTAATAGCCTGGTCGAGCTCGGCCTTGGCGGCGGTGTAGTTGGCAAGCGCCTCCAAGTACGCCGGCGCCGCAGCATCCGTCGCAGCCGCGGCGGCATCGAGCTCGGCCTTGGCGGTCGCGGCGCGCCCAGCGGCATCGTGAGCCACAGCGATCTTGGCGTTGAGCGCCTCATCTGCATCGTCAGCACTGCCGTTGACAATGGCTTCGGCCAGATTGATCCTGCGCAGGCGGGTGGTCACGGCGGCAGAAGCATCGCAGGCGGCGGCCGCGTCCGTCACGGCATCGTCAGCCTCCACCACGTCGTACTCGGCTTCGCTCACAGCCATCGCCGCAGCATCGAGCGCGGCAGCGGCAGCGGCTTTGTCCTCAGTAGCCTTGGCAAGTGATGCTGCGGCATTCTTAAGCTGAGAGGCGCGGGCGGCAGCTGCATCGGACTTTGTCTGAGCCGTTGCCGCGGCGGCGTCGGCATCGCTCGCAGCCTGCTGGGCCATATCGAGCTCCGCCTGAGCGGCAACAGCATCGATATCAGCCTGATCTGCATCGCCTTGGGCAACAGCAAGTTCAGCCTCCGCCTCGCGCTGATTGGCACGAGCGTCCTCGAGTGCAGACGACGCCGCATCAAACGCACGCTGAGCAGCAGCGATATCGGCTGAGTATGCCGCCAGCTCATTCTGGGCCGCGGCAAGTGCGTCCTGCTTGTCGCCGACACCGGCACGAGCGGCGTCCAGCGCGCGCTTGGCAGCGGCAACCTTGCCCTTGGCGACATCGAGTTCATCAAACTTGGCAGTCACGACACTCTGCGCCGCAGTAACCGCAGCGCTGGCAGCATCCACGTCGACGCGGGCATCAGCCACGGCACGCGCAGCGGCCTCAGCCGCGGCCTGCTTCTCCCCCACGGTAGCCTGGGTATCCGAGACCCCAGCGGTAGCAGCGTCAACATCGGCGGCAGCAGCATCGACTTGGGCCTGCCTTGCAGCGGCGGCCTGCGCCGCGGCGCTCACCTTGCCGCCAGCCCGCGCAGCCGCGCCCTGAGCGGCAGAAAGCTCCTGACGAGCCGCGTCCACGCCCTGCCCAGGATTTGCCAGCGAGTCACACCACGCATTAAGCGCTGCCTCGTATTCGGCGACCGTCATCAGATTGGCGGTATTCGTGTACCATCCTCCAGACATAGAGAACGTCTGCGCCTGCGTAAGCCAACGGTTCATCGTCCCGCGCGTGCAAACCCCCATGCCTGTCACGGTGTAATCGGGATCGATCACATTCATGTAGTGACCGACTGTATGTACGCTCCCGCCATGCGCAGCAACGTAGCGGTCCACTTCATCACCATGCTGACGATAAAAATCGAAAGCAGCCTTTCCCGTAAGGCCCGTCGCTCCCAGCGTAGCCGCGGCGCGGTCAAAGACGGCCTTTTCCTGATCGACCCACTGAATGAACGGATCGCTTCCGTAGTTCCACGCCACGTTTTCACCCACGTTGAACTGCTGAGCATGGGCAACCTTGGTGTCGGAGTAGTTCGCGTCGGCAATGGCAGTCGCCATCATGCTGTACGTCACCTTGAGCTCGCTTAAGCCGACGCTCTTGCGGTACTCATTGCACGCCTTGAGCCACACAATCGCTTGCTTCATGTTGGTCAGACTCGTCGCGTCAACTTCCTCGCCCACCTTGGTAAGGCTGGCATATTTGCAGTTGAGGATCAGATCCGCCGCATCGTCGGCACCCACGCTCTTAAAGAACGCGATAGCACCCTGACGGCAGTTTTCCGCCGAGGCGTTCGCCGTAGCCTGGGCAGCGTCGAGCTTGGCCTGCGCCTGAGCCACAGCCTGATCGGCCTGCTGCTTTTGAGCCTTTGCCTGGTCGAGCGCCTTGTCGGCAGCGTTCTTCTCGTCCTTAGCGGCCGAGAGCTTGGCCTGAGCGTCGGCCAGCGCCGCGAGCGCATTGGCATGCTCGGCCTTAGCCTGATCGACGGCGGCGTCTGCCGCGGTCGCAGTAGCCGTGGCAGCGTCCAACTTGGACTGCGCGTCAGCCGCAGCCTGCTGCTAGACGGCGAGCGCCTGCTGAGCAGCCTGCACCTCACCCTCGGCAGTGGTCACTTCCTGCGAGGCAGCAGCGAGTTCGCCCTCGCGCTGCGCCTGGACCGACTTGGCGGCGTCCAGCACGGCAGCGGCGGCGTCCACCTTGGCCTTGGCAGCCTCGTACTCCGGGCCCGCGGCACCCTGCTCGGCACGGTCGAGATCGGCCTTGGCGGCGTCATAGCTCGCCTGAGCGGCATCCACATCCGCATCGGCTGAATCCTTTGCCCGCTGAGCTGCCGAAAGCTTGTCCCACGCGTCCTGCTTTTTAGCCGTGGCGGCGTCAGCGGCAGCCTGGGCATCCACGAGCCTAGCCTGAGCGTCAGCCGCCTGCTGCTTGGCCTGCACTAGCTCGCTCGCAGCCTGATCAGCTGTAGCCTGGGCAGCAGCCACGGCCTCGGGCGTGGCATCGGATGCGGCAGCCTGAGCAGCCTCAAGAGCAGCCTGAGCATCGTCTGACGCCTTCTGGGCGGTGGCCAGAGCTTCGTCCTTGTCCGCCAGGTTCTTCTTAGCGGCACCAAGCGCAGCCTGAGCGTCCTCAAGCGTCTTCACATCCGCATCGGCCTTGTCCTGCGCAGCGCCCATCTGCTTTTCCAGCTCGGTCGAAGCGGCAGAAGAAGCAGCATCGCTTGCGCCACGAGCCGCGTCATAGGCACCCTGCGCCTGCTGCTGGTTGGCGGCAGCGGCATCGTAGGGAGCGGCGGCCGTATCCAAATCGGCCTTGGCGGCAGCGGCCTTAGCGCGAGCCGCATCGACCGCAGCCTGCAGGTTGGAGACCTTCTGCGCCGCCGACACCATGCCCGCGCCAGTACCAGCAGCGGCCGCGCTCGTCAGCGGAGACAGTGCCGCAGCCAGCTTCCCAGTTGCGACGGCACCGTTCGCACCCTGTGCCACCGCGGTCAGCGGAGACAGCAGCGACCCGCCCGTCATGGCGATCGTCGCCGCGGCAACCGTCGCCATGCGCCCGGCGGCCTTCGCCTTACCCGCAGCGCCGCCATTGATGTTCTTATTCACGTTCTTGCTCATTGCCGATTCCTTCCCACGATGAGCTGATGTTTGACACACATAGTCGATCTGACGTGCCCCGCTAAAAAGAGGTGATAACGGGGTAATTAAATCGGAGGAGTTGGAGACAAGCCCACATCCATCAACGGATGCCGAGCTCATACTCCCGCTCGCGCTCAATATCATTCAGGTACTCATAATCTTCGGAGCTAAGCTCTAAATCATCTTGAGCGAACATGTAGTTCTCAGCCTTAGAACAAATACTGTAACCACAGATGGTATTGAGATCGATATGGTCGGTATTGTCGTTGTAAAGGGGGAAAATTCTGCTGGTCATGCTCAAGTACCTCTCAACATAAACTGAAAACTCGTTTGCTTGGTCTCTTTTCGAGACCCCATCTGATGTGCTATGTCTGCAGTATATGTTCTCCATTTTTACAATGCAAGCATAATTTCAAAAAGTTCTAGGAGCGATAATTGCGCAACACCATCACTTGCCGACACCGCCATCCCCCACCGCGCCCTCACGTGCAGCGCACTCGTTGAGATACTTGACCGGAATCGGCCACACGGACGGAGCCTTATAGCGCGAAAGGCCTATGTTGGCCAGCTGAACCAACAACTCGGACAAATCATCGCCGCCGAGCATCTCAATCGAACGCACGTGAATCGCAGTCGCCATATCCTCCTGGGTGCCGTTGTTGACGCCCACAAAATAGCAAGTCCTGCCCGCGCGCTCGAACGTTCCAATGCCGTAATAAGGCGAGTTGTAGCTCTCGAAAATCTCTTTCTTACGCCCCGCCTTGCCCGCGAGCTGATGCTCGCCCACCAGAGCCATAAAGTTGTTGGAAAACGTCGTCAGTCCCGTATCCCGCACGCGCGCAAGCATAGACCGCCCGTTCGCATGCACGTCAAAGACATAGGCGCCCTTATCGAGTTTGCCGTCCGCGGTCAGCAGATCGAGCTCCATCTCGTCCTCGGGACCATCCTCTGCCGAATGCGAGGCATAGCGCATGTCCCCATCCGTGCCAATCGCCAACGTAGCGATACGCGAATCCAGCTCAATCTTGTCCTTTGCTTTATGCGGCACATCGACTAAGCCACACACCGTCACCGACTCAATATCCAAAGCGTCAAGATCAAACGCCGCCACCCGCTCGTCGACAACATCCTGCTTTACCAGCAGTTCTTTGAGCATGGCGCCCAGGATCGCCTCTTGCGCGTTGCGATCCTTTTGCTTTGGCGCCACCTTAAACAGTGGCTCGCACACATCCGGCGTCACGTGCTGTTCCACCACGCCAACATGTAAGGCATAGCCGTCGTCCTCAGCAACCTCATTGGGCACAACGACAAGGTTCAGCGCCCGCGAATCCACGGTCCTTCCGCCATACGATGCGCGAACGCCCCACGAGGAATCGTTAAGTCGGTCGGCCAGCCGGCGCGCCACTTCGGCAAGCCCATTACGCGCAAACGACACCACGATTCGCTGCCCCGCCATGCGCTCCGCAACCACGCGCGCGTACTCATCACCCTTGAGCACCTCGTAGAAACTCTTACGCGGGTATTCCATGAGCGTCACCCGGGCGAAGTCGCTGTAACGGCGTTCGAGAATCTGCAGCTCTCGATACAGAATGCCCTTCTTGGTATAGGCGACCTTGTCCGCCTGGGCCGAGAATGTCAGATCACGGCGCTTGGACGGCTTGTCGCCCTTGGCTCGGCGCAGGATATACTCGTCTTTTTGTTCATGGGCAAGCACCATCGTCGCCACGGGCGATAGCCTGTAGCCCACTTGGCTCTTAATCTTTTCGAGCTCTTTCTCGTCACCTTGTGCCCTGCCAATAAGCACACGACGCTTAGTAAACGTCCGAATCTTAAGATCGAAGGTGCAATCCTCATCGATAACGATTTCAACCGTTTCGATCTTGGCAGGTCCCCTTCCGTCGCTTTCGACAGCATCGCGGCGGGCACCCTTGGCGCTAATGACATACAGGTGCCCGGTGTCATTGGGAACCTCGTCCTCAATCCCCTCAAACTGAGAGCAGGAGTTGAACAGCAAACGGAGCGCAACGTAATCGTCCAACTCGTTCCAATTAGTTTTAATCGGAACCACTTGCTCCTGATAAAGCGAAGCATTAAGGTCGCCCGTCTGCACGCCCGCTTTGACCATCAGAAAGACGCGGTTGTCTGCAAGCTGCGTAAGCGCGACGACCTTGCCCGTCTGGCACACATCGGTCATAAAGTTTGCCACGGCATGCTTGCCCGCATCGCCGACGTTGCACCAAAAGACCGAGTAACGCTCCTCGGCAGCCGCCGCATCGAGCTGCAACACGAGCTCGGATACGGCGATGTCTCCCAGACCGCACGGCTGGCTATGCTTCGATTGCACGGCCGATCGCCTCCATCATCTCCAGGCTGATTGCTCCATCAGCTGCCATATAGGGGAAGGAGAACACCATCCCCTCGTCGTCGATTGGCTTTTGGCGGAGCCCCAGCGCCGCTTCATCGGCCAACACATTTACGATCAACAGGCGTTTCGCGCCAACTGTTTGAGCCTTGGCCTTAAAGCGCTCGGCGTCCGTGGTCTCGCCGCCATTGCGCCTGTAGGCCTCATAGGCGCCGATACGGTAGTGCTTAAAGTCGATCCACACCCCGGTCTTGTTGCCGGCGGCATCGAGCACCTCAAAGTCGCCGCCCGTCTCGGCATGGGCAGCATCACCACGCGTAAGCGAATAACGGCCATCGTAGTACGCCTCAAAGATTGCCCTTCCGGCAGATTCTCCAAGCTCTCCCAGGTATACCGCCTGGAACATATAGGGCGTCATGTGCGCCGTCGCTGCCGGCTGCAGCGTTGTGGGCACCCCGTCGCTCGACCAACGCTCACGCACTTCGCGAATTGACAGCAGCTCGGGCACACGGGCAGCCGTCTGGCTTACCTGGCGAACCTTTGCGCCCTTAAAGCCCTCGTTATAGCGACAGCGCTCCTCCAGACGGGCGGCAATCTGCTCGACAGGCTCGCCATCGTAGTTGGGAAATTCAAAGTGCGGCACCTTGCACGCCCCGCCTTCGGCATACGCATAGCCACTCACGACGTGCGGCATGCGCAACGCGGCGCTTCGACGCGCCGGATAGCTCGCGAGATCCTCCCACGGCAGGCAAAAATGATGCAGGTAGAAGTCGCGCTCATCGTCAAAGGCGGCAAGATCCTCCATCCCAGCATTAAGCGAAGTGACTTTCCATGCCAACTTCTCATGCTTTTGCCGGGCAAGATTGTTCTTAAAGGCAGCAAGATTCTGCTGCTTATCAGCAGCGTGGTCTTTATCGTCCGCCATGTGATTGTTGACCGCCGCGCACGCACCAACCACCTGCTCAAGCTCGTAGCCCATCGGCAAATCGCGCAAAAAAGAGAAGTTGCAATCGTTCGCAATCTCGCGGTCGAGCATCACCTGCACACGGGGCATCTTTACGCTCGTGCGCATCAGGCGGCCCACCGCCTGCGCCACAATGCGAGCGCCTTCGACCTGATAAGAGAGGGTATTGCGAACCGGCAGATTCCGTTTGGTGCCAGACAGCAGCAGCCGTACGTTATGACGCTTTTCGGTAAACGGGACCTCTCCGCGCGCCACCAGCTCTTCCTGTTCAACCACACCCGTCAACGCCTGCTGGACAAACGTCGCCGCGCTAATCTCGACTTCCGACGTCAAACGGCTCGTAGGCGACTCAATGTACAGGAAGTCCAGGTCCATCTTGGGACGGCGGTCGGCATCCTCGAAGCCGCAATCAATCTGTCGCACCGTGCGACACAAACTTTCCGGCACCTTGTATTTAAGATTCTTGGAAAAGCCACCGGCCGACAAATTGATGAACATCAGGGTCGGCTGGCCCATCTCGAGACGGTTTTGAGCGTCGCCCCAACCGGTATCCCATTCTGCAGCGTTAAAGCACGGTACCATATCCTTGGCCTCCTCGAGCGACTTCTCGTACGACGCCTCGGGGCGCTTAACGTTCCTAATCACCAGCTCGGCAACGATTTCTCGGGCAAGGTCCAGCGCCAAACTATTAAAGTCGCCATGGTTTCCCATGTGGCGCGTCGTAAAGATGGCTCCTGCCTGCTGCGCGCCGCGCGCAACACCACGCGCCCAGGCGCTCACGGCAACGAGAGTCTTGCTTAGGCGCTTCAGTTCAAACTTGATGCTCTTGACGTCGCTTGTGCCCACCCTGTCGGCGACCTTTAAACGCAGACGCACCGCAAGCCCTTCACTCACGCCGACCTGGTCAAAGAACTCCATCACGCGCTCGTACGTCTCGTCGGGCGATACGATGGCCCCACCAAAGGCGCCACCGGCCAACGCTGCCATACCGACAAGATTCTTGTCTTCGTCAACCCAAGCAACGTCAACGTCGTACGTCTTTGCCGCCTGTTTGTTAAACAGCTTGGTCTGTCGAACGATCTCTTGGTTGAGCTCGCCAATCCACGTATCCTTGCGAACCACGCCGTGAACCTCGTCGAGGTAATCCAGGTTGAAGTTTTTGACGGTCGATGCGCTCCAAGTTGCGCTCATACACACGCTGGGTGCCTTGGCAGCAATGGAGGCCAAGTACGCCTCGGGCATGCGCTCAATGCCATGGCTGGTTAGGTGCGTGGTAAACATATGGTCGAGCGTGGTTTCCATCACCAGATAGTCGACGCCACGCGCATACATCGAGTCGTCGACTGCATCAATATCGTCGTTCTTACGGTTCTTAAAGAACAGCGCCATCATCAACGAATCCCAAAAATACTTCTCGTTGGTCCGATCGTTCCTAATACCCAGCGCATCGATGATGTTCTTGCGCGAAAGATCGTCTTTGTACGAAATGCTGCCGTAATACAGGCTGTCCATAAGTGCAGCGCAGCGGCCGAGATGACCCACCACCATCCTGACGATACCGCGAGCACGGCGCACCGCCTTGTTAACTGTTGGCTGTCCATTTGCCCCATGAACCGTAATCATATTGTGGGTACCGTTCTCATTGAGCTTGTAACGCAACGGGTTTATCGAGTTGTCGCCCACCGAGATATCGTCACTGCCAAACAGATGTCGACCGAAGAGTTGCCCTTCTTTCGCCTCATCAGACAGCGCAAAAGGCAGACGTAGCTTCATCTCCTTAATGCAAGAGGCAAGCGCCTTTTGAATATTCTCGGCATCCTTGGCGATTTCTTCGGCAGCTTCCTCTATGCTCGCTCGCGAAACTCTGTTCCTCTCGGCATTCGACCCCTTGTGATCACCCGACGTGGAAGCGTGCGTGTAGACCGCCATCCATTGATCTCGATTTCCTAGCAGCAAAGGGTCCACCACGTCGCCGTTAAAATGACGATCAAGGATGCGCAGCACCTCATCCGGCTGAAACGTCACGGGGTCGTCCGTCAACGTCGACAGCATATCGGATTTCATATGATCGATTTCGTCAAAGATAAACATGCTCTTCTCGGCGGCTGACGCATTAAAAAGCACAACTCCCGCACCGGTCACCGTATCAATTGTGTTGACGAGCTTTTGAGGTGTGCACGCAATCACATGTGGCATACTCTCGTCGTTGAGTAGCGCAGATGGCCAAATCTGAGGGATTATCTCCATGCCACGCGTGATGTTTTTAAGCTCGCAACTCACTGCCCAACGCAGGCTCGCATCAGCTAACGACAGCTTTTCCCTCAGGCTGGGGGCCAGACGATCGACAACACTTCCCAGGCGTCTCCTTGTGTCAAGGATGCCCAAAAGGTCATCGGCGACCTCCATAGCGTTACGCCATGCCCGCTTAATGACGCGATAAGAGCTCTCGTCATCCGCTTCAATGGGGCACGGAATTTTGCGAACACCCACAGCACCCTTGCCACGGGTGACCTCGATCCAATGCAGGATGTTCTCCCCCGCGCGCGGAAGATCGAACACCATGCGCGCCGCGTCTTTGCAATCCATGCCCTGACCAATCAGCAATTGGCGCACGTTTGCAACATAGTTGTCGCGGTTGTCCTTACCCGGAACTACAAACACCAAGGTGCGGCGACCGGGGCATTTGTTAAAACAGCCCGACTCATCCCAGCCGCCGGCAATCAGGTCGGCCGTGACCTGCTCGGCGGTGTAGTTTTTACCCGAGCCCGTCGTGGCGCCCAAAAAGTACAGGCCGTTGTTGTCCTGGTCCTTGGGGACAAACAGCGCACGCTCAAAAAACTCGCGCATCGCCTTTTGGCGTGCGAGATAGGGAGCGAGCTCCTTGTCGTCCGCAGACGACTGATTCGATTGACAGCTAAGATCCCACGTAGCCATGGTCAAACCTCCGATTTAGTTGTTGCATGTGTTAAATACCATCCCATGCGGACAAAATCTCTCGCAGGGCGGTTGAGGTGGCGGCATCCATACCGTCCGAGAAAAGGAAAGAAGGAAAGAGGGACAGCCGGAGATTACTCGCACGAAGCGAGCAGCTTCTTAAGATCGCACTCCAATGCCTCACGCTCTTCAACGTCGATCACTGCAAGGGCGACACGCATCAGGGACACCTCGCACGGAGACTCGCTTGCACAGTTATCTCCCAAAGACCCCCGAAGCATGACCGTGCATGTTCCCGGGCAAGCGGAACAGGAGCGCTATGCCCAAGAGTACGAAGCAAAACAGCGCGCCTACGAGGACGCCCTTAAGCAGGCGGAACATTACGCCGCGAGCAAGGAAACGATGTAGCGACTAGGGTCGGTAGACTGTCCGGACTTTTGCCGACAGCCCGCCGATCAGGCACGCCGTTCAGTGCGGCAGCTAAAGATTCTCATCGGACTTCGAACTGGCCCTGGCCGCCTCTTCGTTCTCAATCAAATTCCTGACCGCTGTATAGGCGTCATACGTAGCGTCTTCGATCTTATCCAGGGCATCCGGGTCATGCATACCCCCGCCTTCTTGGAGTTTCTGGATCAAAAACCAGGCAGCAGTGAGCAGGTTGTCAACATCCTCAACATCCAACTGATCAATCGAATACGCACTATCGTGGAGCCCCAGCAAATATGAGCTGGCGACGCGGATGGCCTTACTTACATATGGCTCAAGATCGTATTGGGGGTAGCGGGCATCGAGGGCCGTTAACGGATCGGTCGGCTCAACCCAATAGAGCATCGTTGCGCTCTCGCGCTTCTCCAGCGGATACTGCTCGACCGCCTTTTCCCAGCTTACATACCAGGGATTGTCGTCATCCTCTGCAAGCGATTTGCAGTAATAAAGTGCCGTAGCAGCACTTGCGCAAGAATAGTAATGACGCGCCCTGCTCTTCTTGAACTCATCGTTCAGCTCGTCGTTGTAAAACAGCTCCGCCTCCATGACTAGGAACGGACCATCCTCATCCGTAATGCTTATGGGACTGTTGTTGCGCTCATAGTCCGGATACATTTTGTCTCCAATCAACCGTTCGGACACATTAACAAGCAATATCGAAACCACGCTCGCTCGGAGAGTTGTCGCCCTCGTGCCAATCTGCAAGTTTTTCTCATCGCGTGAAAAGAACTAACGATTTCTGCAAGTTTTTCTCACGCTATGACAAGAACTCGCATGATCGCCCTGCGGTCATTTACGGACGAATCGCAGTGAAGCCACACCGAGTCGTCGACCACGGAGCAGTACCGGGTCGCAGACGCCGCGGGCAATCGGGAACACCCCCGCTACCTACGCCACGAGGCAGCAAGGATAATGGGAATCCCGGCAAGGCACACAACCAAGGCCACGGCTGCGAACGCAAGCGCGATGGCTACGCTCACGACGACATAGGCCACGGCTGCGAAGGCCAGCGCCAGCAGGCAGGCAAGCAGTTCGGCCACATAGCACAGGACCAGGTTCGAGCTCGCGCGCTTCAGCAGGACATCGGCGAGGCGAACAAGCTCGATAGCGAAGCCGCTGCCGAAATTGCGCCCGGGGCCCTTGGCGAGAAACCACTTGAACAGGCACATCAGGACGCAGCCCAGCATGATCATGATGGAAACAGCCCATACATTGTGCCCCGACTCAACAAGGCTCTGGTCACCCATCGCGCTGCCGTTGATGAGCCAACTCGTTCCATAGCCCATGAACAGCATCGCCAGCAGCAGGCAGGCGCTCACCGCAGCAAGAAGGCGCGACACGCGCTTGCTGAAAACCGGCGCCTCGCAGCTGAGCCCAAGTCCCTCGCGAACGCGCCAGACGGCATGGTAGGCAGGGTACGCCGCGACGAGCGCCGCCACGAGCAGCGACGCCCAATCGGACCCGAGCGCCGCCGACGCGTACTCCGCGATCGCGGAAACGGAGTAGTTGGTATGGAACGAATTGTTAAAGAACAGCGCGACCTCGCCCTTCCAGACGCAAAACGGGGCGGCGACAGAGGCGATGCCGACAGCGGCAACCGCGGCGACGGCAATGAGTAGCGCGCCCTGCACGAGCTTGACGGCCTCGCCCTTGGCGGTGCGGGGTGCAGGCTCAGCGGCGCTGGACGAAATTTGGATAGAAGCGTTCATGATCTTCCTTTCAAAGAAGGCTACGTTCGCAAGCTAATGTAAGAAAAACTATGTCTTCGAGGGATCGGACAAGATTGTTACCCTCAGAGACAAACAAATGTCGTTATCGGCATATTGGCCGCTCGGGTACTTCATTACGCATTTGTAATTCATCAAATCGCAGGGTCTCATTACGCTCAAGCAGAACAGATTGAATAAGCTCATGGACGGCGGCATTGCGGTAGCACAACGACTCCCACGCGGCCAACAGGCCGTCAACAACTCCCTTGTAAGCAACAGAGGAGTCCTCGAGCTCATAGGCAAGATCAATTGCCTCGTCAACTATCTGCCTCATCTGCAAAAGCGTGCACGTGAGATCCGCCTCACTCGACTCGTCGCAAATATAAATACAATCGGACTCAAGCATCTTTGAATCTCCCTTCGAACAACTGACACCTGCAGAATAGTGAAAAGAGATAAAAAGCAACCCGCAATCTACCGCTATATAGCGTTAGATTGCGGGTTAAAGCATAAAGCGCACTTAGCCTTGGGCCAAATTACGACTCAGATTCAATGAGATCGCATATCTCTTTGGCTTTCGCTCGCGGATACTGCGCAAAATAGTACACTTCGCCGTTCTTATCTTCTCCGCGCACAAAGACTGCGCCCAGCCCCAAGCCTTTAGCGGACGGGACCTTGCATTGTTGTACGCTCTCTTCACCTTCATCGAAAAGTCGCAGATACCCTTGTTCCATCAGAATAGTGTTGGCATCTTCAGACCTAATCCCCGAGCCACCCTCTCTCAGTATTTTCGAAATCGAGGCATAGCCCTTAGCTTCCGCCTGATCCTTTGAGTAACAGACCGGCAAACGTTCGGCCCCCGCAAAAGCCGCTTCGTAAGCAACGCTCTCTCGCATGATTTCCACGCTCTTATGGCCATGTTCATCAAGCTGAAAAGCAGTAAAAAGGCATCGAAGCGCCAGCCAGACCTCGCCCGCGCTAACCATCTCTTCTCGATCGGTGTGACAGGCGCTATTACGAAAATTAGTGAATTGACCCAGCGTTTTGCCGAGTGACCTCCACCAGTCCCCCTTTGACGCCTGCGTCAGTTCAGCATTTTCGACTTGAACAGAGAATGCCAGTAGCTCACTCTTTTTTTCAATTAACCTTTTGTATTGACCGAGGTTAAGGCTCTCAAGCTCCTTGAGCGGCTTTCTTGCAACGACATAATCGGGAGCAATGGCCTTCAAGGTCGGCAGCAATTTCAAACGCAAGTATCTCTCTGCCGCACGGCAGAACATTAGAAGGCAAAATGCGCAATCTGAATCGCTATCGGTACCAACACTGCCAATGCCAAATATCTTGCACAGAAGAAGCCCCTGCTCGATATTCTCAAGCACCCTATTTTTGCCATTTTGGTCGCACGCGCAATCAGCGAACGCGCTTTGAAGAGCTTCGCGCGAAGAGAAGCCTATGATTCGACAGTCTTCTGCATCCAGATTAAAGCTTTTGAACGCTTCGCCCACGTTGTCCAAATAGGAATCGGTGTTTACATCAGGGCACCAAACATCTTTCTTGTCGTCTTCATTGATATGTTCCTCGTCCGCGTCAGCTGCCTCCCGTGGAAGAGATTCTCCTCGCGGCAGCATATCTTTTGCTGCATTGAGCTCCTCAATAGCTCCAGTTGTCTGGTATTTTTCCCAATGCTTAACCCATGCCGTATCGAGAATGCGCTTCATCGTTGCAACGTTCTCGTTAATCTTCCACGCTGCATAGTCAGCAATTACGTAGAGGCGATACTTGGCTCGGCTTGCCGCAACATTCACGATGTTTGGGTTTACAAACTTGATCGCACCCTCACAGCTGCGCCTTGTATCACACCCTAAGACAAATATCACCTGGTGAGCTTCTTTGCCTTGGAACGTATGAACCGTACCAATATTAAACTTTGCAAATGCACGCCAGGCGCACTCTGCTATTCCTTCAGGCGTCTCTTCTAATAGCCTATTCTTAAGCCCGCTGACAACAGTTTTAAACGGAGAAATGATATAGAGGCTCGGAATAGCACGCTCTTCAAGCTCACCCGACCCGTCAGCTTTTTTCTTGGTCGCAGCCGCCGTTTTCCTAAAAGCGTCCCTGACGATTTCGTACACTCTGTCGCCCTGAGCATCAACATAGTGGTCGCGATTACCACGTTCAAATCCCGCAACATTGATCCACTGTGAGGACTTTAGATAAAAGCTGTCAGCGAAATCCTTTTTTGGATTAGCCGTCTCGTTAAGCATGGAGCCCTGATACGAGATCTCGTTCGAGATATCGAACATAGGCGATATGCAGCGGCGGTGAACCACAAGCGGACAGCCAATCCATTGATCATCTTCGCCGTTGCTGCGCAGGTGGCCATAGGGGTTAACGGCATCGGCAAGTCGTTGAACCGAAGCCACGTCTCCCTTAAACGGTAGTAATACTTTTTTACCAAGGGTAGCGCGGAGCTCCTTAACATCCCCCGTGATAACGGGCTCAATCTGAGAAGGGTCTCCAACAATCATTGCGCGTCGACTGCGAGCAAGGGCACCCAGAGCAGCATACGGCACCGCCTGTCCAGCCTCATCTATTATCAGCAGGCCAAATAAAGGGTCTTTCCCAATCTGAATGTCCTCAAACATGCGGCCAATCGACGCAAATGTGGAAGAAATCACTGGGGTAAGCAAACCGAGTGCCTGAAAAAGCGCAGGGGCCATCTTCCGTCTGTCGGCTTGCGTGAACTCTATCAACTCCTTTTTGCCAGAATCGGCGCCTCTGTCTTTAGCTCCCCAGTAAGTTCGTAGAAACGTAATGTTGTTCCACATGCATTTTGATTCGAGAATGAACTCGCGTGTCACCTGCAGCGCGTACAGAAATAGCAGGTTACGCTCCTTTTTTAGTTCATCTTCATCGGATGGATTATATAGATGAGCGCTCTTTCGGCTTTCGTTATCCCCCTTTGAGATAGACTCGACAAAACGCTCGTCAATCGTCTCGACAGATTTAGTGCCCTTGACTACGTCCTCTAACCCCTTAATCTTCACCTGTAAAGAGACTAGTTTCTTCTTTTCATTCTCTAATTCTTTGTATTTGCCCTCAAATCCCGTACGCAGCTCAACAAGTTTCTGCTCCGACTTGGTTTGCTGCATAAAGGAATCGAGCTTCTCGAGGCCATCGGACAAGCGACCCCTATAGATCCACCCGAACAGCCCACTGGCCTTTTCTTCCGCATCGCGCAATTCCGTTTCAAGCCTATTCCTTATCGCCTCATAATCAGCGGTATCCTTCGCAATGTCATCGAGATATTTCCGGACATCGCCTACGGCACCGCCTTCAAAAGGATGAGGCAGGCACGCCGTTTCGATTGTCAGCTCTTCAACTATCTTTCGCTCGTCCTCCTGACACTCATAATTCAATTGGGACAACTGCGCTTGAAGCTTCAGAAGCTCGCGTTCCCTGGCGGCTTGCTCCTCCATTCTGTTAAATCGATCGGATACCTTTTTGTATTGAGCGAGAAACAGCTTCTTCGCCTTAGAAAACCGCTTGCCCTTTCCTACCTGGGCTTTAAACTGCAGCGAAGCTAATTCACAATTCCTAAAACTATTAATATTCCTTCGGTTTCCGAGACACGCCGCAATCATAAGTCCGGGATGCCCGGGGTCTCGAAGGTTGCCCTCATTGTCTACGAGCGCCGAAGAAAAATAGAGGTCTTCTACCGTTTTCCGCTCGCTTGTCTTTCCCCAAACAATGTTGGACAAATCTGACTCGAGAAACTCTTTTTTCTCAGATTCGTCAATCCCCTCCAAAAAGGCTTTCCCATCAGGAAGCTCTTTGGCGATATTCTCAACTGCTGCATTGTTTGTCGAGCAGACCAAAATGCTGAGACCATTAATCGCATCTCCGGTTCTGCCCTTTTTGAAGCGATATGGATTCTCAACATATTTGAGATAATCTTTGCTAAGTTCTACCTCTTCGAAAGCGTCATCAGGCTTGTCATATCCACACAGCAGGCGGGCTTTTTCGACAACATTAGCCGCAACGATATCCTTGAGCAGGGTTGTTTTTCCCGTGCCCGGAGGACCGTTTACCGACATAACGTCGTTTGCGGGGTATTTGCGTGTCGAACTGCCACGACCAACCGCGAGATTTACTGCCCTTGTTGCATCAAACTCAAGGAGTATTTACTCGGCCAGCGACCGATAGGTATAGCGCCGGCTCCCAACACCTCAGAAAAGAAATCTGCACGGGCGGTCAAATCGTCATTGTCTTCGCCACCCAAAAGATCAATCACTCCGCAGGCAGATTCATCCCTCAATCCACCTTCGAGGTAAGCGGAAACAAGAGACAATGGCCCCTTATCTAAATCGTCGAATGACCCTAACTTGTACTGCTCATTTATCCGGGAAATGTCTTTTGCGAAAAAAGAGTGACAGAGCGATTGGTCGAACACTGGGCACGCATCGTCCCCATTGTCCTTTGGCTTCATTGCCCTATATTCAACAAGCAGCCTTGAACACCACTCGCCGATGCGTTCGGCCCCGTCACCATTGGGAAGGCAGTTGGCTATCCCCTCAATCATTGGTCGGACGTAACTATCGACAATGCCCCCAATGACACCATATGTCAGCTTTGCTCCATCGAGTTTTTCGTTGATTTTATTGCGGATTTCATCCTGCTCTTTCTCAAAGCTACCGATGGCATTTAGGCTATTCCCGACATTCCTCTTCAACCACCAAAATAAGGAGGACAACTCAAAGCTGACAAATTGGCCATCAGGACTCATACCTAATAGCGCAACCGTCATGCACTCGTCCTCTTTTTCGATTTCATTCCCAGGTTTATTCGCAAGATACGTCATGACCGCTTCGCGTGGAACAGAGCCCAGGTGACAATAAATTGTTGAGATCGGCCAGTTTTCGCCGTTTGTGACACTATTTGCACGCTCTCTCGCTTCTTCAAAAGGCGACTGGAAATCCTGACCATCCCGCCCCTTTGGAGCAAAGCAGTCATCAAGCACTCCTTTTCTGGACCTAGGCGGGTCCTCTTTATCTTCGGGTTGGTCGCCTTGGCTCAAAAAATCGAGCAAATACCAGTAATCCAACGCATCGCCAATTGCTTGCTTTTTCTCAGCAGGTGTCATTTGAATCAGTCCTCGCACTCACATAGATACATTTATGTCCAATGATGTCCACAACGTCATCGCGCAATTTCTTTGGTTGAAGTATCTCAAACACGTCGAGCCACTTCATTGCCCATGTTTTCATGCCATCATACGACACCATAAACGAATACTCTGGATTTGGATGCCCGTCCTGCGTCTCGCGCCGAAACCCATCGTTTCCGGCAAATTCAGCTAAAAGATACTTCTCCTTTGCTTGGTTATGACACCTTACGCGAACCGTAACGATGTCGTCACTAAACATCCTGTTCACGCCAGCACGAGAAAACCTTTTTGCCTCTTCGGCCATCGCCTCAAAACGACCTTTTGCATCGTCCACTGGTCCAGCAATGGTTAAATCCCACAGATTATCAACCCGAATTGCGTCAAAAGACCTCGCGGCACCCTTGTGACCCACAAACAGGTAGTAGTAGCCATCGTGCATGCATAGATGATATGGCGTATGACTATGCAATCGTCCCTTGTCAGAAGTTCGAAAGCGGACTTTCCGCCTTTGGCTAATGGCCTTTTCCAATAACCTCAAATTTGCAAGCGTTGCTTCCATATTTGCAATTCTGCCACTTTTGAGCAGGGCATTTTCTTGAGCCAAACGATCTTCAATCTGCCGCCTTTCTTCGCCGCACAGTAGGCGAAGAACCGCATGCTCGAGTGTATCGGCTCCGCCCACGCCCGTAGAGGCTTCAATGAGGCGGCACAGATGCTCGATTTGCGCACCATCAATTTGACGCCCTATGCTGTACAGGCGCTTCGCATTTTTAGGAGCAGAATTCCCCCCACCATTCGTCAGTTGCTCGCCCTTACAAGCCAACCGACTTGCAATCACTGTGTAGGACGGATTCAGGCAACTGTTATCGAGGTCGATTCTATTCATCTCGGTTAACGGGCTGGCGCCCGCATTATTGCAGAGCGAAGGCTTTTTTGATCCAGAATCAACAAGTGCGTTCAATACGCCCTGCACTGTGTCGCGCTTAACTTCATAGCCATAACGAGCTTTAAGCTCCGCCATTATGTCCGAAACGCTCAACCCTTTGCCAAGCCCAGCATCGGTTTCCTCCAATAGGATACGCTCGACATATATCGCCAGCTCCTTTGGATATGCTCGGTGATTTCCCTGGGTTTTCGGTTGAACCATAGCCGCCTCCAATCTGAACAATCAACATTTTATTCAGTCGATATATCCAAGAGATTGAAAGTGCCGCTATTTAACGGTGAACGGCGAAGCCATCCATAAAGGGCTCCGCCGTTCATAAAAAGAGTAGCACAAGCGGCATACGAAGTAGTCGCTATTAAAGTGCACTCGTAACAAACTGATTTCGGCGCCGGCAAAGCCCAGGCCACCGCCAACGCCGCGAAAGCGCCGTAAGCCGGTGCCAGCGGTGGTCTGGCGGACATACGGTCCGGATTGAACGAGGTAGGCTCCGGCAAAGCCAGGCGAGCCCGAGGGCAGTAACTCGCGGCCCGCCTAGTCGAATAAGAAGCGGAGTTCCGGCACGGTTCTAGCCACCAATTTGTTTTTTGTAAATAGCCTTCTACCGCTCCGGTTCCAAACTGCCTCGTAAATGAAGCGACTTTACGCCGCATCTTTCCCGCCTTGATGTTAGCCTTGCCATTCTTGGCGAACTCCAAGAACCTTCGTTCATCACGAGTGTTGAGGGCATTTCTTCGAACCAATATTATAGGCGAGAACCGTCAAAAGCTCGAATAAACTTCATGAGACGCGAGCTCTCGTAATCAAAACCACCCCTAAAAGGGGCGGTTTGCTCTTAGGGCATAACCCTTGGATTTCCGGCACGCGTCTAAAGGCGCCGGCCCTCACGGGGTTCGGGCCGCACTGCAGGTTGACCCGT